>DASZLU010000155.1:0-1875 GCA_035552195.1 Allostellaceae bacterium | reverse complement strand
TCTGGAGCTTGCCCGGAAAGCGCGCGCCCGCGCCGCGGCCGATCGTGCCGACATCATCGCCTTTTCCGAATTATTCATTGCCGGCTATCCGCCGGAGGACCTGGTGCTCAAGCCCGCCTTCCAGTCCGCCTGCCGGACCGCGGTCGAGACGCTGGCGCGCGAGACCGCCGACGGCGGGCCGGCGGTGCTGATCGGCACGCCATGGATCGAGGATGGGGTCGAGGACGGCAAGCTCTACAATGCCTATGCGCTGCTAGCCGGCGGCCGCATCGAGGCGCTGCGCTTCAAGGTCAATCTGCCCAATTACGGCGTGTTCGACGAGAAGCGCGTCTTCGCCTCGGGCGCGCTGCCCGGGCCGGTGAATTTTCGCGGCGTGCGGCTTGGGCTGCCGGTCTGCGAAGACTCTTGGACCGACTGGGGCGACTACGAGAACGTCGTCGAGTGCCTGGCCGAGACCGGCGCCGAGCTCCTCATCGTGCCGAATGGCTCGCCCTATTGGCGCGACAAGAGCGAAGTCCGGCTCAATGTCGTCGTCGCCCGCGTCACCGAGGCCGGCCTGCCGCTGATCTATATCAATCAGCTCGGCGGTCAGGATGAGCTCGTCTTCGACGGCGCCTCGTTCGCGCTCAATGCCGACCGCTCGGTGGCGTTCCAGCTTCCGGCCTTCCGCGAGGAAATTCTCACCACGCATTGGTCGCGCATCGACGGCAAGTGGCGTTGCGCGCGCGGCGTCGTCGCCCCGGCTTTGGATTCAGACAAGGCCGATTACAGCGCCTGCGTTCTCGGCCTGCGCGACTATGTCGACAAGAACCGCTTCAAGGGCGTCGTGATCGGGCTCTCCGGCGGCATCGATTCCGCGCTGTGCGCCGCGATGGCGGCCGATGCGCTCGGCGCCGAGCGCGTGCGCTGTGTGATGCTGCCCTATCGCTACACGTCGCAGGCTTCGCGCGACGATGCGGCCGCGATCGCGCAGGCGCTCGGCATCCGCTACGACATCGTGCCGATCGAAAGCGCGGTGAAGGGTTTCGAATCCGCGCTCGCCGGTGTCTTCGAGGGCACGCCGCGCGACGTCACCGAGGAGAACCTGCAGGCCCGCGCCCGCGGCGTCATCCTGATGGCGATCTCCAACAAATTCGGCGCCATGGTGGTGACCACCGGCAACAAATCGGAGATGTCGGTCGGCTATGCCACGCTCTATGGCGACATGAACGGCGGCTACAATCCGATCAAGGACATCTACAAGACCGAGGTGTTTCGGCTGTCGCGATTGCGCAATACCTGGAAGCCCGAAGGCGCGCGCGGTCCTGATGGTAATGTCATTCCTGAGAACGTCATCACACGGGCGCCGAGCGCTGAGCTGCGCGAAAACCAGACCGACCAGGACTCGCTGCCACCCTACGACACTCTCGATCAGATTTTGGAGCGGCTGGTCGAGCGCGAGGAGCCGACCGCGGCCATCGTTGCCGCGGGCTTCGACCGCGACACCGTGCTCAAGGTCGAACGCATGCTCTATCTCGCCGAATACAAGCGCCGCCAGGCTGCGCCGGGCGTGAAAGTGACCTTGAAGAATTTCGGCCGCGACCGCCGCTATCCGATCGTCAACCGCTTCACCGATCCCGGCACCGCGCTGCCGCAGCCGGATCACGGCCTGACGAAGGGCACGGCGATGCGCAAAGCCGGCAGCGCGGATTTTTGATCGACGTGGCGCGTCGTCGTTGCGCCCTCTCCCGCTGCGGGCTATGGGATGCACGGAAGTGATTCCCTGATGATTGTAGATGTGATTCAAGATCTTCGGCACGGGTTTGCTGGAGGTCATGCCATGGCATTTGGCGACATTCGGGTAGCGGAGAGGGCGGATTGGCTGATCGAGCGGGT
>DASZLU010000154.1:0-61348 GCA_035552195.1 Allostellaceae bacterium | reverse complement strand
TCGGCCGCGGCAGCTGTGATCGCGCCGAGAACGACGGCCACCCAAACGAGGCCTGTCACAGCCTTTGCCATGGCATACTCCTCCCAGTGACGCATCGCCGGTGATCGAGCCAAGCGGCTCGTCACCGATCTTCGTTCTGCTTGCGCTCTGGGAGCTCGGCGCACGTCTCTATGCCGATCCGCTCTTCCTCTGCCCGCCCTCGCAGGCGATCACGGCTCTGCCGCACATCTTCGCCGATCCCAAAATCCGCAACGCGATCGAGGTGACGATTTTCGAGGTCGGGTTGGCTTTCTCGATGTCGGTCGTCGTCGGCCTCTCCGTCGGCCTTGCCGTTGGCCTGCACGGCTTCACCAAGCAGTCGATCCTGCCGGTGATCCTGATGCTCTATGCGACGCCGCAAGCGACCATCCTGCCGCTCTTCGTGCTGATCTTCGGCATCGGCCCGGCGGCGAAGATCGCCTTCGGCGTCAGCCACGGCATCTTCCCGGTGATCGTGACGACGGTCGCGGGCGTGCAGAATTTGCGGCCGCAATTGCTGCGCGCCGCGCATTCGATGGGCGCCAGCCGCTGGCAGGTCTTCACCACGATCGTCTTTCCGCACATGATTCCAAGCTTCTTCACCGGCATGCGTCTCGGCATGACGGCGGTGCTCCTCGGCGTGTTGCTGGCCGAGCTCTATGTCTCGACCGCAGGCATCGGCTTCTACACGCGGCTTTTTGCCGAAAGCTTCTCGCCGCCCGATCTTTTCGCGCTGATCTCAGTGCTGGCGGCGATCGCAGTGACGCTCAACGAGCTGTGCCGCATGGCCGAGCGGCGCTTCAGCCGCTGGAATATCGGTTAAAGCTCATGGCGGCCGGCGTGCGGTTTCGAACGCCGGCCGCCCTCGTCCTTGTGCTGGGCAGCCTCGCGCTTGCCGTCGCGGCGCCGGTTTGTGCCGAGCCGGTCAAGCTGCGCGTCGGCAATTCCGCGGCACAGGCTTTCTCGTTCATCCCGGTCGAGGTCGCGATCCGCGAAGGCTTCTTCGCGAAGAACAACGTGGCGGTTGAAAGCATCGGCTTCGGCGGCAGCGGTAAGCAACATCAGGCAATGGCCGCCGGCGCCATCGACATCGCGCTCAGCGGCGGCTCCGATCTCTCTTACGTGGCCAAGGGTGCGCCTGAAATCGCGATTGCGCAGATGGCTGGGCCGCCGCTCTTCCTCGGCGTCATCGTCAAATACGACTCGCCCCTCAAAGGTCCGGACGATCTCAAAGGCAAAACCATCAGCGTCGCGCCGGGCGCCGGCGTGACGCGCTGGCTAATTCAGAAGCTGGCACAGGAAAAGGGCTGGGGCCCGGACGACATGAGGCTGGTAACCGCCGGCGGCAGCTGGGCGGCGGATACCGCGGCCATTGTCACGGGTCAGGTCGATGCCGCCGTCACCGCCGCGGCGCTCGGCTTCAAGCTCGAAGAGACGAAGCAGGGTCGCTTGCTCTTCTCGACCTCCGAGATCGAGCACGATTTCATCCAGCACGCGATCTTCGCCTCGAACGCGATTCTCAAAGAACATCCCGAGGAAGTCCGCAGCTTCCTCAAGGCTTGGTTCGAGACCATCGTCTGGATGCGTGCCCATAAGGCGCAAGCGGTCGAAATCGCGCGCAGCGTGACCGACTTCTCGCCCGAGGTCGAGAACAAGGAATACGATCTCGTCATGCCGATGTTCACGACGGACGGACATTTCCAGGCGGCGGGGCTGAAGACGATCCAGGAGTCCTTCAAGGATCTCCACCTCGTCGACGGCGATGTCGATATGTCGAAGCTCTATACGGAAGCCTATCTTCCAAGGGACTGATGGCGGCGGAGGAGAGAGGATGAAGCGGATCATCGCGCTGTTCGTCGCGTCGTTCTTCGGCATCGGCGCGCTGCCGTCGGCATACGCGGATGCTCAGACCGTGCGTGTCGGAACGCCGGCCGGCGCCAACTTCACCTTCCTTCCGGCGCGGATCGCCAATGATCGCGGCGCCTTCAAGGCCGAGGGACTCGATGTCGAGGTGACCGATTTCGGCGGCGGCGCCAAGCTGCAGCAAGCGATCATCGCGAGCGCGATCGATATGACGGTTTCGGCCGGCACTGATCTCGCTTTCTCGGCGAAAGGCTCGCCCGATATGGCGGTCGCGGCGATGGGCAATCGCCCGGTGCTCGGCATTGTCGTCGCTTACGATGCGCGGCTGAAGACTGTCGATGATCTCAAGGGCAAGAAAATCGGCGTCACCACGGTCGGCTCGTTGACCGAATGGCTGATGAAGCGGTTGATCGCGCAAAACGGCTGGGCCAAGGATGCGGTGACGATCGTGCCGGTCGGCAGCGATCTGCAGAGCCAGGCGGCTTTGCTGACGACCGGACAGATCGACGGGGTGGTGGCGCCGCCCGCTTTCGGCGTGCAGCTCGAGCTCTCGAAGAAAGCGCGCATCTTGTTGCCCGCCTTCGATGTCGGCTCGGACTTTCTCGGCGAGGCGATCTTCGCGACCAACGCCTTCATCCAAGGCAATCCTGATGCCGTGCGGCATTTCCTCAAGGCCTGGTTCGCGAACATTGCCTGGATGCGCGCGCATAAGGACGAGACGGTCGAGCTCGCGCGCAAATACACGCATTACACGCCAGAAGTCGAGGCCAAGGAATACGATCTGGTGATGCCGATCTTCTCGCCCGACGGAAAATTCCTTCCGGCCGCGATCAAGACGCTAGCCGAATCCTTCGTCGATATGGGCACCTTCGATCATCCGCCCGATCTGACGAAATTCTATACCGAAGCCTATTTGCCGAAATGACAGGAACACACTCCGCATGACGAACATCGAGCGTTTTGCCGAAGCCATTCTCGCACCGCCGCAAGGCGCCGGTGCGAAGCTCGCGCTGCATCTCCTCGATACGCTCGGCGCTTGGTATGCCGGCACGCGGACCGAGGATGCGCTGCTGGCGATGAAGCTGGCCACGCCGCAGCCCGGTTTTGCGGCGGCAAGCGATAATACGCTCGATCGCATCGCCCAGCGCGTCGCAGTAATCCGCAATACCGAGATCGACGACATTCATATGCAAAGCTGCACCACCATCGGCTCGGTGGTCGTGCCGGTGGCGGTGACGGTCGCGCAGGCGCTCGACAAAGCGAGCGCCGCGAATTTCGCGCAGGCGATTGCGTCGGGTTACGAGGCGATGGCGCGGCTGAGTCTCGCGATCTCCGGGGCGACGATCCTTTATCGTGGCATCTGGCCGACCTTCTTCTCGGGGCCGGTCGGCGCTGCCGCAACCGCGGCGCCGCTCTTGGGCCTCACCGCAGAGCAAACCGCCGATGCTATCGGTATCGCGCTGTCCCTCACCAGCGGCGCGGCCGGCGGCGGCAACGCGCGCTTCGTTCTGCTCGGCCAAGCGGCGCGCGCGGGCGTTTGGGCGGCGCTCGCGGCAGCGAAAGGTTATCGTGGCGACCGCGCGCTGCTCGATGGCGATTGGCTCCAGCGCAGCCACGGCATCGCGCTCGACGCCGCTCCGCTCGTCGCGCCGATCCAAGGCGAAGGCGCGATCGCGACGATCAGCTACAAGCCATTCTGCGCCGCCAAGCAGAACACGGCGGCGCTCGACGGCTTCCGTCAGCTGATCGCCAAGCATCCAGCCGACACGATGGAAGCGGTGAGGGTCAACGTGCCGCCCGCCTATGCAGGGATGATTGGCCAACGCCACACGAAAGGCCGGGTCGAGCGCATCATCAACACGTCTTATCAATTCGCGCTCGCGGCCTATCATCCTGAGCTGATCGACGACGTCGTGCGGCCGGATCATTCGCAAGACGCGAAGATTGCCGCATTCATGCCGAAGGTCGAAATCGCACCCGATCCGGCGCTTTCCGGCTATTTCCCCGCGGTCTATCCGGCGCGCGTCGAGGTAACGCTGAAGAATGGCGAGAACGCCTCGCTGCTCGTCACCGACGCGCTCGGCGATCCGGCGCGGCCGCTCAGCGAGGCCGACCTCCTGGCGAAATTCCACCGCCTCACCGACCCTGTCATCGGCGCTGGCGTGGCGGAAAGTGTTGCGAAAGTGGCGCTGAGCGCGGGTACGGACGATGCGTCGCTCGCGGCACTGCTCGCGGCGGTCGAAAAAACGAAGGCGCTGGGGTAGGGCGCTCGCACGCTCCAACACCGTCATTCCCGCGAAAGCGGGAATCCATTTCGGTATCGCTGGATCCCTGCTTTCGCGGGGATGACGATTTTAATGGCTTCGCATTCTAAAGAGTCACCACGACCTTGCCGAAATGGCGGCCGGTGGCGAAGTCTTTGTAGGCGGCGATGGCGTCGGCGAGCGGGAAGGTTTTGTCGACGGCCGGTTTCAGCTTGGCCGAGGCGATGGCGCGGTTCATCGCCTCGAACATGGCGCGGCTGCCGATATTGATGCCGGTGACGCGCAGACCTTTTTGCAGCACATAGCGGCGGTCGAGATCGCCGGCGACGCCGGAGCGCGCGCCGATGATCGCGGCATGACCGCCGGTGCGCAGCGCTTCGAGCGCCATCTTCGATGTCTCGCCGCCGATCACGTCGAGCGTTGCATCGGCGCCGCGACCGCCGGTCATCTCGCGTACCGTCTCGCACCACTTCGTGTTCTTGTTGTAATTGATGGTGCCGGTCGCGCCAAGCGTTTTGGCGCGTTCCAGCTTCTCGTCGCTCGACGAGGTAATGATCGCGTTGGCGCCGGCCGCGCGGGCAAGCTGTAGGCCGAAGACCGAGACTCCGCCGGTGCCGAGCAGCAGCGCCGTATCACCGGCGCGCAGATTGGTGGCCTCGAACAGTCCGTGCCACGCGGTCAACGCGGCGCAGGGCAGGGTCGCGGCTTCCTCGAAGGATAGATGCTCGGGGAATTTGATGACGCCGTCGCCGTCGAGCACGACGTATTCGCTCAGCACGCCCTCGGCCGTGCCGCCCAAGGCCGCGTCCTGGGCCTCGGCGAAGACCGGGCCGCTCATCCAGGTCTGGAAGAAAGTGCTGCACACACGGTCCCCCGGTTTCACGCGCGTGACATCGGCGCCGCATTCGACGATCTCGCCGGCGCCGTCGGAGAGCGGAATGCGCGGCAGGGGGACGCCGCGCGCGTAGCCGCCTTTGAGGATCATCATGTCGCGCCAATTGAACGAGGCGGCACGCACGCGCACCAGCACCTGGCGCGGTCCGGGTTTCGGCATCGGCCGCTCGGCAATGCGCAAGCCCTCAAAGCCCGTCGTCGCGACGATCTCGACGCATTTCATCGCTGCTCTCCTTTTTGGCCGATCTACGCGTCTATTCGTTTATCCGCCTATCGATTATTCGGAGGCGCCGCGCACCCGATCGGCGAGGCTCAGCGGGTCCTGGTGCATCGCGTCGGAGCGCCAGGCAACATGACCGTCGGGCCGCACCAGCACGAGCTTGCGCTGATAGGCCTGGGCGATCGCCGGATCGCTGATCGTCGCGACCGAGATCGGCACCTGGCGCTCGCGGAAGGCGCGTTCGAGCGGCGCGCCGTCCGGCGCGTCGGCGCCGAAGCGCAGCAACATGAAGCCGCGGCCGAAGAGATCGAGCACCGACTGCCCGTTATCGTTTTGGGGGGCTTTGATCCAGGCATGCGGCGCGCGCGAGCCCGGACGCGCTGTCGGCACATAGCGCGTCGGATCGTCGGGCGTGGCTTCGCTGCCGTCGGCGCACACGATCGGCGAATTGTCATAGCGATAGCCGAGCGCGATGCCATCGGTCAGCACCATCGCGACTTGTGAGCCGAGAATCTGCTTTTTCATCGTCTCGCGCGCGGCCGCGCCTGCGGCCGTGTCGTGGCGGATTTCGGGATGGGTCGGCCGGTCGCGATTGTCGGCATAGCCGAGCCAGGCCTGGTTGATATTGCGCAGGCCGATCGGCCGGCGCTCGACTTCATAGCTGTCGAGCAAGTGCGTGCCGCCCCAACCTTGGACGATGGCCGCGAGCTTCCAGCCAATATTGTCCATATCGCCCATGCCGGTGTTGAGACCGAAGCCGCCGGAAGGGTGGTTCTGATGTGCCGCATCGCCGACCAGGAACACGCGGCCGATGCGATAACGGTCGGCGACGACGTCGCTGGCGCTCCAGCGCAGCACCGAGATGATCTCGCGCGGAATGTCGGGGCCGGCGACGTCGTCGAACAGCGCGTTGATGTCGACGGCGTCGGGATTGTCGTAGAGCTCCTTGCCGGTCAGGCCGTAGCGATAAAGCTCTTTGCCGTCGATCATGACGAGATTGCGCCAATTGCCCTTCTCGTCGATGAAGAAGGTTAGCGCCGCCTTGCCCTTGTCGTGATGCTTCCAGAGTTCGGGCAGGCGCATGAACGCGCTCACATGGTATTCGGTCTCGCCATCGCCGCCGGCGCCGCCCATTTCGATACCGAATTGGCGGCGGATACGGCTATGGCTGCCGCTGCAATCGGCGACATATTGCGCCGTGATCGTCACTTCTTCGTTCGTTTCCTGATCGCGCGCGGTGACGATGACGCGCTCGCTTTCCTCGCGCAGCGATTCGAAGGCGCAGCGATAGCGCAGCGTCACCGAGGGCAGCGTCTTCACATAGTCGAGCAGGATCGGATCGAACCAGAGCTGGTTGCAGCGCTGCGGCCGCTCCGGGCTGATCGGCGACGGCGCCGTGCCGCCATGGCTCGGTCGTTCGATGCGCGCGATCTCATAGCCGTGGAAGCCGGTGACGTAGAGCGCGGTATGCGGGAAATCCGGCGGTGTGCCGTCGCGGCGCACGCGATCCGCAAGGCCGTGGCGACGCAATATCTCCATCGTGCGCGCATTGATCGCGGTGGCGCGCGGGTGATAGACGATGCCGTCGCTGCGTTCGATGACGAGAGTCTCGATCCCGCGCGTGCCGAGATCGGCAGCGAGGGCGAGACCAATAGGTCCGGCCCCGACGATCAGGACCGGGATGTGCTCGGCCGTGGTCGCCATGACACCCTACGAATTGTGAAAGAACGAAAAACTTTAGGCCCAGGATAACTTAAGCCGGGACGCTGCTTTCCTCGAGCAGATCGAGGCGGCGCAGAATCTCGCGATCGCTCACCGCGAAAATGCGGGCCGTGCCCTTGGCACGGTGGCGGATCACGGCGCCGGTCGGCAGCGTGAACACGTCCTTCGGCTCCCATGAGAAGGTGTCGTCGCCAGCTTGCGTCGTGCCGCTGCCCTCGACGACCGCGCAGACCATGCTCTGCGAGCTCTTCACCGGCACGGTCTCGCCTTCGCCGATTTCCAGCATGTAGCAATCCATCAGCGACATGCACGGACCGCCGGTCATCGGATTGACATAGCGGACGCGTTTCAGCCCGTCCTTTGCCACCGGCGCGTTCTTCAGCGCGGCGAGCACATTCTCCAGCGGGTAGCGGAAAAGCGGCGAGAAATTCGGATTGGTCGCGATACCGTCGGGCACGATGCTGGCGACGGCAAGCATATCGTCCGGGGTCGTCGGCGGCATGTCGTTCGGCGGTGGGCCGGGCTCGAAACCGTCGGTGCCGAAATAACGATGCAGCGGGACGTCGAGGCTATCGAGCCAGACGATGGGACGCTTGCCACGATGCTCGTGTGCGTGCCACGTCCAGCCCGGGGTGATGATGAGGTCGCCCTCGTTCATCAGGCATTCTTTGCCGTCGACGATGGTGTAGGCGCCATCGCCTTCGAGGACGAAGCGCAGCGCGCTCGGCGAATGGCGATGCGGCCGCGCGACTTCGCCGGGCTTCAGGATTTGCAGCGCCGCGGTCAGGGTCGGTGTCGCGCCCATGCCCGGGTTGCGCAGGTTCGGATTGTTGAAGGTGAGAACGCGGCGCTGGATCGCCGCCATGTCCTGAAGGTTCAGCGCGTTCTCGACCAGCGGGCGCATCGTCTCCCATTTCCATATATACGCACGGTCGCGCTTCACTTCGGTCGAATGCGCTTCGAGCTGCTCCCAGAGCGGCGAGACATGGGCCTCGTTCCAGGCCTTGCGGATATGATCGGGTGTGGTCGAGCTTCCGGTCGCGCTCATGGTCGTCGTCTCCCTAAGCCGCATTGCCGCAGCGGCGTTTCGCCAAGAGGATAGACGGGCCGGCGGGCACGGCGCAAATGGGATGTGCTAGGTTTGCCGCCGGAAACGGTCCGAAGGGCCAGGCGCAGGGGAGGAAACATGCCGAGCGTCAGCGAGCAAGCCGCCGCGTGGAGCGCCGGCCTCGATCTGTCTGCCATTCCCGCCGAGGTGGTCGCAGCGCAGCGTTGGCGCATCCTCGACACGCTGGGCGTCGCGCTGGCGGTCTCGGGGCTGAATTACGGTCAGCGCATGCGCGCTGGGACGCTGGCCCTTGGTGGGCAGGGCCGCGCCCATATTCTCGGCTTTGCCGGCACGACCTCCGCGGCCAGCGCCGCCCTCGCCAATGGCGCCATGGCCTCGGCGCAATCCTTCGACGATACCCACAATGCAACCATCGTCCATGTGACGGCGAGTTTGCTCTCGGCCTGCCTGGCGCTCGGCGAAGAGCTCGACGCCACCGGCGAGGAATTCATGGCGGCGATCATCGCCGGCAGCGAGCTTGCTTGTCGCATCGGTCTGGCCGCGCCGCTGCAATTCCACAAGCGTGGCTGGCATCCGACCGGGATTTTCGGCGCGATCGGCGCGACCTACGCCGCCAGCCGGCTGTTGAAGCTCGATCCGGACAAGACGGCGCAGGCGGTCGGGATCGCCGGCAGCTTCGCTGCCGGCATCGGCGCCGGCATGCGCGAGGGGGTGGAATCGCCCAATCTCCATGCCGGCTGGGCGGCGCAATCCGGCATCACCGCGGCGCTCCTCGCGCGCGCCGGCCATACCGGGCCGCTGCAAGTGTTCGAAAGTCCGTCCGGACTTTTCGCGGCGCACGTGCAAGAGCCAGGTTATGTCTTCGATTTTGCGGCGGCGCTCGACGAATTGGGTAAGCGTTGGGAATGCCAAAGCATATCGCTCAAGCCGTACCCTTGCGCCCATGTGCTGCATTCCTTCATCGACGCGATCCTGGCGCTGCGCGGTGACGGATTGCGCGCGAGCGATGTCGTGCGCATCCGCGCGCCCATCGCAGAGCACATGATCGGCATCGTCTGCGAACCGCGCGACCAGAAGATCGCGCCGCAAAACGATTGGCAGGGCCGCGGCTCGCTCCCCTACACGGCGGCCGAGGCGCTGGTGACCGGTCGACTCGACGGTACCTCGTATCGCGGCGATCCGGCGTCGCGTGACGATATCCGCGCCCTTGCGGCGAAGATCGAGCACGAGGTCGATCGCAGCGCCAAGCCCAACCAGTTCAAAGGCTGGGTGATCGCCGAGCTGAAAGACGGCCGCGTACTGGAGTGCCTCGAGCCGTACAACCGCGGCAGCGCCGAGCGGCCCTTGCGTGATTTCGACATCCTGAAAAAATTCCGCGACAACGCCGGTGCCCGTTTCGACGAAGCGCGGATCGCCGATATCGAGAACGCGGCGAAATCGCTGGACGGTCCCGGCGCGGTGAGACGACTCGGCTCGGCTTGTTCTATCTAGGCGGGATAGAGGCCGATTACGGCTTAACCGGCGTGAACTGCGTCGTGATCAGCTGGTCGGTGGCGGGCTTGGCTTGCAGCATGCCCATATCGACATAGGTATCCTTCAACACCTCGATCGCTTGCGGATCGAAGGCGCCGTCATCCGACATCATCCCGATCTCGTCGTCATACGTCTTCGCGATCACTGCGGTGCTCATATGCATCACATCCGACGAGATCTTGATGGTCTCGTCGCGGTGGCTCTTCATATAGGCGACCGCGGCGAAGAAGCCTTGGAGGAAGCGCTTGACCGTATCGGGGTGCTCGGCGACCAGCTCTTTGCGGGCCATCAACACGTGATTATGGAAATACGGCACGTAGCTTCCCATTGTCGTGACGATCTTAGCCTTGCCCTTCTCGGCCAGAGTCAGCCCGCCTTCAACCGCGCCCATGAAGCCGTCGGTCTCGTGCGTCTCCATTGCCGAAGCGCTGGCTTCGAAGCCACCGAGCGCGACTGTGCGGATGCCGTCGGGTCCCCAGCCTTGCGCGACCGCAAGGCGCTTGATCAGCCATTGTGGGAACGAGCCGTTGGTCGCGACGCCGAGAAGCTTGCCCTTCAGATCGGCGACCTTGCCGATCGATGAATCCGCAGCGACGACGACCGCGAAATTGCTGGGGGCGCCAGCGACCGCCGCGATGCCGATGACCGGCGCACCTTTCGCCGCGAAGGCCAGGCTGGTGCCGCCATCGATGCCAATATCGAGGCTGCCCGCGATGAGGCCTTGCTCCAGTTTCGCGCCGCCGCTCATCGTCGTGATGTCGACATCGATGCCATATTTGGCGAAGAGGCCTTGCTGGGCGCCGATGTCCAGCGGGATCATGGCCCAGATCACATTGATCGCCTTGCCGGCGCGAATCTTGTCGGCGGCGTGCGCGCTGGATGCGTCCGTCAGAGCGGTTGCCAGAAACGCGGCACCTAGCACGAGAGAACGGATCGATATCACTGTCATAACCTCAGAATTTCACCGGCACGAATTTGGTTGTGAGGATCTGGTCGTCGGCGGGCTTTGCCGGCAGCGAGCCCATGTCGATGAAGGATTGCTTCACCAGATCGACGGCTTTCGGATCGAAATGCCCATCGGTCGAGAACGCGCCGACTTCGATATCGTAGACGCGATCGACGATCGCGCGGTCGAGATGCATCACATTGGCGGCGATCTCGACGCTCTTATCCTTGTTCGCCCGCATGAAGGCGATGGTCGCGAACATGCCTTTGAGGAAGCGCTCGGCGACGTCGGGCGTCTCTTCGATGAAGCCTTTGCGCGCGAATACGAAGGCGCTGTGATAGTCCTTCGCGTAATCGCCGATATGGACGACGATATGCGCGACATTCTGCTGCTCGAGGGTCAGGCCGACCGTGTTGCCGGTCATCATGCCGTCGACCTGATGCGTGCGCATCGCCGAGACGCTGGCATCGGGCGAGCCGACGGAGACGCTGCGGATGCCGTCGGCGCCCCAGCCTTGCGTCACCGCGAGATGCTTCACCAGCCATTCGGGCAACCCGCCGGTCGTTGCGCCGGAAAGCGATTTGCCTTTGAGATCGGCGACGCTCTTGATCGGCGAATCGTTCAGCACCACGACCGCGAAATTGGCCGGCTGGTTGAGGAAGACCGCGATCCCCACCACCGGCGCGCCTTTGGCCGACAGGGCGGCGCCCGAGCTGCCCGCGAGGCCGATATCGAGACTGCCGGCGGTCAGCGCCTGTTGCATGCGCGCTTCGCCGGTCATGGTCGAGATTTCGACGTCGATGCCGTATTTGGCGAAGATGCCTTGCTCCATGCCGACATCGAGCACGGTGAAGACCCATTGGCTGCCGACGGCCTTGGCGGCGCGCACTTTGTCGGCGGCATGAGCGGGTAACGCGGCGAGCAGAAGCGCGGCGGCGATCAACGCTGCTTTCCGTTTCACGGGAAGGCTCCTTTACGGCTTAACGGGGAGGAATTTCGTGGTGAGGATTTTGTCGTCGGGCGGCTCCTGGTCGAGAATGCCCATCTCGAGGAACGACGCCTTTAGCACCTTCATCGCCTCGGGGTCGAAGGTGCCGTCATCCGACAACATCGATTTCTCCGCGTCGTAGGTGCCGTCCATCACTGTCTTGCTTTGATGCAGAACGCGTGTCGCGATCTCGACGCTGTCGGCCTTGTGAGATTTCACATAGGCGATCGAGGCGAAGAGGCCTTTGAGGAAGCGCTCGACGAGATCCGGATGCTCGGCGACGAAATCGGTGCGCGTCGTCACCACCTGCGTGATCAGGCGCGGAACATACTGCTCCATGTTCGTCAGCGGCTTGCCGCGGCCTTCTTCCTGCAGTTGCAACCCCGCCTCGGTCGCGCCCATGAAGCCGTCGACCGCGTGGGTGAGGGTGGCCGACAGACTCGCTTCGAAGCCGCCGGTCGCGGTGGTCTTGATGCCGTCGACGCCCCAGCCTTGCGAGATCGACAGGCGCTTGATCAGCCATTGCGGCACCGAGCCGTTGGTCGCGGTCGCCAGCGTTTTCCCTTTGAGATCGGCGACCGTCTTGATCGGCGAATCCGCCGCGATGATGACCGAGAAATTGCGCGGCGCGCCGGCATAGGCGGCGACCGCGATCGCGGGTGAGCCTTTCAGCGACAGCGGCATCGAGGTGGCGCCGGCCAGGCCGATATCGATGCTCTTGGCGATCAAGGCCTGCTGAAATTTCGCGTCGCCCGGCAGCACCGATACATCGAGATCGAGATTGTATTTGTCGAAGACGCCCTTCTCGATGCCGACATCGACAACGGTATAAATCCACAGAACGTTGATCGCCTTGCCGACATGGAGTTTGTCCGCCGCATGCGCGGACGGCGCGACGCTCAGCAACGCGAGCGCCGCGCCGAAAACGGCAGCAAGTTTCTTCACCGACCGTCTCACGGTTTGACGGGCACGAACTGCGTCGTGAAGAGCTCGTCATTCGGCGGCTTGTGATCGAGGATGCCCATGCCGACGAAGGAATCCTTGATCACGTCGACCGCGGTGGGATCGAAATGCCCGTCATTCTCGAACATCGAGATTTCGTAATCGTAGGTACGGTCCATCACGTTCTTGGATTGATGCAGGACCTGCATCGCGACCTCGGTGGTCTTGTCTTTGTTCGCTTTCTCGAAAGCGATGGTCGCGAAGAAGCCCTGGAGGAAGCGCTTCACCAGATCGGGATTGCTCGCGATAAGATCTTTGCGCGCATAGATCACATGGGTGATGAATTTCGGCGCGTATTTCTCCATGCCGACGACGACCTTGCCTTCGTTCTTCTCTTCGAGCCCATAGCCCGCTTCGATCGCCGCCATGGCGCCGTCGATCTGGCCGGTCTTCATCGCCGCCAGCGAAGCGGAGAAGCTGCCGAGCGCCAGGGTCTTCACGCCGTCCGCACCCCAGCCTTCCTGCACCGCGATACGATGGGCAAGCCAATCGGTCAAAGAGCCGGCGGTCGTGACGGCCAGCGTTTTGCCTTTGAGATCGGGAACGCCCTTGATCGGCGAATTGGCGCCGACGATGACGGCGATGTTCCGGGGCTCGGCGGCGAAAGCGGCAACGGCATAGACCGGCGCGCCCTTGGCGACGAAGGCCATGGACGGGCCGCTGCCGAGACCAAATTGGACGCTGTTGGCGGCAAGGGCCTGCTGCACCTTCGCGTCGCCGCCGAGGGCGGTGATGTCGACGTCGATGCCGTATTTGGCGAAGATGCCTTGCTGTTGCCCGATATCGAGCACCACGAAGGTCCAGGCGACATCAGCCGATTTGGCGGCGACGACTTTATCGGCGGCCTGTGCCGACGGACCGCAAAGCGTCAGGACGGCCGCCGCCGCGACGGCACCGCGAACCAACCACTTGCACACGAAAGGCATTTTTCTGCGCTCCCCGGATTCTTGATTTGCTTATGTGCCACCATAAATGAGCCCTTCGCCGCTGTCGATGGCGCGAAGGGTGAAGCAAGGGAGAAACCCCCGCCGATGCGATGCATTCTCGTCGCTACCCTGACCGGCGCGACAATCCAAACCGCAGCGACGGAGGTTTGCGAGCGCGGGTTTAGGGAAGCTTCACCGGCGTGAATTTCGTCGTGAAGAGCTGATCGTCGGTCGGCTTGGCGTCGAGCATCTTCATATCGGCCAGCGACTGCTTGATCACTTCGATGGCCTCGGGATCGAAACGCCCGTCGTCTTCGAGCATCGAGATTTCGTAGTCGTAGGTCTTGCTCGCGACCTGCGGGCTTTCCTTCAGGACGGCCTCGGCAACTTTCGAGGTCTCTTCTTTGTGCGATTTCATGTAGGCGATCGACGCGAAAAAACCTTTGAGAAAGCGGGTGACCAGATCGGGATTTTCTGCGACCAGGGCTTTACGCGCAAAGACGACGTGGGTATGGAATTTCGGCGCGTATTTTTCCATGCCGATGAGGATGCGGCCTTCGCCGCGCTCTTCGAGCAGATAGCCGGCCTCGGTAGCGGCCATGATGCCGTCGATTTGTCCGGTCTTGAGTGCCGGCACCGACGGCTCGAAACCGCCGAGCGCGACCGTCCGCACGCCATCCGTGCCCCAGCCTTCCTTGACCGACAGGCGGTGTACCAGCCAGTCGGTGAGGGAGCCGGCGGTCGTCACCGAGATGAGCTTGCCCTTCAAATCGGCGACGGTCTTGATCGGTGAATTGGGCGCGATCACGACCGAGATGTTGCGCGGCTCTTCGGCGAAGGCGGCGACCGCGACGACAGGCGAGCCTTTGACGGCAAACGCCATCGACGGGCCGCTGCCAAGGCCGAAATCGACGCTGTCGGACGTTAGCGCCTGCTGCAGCTTGGCGTCGCCGCCGAGGCCGCTGATATCGGCATCGAGACCGTATTTAGCCCAGATGCCGGCAGCGGCGCCGACATCGAGCGGAATGAACGCCCAGGCGGTATTGACCGATTTCGCGGCCCGCACTTTGTTGAGTGCGAAAGCCGGCGTCTGTGCGGCGGCGATGGCGAGGACAGTGGCCGTCGCGGCAGCAAGGACATGACGAATTTTCATCAGGGCTTCACCGGTAAAAATTGCGTTGTGTAGAGCTGGTTCTCGGGGATCTTCTCGGCGCTCATCCCCATATCGAGGAAGCTTTGCTGCATCACCGCGACGGCCTTTGGGTCGAAATGGCCGTCGTCTTCGAACATCGAGATTTCGTAGTCCCAGGTGCGGTTCATTACCGCCGAGCTTTGATGCAGCACGCGGGTCGCGATCTCGGTGGTCTTTTCCTTGTTCGCCTTCATGAAGGCGATCGAGGCGAAGACGCCTTTGACGAAGCGGTTCACGATATCGGGATTGCTTTGCAGCAGATCGGTTCGGGCGAAGACGACATGCGTGATGAAGTCGGGCGCCACGCCTTCGAGCCCGGTCAGCACTTTTCCCTCATGCTTTTCTTCCAGCAAGTAACCGGCCTCCAATGCGCCGACCATCGCGTCGACTTGATGCACCTTGAGCGCGGCGAGACTCGACTCAAAAGCGCCGAGCTCGACCATGCCGATGCCATTGACGCCCCAGCCTTGCTGCTGCGCAAGGCGCTGCACCAGCCACTCGGTCAATGAGCCCTTGGTCGTGGTGCCCATCACCTTGCCCTTGAGATCGGCGACCGACTTAATCGCCGAATCCGGCGCGACGATGATCGACAGGTTGCGCGGCGCGCCGGCAAAGGCCGCGACGGCTATCGCCTTGCCGCTTTTCGCGCCGAGAGCCATCGACGGGCCACTGCCCAGCGCGACGTCGACGGCGCCGGCGATGAAAGCTTGATGAAGCTTGGCGTCGCCGGTGAGATCGCTACTGTCGACGTCGAGACCGTATTTGGCGAAAATGCCTTCCTCGATGCCGACATTCATCAGGGTGAAGGTCCAGGGAACGCCGACCGCTTTAGCAGCATGAACTTTGTCGAGCGCATGGGCCGCCGGCACGATCGCCAAGCCCGCAATCAACGCAATGCTGGTCGCGTACGCGAGAATTTTTTTCACTCTTCCTCCCCTCAGCCTCGGCTTGTGCCGGCCGCCTCGTATCTAAGGTGTCACGGATGCAAGGCTACGGCTTCACCGGCAGGAACTGCCGCGTGAACAGCTCATCGTCGCTTGGTTTGGTGTCGAGGATACCCATGTCGATGAACGAGTCCTTGATCACGCCGACCGCCTTGGGGTCGATGTGGCCGTCATCGAGCAGGATTCCCATCTCGTGGTCGTAGATGAGACCCAGCACCTCGGGCGGCTCGTTGAGGACGGGCGACAGGACTTTGATCGTCTCCGCGCGATTTGCCTTGGCAAAGCGCACCGCGGCGAAAAATCCCTGCAGGAAGCGCTTCACTTCGTCAGGTTTGCTCGCGACCAGGTCTTTACGCGCGAAGATCACATGCGTCATGAAATCGGGCGCGAAGCTTTCCATGCCGGTGACGACGCGCGCTTGCTGCTTGGCGACCAGCAGGTAAGAGTTCTCGGTGCCGGTCATCATCGCATCGATCTGATGCGTGAAGAGCGCGCCGTTCATCGCCTGGCCGGCGCCCAGCGCGACCGCCTTGATGCCGTCGGGCCCCCAGCCTTCCTTGACGCTCAGCCGCTTGGTCAGCCACTCGGTGAGAGAGCCGGTGGTGCTGATGGCGACCGTCTTGCCTTTGAGATCGGCGGGCGACTTGATCGGCGAATCCGGCAGAACGGTGAGCGAGATCGTGCCCGGCGGTCCGGCGAAAGACGCGACGACGGTGGTCGGCGCGCCCTTGGTCTCGAAAGCCATGGCGGGACCGCTGCCGGTGCCGACATCGATCGCATCGGCGACGAACGCCTGCTGCAGCTTGGCGTCGCCGCCGAACGACGTGATGTCGAGATCGATATCGTACTTGGCGAAGATGCCTTCATGCGCGCCAAGATCGAGGATCGACATCGGAAACGACACCTGGACCGCCTTGCCGGCGCGGATCTTATCCGCGGCAAGGGCGGGGTTTGTTACAAGTGCGGTGAGTGAAGCAAGCGCGACGATGTATCTCCAGACGTCATTGCGAGGAGCGCAGCGACGGAGCAATCCAGTATCGTGCCGCTGCCCTGGATTGCTTCGCTTCGCTCGCAATGACATGATTTTGTCTTTCTAATTTTGCTTACGGCTTCACCGGCAGGAATTGCCGCGTCAGCATCTGTTCGTCCTTCGGCTTCTCGGGCAGCATGCCGAGATCGACATAAGATTGCTTGATCAGTTCCAGCCCTTGGGGATCGAACTGGCCGTCGAGCACCATCATCGGCATCTGCGTATCATAGGTCTTCGACAGCACCGTTGGACTTTCGTTCAGCACCGGCTGGACGATGGCGATGTCTTCGGCCTTGTGTGCCTTGATCCACTGCAAGGTCGCGAAGAACCCTTGAAGGAAACGTTTCACCTCGTCTGGGTTGCTGGCGACCAGTTCTTTGCGCGCGAAGACCACGTGGGTCACGAAATGCGGCACGTATTTGTCCATGCTGACGAGGACGCGGCCTTCATGCCGCTCTTCGAGCTGATAGCCGTTCTCCATCGCGCCCATGATGCCGTCGACCTGCTTGGCGCGCAGCGCGGCAGTCTGCTGCACCGCATCGCCGATCGCGACAGTGCGAATGGAAGTGGCGCCCCAGCCCTCGGCCGTTCCGATGCGCTTGGTGAGCCATTCGGTGAGCGAGCCGGTCGTGCTGATCGCCATCAGCTTGCCCTTGAGATCGGCGACGGCCTTGATCGGCGAATCCGCGGCTACGGTGACGCCGATATTGCGCGGCTCGTTGGCAAAAGCCGCGACGGCGATGATCGGCGCGCCTTTCACGGCGAAGGCCATCGATGGCCCGCTGCCGAGGCCGAATTGAAGGCTGTTCGAGAGCAATCCCTGCTGCAGCTTGGCATCGCCCGAGAAGGCCGCGATCTCCAGATCGATGCCGTATTTGGCGAATATCCCCTCATGCAGCCCGACATCGAGCGGTGTGAAAGTCCAAGCCGTGCCGACCGATTTACCGACGACCACTTTGTCGGCGGCGTGCGCGATGCTGCCGGCGACAATCAACGCGAGTGCCGTGGCCAAGATTCGAGTGAGCTCCCGAGCTCGTCCCATCAATTTCCTCCCGCTCTCAATTTATATGACTCCCAAACCTCCCTGTCCCGGCGCAGGCCGGGACCCATTTATCAACGACACGGCGCCGGACAATGGGCCCCGGCCTCCGCCGGGGCGTAGATGATGCACGTTGCGCAATCATCTACGGCTTCACCGGAAGGAATCGGCGGGTCAACATCTGATCGTCGCTCGGCTTTTTATCGAGCATGCCGAGATCGACGAAGGATTGCTTGATGAGCTCCAGGCCTTCGGGATCGAATTGGCCGTCGAGCTCCATCATCGGCATTTGCAGATCATAGGTCTTGCTCGCCACCGACGCCGTCTCGTGCAAGATCGGCGAGGTGATGGCGTTGCTTTCGTCCTTGTGTGCCTTCATCCACGCGATCGAGGCGAAGAAGCCTTTGAGGAAATTATCGATCGCCGCCGGCTTGTCGGCGACGAGCTGCCTTCGCGCGAAGACGACGTGGGTGACGAAATGCGGCACATAGGGTGCCATATCCAACAGCACGCGACCGTCGCCGGCTTCCTCCAGGCGATAGCCGGTCTCGGTGCCGCCCATGAACGCATCGACCTGGTGCGCTTTGATGGCAGAAGCTTGCTGCGCCGTGTCGCCGATCGAGACCATCTTCATGCCGTCGGGCCCCCAGCCTTCGTGCGCGCTGAGGCGCTTGGTCAGCCATTCGGTGAGCGAGCCGGCGGTGCTGATCGCCATCAGCTTGCCTTTGAGATCGGCGATTTTCTTGATCGGCGAATCGCCGGCGACGACCACGCCGATATTGTTCGGCGGGCCGGCAAAAGCAGCGACCGCGATGACCGGCGCACCTTTGACGACAAAGGCCATCGAGGGCCCGCTGCCGACGCCAAGATCCATGCTCTCGGCGACGAGCGCCTGCTGCAGCTTGGCATCGCCCGCGAAATTGGCGATCTCCAGATCGACGCCGTATTTCGCGTAGAACCCTTCGTGCAGCCCGACATCGAGCGGCGTGAAGGTCCACGACGTGCCGACGGCTTTGCCGACGCGGATCTTGTCCGCGCCCTGCGCATATGGGCTGAGGGCGGCAAGGCCGATGAGCAGCGCGGCGGCGGTGCCGGCGAGGCGGCGGGCGCTCATGGCGTCACCGGCACGAATTTGGTGGTGAGGATGTCGTCGGTCGCGGGCTCCTTGTCGAGGATGCCCATATCGACGAAGGATTTCTTCAGCACCTCGATGGCTTGCGGATCGAAATGCCCGTCGCTTTCGAGCCACGGCGCCAGCTCGTCATAAACGCGATTCATGATGTCGGGCGTGTTCTTCAATTCGCGCACCGCGAGCGCGGTCGTCTCCGCCTTGTGCGCTTTCATATAGGCGATGCCGGCGAAGAAGCCTTTGAGGAAGCGCGTCACCAGATCCGGATTATTCTGGATGATGTCGTTGCGCGCGAAGATGATATGCGCGTGAAAATGCGGCGCGAATTGCGCGAGGCTGAAGGCGACATGGCCTTCGCCGTCTTTCTCGAGAAGATAGCCGACCTCGGGCGGGCCGGTCATCGCGTCGGCCTGATGCGTCTTGATGGCGGCGACATTGGCGGCGATCGAGCCTTGCCCCGCGGTGCGGATGCCGTCTTTGCCCCAGCCTTGCTGGATCGCCATCTGCCAGACCAGCCATTCGCTGACCGAGCCGACGCCCGGCATCACGACCAGTTTGCCTTTAAGATCGGCCGGGCCTTTCACCGGCGAATCCTGGGCGACGATGATCGTCACCGTCTTCGGCTCGCCCGCGAAAGCCGCGACGGCGTGCACCGGCGAGCCTTTGGCGGCGAACGCCATCGCCGCGCCGCTGCCCAGGCCGAAATCGATGCTGCCCGCGGTGAGCGCCTGCTGCAGCTTCGCGTCGCTGCCGTTATTCGTGATGTCGAGATCGATGCCGTATTTCTGCCAGATGCCTTGTTCCTGGCCGACCTGCAACGGCAGGAAGGCCCAGAGCGCGACCGCGGTGCCGGCATGCACCTTGTCGAGCGCCGACGCCGGATCAAGCGGCGCCCGATAAACGAGCGCGGCCAAGGCCAACGCAACAAAAGAGAGAGTCCGCCCGACGCGCATGTTTTTCTGCCTCCCCGTCTCCCGAAAATACGCGAAGCGGCGAGGCGTGTCGATCTTTCGCGCGCGGGTTACTCTTTCACCGGCACGAACTTCGTCGTCATGAATTCGTCGTCGGCGGGCTCCTTGTCGAGCATGCCGAGTTCGACCCATGATTTTTTGATCAGCTCGATCGCTTGCGGATCGAAATGCCCGTCGTCGATCAGCATGCCGACCTGTTCGTCATAGGTGCGGTCGGCGATTTCCGGCGCGGCAAGCAGCACGCTCACCGCCGTTTCGGTGGTTAGCTGCTTGTCGCTCTTCATCAGCCGGACCGAGGCGAAGAAGCCTTTGAGGAAGCGCCCGAGCACATCGGGCTTGTCGGCGATGAATTGCTTGCGCGCGAAGATGATATGCGCGTGGAAATGCGGCGCGTATTGCGCAAGATGAACCGCGATGCGGCCGAGATGCTTCTCCTCGAGGTCGAAGCCGACTTCCGCCGGGCCGATCATGCCATCGACCTGACCGGTGCGCAGCGCGGCGAGATTGGCCTGGACCGAGCCTTGCGAGACCGGCTTCACGCCGTCCCGGCCAAGACCCTCGGCGACGGCCATGCGGCGCAGCAGCCATTCGCTGACCGAGCCAAGGCTCGGCATCGCGACCATCTTGTCCTTGAAATCGGCGGCTTTCTGGACCGGCGAATTCGGGCCGACCATGATGACGACGCTGCGCGGCTCTTCGGCGAAAGCCGCGACGGTCAGCACCGGCGAGCCCTTGATCGCGGCCATCATGTCGGGGCCGGCGCTGAGCGCGACATCGACGCTGTCGGAAGCGAGCGCTTGCTGCGTCTTTGCGGCGCTGCCGAGATCGCTGATCTCGACCTCGATGCCGTATTTCGCGAACAGGCCCTTCTCGATACCGATATCGAGCGGCAGGAACGCCCAGAGCGTGCCGATCGATTTGCCGGCACGGACTTTGTCGAGGGCATGCGCGCGCGGGGCCAATGCCATTGCGGTGATAGCCAGTAGAACAAGCGCTCGCGCCAGTCTCATTCCCTTGCTCCTCGTCCCGGCGAAAGCCGGGACCCATGGTTCAAGATCGTACTGTCGATGAATGGCCCCGGCCTTCGTCGGCGCGCAGTGATTGTGTCGTGTTTTCACATAATCACTCCGGCCGCACCGGCACGAACTTGGTCGTCAGAATCTGATCGTCGGTCGGTGGCTTATCGAGCATGCCGAGCTCGACGAAGGATTGGCGCAGCACGTCGACGCCTTTCGGATCGAAGACCCCGTCTTTCGACAGGTTCGGCATCTCGACATCGTAGGCGCGCTCGACGACTGCCGGGTCCATGTTGAGCGCGCGTGCCGAGATCGCGCTGCTTTTCTCTTTGTTGGCCGCCATAAAGGCGACCGAGGCAAACCAGCCCTTGAGGAAGCGCTCGACCTGATCGGGGTGCTCCTTGAGAAAGGGCGTGCGCGCGAAGATCACCTGGGTGATGAGGTTCGGCGCGAAAGGCTGCATGTTCGAGAGAATGCGCGCCTGATGCTTGGCTTCGAGGGTGAAGCCGGTCTCGGTCGTCGAGATGATGGCGTCGAGTTGATGCGAGAGCAGCGCGGCGCTGCTCGCTTCCGAGCCGCCGGCGGCAACGCCTTTCATGCCGTGCTGGCCCCAACCCTCCTCGATCGACAGCCGCTGTTGCAGCCAATCGAGGATCGAGCCGTTGGAAGCGAAGCCGATCGATTTACCCTTGAGGTCGGCGACGGTTTTGATCGGCGAATCCGTCACCACTACGATCGAGAAACCGGCCGGCGGTCCCGCGAGCGAGGCGACCGCGATGACCGGCGAGCCTTTGACCGAGAGCGCCATCGCCTGGCTGCCGCCGAGGCCGATATCGATACTGCCCGAGAGCAACGCCTGTTGCAGCTTCGCGCCGCCTGAGAGGATCGAGATATCGACGTCCAGTCCCTGCTTAGCGAAGATGCCTTCGGCGATGCCGACATCGGCCGGCGTATAAAGCCACACATCCTGCACCGCCTTGCCGATCTTGATCGTGTCGGCGGCGTGCGCCGCGGTTGCCGAAGCCAGCGCCGCAATCAGCGCAAAGCCTGTCGCGAATTTTTTCATCGTTCCCTCTCCGCCCCTTTAGGGGGCGAAGAGGGTAGGGTGAGGCTCGGGTGTCAGTCCAGCCGCTTTGCGGCGCGACCTCCTCCGGCCAGCAGGCGGAGAAGGACTTTTATTTCCAGAACGGTCGCAAAGCGGCCAGGTCTTCGCCCGCCGCCGCGGCTTTCGCGATCAGCCCGCGGGCATGCGCATGGTGGTCGCCCGAGATGAAGCCGAAGGCGAAGGCTTTTTGTGGCTTCTTCCTCGCGCGGCGCTGCGGGCGAAGAAAATCGCCGGCCATCGTCGCATGCGCGCGCATATCGTTGAGCCGGCCGAGCGAGGATTGCAGCGCTTTGAGCGCCTTGCGATGACGCTTCAATCGCGCGCGCTCGCGCCGCCGATCAAAGAGGCTGGCGAAGAACTCGTCGGCATAGCGCAGCTTCTTGGCGGCAATGCGCAGCTTGTGGCGGCGCCGCGGATCGAGCTTCGCCAGCCGCTTCAATTTCTTCTCGATCTTGCGCTCGCGCCGCGCCAGCTCGGCGGCGGCAAAATCGGCGGCGCGGCGCGAGCGCTGTTCGGCGATCGGCGGCTTGCCGCTGTTGGTCCAACCGCCGCCCGTGGCCCAAAGCGCCGTGTCGAGCACGATGCGACGGTAGCGATCGCTGCCGACGGCTTGCCTGGCCCGCTCGATGCACGCATCGCGGCGGCGCTTCAATTCGAGCTTGAGCGCATCGAGCGTATTGCCGTCGGCGCGCTGCTGCTGCAGCGGCACCAGGCTTTCATCGATGAGGACATCGAGATCGCGCGCCGGGCCGAGCTCGACGAGCAGCCATTTGAGCTCGCGCCGGATGCGGCCGCTTTCCGCATCCGTCAGCATATCCTTGAAGAACGAGAGCGCGGCGCGCAGGCGGCGCAGCCCGACGCGCATCTGATGCACGCCTTCGGGAAGCCCGGCCAAGACGGCGTCGCGATTGCCGGCGAAATGATGGACGCAGGACAGCGCGATCGTGGTGAGAGCTTCGCCTGCGTTCATCTGCGGATCGATGACGATGTCCTGCGCGCCGACCGGCGCCGGACCATCGCTGCGCCGCAACGCGTAGCCGCGCTCGGCCTTGCTCGCCGTGCCGTAACTGGCCCGCGTGGCCTGGGCAATGCGCTTGGCGAGCTGCACCAGCGGCGCCGGGTCGCCCGCTTTTAATTCGAGCTCGATTTCGCTGATTGGCCTCCGGTTGCGCCTGGTACGGACCTCGCCGCGGTCGATTGCCACTTCGATCTCGCTGCCGCCGCAATGCACCGGAATCGCCGCGCGCTTGATCTCGGTGGTGAAGAGGGGCCGCAATTCGCGTTTGAGCTTCTTGCGCGAGAAACGGTCGAGCACGCTGTCGCCGTCGAGATCGGGCCGATTGCCGGTGATCTCGCGCTCCCATTCATGCCGGCAGAACGGGCCGCAGGCGCCCCGCGGTCCCGCTTTGACGGTCTGGATGCGTTTGGGACCGATGCGCCGAACGCGGAGCGACATGCCTTCGCGGCGCAACGCGGTGGCGGGGGTGTCGTAATAGACCGACACCAGATGATTGCGCTTCAGCGGCGCCGCTTCGAGGCGCTTGAACCAGGGCGCATCGAGCAGGCGCCGCGCCGCGGTCGCGCCCGGCGCCTCGAGCTTTACTTCGATTTCCCGTGCCATGGCGGAATAACCACGCAACGTTTCACCGCGTTCCGGCTTCGCGTTGTCCACATGGACTCGGCAAAAGCCGCGGCCTAGTTTTACGGGCAAAGCCTGTGGTGGAGGATCGCATGGTCAGGATCATTGAGGGCGCCGCCGATTGGCGCGGACCGGATATGGCGAAATCGACTTCCTGGATCCACGACTGGACCAAGGACGAGATCGCCGAGATCGAGCGCGCTTTTGCCGCTGCCACCAAGGCGGGCAAGACGCTCGAAACCCTCACGCGCGACGATTTCCCGCTGCCCAGCGTCGCCGACCGCTTCGCGGAAGCGCGCGAGCGGCTGGAGAATGGCGGCGGGTTACAGCTGTTTCGCGGTTTTCCCAACGAACGCTACAGCAAAGACGATTTGCGGCTCATCTATTGGGGCATGGGCAAGCATTTCGGTACGGCGCGTTCGCAAAGCCGGGTCGGCGATCTGTTGGGTGACGTGCGCAATTTCGGTGTCATCACCGAAAGCGCGGGCGGCCGCGGCTATCAATCGAACCAGCGCCTGAGTTTCCATACCGATAGCTGCGACGTCACCGGGCTGTTCGTCCTCAACGTCGCCAAGGAAGGGGGCTTGAGCAAGCTCGCCAGCTCGGTCGCGGTGAGAAACGAGATCGCGCAGCGGCGGCCCGATCTGCTCGAGGTGCTCTACCAGCCCTTTTATTGGAGCTGGAACAAGCAAGAGCCGGCGGGCGCCAAACCCTATTACCAGCAGCCGGTCTACAGCGAGGCCGAAGGCTATTTCTCCTGCCGCTTCATCGACGGTCAGATCAAGAATGCGCAGGCTTTTCCCGAGGTGCCGCGCTTCACCCCGGCGCAGATCGAGGCGCGCGCGATGATCGACGATCTGACCAACAGCGAGGAATTCCATTTCTCGATGATGTTCCAGCCCGGCGATCTGCAACTCGTCAACAATCACACCTGTTTCCACGCCCGCACCGCCTTCACCGATTGGCCGGAGGACGAGCGTCATCGCCACCTGCTGCGCATGTGGCTGTCGGTGCCGAATTCGCGGCCGCTCTCGCCGTCGATGGCGACGATCTACCAGGACCAGCGTGCCGGCGCCGTCCGCGGCGGCTTCCCGTCGCGCACGGGCCAGCATGTCTTCAACACCTATGTGATGACCGACTAGTGTGATGACCGACTAGGTCTTGCGACCCAAAAGACGTTGGGACGCCGACGGTCGTACCTCATGCCGCACCGCAATGCGGACGGGAATCCCGGACAAGGCTTGCGAAATCCGCAGCTTGCCCCAGCATTTTCAGGGGGGGTTCCCGTGCGGAAAAGCCGCACGAAGCCTATGGGCAAAAGCCGAGGCGTGAGGGTAATATCGCGAACAATCAGGCTTACCTAAAGAGAGGGATGGGAGCGTTATGTCTGAAGTTTTGGTTTGCAAGGATGGCGAAATCGCCGACGGCGGGGTCCGGGTTGTCACCGCCGGCGAGGTCGAGATCGGGGTCATTCGCCAGGGCGGCAAATACTACGCTTACCGCAACCATTGCCCGCATCAGGGCGGCCCTGTCTGCGAAGGCGTGCGCATGCCGCAGGTCCTCGACGTAATCGCGCCGGACCGGACCTTCCTGGGTCAGGATTACGACCGCAACGATATGCACATCATCTGCCCGTGGCACGCGTACGAGTTTCATCTCGAGACCGGCGTGAATGTCTGCGACGGCCGCATCCGGCTGCAGAAATTCAACGTCGTCGAGAAAAACGGCTCGGTATATGTCAACGTCTGACGATCGCCCAGACGATCGCCGGGCCAAGCTCGCCGACCTCGCGAGCGACCTCGCGGCGAATTTCGCCGAGGTGATCGAAGACAACAAGCTGGCCGATGTACCGGACGCTGCCCTGGCCCAGCTTTTTGCGATCGTGGTGAAGCTCTATGGGGCGAAGGCGCAAATCGGCAATCCGCCGCGGCCCTTCGCCCGCAATAGCGGCATCACCCCGCAAGACGTAGCGATAGGCGCGACCGGCATGCTCGAGGGCGTCAACGTGCCGCTCTTCGATCTCGCGCTGTGGCAATCCTGGTCCAATGTGGGCAAGCGCCAGCCCGACGAGAACGACACCCCGAGCGGTGTCGATCAGCACTGATACGGAGTCTTTTTCTTGCCGATGGACAGCGTCAATTTCCGCGACCTCTCGGTCGAATCGTTCGACACGCGTACGCTACTGAGCCACGCCAAGCAGCAGGCGGAGCAGCGGCGCTATGAGGATTTCCTCATCGTCGATGTCGACGCGCATCACTACGAGACCGACAGCTACAACGAAATCTGCGAATACATCGAAGACCCGGTGATGCGCGATCAGGCACTCTATCAAGGCTTCGGCCGCGCCGGCCTGACCACGGCCTCCGGCGGCTACCAGAATCTCGGCGGCCGCCTCACGCGCTATCCCGGCGTACACAAGGAAAAGACACCGGCGACGCCGCATCGCGATATCACGCTGACCAAGCGCTGGATGGATGCGATCGGCATCGATGTCGCCTGCATGTTCCCGACACCGATGCTGCAGCTCGGCTCCTGCCCGCGCATCGAGGTCGAGGTGGCGCTGGCGCGCGCCTATAACCGCTGGCTCTGCGACCGCATCCTGGCGCACGAGCCGCGCATCCGCTCGACACTCTACCTGCCGTTCCGCGATCCCGAGGCCTGCTATCAGATGGTGCAGGAATTCGGCGACAAGAAAGGCGTGATCGGCTTCACCGTCGTGTCGCCCGCAAAAAAGGGCGTGCACGACAACGCCTATATGAAGACGTGGCGCGCGATCGAAGAGCGCAACCTGACGCTCGTCTTCCACGGCGCCTATACCTGGGGCGGCGACCAGCATGCCGAGCTCTGCAACCGCTTCATCGCGGTGCATGCGCTGGGCTTCACCTGGTTCAACATCCTCCACATGACAAACTGGCTGTGCAACGGCCTGCCCGAGCGCCTTCCGAAGCTGCGCACGGTGTGGATCGAAAGCGGCCTCGCCTGGATTCCGTTCCTGATGCAGCGCCTCGACAACGAGTGGATGATGCGCTCGTCCGAGGTGCCGCTCTTGAAGCGCAAGCCGTCGGATTACATGCGCGAGATGTATTACTCGACGCAGCCGATGGAGATGGTGAACAACCGCGAGGCCTTGGAACTCACCTTCAAGATGATCAACGCCGAGAGCCAGCTGCTCTATTCGTCCGACTATCCGCATTGGGACATGGACCTGCCCTCGACGATCTACGACCTGCCGTTCCTCTCGGAGCAGGCCAAGCGCAATATCCTCGGCGGCAACGCCAAGCGCGCCTTCAATCTCGAGCCGGTGCTGTCGGAGGCGAAGATCAAGCGCCTCGCCGAACGCGGCGCCGCGGAGTAGTTCGATGGACAGTCTCAGCATGCGCGACCTCACGGTGGCCTCGATCGCCGAGATGGACACCAAGACGCTGCTCGAACACGCCAATCAGCAGAGCATCCAGCGCCGCTACGAGGATTTTCTCATCGTCGATGTCGACGGGCATCACTATGAGAACATGTCCTACGCCGAGATCTTCGAATACATCGACGATCCGGTGATGCGCGACCAGGCCAAGTATCAAGGCTATGGCCGTGGCGGCATCACCACGGCGGCGTCCGGCGGCGGCTATCAGAATCTGATGGGCCGCGTCACGCGCAATCCGCGCGAGAGCAAAGAGCAAGTACCCGCGAACACGCATCGCGACATCACGCTGACCAAGCGCTGGATGGACGCGATGGGCATCGACCTCGTGATGCTCTTCCCGACGCCGATGCTGACCTTGAGCCTGACGCCGCGGGCCGAGGTCGAGGTGGCGCTGGCCCGCGCCTATAACCGCTGGCTCTGTGAGGAAGTGTTGACCGCCGAGCCGCGCATCCGCGCGACGCTTTATCTGCCGTTCAACGATGCCGAGGCCACCTATCAGACAGTGAAGGAATTCGCCGGCAAGAAGGGCGTCGCCGGCTTCACCATCGTCTCGCCGCATTACAAAGGCGTCTACGACAATGCCTATATGAAGACCTTCGCCTTGATGGAAGAAGCCGGCCTGCCGCTGGTTTTCCACGGCGCCTATGCTTGGGGCGGCGACCAGAGCCTCTCGCTCTGCAACAAATTCATCGCCGTGCACGCGCTGGGCTTCGCCTGGTTCAACATCATCCATATGACCAACTGGCTGTGCAACGGCCTGCCCGAGCGCTTCCCCAAGCTCAAGACCGTCTGGGTCGAGAGCGGTCTCGCCTGGGTGCCGTTCCTGATGCAGCGTCTCGACAACGAATGGATGATGCGCTCGTCCGAGGTGCCGCTGCTGAAGCGCCGCCCCAGCGATTACATGCGCGAGATGTACTACTCGTCGCAGCCGATGGAGATGGTGAACAACCGCGAGGCGCTGGAGCTCACCTTCAAGATGATCAACGCGGAGACACAGCTCCTCTATTCGTCCGATTATCCGCATTGGGATATGGACTTGCCCTCGACGATCTACGATCTGCCGTTCCTCTCGGAGAGCGCCAAGCGCAATATCCTCGGCGGCAATGCCAAACGGCTCTTCAACCTCGAGCCGATCCTGTCCGAGACCAAGATCAAGCGCCTCGCGGCGCGTGGTGCCGCGCAATAAATAAGCCGGCGGGGTTTTTAGCCGCCGGCGCGTATTAATTGGGTTAGGGAAGAATTCGCATGGATTCGACGAATTTTCGCGACCTGTCGCTGGCCGAAGTCGATACCGAAACGCTGCTGCGTCACGCGAATGAGCAGGCGATCCAGCGCCGCTACGAAGATTTCTTCATCGCCGATGTCGACGGGCATCATTTCGAGATTTCGTCCTGGAAGCAGATCTGCCAGTACATCGAAGACCCGGTGCTGCGCGATCAGGCGCTCTATCAGGGCTATGGCGCCGGCGGTATCGCCTCGGCGACAGGGCAGGGCGGCTATCAGAATCTGATGGGCCGCGTGCCGCGCACCAGCAACGGCTATCCCGCCGACAAGGCGCCGCCGTCGCCGCATCGCGACGTGACCCTGACCAAGCGCTGGATGGATGCGCTCGGCATCGATCAGGTCTGCCTGTTTCCGACACCGATGCTGACCCTCGGCCTGACGCCGCGCGCCGATACCGAGACCGCGCTGGCCGTCGCTTATAACCGCTGGCTGGTCGAGAACGTGCTCGCGGTCGAGCCGCGCATCGTCTCGACGCTCTATCTGCCGCTCAACGATCCCGAAGCCACCTACAAGATGGTGAAGGAATTCGTCGGCAAGAAAGGCGTATCCGGCTTCACCATCGTCTCGCCGCGCTACAAGGCGATCTACGACAATTCCTATGTAAAGACCTACGCGCTGATGGAAGAGGCGGGCCTGCCGCTGGTCTTCCATGGCGCCTATGCCTGGGGCGGCGATCAAAGCTTCGAGCTCTGCAACCGGTTCCTTGCGGTGCATGCCCTCGGCTTCGCCTGGTTCAACATCCTTCATTGCACCAACTGGCTCTGCAATGGCATGCCGGAGCGGTTCCCGAAGCTGAAAGTCGCCTGGGTGGAAAGCGGCCTCGCCTGGGTGCCGTTCCTGATGCAGCGTCTCGACAACGAATGGATGATGCGCTCGTCGGAAGTGCCGCTCCTGAAGCGCCGGCCGAGCGATTACATGCGCGAGATGTTCTACTCCACCCAGCCGATGGAGATGGTGCATAACCGCGAGGCGCTTGAGCTCACCTTCAAGATGATCAACGCCGACACGCAGCTCCTCTATTCCTCGGATTATCCGCATTGGGATATGGACCTCCCGTCGACGATCTACGATCTGCCGTTCCTTTCGGAACAGTCGAAGCGCAACATCCTCGGCCTCAACGCCAAGCGCTTCTTCGGTCTCGAGCCCGTCATCTCGCCGCTCAAGGCCCAGCGCCTGGCGGCCCGCAACGCGGCGGAGTGAGTTTCCCTGGAGTGAAATTTCCTTAGAGGAGAATTCGCATGGACTCAGTAAATTTTCGCGATCTGTCGCTGGCCGAAGTCGATACGAAAACCCTGCTGAGCCATGCCAATGAGCAGGCGATCCAGCGCCGCTACGAGGATTTCCTGATCGTCGATGTCGACGGTCATCACCTCGAGACCCAATCCTATAAAGAGATGTGCCAATACATCGAAGACCCGGTGATGCGCGATCAGGCGCTCTACCAGGGCTTCGGCGCCGGCGGCATCACCTCGGCGACCGCGGGCGGCGGCTATCAGAATCTTCTCGGCCGCGTCACCCGCCGCACCGGCGGCTTCCATCACGAGAAGACGCCGGCCGACGTTCATCGCGATATCACTCTCACCAAGCGCTGGATGGATGCGCTCGGCATCGATCAGGTGTGCCTCTTCCCGACCCCGATGCTTACCCTCGGCCTGACGCCGCGGCCCGATGTCGAGAACGCGCTGGCCCGCGCCTATAATCGCTGGCTGGTCGAGAATGTGCTGGCGCATGAGCCGCGCATCACCTCGACGCTCTATCTGCCGCTCAACGATCCCGAAGCCAGCTACAAGATGGTCAAGGATTTCACCGGCAAGAAGGGCGTGATCGGCTTCACCATCGTCTCGCCGCGCTACAAGGCGGTCTACGACAATTCCTATGTGAAAACCTATGCCGCGATCGAGGAAGCCGGCTTGCCGCTGGTTTTCCATGGCGCCTATGCTTGGGGCGGCGACCAGAGCCTGCAGCTCTGTAATCGCTTCATGGCGGTGCATGCGCTCGGCTTCTCCTGGTTCAACATCCTCCATTGCACCAATTGGCTGGTGAACGGGATGCCCGAGCGCTTCCCCAAGCTGAAAGTCGCGTGGATCGAGAGCGGCCTCGCCTGGATACCCTTCCTGATGCAGCGCCTCGACAACGAATGGATGATGCGCAGCTCGGAAGTGCCGCTCTTGAAGCGCCGGCCCAGCGATTACATGCGCGAGATGTTCTATTCGACGCAGCCGATGGAGATGGTGAACAACCGCGAGGCGTTGGAGCTCACCTTCAAGATGATCAATGCCGAGACGCAGCTCATGTACGCGTCCGACTATCCCCATTGGGATATGGATTTGCCGTCGACGATCTACGACCTGCCGTTCCTCAACGAGCAAGCCAAGCGCAACATCCTCGGCGGCAACGCTAAGCGTTTCTTCAACCTCGAGCCGATCATGTCGCCGGTGAAGGCGCAACGTCTCGCCGCGCGGACCGCGGCGGAGTAGTCTCCCTTTCCCTCTCCGCGCTTGTTTGCGGGGAGAGGGAGGGGCCCGGCGCGCAGCGCTGGGAGGGTGAGGTGTGCCGCAAAAGGCGCGATCTCATCTGAACTTCACCCACCTCACCCCACCCTCTCCGCCCTCGAGGGCGGAGAGGGAAATTGTTAGGAGCATGCGACGAGATGGACTCTCTCAATTTCCGCGATCTCTCGGTCGAAGAATTCGACACCAAGACCTTTCTCGATCATGCGACCCAACAGGCGAAACAGCGACGCTATGAGGATTTCCTCATCGTCGATGTCGACGCGCATCATTACGAGACCGACAGCTTCAAGCGCATCTGCGATTACATCGAAGACCCGATCCTCAGGGATCAGGCGCGCTATCAGGGCTTCGGCGCGCAGGGCCTGACCTCGGCGGCCGGCTCCTATCAGAACCTCGGCGGCCGCGTTACCCGCAACAAGGCGCGGCTTCTGGAGAAGGCACCCGCCAGCCCGCATCGCGACGTCACGCTGACCAAGCGCTGGATGGATGCGATGGGTGTCGACATCTCGGTGATGTTCCCGACACCGATGCTTTTCCTCGGCACCACGCCGCGCAAAGATGTCGAGGTCGCGCTTGCCCGTGCCTACAACGCCTGGCTCTGCGAGGAAATTCTCGCCGCCGAGCCGCGCATCACCTCGACGCTCTATTTGCCGTTCAACGATCCCGATGCCTGCTACAAGATGATCCAGGATTTCGGCGACAAGAAAGGCGTCATCGGCTTCACCGTCGTCTCGCCGCATTACCGGGCGGTCTACGACAATGCCTATGTGAAGGTCTGGCGCGCCCTCGAAGAGCGCAACCTGACCCTCGTCTTCCACGGCTCCTATGCCTGGGGCGAGGACCAAAGCCTCTCGCTCTGCAACAAATTCATCGCCGTGCATTCCTTGGGCTTCGTTTGGTTCAACGCCGTCCATATGACGAACTGGCTCTGCAACGGCATGCCCGAGCGCTTTCCGAAGCTGAAAGTATGCTGGATCGAATCGGGCCTCGCTTGGATTCCCTTCCTGATGCAGCGTCTCGATAACGAGTGGATGATGCGCTCGTCCGAAGTGCCGCTGCTGAAGCGCCGCCCCAGCGACTACATGCGTGAGATGTATTATTCGACCCAGCCCATGGAGATGGTGAACAACCGCGAAGCGCTGGAACTCACCTTCAAGATGATCAACGCCGAGACGCAGTTGATGTACGCCTCGGACTATCCCCATTGGGATATGGATCTGCCGTCGACGATCTACGACCTGCCGTTCCTCTCGGAGAGCGCCAAGCGCAATATCCTCGGCCTCAACGCCAAACGCGTCTTCAACCTCGACCCGGTGATCTCCGAGACGAAGCAAAACCGCCTCGCCACCCGCGGCGCGGCGGAATAGCGTTACACTTTCTCAAATACCGTCGTCCCCGCGAAAGCGGGGACCCAGCGAGACATCCGAATGATAAGCCTGGATCCCCGCTTTCGCGGAGGGAGGGTGTTTGTTTGGTGTGAGCGCTTTGCCCTATAATCCCATCAAATTCGGAGAGGGAGGCGGGCCATGGATACGCTCGATGTGACGTCGTTCCGCGATCTCGCGGTCGAGGAATTCAACACCACGACCATGCTCGCCCATGCCCGCCAACAGGCGGGGCAGCGGCGCTACGAGGATTTCCCGATCGTCGATGTCGACGGGCATCACCTCGAGGTCATCTCTTACGCGCAGATCGTCGAATACATCGAAGACCCGGTGTTGCGCGATCAGGCGCGCTATCAGGGCTTCGGTGGCGGCGGCATCACCGCGCCGACCGGGTCGTACCAGGACATGATCGGCCGCGTCACCCGCCGCGACGGCCGCGCGCCCGAGAAATTCCCCGCCGGCACCCATCGCGACATCACCTATACCAAGCGCTGGATGGACGCGCTCGGCATCGATCAGGTGCTGCTCTTCCCGACGCCGATGCTCGGCCTGCCTTTCACGCCGCGGCCCGAGGTCGAGGTGGCGCTGGCGCGCGCTTATAACCGCTGGCTCTGCGAGCGGATCCTCGCCGAGGAGCCGCGCATCAAGGCCTCGCTCTATCTGCCGGCCAACGATGCCGAGGCGATGTACAAGGTGGTAAAGGATTTCGCCGGCACCAAAGGCGTCTGCGCTTTCACCTTCCTGACGCCGCGCTTCAAGCCGGTCTACGATAATGCCTTCATCAAGACCTACGCGCTGATGGAAGAAATGGGCCTGCCGCTCGTCTTCCATGCCGGGCTGTTCTGGGGCCGCGATCAGGCGATGAATACCTGCAACCGTTTCATTGCCGCTCACGCGCTCGGCTTCTCGTGGTCGAGCATCCTTCATTGCACGAATTGGCTGTGCAACGGCATGCCCGAGCGTTTCCCCAAGCTTAAGACCATCTGGGTCGAAAGCGGCCTCGCCTGGGTGCCGTTCCTGATGCAGCGCCTCGACAATGAATGGATGATGCGCTCGTCGGAAGTGCCGATGCTCAAGCGCAAGCCCTCCGACTATATGCGCGAGATGTTCTATTCGACGCAGCCGATGGAGATGGTGAACAACCGCGAGGCGCTGGAGCTGACCTTCAAGATGATCAATGCCGAGACGCAGCTTTGCTATTCGTCGGACTACCCGCACTGGGACACCGACCTGCCATCGACGATCTACGATTTGCCGTTCCTGACCGAGCAAGCCAAGCGCAACATCCTCGGCGGCAACGCGATGCGGCTGTTCAATCTCGATCCCAACACGCTCGGCGATTGGAAAGTGAAGCGCCGGGCCGAGCGGGCGGCCGCGGAATAGATGCAGCGTCGCCCTCGTTCAGAGACAGGGCGGCGCGATCGCGCTAAGTTGAAGCGCGACACGCGCGGAATCTGAAAATTTCCAAACGAAGCCAAATTGTCATTGTGAATCAGAGCTCGCCCGAAAAAGAGAGGCCTCAAAAATGAAAGTCGCCGCCGCTATCGCCGAAATCCTCAAGCGTGAAGGGGTCGAGTATCTGTGCTGCTATCCGCGCAACGGCTTGATCGAGCCGGCGGCCGAGGCCGGCATCAAGCCGATCCTGGTGCGGCAAGAACGGACCGGCGTGCATATGGCGGACGCGCTCGGGCGCGTCTCCTGCGGCGATCGCGTCGGCGTCTTTGCCATGCAGCAGGGGCCCGGCACCGAGAACGCTTTCGGCGGCGTGGCGCAGGCCTATGCCGAATCCGTGCCGCTGGTCGTGATCCCGGCGGGTCACCCGCGCGCGCAATCGAACGTGAAGCCGAATTTCTCGGCGACGGCGAATTTCCGCAACGTCACCAAATCGGTCGAGCAGATCACAGTCCCGCAAATGGTGCCGGACGCGATGCGCCGCGCTTTCACGCAGGCGAAGAACGGCCGCCCGGGTCCGACCATGGTCGAAGTGCCGGTCGATCTCTGGGACGCCGAGATTCCCGATCCCCTCGTCTACGAGAAAACGCCGCGCTATCGCAGCGCGCCCGATCCGAAAGATGTGGCAACGGTCGCCGAAGCGCTCGTCGCGGCGCAGCGGCCGGTGATCTTCGCCGGCCAAGGCGTGCTCTACGCCAAGGCGTGGAAGCAGTTGCAGGCCTTGGCCGAGCTGCTCGAAGCGCCCGTCGGCACGTCGAATCCCGGCAAGAGCGCGTTCGATGAAACCCATCCGCTCGCCCTCGGCGCCGGCAGCACGACGCATTCGAAGCAGTTCTATCACATGCTGCAGAAGGCCGATGTCGTCTTCGGCGTCGGCTGCTCGTGGACGGCGACGCCGTTCAATATGCAGATGCCGAAAGGCAAGAAGATGCTGCATCTGACGCTCGATGCGGCGGATGTGAACAAGGACATTACGTCCAGCCATGCCCTCGTCGGCGATGCCGGTCTCGCCCTCGACATGCTGATCGCGGAGGTCAAAAGCCGCCTTGCATCGAAGCCGCACGGCCGCGACGGCAAGATCATCCGCGAGGTCGCGGCTTTGCGCGAGGAATGGATGGGCGTCTGGACGCCGCGTCTTACTTCGAACCAATCGCCGCTCACGCCCTATCGCGTGATCTGGGATCTGCTCAACACCGTCGATGTCGCCAACACCATCGCCACGCATGATTCGGGCAGCCCGCGCGATCAGGTCGTGCCGTTCTGGCGTTGCAAGTCGCCGCGTTCCTACATCGGCTGGGGCAAGAGCACGCAGCTCGGCTACGGTCTCGGCCTTGCCATCGGCGCGAAGCTCGCTGCGCCCGACAAGCTCTGCATCAATTTCTGGGGCGATGCCGCGATCGGCTTCACCGGCATGGATCTCGAGACGGCTTCGCGCGGCCGTATCCCGATCCTCTCGATCCTCTTCAACAATTTCGTCATGGCGGCCGAGCTCAACGTGATGAAATACTCGACCGAGAAATTCGAATCGACGGCGATCAGCGGCAATTACGCCGACTTCGCCAAGTCGCTCGGTTGCTATGGCGAGCGCGTGACCGAAGCGGGCGCGATCATCCCGGCGATCAAGCGCGCCCTCGCCAAGATCGACGACGGCCAGCCCGCGCTCCTCGAATTCATCACCGAGCGCCAGAGCCCACGGTCATCGGAAGTGCCGCCTGGCGGCCACTAACCACCCTCAAGCGTCGCGCCACGCCTTCCAGTCTTTGAGCGTGGCTTTGATCATGCGCTGCGCGGCTTCGGGCAGCCAATCGGTGCTGCGGGCTTTGAGATCGCGGCGCAGCGCGGATACCGAGGCGGGCGAGCCGAGATGGATATTCGCCGTCTCGGCCCCCATTGCTGCGAGCAGCACGCGCTCATCCTTGCGCCGCGGCAGATCGATCAGCTCGATGCGCGAGCAATGCGGGCCGAGGCGGCGGATCAGCCAGCCTTGCTGGAGCGCAACGAACGGATCGGCCGCGCGGATCGCGGCTTTGAGGATTGTCGCATAATAGATCTGATTGCCGCCGTGCTGCTTGTCATAGGCCGAGGGCAGCATCGCCTTGGCCTCGCGCGCAACGAGGGCGCCCTCGCTTTCGGCGATGCCGACATAGCGCTCACGGCCGAGGCTGCCGAGTCCGGCGATGCGATGAACGAAGCGCGGCTTGCCGCAGCCGCGCGGCAAATCCCGCACGATCAGCGCGCGTGGGCTGCGCGATGGCGTCGTGGTCGGGAAAGCGTTGAGCTTTGCCCAGAAGGCCGTGGCGTTGCGCTCTTCGCCCGTCGCCATCGCGCGCAGCACGGGATGGTCTTCCTCGAGCACGAAAGGCCGGCCGTCGCCGCTGTCGATGCGCTTACGATAGCCGGCAAGGATAGCGTCGATCGCCGCGCTCTCGCCGATCGACAGCGTATCCGCGCGGATCGCCAAGATCGCGCTGGTCGCTAGCCGCACCAGGTCGATCGTATAAGGCATCGGATGCGCTTCGTCGAAATCGTTGATACCCCAGATCATGCGGCCTTCGGCATCGCGCCACGTACCGAAATTCTCGATATGCAGATCGCCGACCGCGAGCAGCTTCGGCGCGTCGGCAAGCTCGGGACAAGCCTCGCGGTAAAGCGTGACCCAGCGATAGAAGGTCGCGCGAAGGAAGGGGAAGACGGCCGCGCGCATCTCGCGATGCTTCAGCGCGAGATCGGATTTGATCAGTGTGATCCGCGCGCGGGCCCAGCGCTCGTAGGCGGCCGTTTCGGTGACGATGCTCACGACGCCGCCGGCTGGCTGCGCCGGACGGGGCGGCTCAGCGTGAAGGCGCCGCAGCTCGCCGCGAGCAGCGCCCCGCGCAGTGCCGGCAAGGGCAAATAGCTGGCGAGACGCAGCCAATACCAGCGCGAGAACGGGGTCGCCCCTTCGCGGCGCTTTGCCCAGAGCCAGGCACGCGTCATCGCGCGTCGCGTCGCCATCGTTGCAAGCTCGTCGGGCACGTCGTGCTGGGCGAGGAAGCGCGCGACGGTCAGGTTGGTGTCGTGCAGCAATTGCGGACCTCCATCGTTGAGCCGATCCTGCGGCGCTTCGGGATGCAGCACGACCGGCGCATCGACCGCGACGAACGGACCGAGCGTCGAGAGCCGCAGCAGCAGCGAATAATCCTGCACGAAGACACTCTCGTCGCTGCCGCCGACCGACAATGCGGCATCGCGGCGAACGAGGCAATTGCTCGGTCCGAGATAGCATTCGCGCAGCAGCGGCTTCAGCGCCTGCTCAAGCCGCGCCTCGCGATAAGCACTCGGCGCCTTCAGCGCCAGCCGCGACAGCGCGTCCTGAGCGTCGACATATGTCGCGGATCTGCCGTAAACGACGGGCGCCGCCGGATGGTGCGCCAGCGCGTCGCGGAGCTGCATTGTGGCGTCGGGCAAGAGCACGTCGTCGCCGTCGACCAGCTTCACCAGCGGATATTGGGCCTCGCGTAGGCCGCGATTGGTGGTGACGCTGGGCCCGGCATTCGGCTGGCGGAGAATGCGCGAAGCGGGCCAGTCGCCGACGAGCTGCTCCAGCTCGTCGGCCGAGCCGTCGGTCGAGCCGTCGTCGATGAAGATGTATTCGCGGAGAAAGACGCCGTCTTGTGCGGCAAGGCCGGCGATCACCTGGCGCAGGAAGCGCCGCTTGTTGAACACCGGAACGACGTAGCTAACGCCGTCACTCGTCGCTCCGGTGGTCACGTTGGATCAGTCGCGCTTCATCACGACGTTGCCGGACATCTCTTCGACGCTGCTCAGCTTGATCAGCACGGCCGAGCCCTTCTTCTCCGGATCGGGCTTGCGCTCGGCCTCGGGGATCAGCTCCCACACCTTGTCGCGATCGGCGCCGTCGTTGAGGACAGTCGCATCGCCATAGAAGCGGATGACGCCGCCGCGGAAATCCTTACCCGCCTTGGCGACGTTGCGGTAATAGACGCAGACATGCGGATTCTCGAGCACGCGCTTGGCGGCGCTGCGATTGCTGCGCTCCCAATAGCAGAGGTGATCGTCGTTGAAGACGACGACGCTGCCTTTCGGGCTGATCTGCGGGTGGCCGTCTTTCGTCGAGGTGCCGACCAGGCAAAAGGTGCCGTCGGCCAGGGCCGTGTTCAGCAGGTCGCGGATCGTCTGGGTTAGTTGAATAGCCATTCTTGCTCCCTTTTGCGCCGGCCATGCCGGGGCTTTCTTTGCGAATGCGGGGCAGATTGCGGGATTTGCCTCGCCTGGGCAAGACCGCGCGGCTTTGCTGATATAAAGGTGATCGGAAACGGATCGGGGAATCCCATGCAAAGAGTGGCGGTGCGGTGCTGTATCGCGGGCGGTGGGCCGGCCGGAATGATGGCCGGGCTGTTGCTGGCGCGCGCCGGGGTCGACGTCGTGGTGCTGGAAAAGCACGCGGATTTCTTCCGCGATTTCCGCGGCGACACGATCCACCCCTCGACCCTCGAGCTGATGGACGAACTCGGCAGCTTCGACGAACTCATGAAACTGCCGCACCAGGAAGCGCATCATTTGAGCTTTCAATTCGGGTCGCTCACCGGCGTGGTCGCCGATTTCGACCGCACCAAGATCCGGCATCCTTTCGTGGCCTTTATGCCGCAATGGGATTTCCTCGATTTCCTGGTGCGGCGCGCGGCGCGCTATCCCACCTTCTCGCTGAAGATGAGCGCCGAGGTGACGGGTCTCATCGAAGAGAATGGCCGCATCGCCGGCGTCACCGCGACGACACCGCGCGGGCCTTTGGAGGTACGCGCCGATCTTGTCGTCGCCGCCGACGGCCGCGCCTCGCTGGTGCGCGAGCAATCTGGGCTTGTCGTCGACAATATCGGCGCGCCGATGGATGTGCTGTGGTTCGGCTTGCCTCGCCTCGACACCGATCCCGACGAGACAATGGGCCGGTTCGAGTCCGGCCGGTTCTTCATCGCCATCGACCGGCGCGACTATTGGCAGTGCGGCGATGTCATCGCCAAAGGCAGCCTCGATGCGATCCAGCAAAAGGGCCTGCCAGCCTTCCAGCAAAACGTTGCGGCGATGTTTCCGGAAGTGGCCGATCGTGTCGGGCTGCTCGACACGTGGGACAAGATCAAGCTGCTGACCGTCCAAGTGAACCGGCTGCAGCGCTGGTATCGGCCGGGCTTGCTCTGCATCGGCGACGCCGCCCATGCGATGTCGCCGGTGGGCGGCGTCGGAATCAACCTCGCGGTTCAAGATGCGGTTGCGGCCTCGAATATCCTTGCCGCACCGCTGGTCGAGCGCCGCGTCACCCTCGACGATCTGGCCAAGGTCCAGAAGCGGCGCGAATTCCCGATGCGCATGACCCAGGCCTTCCAGGTGCTGGTGCAGAACCGGGTGCTCGCGCCGGCGCTCGGCGGCACGCTGGGCAGGCCGCCGCTGGCAATGCGGTTGCTGCAGCGCTTCCCACCGCTGCGCGCTCTGCCGGCGCGCGGGATCGGCGTGGGCGTCCGGCCCGAGCATATCCGGACCGCGCCGCGCTGGCCCGAAAAGGAACCGCCTGCCCAAGGGTGAGAAACCGTGACGACTCGGGGTTGAGGCGCGCGGCGGCGCGTGCCATAAACCCGCTGATGGCGGCAAAAAAGCGTTCTTCTTCAACGCGATCGGCAAAGCGATCGGCAAAGAAACCGGGCAAGCGGCCGGCCACGCGGCGGCCGGTATCGGCGCTACGCGTGGCGGCAAAGCCGGCCAAACGCGTGACCGGCGATCCCGGCGCGGCCTTTTGCGCAGCGGTCGCGAGCGCCCTGAAGCGCGGCGAGCCGCACGCGATCAGCGATGAGGCGCTGCGCCGCGTCCTGACCGCCGCGGTACGCGTTTATGCGGCGAAATCCGAGGATGTCGGGCGCGAGATCGCACCGTTCCTCGCCAATACGGTGACGGCGACCGAAACCGTCACCGCGGCTTGCGCGATGATCCGCGCCGCCGATCTCAATCTGTTCGACGTCGCGATGTGGTTCCGGCGTCCGGTCGCTGGCGAGGAATAGGAGCGGGGGATGGCGGAAGTGGAGATCGGAAAATTCGCGGATTTCGCCGAGGGCGATCATCGCGTCGTCGATGTCGACGGGCTGGAGATCGGCGTCTTCCGCATCGGCAAGAAGCTCGTCGCCTACAAGAACGAATGCCCGCATTACGGCGGCCCGGTTTGCCAGGGAAAGATATTCAACCAGACCGAAGAGCAGCTCGGCGCCGACAAGACCAGCCGCGGCCTGCGCTTCACCTCGGCGCGCAACGTCGTCTGCCCGTGGCACGGCTACGAGTTCAACATCGAAACCGGCTGCCATCCCGGCGATCCGAGCGTGCGGCTCGAACCGATCGATGTCGCGGTGCGCGATGCCCGCATCTATCTGCGGGTGCCGGACTCCGTCGAATGAGTACGGGCCCCTGATGAGGCTGAGTGAATGAAAGCGGCGGAGTTCGACTACGCACGTCCCGCGACGGTCGAAGAAGCCTGCCGCTTGCTCGATAACGCCGCGGGCGACGGCAAGATCATCGCCGGCGGCCAGACCCTCGTGCCGTTGCTGGTGATGCGCCTGGCGCGGCCGACCCTCGTCATCGACATCAATCGCATCGCCGGCCTTCAGGGCATTGCCGCCAACGACGATCGCGTCACGATCAAAGCCGCAACACGCCAGGCCGATGTGCTGGCTGATGCGGGCGTGCATCAACGCTTGCCGCTGCTGACCAAAGCCCTACGCCTTGTGGGCCATCCGCAAACACGCAATCGCGGCACCATCGGCGGTAGCCTCGCCAACGCTGATCCCGCTGCTGAACTGTGCCTGGTGGCGCGGACCCTCGATGCCGAGATCACCGCACAGTCGACCAACGAGACGCGCCAGATCGCGATGCGCGATTTCTGCGCGGGCGCGATGACCACCAATCTCACGGCGGAAGAGTGTCTCACCGCGATCCGCTTTCCGGTCTGGTCGGAGAAGCGCGTCGGAACCGGCTTTGCCGAGATGAGCATCCGTCAAAGCGATTTCGCGCTGGTTTCAGCGGCGTGCCAGCTCGTCCTCGATCAAGACGGCGTCTGCCGCAAGGTGGCGCTGGGCCTCGGCGGGGCCGAAGCCTCGCCGGTGCGGGCAACCGCCGCCGAGACGCGGCTTGTCGGCACCAAGCTCGAAGCGAGCGATGTCGATGCGGCGATGGACGCGCTGCAGCAGGCGCTCGAACCATTGTCCGATATTCACGCGTCGGCCGGGTATCGCCGCCGTGTCGCCGGCGCGCTGGCGGCGCGGGTCCTCGCCGAAGCGCGTGACGATGCGTTGAAGGTGCGCCTGTAAATGTCCGAGCATTCAATCACGCTCACCGTCAACGGCCGCGCCTATAAGGGCACGGTGCCGGCGCGGCTGACCCTGGTCGATTTCCTGCGCGAGCATCTCCGCCTGACCGGCACGCATGCCGGCTGCGAGCACGGCGTGTGCGGTGCGTGCTCGATCCTCTTCGACGGCAAACCCATTCGCTCCTGCCTGATGTTCGCCGTCCAAGCCGATGGCGCGACCATCATGACCGTCGAAGGTCTCGCGCCCGATCCCGCCGGCCTTAGCGTGCTGCAAGACAGTTTCTGGGAGACGCACGCGCTGCAGTGCGGCTTCTGCACGCCCGGTATGCTGATTGCGGCGCATTCGCTGCTGATGCAGAATATCGAGCCGACGGAAGAAGCAATTCGCGATGCCATCGGCGGCAATCTCTGCCGCTGTACCGGCTACAAGCAGATCGTCGAGGCGATCAAGCTCGCGGCCACGCGGCTGCGGGGCGCGAATGCACCGGCTTCCGAGATGACGTCCTCAAATTTGGCGGGCGCCGATCATGGCTGACGGCAATTTCCGCTATATCGCGAAGAAGCGCCGCCCGAAAGAGGACCGCCGCTTCATCGCCGGCGCCGGCCGCTTCGTTGCCGACGTCAATTTCCCCGGCATGCTGCATGTCGGGCTGGTCGCAAGCCCTTATCCCTTCGCGCGCATCCGCGGCATCGATACCGAAGCGGCGCTGGCGCTGCCCGGCGTTCATGCCGTGGTCACGGGCGCCGAGATCGTCGCCGGCACAGATCCGACCTTGCCGGGCGTCGATGCGCCCAAGGTGAAGCGCTGGCCGTTGGCGCATGAATATGCGCGTTACAGCGGGGAGTGGGTCGCGGCGGTCGTCGCGGAGAGCCGCGCGCTCGCCGAGGATGCGGCCGAGCTGGTCGAGGTCGATTACGAGCCGCTGACGCCGGTGACCGATCCGGAATGGGCGCTCGATCCCGCGTCGCCCGCGATCCATCAAGAGCACGGCTCGAACGTGCTCTTTCGCAAGACCTGGGTCTGGGGCACGGTCGCCGAGGATTTCGCCGCGGCCGATCACACCCTCGCTTTCCGTGCCCGCTGGCATCGCAGCTCTACCGTGCCGATCGAAACTTTCGGCGTGGTCGCGCAATGGGATCACGCGCAGCAGATGCTCGACGTCTGGGCCTCGATCCAGATGCCGAAATATTCGGATCAACTCGCAAAAGCGCTGCGGCTGCCGGGCAACGCCGTGCGGGTGCATCAGGATATCGATGTCGGCGGCTCTTATGGTGTGAAGCGCGGGTTGAAGCATTCGATCCTCACCGGCTTTCTTGCCAAGCAACTCGGCGTCCCGGTGCGGCTGATCGAAGATCGGCTCGAGAATATGCGCGGCGGCGACGCGCAGGGACCGGATCGTATCTTCGACATGCAGGTCGCGTTCAACCGCGACGGCGTCATCAGATCGCTGAAGATCCGCGCGCTCGACGATTGCGGCGCCCATGCCGGCCGCGCGCCGCTGCAATTGGGCAAGCCTGTCAGCGCGATCTGCGGGCCGTATCGCGTGAACTCGGTCGAGTACGAAGCGATCAGCGTCACGACCAACAAGACACCGCAAGAGGCGGTGCGCGGCTTCGGTCAGGCGCCAACGAATTTCGCGCTCGAGAACACGATCGATCGCGTCACCGCGGCGCTCGACATGGATCGGCTGGCGGTGCGCCGCCTCAATCTCATCCGCGCCGACGAATTCCCCTACATGATCCCGTCGGGCAGCACCTATGACAGTGGCGATTTCCACACCGTCCTGGAAAAGGCGCTGACCGCCGCCGATTACCCGGCACTGGTCGCGCGCCGCGACGAAGCACGCCGCCAGGGCAAGCTCGCCGGCATCGGCATTTCCACCTGCCTCGAGCCCTCGGGCGGCAATTCGGCGTTCGAGCCGCTCTTCAATCCGAAGAACGAAACCACGACGTGGATGGAGGCGTGCACGGTTAAGGTCGACGGCGCCGGCGCAATCGTGGTGTCGATGAACACGACCTCATCGGGCCAGGGACATGAGACCTTGGCCTCGACCGTCGTCGGCGAGGTGCTGGAACGCGAGCCCGAAACCATTCGCGTCGTGCGCGCCGACTCGCTGTCGGCATTGCCGACCAACAGCCCCGTCGGCAGCCGCATGGCGATCATGCTGGGCGGCGCGGCGGCCGGTGCGGCGAAGAAGATCAAGGAAGCCGTCACCGCGATCGGCGCGCACAAGCTCGGCGTGGCGGTGAACGAGGCGGAGTATCGCGACGGCGCGGTGCTGCTGCGGGCCGATCCCGCGAAGAAAGTCTCGTGGGAGCAGATCGCCGAGATCGCGCATCGCAAGTTCCACGAACTGCCGCCGAACATGGAACCGGGGCTGCAGGCGATTTATGTCCTCGAGGTGCCGACTGGCGGGACGATGCCGACGCCGGATGGCCGCGTGCAGATATACCCCTGCTACGCGTTCGAGGCGCATATCATCTATGCCGAAATCGACCGCATCACCGGCCAGGTCACGCTCGGCCCCTACACGATCGGTCACGATTGCGGCGTGATGATCAATCCCGACATCGTGCACGGCATGACCTATGGCGGCGTTGCCCACGGCATCGGCGCCGCGCTTTACGAGCGATTCCGCTATGACGACAGCGGTCAGTTCGTCAGCGGCACGTTCATGGATTATCTGATCCCGTCGGCGCACGAAGTGCCGGATGTGAAGATCGTCGATCATTGTACGCCGTCGCCGCTCACCGCCTTCGGCCAGAAAGGCTCGGGCGAGGCGGGTTATCTCGGCGCGCCGGCCGGGATATCATGCGCGGTGAACGACGCGCTGTCGCCGTTAGGATTGAAAATCGCCGAAGTGCCGATGACGCCGGGCGTGCTCGGCGATCTGATTGCGACGGCAAAGAAATCGTGAGCGATTTGTCGAGCATGTTCTCTTTCTTCGTCACTCCCGCGAAAGCGGGAGTCCACGCAAATGTGGATTCCCGCTTTCGCGGGAATGACGCTTTAATACCGATCGAGTTAAGGAGGCATCGTTGAATATCGACACGCATGGTCATTTCGTTCCCAGCTCTTTCCTCGAAGGCTTGGCGAGCCAGCGGCGTTTGTTTCCGTCGGTCAAAGTCCATAACGAAAAGCCCGGCATGCGTTTCAGCTTCGGCGCCGCGGCGCCGTCGCGGCCGGTCGGCGTGCTGCTGCACGATCTCGAGAAGCGCAAGGAATGGCTGACCAAGGCGCGCGTCGATTATCAGCTGGTCGGCTCCTGGCTCGACATTTTCGGCTACGAGCTGCCGCCGGAAGAAGGCGCCGATTGGTGCCGCTTCATGAACGAGACAATGTTGAAAGACGTCAAGGCGCTGCCGGCGCTGAAGCCGCTCGCCTGCGTGCCGCTGCAAAACGGCAAGCTCGCGGCGCAAGTGCTGGAAGAGGCGCTGGGCCAGGGCTTCCACGGCGCGATGATCGGTACCCAGCCGAAAGGCGAGCTCGGCAAGCTCGATGATCCCGATCTCAATCCGTTCTGGGAAGCCTGCAACGCGCACAAAGCGACGTTGATGGTCCATCCGATGTTCATCTGCGGCGACGATCGGGTGAAGGACTACGATCTGATGAATGCGGTCGGCCGCGTGTCGGACACGTCGATCGCGCTGGCGCGGCTGATGTTCGCCGGCCATCTGACGCGCTATCCCAACATGACCTTGCTGATCTCGCATGGCGGCGCGGCGCTGCCTTTCGCGCTCGGGCGTTTCAAGCGCAACAATACCATCCACAAAGGCGAATACGCCGATGTCGAGGCCGAGTTCAAAAAGCTCTATTTCGACAGCGTGTTGTTCGAGCCGCGGGCGCTGCGGTACCTCTGTGATGTCGCCGGCACCGACAAAGTCTGCCTCGGCTCCGACTTCCCGTTCCCGATCGGCGATCCCGATCCGGTGAAGGTGGTCGAAGAGACGCCGCTCACCGTCGCCGAACGGCGCGCTATCCTCGGCGAGACGGCGGCGCGCATTTTCAAGGTCGATTGCGAATGCGGGGCAACGCTGTGAGCGCGCCGACGCGCGACTATCCCGATCTCCACGATCACCTCGACACGCTGCGCGCGAAGGATCTTCTCATCACCGTCGATGAGAAGATCGACAAGGATGCGGAACTGCATCCGCTGGTGCGCTGGGCCTTCGTCGGCGGCATGAAGGAGGAGGAGCGTAAAGCGTTCCTCTTCACCAACATCGTCGACGGCAAGGGCCGGAAATTCGACATGCCGGTTGTGGTCGGCGCGATCGCCGCGAACCGCGCGATTTATTCCATCGGCATGGGCGCGCCGGTCGACGAGATCGATCGCAAATGGAGCCATGCCATTGCCAATCCGATCGAGCCGCGCATCGTCAACGACGCGCCGTGCCACGAGGTGGTAATCGAGGGCAAGGAGCTCCATGGCGAAGGCCATGGTCTCGATGCGCTGCCGATCCCGGTCTCGACGCCGGGCTTTGATGCGGCGCCGACCCTTAGCGCGACCAACGTCATCACCCGCGATCCCGAGACCGGCGTGCAGAATATGGGCACGTATCGGGCGGCGCTGAAAGCGCCGGACCGGCTGGTTGTGCGCATGGCGACGCGTGTCGGCGGCGCCGGCGGTTATCAGCATTATCTGAAGCATCAAAAGCGCGGCGATAAGACCATGCCGTGCGCCATCGTCCTCGGCTGCCCGCCCTATGTCGCGTTCATGGGGCCGCAAAAGCTCCCGATCGATATGGACGAGTTCAAGGTCGCGGGCGGGCTGGCCAGCGGGCCGATCAACATCGTGCGCGCGCGCACTGTCGATCTGATGGTCCCGGCCGAGGCCGAAGTCGTGATCGAAGGCTTGATCGACACCGAATATCTCGAGCCGGAAGCGCCGTTCGGTGAAAGCCACGGCCATCTCGCGCTCGAGGAGTACAACATGCCGATGACGGTGACGGCGATCACCCATCGCCGCAAGGCCGTGATCCCATCCTATATCAGCCAGGTCGCGCCATCGGAATCGAGCGTCATCAAGCGCGTTTCGTACGAGCCGCTGTTCCTGACGCATCTGCGCGACACGCTCGGCATCAAGGGTGTGAAACGCGTCTCGCTGCACGAGAAACTGACCGGTCTCTTGCGCGTCACCGTGATCTCCTTCGCCAAAGGCACGACGCGCACCGAGATCTGGCGCGCGCTGCAAGGCGCCGCGTTCTTCAAGGGCGATATGGGCAAGATCACGATTGGCGTCAGCGAGGATATCGATCCCGACAATGCCGATGCGATCCTTTGGGCGAGGGCCTATCGCATGAACCCGGTCGAGGATGTGCAGACCGTCGCGCATCGTGGCATGGGTCACGGGCCGCAGCGCGAATCCGACACGGCCGAGGATTCGACCTTGCTGATGGATGCGACCGCGAAAGGCGACATGCCGCCGCTGGCGCTGCCGACGCGCGAGTACATGGAGCGCGCCAAGAAGATCTGGGAAAAGCTCGGCCTACCGTCGCTGCGCCCGGAAGCGCCGTGGTTCGGCTATTCGCTTGGCGATTGGTTGCCGGAATGGGACCAGAACGCGCAACGTGCCGCAACCGGCCGCTATCTCGAGAACGGCCGCATCAGCGCCCAGCAGCGCCGCAAAGGCCTGAAGCCTGAGACGAAATTCCGGCCGGATAAGCCAGAGTAATTCCTCCTCACCCTCCCGTCGCTTCGCGCCGGGTCCCTCCCTCTCCCCAGCGGGGAGAGGGTTGGGGTGTGGGGGCCTTCTTACTCCGCCGCTTGCTTCTTGCCGTTCTTGGCGAGAAGGCCGATCAGCGTGTCGGTCGACATCACGTCGCCGAAGGTACCGTAGAACGCGGTCAGCGCGCGGTTGTGCTCTTCGTCGCTGTAAGACGCGTTGCCGTCGCTGACCATAGTCACCGCGTAGTTCAGCATCATCGCGTCGCGTGCCGTTGACTCGCAGCACACGCCGGTCACCGTGCCGGTGATCAGCAGATTGTCGATGCCGCGTGCCTTCAGCACCTTGTCGAGCTCGCCCGAGCCCTGGATGAAGGCGGAGAAGCGCCGCTTCTCGACGATCGGGTCGTCCTCTTTCACTTCGAGCTCCGGCCAAATCTCGTGACCTTTAGCACCCTTGGTGAGCGCCGCGCTCCGCTTGGCGCCGTTCGCCGGCGTCGACAGGCGATAATAGACCGACCATTCGTGATCGATCGCCTGGTCATAGGTCGTGACGATCCAGACGACCAGACCGCCGGCCGCACGGACCGCCGCCGCGAGACGGTTCACGTTGGGCACGATCTCGCGCGCTTCGGGGATCTCGGCGAAAGCGACGCCCGGCATCATGAAGCCATTCTGCAGATCGACGACGATCAGCGCGGTGCGCGCCGGATCGAAATCCTCGAACACATGCTCTTTGCCGCGGCGCTTGATGACGCGGTCGATAATGGTCTGTGGAATGGCAACCTTATGCATGGGATACCTCCGTTCGGACCTACGATAAACCCGTCCCGTGCTTGCGTGCAACGATATCGCTGCCTATCGTTGGAATGCGGCGGAGGACGCATATGGAACAGGCAAAACGCGAAATAAACGCCACCGAATTGAATGTTTATGAGGCAGGGAGCGGTGAGACGTTGCTCTTCCTCCACGGCGCCGGCGGCTCGAATTGGAGTCCGCTGCTCCAGCTCCTGGCCGACAAGCATCGTGTTCTTGCTCCCGAGCATCCGGGCTTCGGCCGCTCGCAGATTCCCGATTGGATGATGGGTATCGGCGACCTCGCCTTTTTCTATCTCGATTTCATCGAGAAGCTCGATCTCAAGAACGTGCATCTCGTCGGCCATTCGCTCGGCGGCTGGACGGCGGCCGAGATTGCCGTGCGCAACACCTCGCGGCTGAAGAGCCTGACGTTGCTGGCGCCGGCCGGCGTGCGCTCGCCCACCGTGCCTTTCGGCGACATCTTTCTTTGGTCGCCGGAAGATCACGCGCGGCACATGTTCTACGACACGAAATTCGTCGACGAGCGTATCCAGCAACTCGCCACGATGGATCAGGATATCTGGCTGCAGAACCGGGCCGCCGGCGCGCGGCTCGCCTGGAACCCACGGCTCAACAATCCGCAGCTCGCGTATTGGCTGCACCGTATCGACGTGCCGACGCATTTCATCTGGGGCAAGAACGATGAAATCTGCCCGTTCGATTGCGCGCAGTATTTCGTGAAGCCGATCGAGAACGCGACGCTCGACGCGATGGACCAGACCGGCCACGCGCTCCACACCGAGAAGCCGAAGGAAGTCGCCGACAAGATAGCGGCGTTTATCGGGAAGAACCGCTAGCTGGATCGTCATTGCAAGCGAAGCAATCCATCGCGTGAGCTCTCGGATTGCTTCGCCGCCTTGCTCTTCGCAATGGCGCGGACTTACTTGCTGCTTTCGCTCTTCGTCGCGTCGGCGGCGAGCTTCACCACGTCGGGCGAGGATTTGTAGATGTCGGCGACCAGCGCCTGGACATCGGCGCCCGAAACGGGCTGCACTTCGAGGTCGGTCTTTTGGGCTTCATCGAGGAAGGCTTTGTCCTTCATCGTGTCGTCGAAAGCCTTGCGCAGCGCGGCGACGCGATCCGCCGGCACGCCGGGTGGCGCGGCATAGGGACGGGCAACGCTCTGACGCGCGAAGATCAACTTCAGCGCGGCGCTTTCTTTCGGATCTTTCGTCTCGTCCATGATCAGCGGCACGTCAGGCAGATCGGGATGCTTCTGCAGCGATAGCTGTACCGGGATGATGATGTCCTTCTTCTGATAGAGCGCATAGCTCGTGCTCTTGACGCTTGACCACGACCAGCCGCAGCGCCCGCTGACTTCGCCGCGCTGCATCGCGAGCAGGACGTCGCTGCCGCCCGGATAGCCGGTCACTAGCTTCATCTTCATCTTGAACATGTTGCGCAGCACGTCGGGAAAGACGTCGGTGTCGGAGCCCGAGCCGGTGCCGCCGACCGTGTAGGACTTCGTCATCATGTCCTGCCATGTCGCAACGCCCGAATCGCTGCGGAAGGCGCAGACGCTGACCTCGTTGGTGATGCTGCCGATCCAATTGAGCTTCTGGGCATCGAATTCGACGCCGGTCTTGTCGAAAAGCGGCTGCATCGCCATGCCGCGGGCGAAAGTGGCGATGACCGTGCCGTCCTTCGGCGCGATGTTGGCGAGATAATTCACGACCTTGAGGCTGCCGGCGCCCGGCATGTTCTGCGGCACGACGGTGGGATTGCCCGGGATGTGATCGCTGAGATGCCGCGCCAAGGTGCGGGCGTAAAGGTCATAGCCGCCGCCGGCGCTGTAGCCGATATCGATCGTGACCGTGCGCCCCTTGTAGTAATCGGCGACACCGTCGGCGCGCGCCTCGCCCGCCGCGAGGGCAAGCGCCAAAGCGGCCGTTGCAATCGTCAAAATTCTCATCTGCTCAGAACCCCGGCGCATGTTCGACTTGATCGAGCCAGTCGAAACCCATTTCGCGAACGATGCGATTGCTGATGACGATCAGCCGCGCTTCGCTTTTCGCATCGGCGTTGAAATGCTGATGCATGGTGAAAGGCGGCACGTAGACGAAATCGCCGCGCTCCCACTCGATCTTCTTCGGCTCTTCCTCCCACGACCACTCGAATTTGTCGAGGCAGTCGAATTTCAAATCCCAGTGCAGATCGTAGCCCGAGCCTTCGGCGACGAAGGCGACTTCTTCCCACATATGGCGGTGCTTACCGGATTGGCCGCCGCCGGCGAGGAATTGCATATAGGCCTCGATGCAGCATTCGCGCGTGTTGAGCTTCTCGTGCACGAGATGCTTCAACAGCCCGTCCGGCGAATTCTCGAACGGCATCTCTTCGGCGTGAACGACGTTGCGCAGGCTCTCATAAAGCGAGCGGAACTCGGCCGACGCCTGGATCGCGTCGGTGCGGAAGCTGCAGCTTTCGCTGCCGGCATGTGCGAAATCGCGTTCCTCATGTGCTTTTGCCATGGTTTTTATCCTTCAAAGATCAGTGGGCGGCTGCCAGTTTTCGTGTCCCTTGATCGGCTCGTTCGGCGGATAGGACACGATTTTCTGGAACAGCAGATGCATGAAGAGGAAAAGCGGCTTCGCCTTCATCACCAGAAGGACCGCCTCGTTCTCCGGATCGTCGTTGAAGTGCTGATGGACGCAGCCATTCTCGACGATCATCACATCGCCTGCTTTCCACGGAATGTGGCGGCCGTCATGCACGTCGTGGCCATAGCCTTTCAGCACATAGAACACGGCGCTGTTCATGTGGCCGTGTTTCTGGCCGAAGGCGCCGGGGCCATAAGCTTCGATATGCGTCTCGATCGATTGCGCGACCATTGCCGCTTGCGGGTTGATGATCTGCTTGCCGTATTGCTGCGGTCCGCCTTTCCAGGGCAGCTTTTTGGACGAATAGACCCGGGGCTGGTCGAGCAGTTGTTTGTAGAGATGCGAATAGGTGCCGGCGAGCTCGCGGACGAAGATGCGCCGCTTGGTCCAGCGTTCCCATTTCACCTCGTTCTCGTCTTCGGGCTGGTTATGGCCCGGCCCGGGCGGCTTGCGTTCGTAAAGATCGGTCATCGTTTCCTCGGTTTCCTCGCTTCTGGCTTGCGGGAAGGATAACGAGCCGATTTGCGCGAGACAATTAGGGCCTCTTGCCCTGCGGCGCTTGAATCATGGTATCGTCGCGGCGGAGGTGTGCTCATGCCAAAGCCATCGATGCGCTCTTATGTTGCCGCGCAGCAAGATTTTCGCGCCGGTAAAGACAGTCCTAGCGCCTTTCTTGAGCGCTGCCTGACGACGCTAACCGAGACCGAGCCGCAAGTCCTTGCCTTCGTGCATCACGATGCTGCGAGGGCACGCGAAGCGGCTGCGCTCTCGACGGCGCGCTGGAAAGAGGGCAAGCCGCTCTCGCCGATCGACGGCATGCCGGTCGGGGTCAAAGACATCATTGAGACGCGCGACTTCCCGACCGAGAACGGCTCGGCCTTCTTCAAAGGCTGGCGCACCAACCGCGACGCAGCTTCGGTGACCGCGCTGCGCGAGGCGGGCGCCGTGATCCTCGGCAAGACCGTCACCACCGAATTCGCCACCGCCCCGCCAGGACCGACCCGTAATCCGTGGGACACACGGCGCACCCCGGGCGGCTCGTCGTCGGGCTCGGCTGCGGCGACGGGCGGCGGCATGATCGCGGCAGGTCTCGGCACGCAGGTGCTCGGCTCGATCCTGCGTCCGGCGAGCTTCTGCGGCTGCGTCGGCTTCAAACCGAGCCTCGGCGCGATCAATCGCAGCGGCAGCCATGACGGGCTCTCGCAAAGCGTCCACGGCGCGCTCGCGGCGAGCATCGAGGACGCATGGGTGATGCTGCGCGAGATCGGCGACCGTGCCGGGGGCGATCCCGATTATCCGGGGCTCTTCGGCCCGGCCGAGCCGCCGGCGGCGCGAAAGCCGATGCGTCTTGCCGTGCTCGAAGGTCCGGGTTGGAGCAAAGCGATGCCGGGCGCGCTCGCCGCCCTCGATGCCGCGCTGTCGAAGCTCAGCGCCGCCGGTGTGAAACTCGTCCGGCGCAAGGAGAGCGCTGCGCTCGAGGCGACCGAGATCGCGCTCGATCGCGCCATGCCCGTGTCGCAAATGGTCAACGCGTTTGAATCGCGCTGGGCGACGAAATCCTACAATGCGACCGATCCGTCGAAGCTCACGCAATTTGCCCGCGATCGGTTGGTCGAGGCGGAGCGCATCACGCTCGATCAATATCGTGCCCGCCGCGCCGAACGCGCGGCGATCCGTACGATCTATGCCTCGCTCGCTGGCGAGGTCGATGGCGTGATCACGATCTCGGCGACCGGACCGGCGCCGATCGGGCTCGAGAGCACGGGCGATTCGATCTTCGTCGTCGCCGGGTCGTGCCTCGGCGTACCCGCGATCTCGCTGCCGTTGCTCACGGTCGACGAGTTGCCGCTCGGACTACAGCTCCTGGGTTTCCTCGATCGCGATCCCGAGATGATCGGCACGGCGCGTTGGGTGCGCGACATCCTCACCAAGGGCTGAGTACGGCGAAGGAGGAAGGGGGCATGCATCTCCGGCTGTCGAACGGTCTCGCGCTCGCTTATCACGTCCACGGCGCGGGGCGGCCGGTCATGTTCCTGCACCCGATCGGCACGTGCGGCGCGTTCTGGGATCCGCTGGTGAAGCGCATCCAGGACCGCTGCCGCTGCATCACCGTCGATCTGCGCGGCCATGGTGACAGCGATGTGCCGCGCCAGCGTTTCACCCTCGACGACCTCGCCGACGACGTGATCGAGCTCTTGCGTATCGAGAGCAAGAACAACGCCGTGCTCGTCGGCTGCTCGCTCGGTGGCATGGTCGCGCAAGCCGTGGCGCTCAAAGCGCCGGAACTGCTGGCCGGTTTGGTCCTCGCCGATACCGGCCATCGCCAGACCGAAGAATCGCGCAAAGCTGTGCTGCAGCGCGCCGAGGATTCGCTGCAAGGCATGCCGGCGATGCTCAATTCGACCTTGGCACGCTGGTTTCCGGCACGCTTCCTCGCGCTCAACGGCGAAGAGGTCGAAGCCTGCCGCACATGGCTGCTCGACGATGACCCGGTGGTGTTCTCGTGGGGCTGGCAGGCGATCAGCGAGCTCGATTTCGGCGATCGTTTGGCGACGATCCAAGCGCCGACGCTTGTCGTTCGCGGCTCGGTCGACGCGTCGAGTTCGCGCGAGACGATGCAGGCGATGGCAAAGCTGCTGCCGCGTGCGCGCTATGTGGAGATCGACGGCGCCGGTCATGTCGCGCCGCTGGAGCAGCCTGACGCTTTCGCCGAGGTTCTGCTCGATTTCTTCGCGAAAGATCTGCCCGCCTAAAAAAGCGTCATGGCCTTAGAATCATAGGGGCGGCACCAGCTTGTGCCGGACTGCCGCCCCTATCCCCTCAATCTCGTTCCGCCTCTGGCCAGGATTTATTCTCAGAAGATGAGCTCGCTCTCGTTGACGCAGAGCGATTGCGAGCGCGAGTAGAACACCGTGATGCCGCCGAAGCGGCAATAGGCGAAGCCCGAGACGTCGTGGCCGGCCTGGGTGATGTGATCGGGCTCGATCCCGCGAGCGGTCATCGGGTCATCCGTCAGGACCGTGACGTCGGTGCCGGTCTCGCTATCGATCACGACTGCGCCGCCGTCGTCCGGCAGCAATTCTTTGAGCGAGAAGGGCAGGCCGTTGTTCTGCCGTGTCGGGCGGCAGCCGGTAGTGAGCGCGAAAATCCGCGTGGTCATTTGTGTTGTCCCTCTGTCTTCGCGCTCAATGGAGATGCACGTGGCCGGCGTTGACGATCGCGTTCTCGACGTAGACCGCGGCGTCGGCGATCTGGGTGGGGGCGGATTTGCGTTCGCCATGATGGCATTGGACAGTGCCGGCGCCGATCATGCCGCAGAGCGTTTCGCTCAAGGGCCGCGTCGAATCAAAGATCGGTTTGTGGTGGTACCCCAGACGAACAGATCGTAGATCGACGACGAGCTGTTGTTGCTGAAAGCGATCATCGCGTCGCCGTCGGTTTCATCGGGCAGTTTGGGAAAGCCGACCGGCTGGATGACCGAGCAGGTACTTGAGCACAAACGTAAGCCTCCTTCGGGCGACCGAGGAGCGTTCTGCTCGTTACAATAACTGAAATTCTGGATTAGCCGTATATGCCAAGGAGTTCACAAAGTAAAGACAAAACTAACTGCAAATATCAATTACAAAATTAATCTCTATTAATATCCGTCACTTGCATTTACGAATATTATTCGACGGCCAATTGCGTTTGGCGGCAAGAGGATATTTGGAAATATTTAGAGATGCAGCCGAGGGAGCGTATTAACCAGGATCGAGCGGCTAGCGTTTGGCGTTGTGGATGAGGTAGGAAGCGAAATCGGCGGGTTTCAGCTTCAAGGCGACCTGCTCGCCGCCGCCTTCGAGGGCGCGGCCCACGATGATATGGCTTTCGACATGCACCGGGCTGACCTTGAAGATGCCGCGCGCGTCGCGGATGCGCGGGTAATATTTTGCATCGATGATCGTCTCGCGCTTGCCGAGCCGCTCGAGCGCGGCGTCCTCGGTAAGCTCGCCGGCATCTTCTTTCCTGACGAGCGTCCAATCCGTCGCGCCGGCCCAGCCTTCGGCCGCGATCAGATCTTTGATCGGCTCTTCGGCGACACCGACCTTGAAGACATTCTTCGACAGACCGACATCCGACGCCCATTTGCTGAGCGTGGCGCTGCGCGCGACATAGATCATCGCCATCCGGCTTCCCTCCACGGTTTGCCGCAGTCTTTTCCAAAACGGTTGACACCGCAAGCCGCGGGCCAAACTCTCTGCCGGCCCGAATCGGGTAAGTACGAATGGGACAGGGGAGAAGCATGATCGCGACACGTCTTGTCGCCGCTGGCGTGGCACTGCTGCTGTGTGTGGGGGCTGGGTCGGCGAAGACCCTGCGCTGGTCCAACGATCAGGACGTGTTCTCGCTCGATCCTTATGCGCGGCAGGAGACCTTCCTTCTGTCATTCGATTCGAACGTCTACGAGCCCCTGGTGCGGCGTGGCCGCGATCTGCGCATCGAGCCGGCCCTGGCGGTGAGCTGGCATCAGGAGGCGCCCGATCGTTGGCGTTTCGATCTGCGCCATGGCGTGCAATTCCAGGACGGCACGCCGTTCACCGCCGCCGATGTCGTGTTCTCGTTTACGCGCGCCCGCGCGCCGACCTCGCAAATCGCCAATGCCTTGGCGGCGATCCGCAGCGTCGATCGCATCGACGACTATACCATCGACATCGCCACCAACTTGCCCGATCCGATCTTGCCGGAAGAGTTGCCGCTCTGGGCCATCATGAGCGCGAGATGGTGCGCCGAGCACGATGCGCGGGAACCGGCGCCCGCCGAGGCGAGTCAGGGGATCTATACCAGCGAGCACGCCAACGGCACCGGCCCGTTCATGGTCGAATCGCGTGTGCCCGATAAACTGACGGTGCTGGTGCCCAATCCGCATTGGTGGGACAAGCCGCAGCATAATCTCGACCGCGTCGAGTTCCGGCCGATGACCGGCACGGCCGGTGTGACGGCACTTCTCGGCAACAAGCTCGACATGCTCTATTACGTGCCGCCGCAATCGACCGATCGCATCGCGCGCACGGCCGGCATTCATCTGGCGCAAGGCCCGGAGCTGCGCACGATCATGTTCGGTTTCGATTATCGTCACGAACAGCTCGGCGATAGCGATGTGAAAGGCGCCAATCCGTTCCGCGACCGGCGTGTGCGGCAGGCCTTCTATCAGGCGATCGACGAGACGACGATCAAGGACAAGGTGATGCGCGGCTTCGCGACGCCGACCGGCCTGGTGGTCGGGCCGGGCATCAACGGCTTCGATCCGTCGCTCAATCAGCGCCTCGCTTACGATCCCGCTGCCGCAAAGGCGCTGCTGGCGCAGGCGGGCTATCCCCGCGGCTTCTCGGTAGGGATGGATTGCCCGAACGATCGCTATCTCAATGATGAGGCGATCTGCGATTCAGTCGTCGCCATGTTGGCGAAGGTCGGCGTGAAGATTCACCTCACCGCGCAGACGCGCGGCAAATACTTCGCCAAGCTGATGGCTTCATCGCAGGGCTCGAGCTTCTATCTGCTCGGCTGGCTGCCGGATACCTACGATGGGCTCGATGCGCTGGTGAATCTGGCCGCCACGCGCGACAAGGACGCGCATCGAGGCGACGCGAATTTCGGCGGCTTCTCCGATCCGGCGCTCGACAAGCTGATCGCGGAAATTGCGGGCGAGAGCGACAGCGCCAAGCGGCTCGCTTTGCTCCGCAAGGCGTTGGCGCAGGTGAAGCAGGATATCGCCTATATCCCCCTGCATCAGCAGGATCTGGTCTGGGCGGTGCGCAACGATATCGATCTGGTACAGCAGGGGGACGGCACGTTTCCGCTGCGCTATGTCCAGATCAAGTAGCGCGCGTCGCAAGGGCCTGCGGCGTGCCTAGAATTCCCACTGCTCGATGACCATCGGCTCGTTGCGCGCGGCGGCGAGCCATTCGTGATAGGCGGGCCAGGCGGTGATCGCGCGCGCATAGGCCTCGGCCTCGGGATCGAGCCGCAGCTTGTAGGTGCGGAAGCGGCTGACCACCGGCGCGAACATCGCGTCGGCGATGCTGAAGGCGCCGAAAAGAAAATCCCCACCCGCGCCGAAACGCTGGCGGCAATCGCGCCAAAGCGCCGCGATGCGGTCGATGTCGCCCTGGGCCTCGGGAATGATCTCGCGGTCGAAGGTGGAGCGCATGTTCATCGGGAAATGCCGGCGCAGCGGCAGGAAGCCGGCATGCATCTCGTTGCTGATGGCGCGGGCATGGGCGCGCGCCGCCGGATCCTTCGGCCAGAGCCCGGCCTGCGGGAAGATTTCCGCCAGGTATTCGCCGATCGCCAGCGATTCCCAGATCGTGATCGGGGTGCCGGATTTCCGCGCGTGGACCAGGGTAGGGACTTTGCCCGACGGGGTGTGGCGCAGGATTTCGGCCCGGCTCTGCGGCTCGTAGAGCGGGATCACATCCTCGTTGAAGGCGACCCCGGTCGCTTTCAGCATCAACCAGCCGCGTAACGACCAGGACGAATAGTTCTTATTGCCAAGGTAGATGGTGAACTCTGCCATCGCTATGCTCGGTCCGTTACCTGGTTTTCCGGCCGGTCACTCTGACGGCAGCGCGGCGGCGCTGCAACCCCGGCCGTGCGAGAAGGATAGAAGAGTGCTCGATCATTTGATTGCCGACCGCGGTCCATCGTCATCCTTGGGCGCGGTGCCGATCCTGCCTGTAACCGAAGAGGGGCTGGCCGGCGCGCTTGCCAAGCTCGACGAGACCGAGCGGCGCTGGGTCGAGGCGACGCGTTATCTCGGCGCGCTCGGCAAATTCGCGCTGCTGCCGGACGGCGCCGGCCGGTTGAAGCGCGTGCTGATCGGCGTGCGCACCGGGGACGAACTCTGGAGCTTGGCCGCGCTGCCCGATGCGCTGCCGCCTGGAATCTATGCGCTCGAGGGCGAGCACTCGGCCGATGCGGCGACGCGTTTCGCGCTGGGCTGGGCGCTCGGCTGCTACGCCTTTACGCGCTATCGCGAGCGCGACAAGCCCTGGGCCGATCTGGTGTGGCCGGCGAAGGCCGATCGCGGCCGGGTCGAGCGGCTGGCGCGCGGCATCGGGCTGGCGCGCGATCTCATCAACACGCCGGCCGAAGACATGGGCCCGCCCGAGCTTGCCGCGGCGGCGCAGGAACTCGCATCGCGGCATGGCGCGCGGTATCGCGTCGTCGTCGGCGACGATCTGCTGACCCAGAATTATCCCGCGATCCACACCGTCGGGCGCGCGGCCGAAAAAGCGCCGCGGCTGATCGATTTCGTCTGGGGCAACGAGAACGACCCGAAGCTGACCCTGGTCGGCAAAGGCGTGTGTTTCGATACCGGCGGCCTCGACCTGAAACCGTCGAGCGGCATGCGCATGATGAAAAAGGATATGGGCGGCGCCGCTTCGCTGCTCGGCCTCGCCTCGGCGATCATGGAGGCCAAATTCCCGGTGCGGCTGCGCGTCATGCTGCCGGCGGTCGAGAACGCCGTGGCCGGCAATGCTTTCCGCCCGCTCGATATCATCAAGACGCGCAAGGGCATGACGGTCGAGGTCGGCAACACCGACGCTGAAGGCCGCCTCATCCTGTGCGACGCGCTTTACGAAGCGTGCGGCGAGAAGCCGGCGCTGCTGATCGATATGGCGACGCTGACCGGCGCGGCACGTACCGCGCTCGGGCCGGAATTGCCGGCGCTCTTCAGCAATGACGATACGGTGGCCGACGAGCTCTTGCATTTCGGCCTGGTGGAAAGCGATCCGCTATGGCGCCTGCCGCTGTGGAAACCCTATCGCCAGATGATCGTCTCGCCGATCGCCGATCTCAACAATGTCTCGGAATCGAGCTTTGCCGGCGCGATCACTGCCGCGCTCTATCTCGAGGCGTTCGTGACGCCCAGCACGCCGTGGATTCACATCGATACCTACGGCTGGAACCAGAAGAACCGGCCGGGCCGGCCGGAAGGCGGCGAGGCGCTGGCCATGCGCGCCCTCTATGCATTGATCGAGCATCGCTTCGGCCGTGTCGCGAACTAGTTCGACCTCGCGGCGCAAGAGCAGCGGACGCGGCGCGGCCGCCGCCGATGCGCTGCCGCCATCGATCGGCTTCGTCCACAAGGCGAGCGGCAAAGAGCGGCGCGTCGCGACCGGCTTCGCATGGGATCTTTTCCTTTTCGCCGGTGTCTTCGGCCTGCCGCTTTTCTGGCGGCGGTTGCCGAGTTGGGGCGCCGCGGTGCTGGTGCTGTGGCTTTTCGTGCTGATCGTTAGCGTCGTTCGCGTAAGCGCGGAACCCACCCAGATCGCGCAGCTCATCCTCTTCGCCGCGTTCCTGATCTTGCAAGTCTGGCTCGGTTTCTTCGGCAATCGCCAAACCGCGCGTACTCTGCTGCACCACGGTTGGACCATCGACCGGCCGAACGATCGCGGTAACAAGCTCGTCATCGAGAAATGGCGGCTCGGCTAACCTAACTTCCGACCGCTTGCGGTTCGGCGATCTCGATGTTGAACGCGGCGGCCATCAGCGCGCGGGTATAGGCGGTTTGCGGCGCGTTGAAAATCGCGGCGGCGGTGCCGCTTTCGACCACTTTGCCGTCCTTCATGACGATGATGTCGTGCGCCAGCGCCTTCACCACGCGCAGATCGTGGCTGATGAAGAGATAGCCGATGTTGTGCCGCGTCTGCAGATCGCGCAGCAACTCGACCATCTGCGCCTGCACCGACATATCGAGCGCCGATGTCGGTTCGTCGAGCAGAAGGAATCGCGGTTTGAGGATGAGGGCGCGGGCAAGGGCGACGCGTTGGCGCTGACCGCCGGAGAATTCATGCGGGTAACGGTCGGCGCAGCCGGGATCGATACCGACTTCGGCGAGCAGCCGCTCGATCTCGGCCCGGCGCTCCTTGGCATTGCCGCCGAGTTTATGAACCTTGAGGCCTTCCTCGATGATCTGCGCGATCGAGAGCCGCGGCGACAGGCTCGAAAACGGGTCCTGGAAGACGACCTGCATCTCGCGCCTGAGCGGTCGGCACGCGCTACCGCTCAATTGATCGATGCGCTTGCCATCGAAGATGATCTCGCCCTGGCTTTCGATGAGGCGCAGCAGCGCGAGGCCAAGCGTCGTCTTGCCCGAGCCCGATTCGCCGACCACGCCCAGCGTCTCGCCCTCGCGCAGGACCATATCGAGGCCGTCGACCGCTTTCAGATAACCGGTCGTGTGGTGAAGCAAGCCACTTTTGATCGGAAACCAGACGCGCACGTCGCGCGCTTCCATGAGAGGCTTGCGGCTCGCATCGGAGGGGTGCGGCACGCCTTTTGGCTCGGCGGCGAGCAGCTTGCAGGTGTAAGGATGTTGAGGCGCGGTGAAAAGCTCTTCCGTTTTACCGCGTTCGACGATTCGGCCCTCGGTCATCACGATGACGCGGTCCGCCATCTTGCGCACGATGGTGAGGTCGTGGGTGATGAGCAGCAGCGCCATGCCGAAACGCGCTTGCAGATCTTTCAGCAGCTTTAGGATCTGCGCCTGGATCGTCACGTCGAGCGCCGTCGTCGGCTCGTCGGCGATGAGGATGTCGGGCTCGTTGGCAAGCGCCATCGCGATCATCACGCGCTGACGCTGACCCCCCGACAGCTGATGCGGATAGGCGTTGAGGCGGCTCTCGGCATTCGGCAGTCCGACGAGGTGCAGCAATTCGAGGATACGGGCACGTGCTGCCGCGCCGCCCAGGCCCTTATGCAGCTGCAGGGTCTCGGCGATCTGCTTCTCGATCGTATGCAGCGGGTTGAGCGAGGTCATCGGCTCCTGGAACACGATCGCGACGCGATTGCCGCGCATGTCGCGCAGCTTTGCATTGCTGGCGCGCACCATCTCGACGCCTTCGAAGCAAATGCTGCTTTTCGGTCCGTGGCTCGCCATCGGATAGGGTAGGAGCTGCATGACCGAGAGGGCTGTCACCGACTTGCCCGAGCCTGATTCACCAACGAGAGCGAGGGTCTCGCCCTTATCGACATCGAAGCTGACGCCTCTGACGGCCTCGACGCGGCTATCGCCAGCGGCAAACGTAACGGTCAAATCTTTAACGGAGAGCAGCGCCATCACTTCACCTTGCGCGGATCGAACGCGTCGCGCACCGCTTCGCCGATGAAAATGAGCAGCGACAGCATCACGGCGAGCACGAAGAAGGCCGTGAGGCCGAGCCACGGCGCCTGCAAATTGCTTTTGCCTTGCGACAAAAGCTCGCCGAGCGAGGGCGAGCCGGGGGGCAGGCCGAAGCCGAGGAAGTCGAGCGAGGTCAAAGTGGTGATCGAGCCGTTGAGGATGAAGGGCAGAAAGGTCAGCGTCGCCACCATGGCATTCGGCAAGACATGGCGCCAGATGATCGTGGCGTTGCCGACGCCCAGCGCCCGCGCCGCGCGGACATAGTCGAAATTGCGCGCGCGCAGGAATTCGGCGCGTACCAGGTCGACCAGCGACATCCACGAGAACAGCAGCATGATGATCAGCAGCCACCAGAAATTCGGCGCGATGATGCTGGAAAGGATGATCAGGAGATAGAGCACCGGCAGCCCGGCCCAGACCTCCATGAAGCGTTGAAACGAGATATCGACCCAACCGCCGTAATAGCCCTGGATCGCGCCGGCGGCGACGCCGATGATCGAGCTGACGATGGTCAGCACCAGGCCGAACAACACCGAGATGCGAAAGCCATAGATCAGCCGCGCCAGCACGTCGCGGCCCTGATCGTCGGTGCCGAGCCAATTGACGTCATCGGGCGGCGAGGGAGCGGGCGAGCGCAAATTGTAGTTTATCGTGTTGTCGGCGAAAGGGATCAGCGGCCACACAATAAAGCCGCCGGCGTCGATGCGCTTGGTGATGGCGGGGTCGCGATAATCCGCGGGGATCGGCAGATCGCCGCCGAAATCGCTCTCGTTGTAGTCGGCGAAGATCGGGAAATAGAAATGTCCGTCGAACCGCGCGAGCAGTGGCCGGTCGTTGGCGATGAATTCGGCGAACATGCTGAGAGCGAAGAGCAGCAGGAACAGCCACAGCGACCAGAAACCGCGGCGATTGGCGCGGAAATTCTTCAGCCGGCGACGCGTCAGCGGGGTCATTGACCGCGCGAGCCGAAATCGATCCGGGGATCGACGAACATGTAAGAAAGATCGCTGAGCAGCTTCAGCGCGAGACCGACCAGCGTATAGATGTAGAGCGTGCCGAACATGATCGGGTAATCCCGGCCGATCGCGGCCTGGTAGCCGAGCAAGCCCAGCCCATCGAGCGAGAAGATCACCTCGACCAGCAGCGCGCCGGTGAAGAGGATACC
>DASZLU010000153.1:0-51037 GCA_035552195.1 Allostellaceae bacterium | reverse complement strand
CACCGTCATCGGCGCGGTGCTCGCCTGGATCGTGCTGCGCACCAAGCTGCCGGGCCGCTTCGTCCTCGACATGCTGAGCTTCATGTCGATCGGCATTCCCTCGGTCATTGCCGGTCTCGCGGCGCTGCTGCTCTATCTGACGCTGCCGATCGGGGTTTACGGCACGGTCTGGGTGCTGGTCCTCGCCTATTCCTATCGCCTCGCGGTCGCCACGCGCTCGAGCCGCGCGGGGCTCAGCCAGCTCCATCACGAGCTCGAAGAAGCGGCTTCGGTCGCGGGCGCGACCTGGATCGAGACCGCGCGCCGCGTCGTGCTGCCGCTGCTGGCGCCGTCGCTGCTCGCGAGCTTCGTACTGCTCTTCATCGTCGGGTTTCGCGAATTCACCATGCCGATCCTCTTGCAGAGCCAGGACAATCTCGTCCTCAGCGTCGTCTTATGGAATTTGATGGTGGCGAATAAAAGCGCCGATGCCGCGGCGTTGGGCAGCCTCATCGTGCTTTGCGTGGCGCCGGTGATCGTCTTCGCGCGCCGCCTGCTGACCGGCCGGGCCGCCTGAGCTAAAATCCGCAAAGCGATTGGAGGAGACACATGCCGAAAAGCGCCGATGAGAATGTGGGCAACGCCTATGGTCGCGGACCGCAGGCCTGGGATGCCGAGCTGACCGAGGTCGGGCCGGGCACGCCCTGCGGCGAATTCATGCGCCGCTATTGGCATCCGATCGCGCTCTCCGCGAAGGTCGGGCCGACGCCGCAGAACGTTCGCATCCTCGGCGAGGATCTGATTCTCTTCCGCGACCGCAAAAGCCGGCCGGGCCTGCTCTATCCGCGCTGCGCGCATCGCGGCACGACGCTCTATTACGGCAAGGTCGAAGATGAAGGCATCCGCTGCTGCTATCACGGCTGGCTGTTCAGCGTGAAAGGCCACTGCCTCGATCAGCCGTGCGAGCCGGAAGGCGGCAAGCACAAGGACAAGGTCCGCCAGCCCTGGTACCCGGTGGAAGAACTCTACGGCCTCGTCTGGGCCTATATGGGTCCGCCCGAGAAGAAGCCGGTGCTGACGCGCTGGGACACGCTCGAGACGGTCGGTCCCGACGAGATGATCCACGTCACCGGCTCCAGCACGGGCGCCGGGGGCGACGACACGGTCGAGATCGTGCCGACCAATTGGCTCAACGATTGGGAAAACATCATGGACCCGTTCCATGTCCCGATCCTGCACACGACATTCAGCACGGTGCAGTTCGTGCCCGAATTCGGCGTGATGCCGACGGTCAAATGGGAACATGCCAGCCACGGCATGCGGTACATCGCCTATCGCGAGCTCGACGATGGACGCAAGATGGATCGTGTCACTCAGGCGCTGTTCCCGCATGCGCGCATCGTGCCCGACATCCGCATGAAGGAAGGACCGGCGAACGGCGTCGGCTGGGTCGTGCCGGTCGATGACACGCATTTTCGCCTGTTCCATGCGCGCCGCGTGCCGAAGAATTTTCAGCCGATCAAAGTGCGCCACTACGAGAACCGCATGTGGTCCGAGCTCAGCGAGGAAGAGCATCAGCGCTTCCCGGGCGATTGGGAGGCGCAAGTCGGACAGGGACCGATCAGCCTTCACTCGGAAGAAAATCTGGCCACCAGCGATCTCGGTGTCGTGCAGCTCCGTCGCTTGCTGCGGCGGCAGATCGAGATCGTGAAAGAAGGCGGCGATCCGCTCGGTGTCACCTTCGATCCGGCGCAAGCCGTGGTGAAGGTGCAAGCCGGCAATTTCTTCAAATAGCGAGGGACGAGGATGCCTCCGTTCAAAGCAGACGTTGTCGGCAGCATGCTGCGCCCCGAAGCCATCTTCGCGGCGCGCGAGAAACGCGAACGCGGCGAGATCGACGCCGCTTCGCTGCGCAAAGTCGAGAGCGCGGCGGTCGAGGACGCGGTCGCGCTGCAGAAAGCCGCCGGGCTCAAAGTCTGCACCGACGGCGAATTCCATCGCCGCCACTGGTTTCTCGATTTCCTCGAGAAGATCGACGGCGTCGAGGTCAAAGGCGGCCTCGCCGTGAAATTCCACAACGCGGGCGGCGATATCGAATTCTCGCCGCCTCGTTTCGAGGTCCACGGCAAGATGAAGCGCTCGCGTTCGCTTGCTGTCGACGATTTCGCCGAGCTCAAAGGCATCGCCGCCAAGCACGGCCTGACGCCGAAGCAGCCGATCCCGTCGCCGACGCTGGTCCATATGCGCGGCGGCCGCGCCGCGATCGACGGCGCGGTCTATCCCGATATGGACAGCTTCGTCGCCGATCTCGTCGCCGTTTATCGCGCCGAGATCAAAGCGCTTTATGACGCCGGTTGCCGCTATTTGCAGATCGACGAGACCAATATGCCGTTCCTCTGCGATCCGAAATTGCGCGCGACGGTCAAGAACATTGGCGAGGACCCGGACAAGCTGCCCGGCTTCTACGTGCGCATGCTCAACGACGTGCTGAAAGATCGGCCGGCCGACATGACCATCGTCATGCATCTCTGCCGCGGCAATCACGAAAGCGCGTGGGTCGCGGAAGGCGGCTATGACCCGGTGGCGGAAGTGCTTTTCGGCGATTTGGCTATCGACGGCTTCTTCCTCGAATATGACAGCCCCCGTGCCGGCAGCTTCGCGCCGCTGCGCTATCTCTCGAAGAACAAGACCGCGGTGCTCGGCCTTGTCACGACGAAGACGGCCGGTCTCGAAAGCAAGGACGAGCTCAAGCGGCGTATCGACGAGGCGGCGACGGTCGTGCCGCTCGATCGCCTGGCGCTATCGCCGCAATGCGGCTTCGCCTCGACCATCCGCGGCAATGCGCTCACGGTCGAGGACGAGAAGAGGAAGCTGGGTCTCGTGGTCGAGACCGCGCAAGAGGTCTGGGGCACGGCGTAACGCCGACTATTATTCACCGTCATGCCCGCGAAAGCGGGCATCCATGGGGCAACGGTTCGCTGTTTCGTGGATTCCCGCTTTCGCGGGAATGACGGTGATATGTATGTAGGAGAAAATCGATGGGTCAGTTCGGAATCGGCCAGGCGGTGCGTCGCCGCGAAGATGTGCGTTTCATCACCGGCACCGGCCGCTATGTCGATGACGAGCGCGATGCGGGTCAGGTCTATGCCGCCTTCCTGCGCTCGCCCCATGCGCATGCGCGCATCACCGCGCTCGATACGCGCGTGGCGAAAAAGGCGCCGGGCGTGCGCGCGATCTATACCGGCGCCGATGTCGAGGCGGCCGGGCTCGGCACGATCAAATGCGTCGCGCCGTTGAAGAATCGCGACGGCACCAATTTCTTCAACCCGGGCCGGAAGCTGCTCGCGACCGACAAAGTGCGCCATGTCGGCGACGCCGTCGCGCTGGTGATCGCCGACAGCCTTGCCGAAGCGAAAGACGCGCTCGATCTGATTGAGGTCGATTACGCGGAGCTGGCGGCGGTGGTCGATCCGGCGGACGCGGTGAAGCCGGGCGCGCCGGTACTGTGGGACGAGCAGCCGGACAATGTCGCGCTCGATTGGGGGCTGGGCGATCGCAACAAATGCGACGAGGCTTTCGCCAAGGCGGCGAAGATCGTGACGCTCGATCTCGCGATCAACCGTGTCATGGTCGCGCCGCTCGAGCCGCGCGGCATCCTCGCCGAATACGATCCGAAGACCGAGCGCTATACGCTGCGGATCGGCACGCAAGGCGCTTTCGGCATGCGCAGCACGGTGGCGCAGCATCTGGGCGTCAAGGACGACAAAGTGCGCGTCATCACCGGCGATGTCGGCGGCAGCTTCGGGATGAAGACGTTCGACTTCCCCGAGAACACGCTCTTGCCTTGGGCGGCCAAGCAACTCGGCCGGCCGGTGAAATGGCTGAGCGACCGGCAGGAATCCTTCATCACCGATACGCAGGGCCGCGAGCAGAAAGTCCATGCCGAGCTGGCGCTCGATGCGGACGGGCATTTCCTCGCCGTGCGCGCCGACACGCTCGCCAATATCGGCGCCTATCTGTCGCATTTCTCGGTCTTCGTCGCGACCATGGCGGGGTTCCGCTTGCTCACCGGCGCTATCGCATTCCGGCGGCGCATGTGCATGTGCGCACCGTGATGACCAACACAGTGTGGGTCGATGCCTATCGCGGCGCCGGCCGGCCGGAATGCTCTTACATCATCGAGCGGCTGGTCGATGCCGCCGCGCGCGCGACCGGGCTCGGCCGCGACGAGATTCGCCGCCGCAATCTCGTGCGCGCGTCCGACATGCCCTGGCAGACGCCGCTGCTCGTCGCCTATGACAGCGGCGATTTCCCGACCAATCTCGAGCGCGCGCTCGATGTCGCCGACTTCGCCGGGTTCGAGCTGCGTCGCAAAGACGCACGCAAGAGCGGCAAGCTCCTGGGTCTCGGCATTTCCTATTACATGGAAGTGACGGCGGCACAGCCGGCAGAAAAAGCCGATATCCGCTTCCTGCCGACCGGCCGCGTGCGTATGGGCATCGGCACCGGCCCATCGGGACAAGGCCATGCGACGGCCTTCGCGCAAATTCTCGCCGATCGGCTTGGCCTCGATATCGACGCGATCGACTTCGTCACCGGCGATACCGACGCGCTGACGCAAGGCGGCGGCACCGGCGGCGCGAAATCGTTGCTGCTGGCCGGCACGGCAGTGGTCGACGCGGCGGAGAAGATCATCGCCAAAGGCAAGAAGCTCGCTGGGCATTTCCTCGAAGCGTCCGAGGGCGATATCGAATACAACGACGGGCGTTTCGCTATCGCCGGTACCGATCGCAGCATCGACATTCTCGCGCTCGCGGCGAAGACGCGCGACGCGTCCAAGCTACCGGACGATGTGCCGTCATCGCTCGACGATGCCGGCGCTTCGACCAGCAACAAGAATACCTTCCCCAACGGCACCCACCTGTGCGAGATCGCCATCGACGAAGAGACGGGCGTCGCCAGCATTCAGCGCTACACCGTGGTCGACGATTTCGGCGTGCTGGTCAATCCGCTGATCGTCGAGGGCCAGATCCACGGCGGCATCGTGCAGGGCGCGGGGCAGATATTGATCGAGGATGCGCGCTACGACGCGAACGGCCAGCTCCTCTCCGGCTCGTTCATGGATTACGCCATGCCGCGTGCCGACGATTTTCCGAGCTTCGGCATTTCCTTTCTCAATGTCCCGTGTACGACGAACGTGCTCGGCATCAAAGGCGCGGGCGAGGCGGGGACGGTCGGTGCGATGGGCGCGACGATGAACGCAGTGGTCGATGCGCTTGCGCCGCTCGGCATCGCGACGCTCGACATGCCGGCGACACCGCAACGTCTCTGGGCGGCGATCCAGGCGGCGAAGCGGGACTGAGACGCCGCCTCACGCTTTGTGGTACCGTTAGGAGCTTCGATCGGAGGAGAGATAAATGCCTGATCTCGCCGAATTTGAGACGCCAGATTACGCCGCTCACTTCGGACAGGCGAAAACGCTCGACGAATTGCAGTCTTTGATCGAGCCGCTCGATGTCGTGACCGGCTGGCGGCGCGGTCATCAGACGCGTTCGGCCGAGCCGCATTCGCCCTATCGGACTTATATATGGCGCTATCGACAATGCCGCGCCGCTCTGGAAGCAGCCTCGAAGCTGATCAGCTCGGAAGAGGCAGGCCGGCGTATTCTCAATTTCTGCAATCCAACACCCGGCAATACGTTGGGGGCAGCGCGGACTCTGCTTCACGCATATCAACTTGTGCTTCCCGGCGAGACGGCGCCGGCGCATCGCCACACCGCCCATGCGCTGCGCGTCATTCTCGACGGCCGAAAGATGTATTCGGTCGTCAGCGGCGAGAAGACCTTGATGGAATCCGGCGACGTGGTCCTGACGCCGGGCGGGATGTGGCATAGCCATATCCATGACGGCGACGAAACCGCATGCTGGATCGACGGGCTCGATGTTCCGCTGGTCAACGCACTGCAGCTTTCGACGTGGGAGCCGCATCCCGATCGCTACGAGCAGGTGAAGGCGGTGGTCGAGGAGACGCCGATGCGCTTTTCCCATGCCGCGATCCAGCGTCGGCTCGACCAGGCATCTCCCGATCCCGAGGGGTATTTCGGCAAACGCGTCCGCCTCGAAGCGCCGACCATGCCGACGCTCGGACTGACGGTTCAGCGTCTGGAGGCGGGGCAAAAGACGCGGCGCTGGCGCACCAATGCCAACACCTCCTTCTGCGTTATGGGCGGCAGCGGGACGTCCTTCATCGATGGCGAGAAAATCGAATGGGGTTTCGGCGATATTTTTATCGCGCCGACCTGGCGGTGGATCGAGCACCACGTCGATAAGGACGCGCAGATATTTTCGATGTCCGACGAGCCGGTCTTGCGCTGGGCGAATTACTACAAGTTCCAAGGCGAGTGACGAAATGCGAAACGGCGCTGCCAGGGAGCAGCGCCGTTTGGTTATTCGCTTTCGTGGGCGATCTTACTTCAGCGGCTCGCCACCCGGTTTCGAGAGCCAGGTCCAGGCTTTCTTCTGCGCGTCATACGTCGTGACCGTCGATGATTGCGGGCCGAGGCCGCGCTGCGGATATTTCTTGAAATCGTAGATGCCGTCGACACCGGCGAAATCGGTCAGGTTCGCGATGTAATCCTTGAGCTGCGCGCCGGTTGCTTGCGGCCCGAGCTTTTGCAGACCGGCGGCGACGATGAGACCGGCATCCCAAGAGGTCGCGACCATGTTGTCGGCCTTGAGGTTGTGCTCTTTCAGGACCGCATACATGTCGTGCTGCGCTTTCTCCATGCGCGGATCGAGCGTCAGCAGGCCGTCATGCTCGGGGAAGAGCGCCGAGGCGAGGATCAACTGCTTCGGCAGGAAGCCCGTCCATTGCTCCATCGAGGCGAAGGTCTGATTGCCGCTGGTCGGCGCGACCGGAATGTCGAGCCCAGCCTGGATCATGCCCTTGAAGACCGTCGCCGTGGGCGCCCCGGTGACCCAGGTGAACAGCGCTTGCGCGCCCGACGCTTTGATCTTCTCGATCTGGGCCGTGACGCTGATGTCGGTCGGGTTGAAATGCTCGGACGCGACCTTCTGCATCACGCCCTTGTTCTCGGGGTATTCGAGTACGGCGTCGATCGCATGATCGCCGTCCTGGCCGCTCGCGTCCGTCGTCTGCAGCGCCGCGATTTTGGTCAGGCCCTTCATGCGGAAATAACGCATCACCGCCGCCACCTGATCGACAGAATCGGCGCTGGCCGAGAAAGTGTTGCTGCCGGGCTGCGGGTGGATGGCCGGCGAGAGGCAATAATGCGTCGTGCCGGTCATCAGCGGCGCCATGGCGAGACACATGGCGACGAGGCTCGAGCCCATGACGACGGCGGGCTTTTGCTGCAGTACCTCGTTGGTGAGTTGCACGGCGACCTGTGGGCTAGACTGGTCGTCGTGGAACGAGAAGGCCAGCTTGTGATTCTGGATGCCGCCGCTCTTGTTGACGACTTCGGCGAGCGCGTTGAGCGTGTCCTTCTGGCCGCCACCGACGAAAGCGGCGCCGCCCGTCAGCGGCACGACGACGTTGACGGTGTAATCGTCGGCGGCGCGTGCGGACCTCGTGCCGATGATGGGTGCACCGATCATGGTGAGCGCGGCAAGCGCCAACGCGATTGCGGTTTTCGTCATCCCTGTTCCTCCCGAAAATGCTTAGCTGCGAAGTGTTGATGACAACGCTAACGTGAATCTGGCAGCGTCGCTACTCCGGCGCCGCGGCGAATATCGGGATCGCGGGCGTGAGCGATCGTGCCGTTGAGATAGGCCGCGCCAGGACCGGTCAGCCAGGCGATGAGTTGCGCCGCCTCCTCGGGCGGACGCAGATCGGCGACGTTGATGTTCCCGGCATTGCCCATGCGGTGGATGCGGTTCAGCGTGTTCATGTCGGTATCGACATAGCCGGGCGAGAAACCGATCACCCGAATACCACGCGCTTCCGATTCCTCGACCGCGAAGACGCGCGACGCGATCATCAGCCCGCCTTGCTCGCGGCATAGGCGCTGCGACCGGTCTGCGCCCGCTCGGCCGCGCCCGAGGTGATGTTGATCACGACACCGCCGCGCGGCAAATGCGGCGCCGCATAATGCATCACATAGATCGGGCCGTTGAGATTGACTTCCATCGCGCGCGCCCATTGCCGCATATCGGCGTCGGCGATAAGTGCCAGCGGCTCGATGGTGCCGGCATTGTTGATGACGATGCGGAGCCCGCCGAGCAGCTTGACGGTGGTTGCAATCGCTTGCTCGACCTGCGCCGGATCGCCGACATCGCAGGGCACGGCAATGGCTTTGCCACCGGCGGCAATGATCTCTTGCGCGAGGTTTTCGATCGCGTCTTTGTTACGCGCGACGAGGGCGATCGGATGGCCGCGTTTGGCGAATTCGCGCGCGGTGGCCGCGCCGATGCCCCGGCTTGCGCCGGTAATGAAGACGGGCCCGGTGGAATCGGCTGGGGGCGTGCTCTCGGCCATGATCGCTCCTCGATGCGGCAGATCGTGGCCTTAGCAATCGGCGCCCGCCGGCGCCAGCAGGGCTCAGTGGCTAGGCCGATGATCGTTCGGGTGGGGATGCGGTATCGCGAATTTCTCACCGGTCTCGAGCAGCGATTTGAGACCGGAGAGGATAAGCGGCCAGCCGCCGGAAACCGCTTCGATGAGCTTCGATTGAGCGACCGGGATTTCGTGAATCACCGTCAGCTTCACGGCGGGCCCGGTCTGCTCGATCTCGTACGTGGCGCGCGACAGACCTTCGGCTTTGAGCTCGGGCTTGAACTCGTTCTGCCAGGCGATGACCAAACGCTTCGGCCTCTCACTGACGAGGATCGTGCCTTGGTCGGCGACGCGGCCGTCGGGGAACACCATCTTCCAGGACGAGCCTTCCTTCCAATCGCTCTCCTGCCACATGTCGTACCAATAGACGCGCGTGAATTCGGGCTTGGTTAGCGCGTCCCATAATTTCTCCGGCGTCGTGCGGATATAGGTGACGTAGACGAAGCGGCTTTGGGCCATGGCTTCAATCCTTCTGGGGCGGTTGCGGAAGCGGAATGGTCAGCGGCCTGCCGAGCTCGAGCAGCGATTTGAGCCCGGAAAAAATCATCGGCCAGCCGCGCCGGCCGCCGTCGAGCAGATAGCGCGGGATCGGCGTCGGATGCGCCTCGGTCATGGTCAGCCGCGCGACGGTATCGCTGACCTGCTCTATCTCGTAGGTGACGAGCGCCGGCGGCAGCGCGCGCATCTCTTCGTTGCCGTCGACGCTCCAGCTCACGACCAGCTTGCGCGGCGGATCGCTTTCCAGCACCTCGCCTTTCACATCGGCGACGCCGTCCGGCCGGCGCAGCAGCCATGGCGAACCCCCTCCGCCAATCGGATTCAACCGTGCGGCCGAAGAAATATTGCCGCGTGAATTCGCTGCTGGTCAGCGCCGCCCAAATCTCGCCGGGCGTTGCCGAGATATAGGTGACGTAGGTCGTGCTTTCGTCGGCGGTCAGTTCTTCATTCATCGCTTTCCGCCTCCAAGCTTTTCTTCAGCTCGGCGAGCGCCCGCAGCCGCGGCCGTTCATATTTGCCGATCCAGCGATCGGCGATCTCGTTGATCGGAACGGGGTTGAGGTAATGCAGCTTCTCGCGGCCGCGCTTTTCCGTCACCACGAGATTCGCAACCTCCAGGATTGCGAGATGCTTCGTCACGGCCTGCCGCGTGATCTCTGTGCGCTCGCAAAGCTCGCGTAAGGTTTGCCCATTCCGCGCACGAAGCCGGTCGAGCAGGCGCCGCCGTGTCGGATCGGCGAGAGCCTTGAAGACCGCGTCCATGCTCATATCCGATAATATGCAACCATACAGTTGCATGTCAAGCATTGCTTGACGCTCCTGGCTGGGGCAGGAATGTTCGGGAGGACGAAAGAGAAAAAACGAGGACGATCGAGATGGTCGAAGAGAGCGCCCGCAACCGCACCAACACGCGCGCCGGACTCGGCATGCGCGAGCCGCGTTCGCCGGTTTACGGCAGTCATGCGATGATCGTCTGCGGCCACGCCGCCGCGAGCCAGGCCGGCATCGCCACCCATCGCCGCGGCGGCAGCACGGTCGATGCGATGATCGCGGCATCGGCGGTGCTCACCGTCGTGCTCGGCCACGCCACGTCGATCGGGGGCGATTGCTTCATGCTCTATTACGAGGCGGCGAGTGGCCGCGTGATGGGGCTCAATTCGTCGGGGTACGCCCCGCAAGGCGCGACGCCGGAGCATTTCAGCGGCGGCATGAAGGCTCAGGGTCCGTTGGCGCCGGTGGTGCCTGGGCTGGTCTCTGCCTGGGAGACGATGCATCGCCGCTTCGGCAAGCTGCCGTGGCGCGATCTCTTCATCGATGCGATCGCGCTGGCGGAAGCGCATCCGATCTCGTCGGTGCTGGCGCGCAATATCGCGTTGAGCCGCGCGGCTTTGGAAAAAGATCCGGGCTGTGCCGCGCTCTATCTGCCGGGCGGAAAGGCGCTCATTGCCGGCGACACGCTGCGCCAGCCGCAGCTCGCCGATACACTGCGCCAGATCGCGGAAGGCGGGGCCGAGCCATTCTATCGCGGGCCGATCGCCAAACGCATCGGCGATTTCTTCGCCGAGCGCGGCGGGCTGATGCGCGCGGCCGATCTCGAAGGCTTTGCGCCGCTCTGGGTCGAGCCGGCTTCGACGACTTATCGCGGACATCGCGTTTGTGTGATGCCGCCCAATTCCTACGGCGTGCTGTTGCTGATGCAGCTTAACGGGCTGAAGGGACTGGAGCGCGGCGCGCTCACCGCCGATCCGGCGCGGCGCATCGGCTATCAGATGAATGCGATGAAAGCGGCCTTCGCCAACGGCGTGCCCCTGATCGCCGATCCGCGGGCGATGCCCGACGCTGTTGATCGTGCGCTTTCCCCCGACATGACCGAGCGGTTGCAGCGCGCGGTGCTCGGCGATGCGCCGTCGCCGGTCATCCGCGACCGCAGCGGCACATCATGCCTGATGGTCGCCGATGAGTCAGGCAATGCGATCTGCGTGGTGCAAAGCGTCTTCGCGGTGTTCGGCAGCTATTTCCGCGATCCCGGCACCGGCATCCTGTTCAACAACCGCATGGCCGGCTTCACCGCCAAGCCGGGCCAGGTCAACACCGTCGCGCCGGGTAAGCGGCCGGCGCACACGCTTTGTCCGATCATGGTCCAGCGCGACGGGCGGCTGCGCTACGCGCTCGCCAGCCCCGGCGGCCTCAGCCAGACCGTCACGAATACGCAGGTGCTGAGCCGCCTCATCGATGACGGCGTCGACGTCGCAGCTGCGGTCGAGGCGCCACGCTGGTGCAACAACACGCATGGCGACGAGCTTTTCCTCGAGAACGAGCTGCCGGAGTCCTTTATCCCGGTGCTCACCGCGATGGGGCACAACGCGCGCCATGCCGAGGATCCGTTCTATTACGGCTCGGCCAAGGCGCTCGAAATCCTGCCCTCCGGCAATATTGCCGGCGCCGGCGATCACCGCCGCGAGGCTTTCGCCCTCGGCTATTGAGGCTCTACCGCGCGGCCTAGCCGAGCACGGCGACGCCGGCGTTCGCGACTTGCTCGTCTTCGTGCGATTGCACGCCGGAGACGCCGATGGCGCCGACGCATTCGCCTTGCGCCAGGATTGGCACGCCGCCTTGAATCGCGAGGATGCCGGGGAAGGTGACGAAGGCCGGCCGTTCCTTGACGCGATCTTCCATCATCTTGCTGGGGCGGCCCATCATCGCCGCGGTCCTTGCCTTGCCGACCGCGACCTCGGCGGTCACCGCGCCGGCGCCTTCGAGACGATGCAGCTGCCACACGCGACCGCCATCATCGACGATCGCGATCGAGACTTTCCAATTGTTCTTTTTCGCTTCGGCCGTGCAGGCGGCCATCATCTTCTCGACATCCTCGGCGGTGAGTGCGGGCTTGGTGCGCATGGTGGTTCCTCCGTGTTATGCGTTAGCCGGTTTGAGAGTGCTTTGACGCCAGAATATAGCGGCCGTCGTCGAGGCGGCCGAGCTTTCCGGCGGCGTAGAGCTTCTCCAATATCGGCAGGATCTCGCGCCCGTCGCGCGTGCCAAGCGCGGCCATCAGATCGAGATAGGTCGCGGGGCCTTCGGACAGGACGGCTTCGACGCTGCGGCGCTTGGCTTGCGGCAATTCGGGCGGCAGCGGCACGGTGAAGGCGAATTCGCTCTCCTTGCCCAGCGGCTTGGTGCAATCGAAGCCGGCCTTGGCGCCGCTGCGGCTGCCGCGCAGCGACGGATCGAGCGGCACCGCGCGGAAACCCGAGGCGACGACGAGATCGCGATCTGCCTGAAACCGCGTCGCCATCGCCCAATCGATCTGCTCGTCCGAAAACACGTCGATATCGTCGTCGACGACGATGACATGCTTCACGTCGGCCGTGGAGCAGAAGACGGCGGCGATGGCATTGCGCGATTCGCCGGGATAGCGCTGCTTGATGGAGATGCGGATGTTGTACATGCCGCCCGACGAGCCGGTGCAGCAGACGGCGACCGGTTCGCGGATCGCTTGGCGCAGCACCGACCAGATCGCGGCCTCGGTGCGCGCGGCGCCAAGGTTGGCGGTGTCGGTGCGGCCGATCAGCCGACCGCCGATGGTCACGGTCTGGAAGATCGCATCCTTGCGTCGCGTGATCGCGGTGAGGTGAAACACCGGATTGCGCTTCAACATGCCGTAATAGCCGATGTATTCGCCATACGGTCCTTCTGGCTCGACCAGCCCGCGCGCATCGAGATAGCCTTCGAGCACCATCTCGGCATCGGCGGGAACGGCAAGATCGATGGTCGCGCATTTGACCATCGGCACGGCCGCGCCGCGGACCGCGCCCATGACGTGGACTTCATCGATCGGCGGCGTCACCGCTTGCGCCGCGAGGAAGTCGGCGGGGTGCGAACCGACGGCAAAAGCGATCGGCAGCTTCTCGCCCTTGGCGACAACGCGCTGATAGAGCGCACGCAGATCGCTCGGCGCGTTGAGATCGATACCGGCGCTCTTGGCTCCGCGCAGCATCAGGCGGCGGCAGCCGATATTGGTGATGCCGGTTTGCGGGTCGCGCGCGAAATCGATGCCCGACGAGATATAGGGCGCACCGTCGAGCGCGTGCTGCAAATGCACCGGCAGCTTGGTGAAATCGGCATCGTTTCCGGTGAGCACGATCTCTTGTACCGGCGCACCCGCGGCGGAAACCTCGACGGGCGCGATCGGATGCTCGATCGCGTCGCGCATCTTGGCCGGGAAGCCTTTCTCGTCAGTGTCGAGCGACAGCGCGAGGCGCCGCCGCGAGCCCATGACGTTGCCGACGACATCGGCACGCTCCGGCCCCGCGGCGCGGAACCACACGGCTTTTGCGTTGCAATCGAGCTTGCCACCGAGATCGAGTAGCTCGGTCGGCTGGTCCACGGTCTCGCATTCGCCGGATTCGACCAGCTCTTCGACGAAACGGCGCAGACGGAAAGCTTCGGTATCGATGCGGTTCAAGTCGTCTCTCCTTCGGCCGCGTGCGGCTAGAGCATTTCGATTTCGCCGCCATCGAGGATGATGGTGGCGCCGTGCAGCCAACGGCCGCGCGGAGATAGAATGAAAGCGGCCATCGAAGCGACATCGTCGGGTACGCCGATTCGCGGCACGTTGAGCTCTTTGCGATAGGCTTCGATCTCGGATGCCATGTCGCGGCCGCTTTTCTTGATGCGCACGTTCATTTGGCGGCGCATGCGGTCGGTGTCGACATGGCCGGGATGGATGGTGTTGACCTGAATGCCGTCGCGCTTGCCGATATCGCTGAGCGCTTTGTGGAACGCGGCAACCGCGGCGTTGACCGAGCTGCCGATGGTGAAATCGGCCGTCGGTTTGGCGGCGCCGTTGCCGCCGATCGCCAGCACCGCGCCGCCGGCTTCTTTCAGCAGCGGCCACGCGGCGCGGGCGAGCCGCATATGGGCGAAGAATTTCAGCGCGAAGCCGTCGGCCCAGTCTTCGTCGGTCAGGGCGAGGAAATCGCCGCGCTTGGTCGCGCCGGCATTGTGGACGACGATATCGAGGCGGCCGAAATCGCGCTTCACGGCTTCGACGAGCGCCGCCGGCGCCGCCGGATCGCGCAGCTCGGCGAGTTGCGATTTGACCTTGCCGCCTTTGCCTGCGATGGCGCGCTGCGTGTCGGCGAGCGCTGCTTCGTCCCGGCCCGTGAGCATGATGGCGCAGCCTTCGGCGGCCAGCAGTTCGGCGATGGCGCGGCCGATACCGCGGCTCGATCCGGTAACCAGCGCAACCTTACCGGCCAGTCCTAATTCCATGATGCCCCAATTCCATGATTCATCTTCTGCGCGCAACAGCTTAGCGCAAGCGCGCGGGCTCGATCCATGGTCCGCGGGGTATGCCAACTCTATGGCGTGTGGGCCGCTTCTGGGCTAAGACCGACACAGGAGAACTTGCGTGAAAAAATCTCGAGTCTTGAGAGGCGTCGCGCTTATTGTCGCGATAGCGGCGTTGGCCGCGCCGGCGAGCGCCTTGACCCGCGCTGAAATCTTCACCGTTTCTGTTCCTGTCGACGCGACAGCGGCCAGCGCGACGGCGGCGCGCGATGCGGCGCGGCTCGATGGCGAGCATAAGGCATTTGCCGCGCTGCTCGATCGCCTGACCCTGGTGAAAGATAGTGGCAAGCTCCCGGTGGCGAACGATACCACCCTTAACCAAGTGATCATCGGCTTCGAGGTCGCGAACGAACGCCGGTCGACGGTGCGTTATCTCGCCGATTACACCTTCCATTTCCGTCCCGATGCGGTCGAGCAATTGCTGCGCGATCGCGGCGTGGCCTTCGCCGAGACCGCGAGCAAGCCGGTGGTCGTGCTGCCGGTGCTCGAGAGCGGCGGCAAGCCGCTGCTGTGGGACGATCCCAATCCCTGGCGCGAGGCTTGGTCGAATGCCAAGCCGCCGCAAGGGCTGGTGCCGATGCGGGTGCCGATCGGCGAGGTCGAGGATGTCTCGGCGATCGACGGCGCCAAAGCCGATGCCGGCGACGATACGCGGCTGCAGGCGATCTCGGCCAATTACGATCACGCCGACGTGCTCGTGACGCGGGCGACCATCCATCCCGGCGGCAGCGCGGTCGATGTCAGTACGACGCGCTTCATTCCGGGCTCGCCCGGCGGCGAGCAGAGCTGGGTTGCGTCCTATGCGGCCGACCAAGGCGAGAGCCAGGGGAATCTGCTGGCGCGCGCCATCGCCGGGACCGCGGCGCAGGTGAACGACGCCTGGAAGCAGGCGAACATGCTCGATTACAGCCAGGCGGCGACGCTGACGGTTACGGTTCCGGCCGATGACCTCGGCGGCTGGCTCGCGGTGCGCCAGCGGCTTGCCGCGACGACGGCAGTGCAGCGATCGCAACTGCTGTCGCTCGATCGCCATGCAGCGCGGGTCGAGTTGCATTACGTCGGCAGCCCCGATCAGCTTCGCGTCGGCCTCGCCCAGAACAATCTTAACCTCAGCGGCAGCGATCCGGATTGGATCTTGCAGCAGGGCGGTGCGTCGCTCCGTAGCACGCCGGCGTCGCCGCCATCATCGGCACCATCGCTGACGCCGCCGGATCCGACGCCTGACGCGGCCCCGGATCCGGCACCCGCGCCCGGTCAATGAATCTCGCCAATCTCATCACCCTCGGGCGCTTGCTCGCAGTGCCGCTCGTCGTGTGGCTGATTTTGAGCGGCGATTATGCATTGACGTTTTGGGTGTTCGCGGCGGCGAGTGTTTCCGACGCGATCGACGGCTACGTCGCCAAGCATTTCGACCAGCGCTCCGATCTCGGCGCATTGCTCGATCCGATCGCGGACAAGGCGTTGATCGTCAGCCTCTTCGTCACCTTGGGCTTGGCGGGCGATCTGCCGACCTGGCTGGTAATCCTCGTCGTGTTCCGCGATCTCTTGATCGTCGGCGGCTTCCTTCTCGCGGCAACGCTGACGCAGCCGATCGCCTGGCGGCCGCTGATGATCAGCAAGGTCAACACGGCCTTGCTGCTCGTGCTGGTGACCGGGGTACTGGCGAAGCTCGCTTTCGGCTTCGACGATCGCGGTGCTCTTACCGGCCTCATCTATCTCGCGGGCGTGACCGCGGTCGCTTCGGGCACGGCCTATCTCGTGCGCTGGAGCCGTGGCGTCGCGGGACCCGAAGCCGCCGGGTCGGAAAAAGAATCGTGAGCGCAACCCGGCAGGGGCTGTTCTGGCTGTTGGCGCTGGCGCTGTTCTTCCTGCTGCTGCGTCTCTTGAGCGGCATGCTGTTGCCCTTCGTGGCGGGTTTCGGCATCGCCTATCTGCTCGCGCCGCTCGTCGCCTGGCTGGCGCGCTGGAAAATCCCGCGCGGCCTCGCCACGGTGACCGTGCTGCTGCTGTTCGTCCTGTTGCTGGTCGCCGTCGTCGTGCTGATCGTGCCGGTGCTCGAATTGCAGGCAGCGCAGCTTGTGCGCACCGCGCCGGTGGTTGCCGGCTTCGTGCGCGACGAAGCACAGCATCTGCTCGACCTCGCGCAGAAAGAGTTGCCGCCCGATCAGATCCAGAAGGCGCGGGATTTGATCGGCGGCTGGACCGGCGCGGCGCTCGGCTGGCTCGCCGGCCTGGTCGAAGGCTTGCTGACCCGCAGCCTCGCCATCGCCAATCTGCTGGCGCTGTTGCTCATCACGCCGCTGGTCGCGTTCTTCATGCTGCGCGATTGGCCGACCATCGTCGCCAAGATCGACGATTTGCTGCCGCGCGCCTATGCCGCGACGATCCGCGAGCAGCTGCGCCTCGTCGATGCGACGATCTCGGGCTATATCCACGGCCAGGCGCTGGTGAGCCTTATCGTCGGCCTCTATTACGCCATCGCCCTCAGCATCGTCGGGCTGAATTTCGCCTTCATCCTCGCCATCGTAGTCGGCATTCTCAGCTTCATTCCCTATGCCGGCGAAGCCATCGGCGTCCTCCTCGCGATCAGCCTCGCCGCGATGCAATGGGGCACTTGGGGCAAGATCGTCGTCATCGGCGCGATCTTCCTCGTCGGCCATCTTGCGGCGAGCGATGTGCTGCAGCCGAAGCTCATCGGCTCGCGCGTCCATTTGCACCAGGTTTGGGTGATCTTTGCGCTGCTCGCTTTCGGCGAGCTCTTCGGCTTTCTCGGCGTGTTGCTGGCGCTGCCCGCGGCGGCGGTGACCGGCGTGCTGGTGAGGTTTGCGCTGACCCGTTACCGCCAAAGCTCGCTCTACGATCCCGAGCGGGCCGATACCAGCGGCTGATCCGCCCGATGTCGCAATTGCCGCTGGATTTGGGATTCCGCCCGGCGCTCGGGCGCGCGGATTTCCTGATCGCGCCCTGCAACGGCGCGGCGGTCGCCTGGATCGATCGCTGGCCGGATTGGCCGGCGCCGGCGCTGACGCTCTGGGGGCCGGCCGGCAGCGGTAAGACACATCTTCTCGAAGTGTGGCGCGCGCGCTCGCAAGCGGTCGCGATCGCGCCGCGCGATCTCACCTCGGCTACGGTGCCGACGTTGCTCGGCGCCGCGCGCGCTGTCGCGGTCGACGATGCCGAAGGCGTCGATGAGGAAGCGTTGCTCCATCTCTACAACGTGCTCGCCGAGCGCCAGGGGCATGTGCTGCTCGCATCGCGCGAGCCCCCGGCGCGCTGGACCATCCGTCTCGCCGATTTACGCTCGCGCTTGCTCGCGGCACCGGCGGTTGCGGTCGAGGCGCCGGACGATGCGCTGCTCGGCGCGGTGCTGGTGAAGCTTTTCGCCGATCGTCAGCTCCGCATCAGCGAAGATCTGATCGCCTATCTGTTGCCGCGGATTGAACGCTCTTTCGCCGCCGCGCAAGATATCGTCGCGGCGCTCGATCGCGCGGCGCTGGCCGGTCAGCGTGCGATCACCGTGCGGCTCGCGCGCGATATCATCAATCAGGACCAAAATCCGGATCGTTCCTGAGCGCTTTCGGCGTCTTGAAATCGATCAATGTCGCCTGCCGCGGCTTCAGGCCCGACCAGGCGCCGGCGATGCGCAGCACCGCGAGCGCCGCGGTCGGAAATCCTTCGGCCAGTTCGCTCGCCTCGCTTGCCAGCGCGGCGGCGAGCTGGTGCAGGCCGGGGTTATGGCCGATCACCAGCACGCTCTCGGTGTGCTCGGGCACGCGTTGCAGACGATCGAGCAAGCGGCTGGTGCTGGCGAGATAGAGCGCGTCCTCGAAAAGCGTCTGCGGCACGGGGGCAAGCGCCGGCAGGATCGCCTCCAGCGTTTCCCGCGTGCGGAGCGAGGTCGAGCAGAGGACAAGCCGCGGCGCGGGCTTGAAGCTCGCGAGATATTCGCCCATCGCGGCGGCGGCCTTGCGTCCCCGCTTCGTCAACGGCCGCTCGGCGTCGCCGTCTCCGCCTTCGGCCTCAGCTTTGGCGTGTCTTAGAATATACAGCGTTTTCAATTAGTTATTTCTTTCTGCCGGACTCTTGGCGAGGCTTCGCTGCAATGACATCTTCACCGGACCGTTATAAACTCAACGCCCAGACCTGAGAATGGAGCCGATACGTGGCGCAGGAGAATACCGCTCGCAACGAAACCGTCGACCAGGGCTCGCCGGAGCGGTTCATCAATCGCGAGCTTTCCTGGCTGGCCTTCAACGAGCGCGTGCTCGCCGAAGCCGACAATCCGCGCCAACCTCTGCTCGAGCGGCTTCGCTTCCTCTCGATTTCGGCCAACAACCTCGATGAATTCTACATGGTCCGGGTTGCCGGTCTCAAAGGCCAGATCCTCGCCGGGATCGGCTCGGCGAGCGAAGATGGGCTGACGCCGGCACAACAACTCGATGCGATCGGTCAGCGCGCCGGCAAGCTGATGCGCGATCAGGCCGAGACGTTGAAGAAGCTGCGCATCGAACTCGGCGAAGCCGGCCTTTCCGTGCTCGGCGCCGATGAGCTCTCGTCAGAGGATCAAGCTTTCGTCACGGATCGCTTCTGGGCGGATATCTTCCCGGTGCTGACGCCGCTCGCGGTCGACCCGGCGCATCCGTTCCCGTTCATCGCCAATTGGGGCCTCGGCCTGGCGCTGCAGCTCCAGCGCGCCAGCGACGGCAACCGTATGGAAGGGCTGTTGCTGCTGCCGACGAGCCTGACGCGCTTCGTGCGGCTGCCCGGCAAGGCACTGCGCTTCATGCGGCTCGAAGAGTTGATCGGCCTGTTCTTCGATCATCTCTTCCCAGGCTTCTCGGTTATCGGCAAGGGCATGTTCCGCATCCTGCGCGACAGCGAAGTCGAAATCGAAGAAGAAGCCGAAGACCTCGTGCGGCTCTATGAGAGCGCGCTGAAGCGCCGCCGGCGCGGCAACGTGATCCTGCTCTGTGTCGAAGCGGCGATGCCGGAAGATCTGCGCCAGTTCCTCGAAGAGCGGCTCAATGTGTCGGCGAACGACGTCATCGCGATCGACAGCATCCTCGGGATGTCCGATCTGCGCCGCCTGATCGTCGCCGAGCGGCCGGACCTGCTCTACACGCCCTACAACCCGCGTTTCCCCGAGCGCATCCGCGATTACGGCGGCGATTGCTTCGCCGCGATCAGCGCCAAGGACATCATCGTCCATCATCCCTACGAGAGCTTCGACGTCGTCGTCCAATTCATTCGCCAGGCGGCGCGCGATCCGGCCGTGGTGGCGGTCAAGCAGACGCTCTATCGCACCAGCGACGACAGCCCGATCGTCCGCGCGCTGATCGAAGCGGCCGAGGCCGGCAAATCGGTGACGGCGCTCGTCGAGTTGAAAGCGCGCTTCGATGAAGAAGCCAATATCCGCTGGGCGCGCGATTTGGAGCGGGCCGGCGTGCAGGTCGTTTACGGCTTCATCGCGCTGAAGACGCATGCAAAAGTGTCGCTGGTCGTACGCCGCGAAAGCGGCGGCTTGCGCTCGTACGTGCATTTCGGCACCGGTAACTACCATCCGATCACGGCGAAGATTTACACCGATCTCAGCTTCTTCACCTCGGACCCGGCGCTCTGCCGCGACGCGCAGCGGCTCTTCAACTACATGACCGGCTATGCGACGCCGGCGACGCTCGAGAAGATCGCGGTCGCGCCGCTCAGCTTGCGGCATCGGCTGGGACAGCTGATCGATGACGAGATCGCCCATGCCCGCGCCGGCAAGCCGGCCCATATCTGGGCGAAGCTCAACTCGCTGGTCGATCCCGCGATGATCGATCATCTCTATCGCGCTTCGAATGCCGGCGTGAAGGTCGAGCTGATCATACGCGGCATCTGCTGCCTGCGGCCCGGCGTGCCCGGCCTGTCCGAGAATATCCATGTGAAGAGCATCATCGGCCGTTTTCTCGAGCACGGCCGTATTGCCTGCTTCGGCAACGGCCACGCGCTCCCGTCGCCCGAGGCGAAGGTGTTCATCTCTTCGGCCGATTGGATGCCGCGCAATCTCGACTGGCGCGTCGAGTCGCTGGTCCCGATCGAGAACGAGACGGTCCATCGTCAGGTCCTGGAGGAAATCATGGTCCATTCGCTGCAGGACGAGGCGCAAAGCTGGGCCCTCGATTCGGGTGCCGTCTATCACCGCGTCAGCAACGATCCGGATGCGTTCAGCGCCCACAATTATTTTATGACAAATCCGAGTCTCTCCGGCCGCGGCAGCGCTTTGCAGCCGCGACGTGCCGCGCCACGTCTTGTCGCCAAGAGGAACGAGCGCTAGTTTTCCTCCATGGCGAACCGCCGCCCTGCTCCGGCGATCGAAGCGACAACGCAACCGGACTGCATCGCAGTCATTGATATCGGTTCGAACTCTCTACGCCTCGTTGTCTATGACGGTCCGCGCCGCGCGGCGCGGACGCTGCTCAACGAAAAGGTCATGTGCGGTCTCGGCCGCGGTCTCGAGAAGACGGATCAGTTGAACGAAGAGGGCGTCGCCCTCGCCAAAGCCAATCTGCAGCGTTTTGTGACACTGGCGCGCGCCGCCGGTGCTTCGCGCATCGACGTGCTGGCGACGGCGGCGGTGCGCGATGCCGAAGACGGCGCCGACTTCGTCAATGATATCGAAAAGCGCTTTGCCGTCCGTGTGCGCGTGCTTCCCGGGGCGGAAGAGGGACGGCTCTCGGCGCTTGGCGTGCTTGCCGGCATTCCTGATGCCTCGGGCGTGGTCGGCGATCTCGGCGGCGGCAGCGTCGAGCTCGCCGCCGTCGGCAACGGCAAAGTCGGCAATGTCTCGACCTTGCCGATCGGGCCGCTGCGGCTGATGGAAGAGGCCGACAACGAGCGCGATCTGAAAGACGTCATCGATCGTCATCTCGAAAGCGTCGGCTGGCTCGGGCGGCTGAACGACGACCCGCGCTTCTATGCGGTCGGCGGCGCCTGGCGCGCGATCGCCCGTATCCATATGGAGCAGCATAATTATCCGCTCCATATCATTCAGAGCTACACCCTGGTGCGGACCGAGGCGCAGAATTTCCTCGAGATCATGGCGCGCCAGTCGCGCAAATCGCTCGAGAAGATCACCGGCATCTCGCGCAAGCGTCTTGAAGTGGTGCCGGTCGCGGCGCGTATCCTGAGCCGCATCTTGCGCCGTACCGGCGCGCTTGAACTGGTGTTCTCGGCGGCCGGCCTGCGCGAAGGTCATCTCTACAGCCTTATGGGCGTGGAGCAGCAACACGCCGATCCGCTGATCGCGGCTTGCGCCGAAGAGGCCAGCGCCAATCCGCGCTTCGGCGAGGATGCCGAGGCGCTGGTCGAGTGGACGATGCCGCTCTTTCCGAAAGAGTCGCCCAATCGCCTGCGCCTGCGGCGCGCGGCGGCGCTGCTCGGCGATATCGCCTGGCACCACCATCCCGATTATCGTGCCGATCTCGCGATGCGCCACGTGCTCTATATGCCGGTCGGCGGACTCGATCATCACGAGCGCGTTTTCCTCAGCATGGCTGTCGCGACGCGCTACGGCGGCTCGGCGACGCTCGAAACCTTGGGGCCGCTCCGCCTGCTTGATGAAGAGAGTCGCGAAACGGCGCGCGCCGTCGGTCTCTCGCTGCGGCTCGCCTATACGCTGACCGGCGGCGTGCCTGGCTTGCTGCGCGGCACCTCGCTGCGCCTCACCGATTCGAAGCTCGTCCTCAATGTGATGAGCGAGCACACGCTGCTGCTCGGCGAAGCGGTGCAGCGGCGGCTCGATGCGCTCGGCCGCTGCCTCGGCCGGCCGACTGAGATCAAGCGCGCTTAAGACTTACGCAGCCGGGATTTATTAAGAAGCAGCCTCTGTTGCGGCGGCGTCGCTGCGCACGATCTTGATATGCTTGCCGGCGGCGGTCAGCGCCAGCCGGCCATGTTTCAGGTCGATCGCGTCGCGGCCGTAAATCTCGTGCCGCCAGCCGGTCATGGCGCGGATATCGGCGTGATCGTCGGCCGCGAGCAATTCCAGATCCTCGGCATCGGCGATGAGCCGCGCCGCGACGTCGTTCTCCTCCGAGCGCAGCTTCAAGAGCACGCGCAGCAGATCGGTCAGCGGGCCGATGCCCTGCGGCGCTTCGCGCCGCGGCTCGGGCTTCGGATAATCGCTCTCCGGCATCAACGCCACGCCTTCGACCACGGCGAGGATCTCGGTGCCGAATTTGCTTTCGGCGAAGCCTTTGCCGAGACCGCGGGTGCGCGCGAGATCGTCGACGCCCTGCGGCGCGTGCGCGGCGATCTCGAGCAACGATTCGTCGCGCAACACGCGGCTGCGCGGCAGGTCGCGTTTCTGCGCCGTGGTCTCGCGCCAATTCGCCAGCGCATGGGCGAGCGCCAGCATGCGGCGATTGTTCGAGCGCAGTTTCAGCCGCTTCCAAGCCGTCGCCGGATCGAGACGATAAAGCCCCGGATCGGTCAACGCCGCCATCTCCTCATCAAGCCATGAGGCGCGGCCGCTCTTGTGCAGTCGTGCCGCGAGCTTCTCGTAGACCGTCCGCAACGGTCCGACATCGGCGAGGGCGTAACGCAGTTGGCGCTCGCTCAACGGGCGGTGCGACCAGTCGGTGAAACGGGCCGATTTGTCGATATGCGCGCCGCCGAGCTTGTTGGCCAAGGTCTCGTAGCTGGCTGCCTCGCCAAAGCCACAGACCATCGCGGCGACTTGGGTATCGAAGATCGGCGACGGTACTTTGCCGGTCAGGTTGACGAAAATCTCGATGTCTTGGCGCGCGGCGTGAAAGACCTTCAGCACATCGGGATTGGCCAAGAGCGCAAAAAGCGGCGCCAGATCGATGCCCTCGGCCATCGGGTCGACGGCGACGATCTCGTCCGGCCCGCCGATCTGCACCAGGCAAAGGATAGGCCAATAGGTGCGGTCGCGCATGAATTCGGTATCGACCGTCACAAATTCGGCTTTCGCCTGCCGCTCGCAAAAAGCGGCGAGCTCATCAGTCTTCGCGATCAACGTCATAGGCCTGCTATACAATAGATCGGTGATCGATGGGAGGGCGGTACGCGCTCCCTCGCGGACGGGGACAGCAAATGAGCGGCGACGAGCGGCTGGCGATCACGGGCGAGACCACGGTCACGCTTTTCGATCAGGTCAAAGCCTTTTACTGGAGCGCGCCCTGGCTCTGGTGGGGGCTGGTCGTCTGCTTCTTCGTCGTCGCCCTGACATCGGCCGGTCAGCCAGCCGATGCCGATACGGCGTTCAACGCCCCTCTGATCGGCGGGCTACTGGTTCTTCTCTGGGCCGCGATCATCGGCTTCAGCTATTTCCGGCTCAGCCGGGACCAGAAACAGGTGCGCTATCGCGTGACGACCGAGCGGATCGAGATCAGCGACGGCACCGGCGCGTCGCTCGGCATCCCGTGGACCGGGATCAAGCGCTGTGTCGAGACGCGCTCGGTCTTGCTGTTGCGGCTGAAGCCATCCGGTTTGCGCTGGTTGCCGAAACGCGCTTTCGGCGATGTCGCCGGCCTGCGCGGCCTCACCGCGCAATGCCTTGGCTCAAAAGCGAAATTGATACGCAACCCGGCGCCCGATTCGCGCGGCTAAACCTCGCCGCGTCTTGACAAAGCGCCTGCCGTCTCGGCCTTTTCCGGCCCATGCATCAATATCGCACCACCACCTGCGGCGCTCTGCGCCTCGCCAACGCTGGCAATGACACTCGCATCGCCGGCTGGGTCCACCGCAAGCGCGATCACGGCCAGCTCCAATTCATCGATTTGCGCGATCATTACGGCATTACGCAATGCGTGATCGACGTGTCGTCGCCGCTTTTTGCCCAGGTTGACGCGCTGCGTCTCGAAAGCGTCATTTCGGTGAGCGGCACCGTTGTCCGGCGCTCGGCCGAGACGGTCAATTCGAAGCTGCCGACCGGCGAGGTCGAGGTTCAGATCAAGACCATCGACGTGCTCTCCGAGGCCGAGCCGCTGCCGTTTCCGGTGAACGCCGATGCGGATTATCCCGAGGACATGCGCCTGCGGTATCGCTTTCTCGATCTGCGGCGCGAGCATCCGCACGCCAATCTGATGCTGCGCTCGAAGGTGATCGCCTCGATCCGCCGCCGCATGATCGATCAAGGCTTCACCGAATTCCAGACGCCGATCCTCACCGCGAGCTCGCCCGAAGGCGCGCGCGATTATCTGGTGCCGAGCCGCATCCATCCCGGCAAGTTCTACGCGTTGCCGCAGGCGCCGCAGCAATTCAAACAATTGCTGATGGTCGCGGGATTCGATCGCTATTTCCAGATCGCGCCGTGTTTCCGCGACGAAGCAAGCCGCGCCGACCGCTCGCCGGGCGAGTTCTATCAGCTCGATCTCGAGATGTCTTTCGTGACTCAGGAAGACGTCTTCGCGGCGATCGAGCCGGTGATGACGGGCATCTTCGAGGAGTTCGGCAACGGCCGCACCGTAACCAATGCGCCGTTCCCGCGCATCTCTTACGCGGATTCGATGCGGAAGTATGGCTCCGACAAGCCCGATCTGCGCAATCCGATCGAGATGTGCGACGTCACCAAAACCTTCGACGGGTCGGGATTCAAGATTTTCGCCTCGCAGATCGCGGCGGATCCGAATGTCCGAGTCTGGGCGATCCCTGGGCCAACGGGCGGTAATCGCGCGTTCTGCGATCGCATGAATTCCTGGGCGCAGGGCGAAGGCCAGCCCGGTTTGGGCTACATCTTCTTCCGCGAAGGCGAGGAGGGCGGCGCCGGCCCGGTTGCGCGCAACCTCGGCACCGAGCGAACGGTCGCGCTACGCGACCAGCTCAAACTCAAGAACGGCGACGCTGTGTTCTTCGTCTGCGGCGTGCCGGCGACGTTTCGGCAATTCGCATCGGCGGCGCGGTTGAAGATCGGCAGCGAGCTCAACCTGACGCGCAGCGGCGTCTTCGAGTTCTGCTGGATCACCGATTTCCCGATGTACGAAGTCGACGAAGAGACGAAGCAGATCGCCTTCAGCCATAATCCGTTCTCGATGCCCAATTACGATCATGAAGCGTTTTTAAAACTTGATCCCGTTGCCGATCGCGAAGAAATCCTCGGCATGACGGCGTTCCAATACGACATCGTCTGCAACGGCGTCGAGCTGTCGTCGGGCGCGATCCGCAACCATCGACCCGACATCATGTACAAGGCCTTCGCGATCGCGGGCTATAAGAGAGAAGACGTCGAGGCGCGGTTCGGCGGCATGCTCAACGCGTTCAAATTCGGCGCACCGCCGCATGGCGGCTCGGCGCCGGGCATCGATCGCATCGTGATGTTGTTGGCGGATACGCCGAATATACGCGAGGTCGTCGCCTTCCCCATGAATCAGCAGGCGCAGGATCTGTTGATGCAGGCACCGGCCGAAGTGTCGATCGAGCGGCTACGCGAGTTGCATATCCGGCTGGCGTTGCCGCCGGAGAAAAAAGCGTGAAGCAGCGCTAAAAAACTAGCGCTCTTCGCCTTCGTCGCCGGTCGCGCCGGTGTTGCGGCGCTTCTCGGCGTACATCGCCATATCGGCGCAATGCATCACGGTTTCTTCGTTGTCCTCGCCATCGAAAGCGGCGAGACCGAAGCTGGCGCCCAAGCCGAGCGCGTTGATTTCGCGCGCGAGGGTGTGGCATTTGCGCTTGGCGGTGGCGAGCGAGACGCCGACCAGCATGATCGCGAATTCATCGCCGCCGAAGCGCGCGGCCGCGTCCATTTTGCGGATCCGGTGGCGCAGAATGCCGCCGATCTGGCGCAGCACCTCGTCGCCACGGGCGTGGCCCTGCAGGTCGTTCACTTGCTTGAAGCCGTCGAGATCGCAGATGACGATCACGCCGGCGGGACCGCCGCGCCTGGCCGAGGCATGCGCGCGCGTGAAAGCGCCGAGGAAGCCGCGACGGTTGAGCAGGCCGGTCAGCTCGTCGCTGCTGACCATTGTCTCCAGATGGGCGATGCGCTGCTCGAGTGTCTTCACGCGGTCATGCGCCGCGGCGCTGAGATCGTTCGCCCAGGCAAGCAAGGTGGCGTGATCGGCATTCGCCGGCGGCACCAGGTTGAGGTGGCGCACCGGACGACGTACGACAAACGCTTCGTCGCTTTTGCGAAGTTTCAGAGCAGCAGGCAGCATATCGAGTCGATCCCTCAAGAACACAGACCGGGCGGAGCAATCGGCGTGCCACTTAAATCAGCCGGAATCTTGCCGCTTTTATGCCCCGAGGCTCGGCAAGATTTGCCGAGACGGCAGAGCTTGCCCGGACTGCGATGCAAGGAGCGCCATCCCATCCTATCGCTCCCCCGCTATCGCGGCTGCGCGAAGCATGACATACTGGCCGCATGATGATCGCGATGAAGCGTAGTCGGTTTCAGCAGGAAATGGTTGCCAAGACCTACGAGGCGCGTCGGCTGATCGGGCTGAGCGCGCTCGGCGTGCTGCTCATCGCGTCGCCGGCTGGCGCGGTCGATATATCGCCGCACCGCGCGCTCTACAGCCTGAGCCTCGACAACAGCAAGACCGCCAGCGGCGTCGCCGCCGCCAGCGGTGCGATGTATTACGAATGGGGCGAGGCTTGCGACGGGTGGACCGTCGATCAGCGTTTCCGGCTGAGGGTCGTCTATTCCGAGGAAGGCGCTGTCTCGATCAATTCGAGCCTGTTGACCTTCGAATCGAAGGACGGGCTGCATTATCGCTTCAACGAGAAGCGGCTGCGCAACGGCAATGTCGAGGACGACATCCATGGCGAGGCCAATCTCGATGGCAAGGACAAGGGCGGCACCGCGCAATTCGACAAGCCCAATCAGACCAAGTTCGCGCTGGCGCCCGGGGTGCTTTTTCCAACCGCGCATACGCTGGTGCTGATCGAGCGGGCGCAGGCCGGCGACACCTTCCTGGCGCGCAAGGTCTTCGACGGCGCCGAGGTCGATAACGCCGGGCAGATCACGGCGGTGATCGGACCACAGCTCAAGCCCGATCCAAATCCTTCGAAGCCGCTCGACAATCCGCTGCTGCAGCGTCCGTCCTGGCGCGTCAGCCTCGCTTTCTTTCCGGCCGGCTCGTCGAAGAGCGATGTCGAGACGCCGGATTACCAGCTCACCATGCGGCTCCTGGACAACGGCGTGTCGCAGGACATGTCGCTCAATTACGGCGACTATGTCTTGAAGGCGAAGCTCGACGATATCGAGCCGCTGCCGAAGCCGAGTTGCTGATCAGTCGATCATTGTTTTGCCGGAATCGCGTAGCGTGCGCTCGACACGCTCGGCATCATAGATCGCGAGCAGCGTAAAGCCGGTATCGCCGGTGCTGAGGAAGCGATGCCAGGTCCCGGCATCGACCGACACGGTATCGAACGGCTTGAGAGCGACCGGCGCGCTGCCGTCGATTTCGACGGCGCAATCGCCGCTGAGGACGACGATCATCTCGTTGCAATTGTGCCGATGAAACTCGACCGCGTGACCGGCGGGGAAGCTCACCGTGTTGGTCTTGATGCGCGCGTCGCAGCTTTCCTTGTCGACCAGCGCCCTGATCGTCGCGCCATTGGGCATGCGCCGCGCCGCGATCTCATCGAATTTCAGCACGCGATTGAGCGCCATGAGGGTTCTCCCTACCGAGCTGTTGGTTCGGACCATAGCCAGGCGGCGCCGCGCACGCCGCTCGAATCGCCCCAGCGCGGCGGCACGAGTTTCGTCGTGACCGTGTCGGAAAAGACGTAGTCGCCCCAGCGCGCCGGCACGTCGCGATAGAGCGCGGCAATCTGTCCCAGCCCGCCGCCCAGCACGATGATTTCGGGGTCGAGCAGGTTGATTACCGTCGCCAGCGCCCGGGCCAGTCGGTCGACATAGCGTGCGAGAGCGGCGCGTGCCGGCGCGTCGCCCGACTCGGCGCGGGCGACGAGGGCAGGAGCCTCCTCCGGCCGGCCCGTCAGCGCCTCGTAGGCGCGGCTGAGACCGGCGCCGTTGAGGAAGGTCTCGGTGCAGCCCTGCTTGCCGCAATAGCAGCTTGCGCCGGGGCGCTCGTCGTCCCGCGGCCAGGGCAGGGGCGAATGGCCCCATTCGCCGGCGATGGCGTTGGGCCCAGTCAGGACCTTGCCGTCGACGACGACCCCGCCGCCAACCCCGGTGCCCAGAATCACGCCGAAGACCATCCGCGCGCCCCGGGCGGCGCCATCCACCGCCTCGCTCAAGGCGAAGCAATTGGCGTCATTGGCCAGACGGATGGGGCGACCGAGAGCGGCTCCTAGGTCGCGGTCGAAGGGCTGGCCGATCAAGCAGGTGGAGTTGGCGTTCTTGATCAATCCCGTGGCCGGCGAGAGCGTTCCCGGGATGCCGATCCCGATGCTCGCCGTGGTACCCAACTCGGCCTCGATTCCCGTGACCAGGGCCTGCACGGTAGCGATGATGCCGGGATAGTCGCCGGCAGGCGTAGGCACGCGGCGGCGCAGCCGGATCGCGCCGTCGGCGTCCAACGCCGCCGCCTCGATCTTGGTGCCGCCGATGTCGATTCCGAGACGCATCGTTCGCCCAGCCTCGTTCGTTAAGACCCTATTCGATAAGCGGTTAACCGCTTGTTAAGCTTCTTTAAAGCAAAGATACCAAATTGCCCGCTCCCCCGGCGAAATACGGGGGCCGGGCGCATGCTCAGGTGTGGTGCTCTTTTTAACGGTTGCGCGCCTAAGATCGCTTGCCGCTTTGCACAAAGCGCAGGCGGCGGGGCAAGGATGAGATGATGGCCAAGCGGGTACTCATTGTCGAAGACAATGATTTGAACATGAAGCTCTTCCATGACCTTCTCGAGGCCCATGGCTACGACATCCTGCAAACCAAAGATGGCATGGAAGCGCTGCAGCTCGCCCGTCAACATCATCCTGATCTGATCTTGATGGATATTCAGCTCCCCGAAGTTTCGGGACTCGAAGTCACGAAGTGGATCAAGGAAGACGACGACCTCAAGACAATTCCGGTGATCGCCGTCACCGCTTTTGCCATGAAGGGCGACGAGGAAAAGATCCGTGAGGGTGGCTGCGAGGCTTACATCGCCAAGCCGATCTCTGTCGCCAATTTCCTTCAGACGGTGGCGCGCTTTTGCGCCTGAGGCACAACGCTTATGTCCGCTAGAATTCTGGTCGTCGACGACGTCGACGTGAACGTGAAAGTGCTCGATGCCAAGCTGACGAGCGAATATTTCAACGTGCTCAGCGCCAATGATGGACTCACGGCGCTGAAGCTCGCGCAGCTCGAGCATCCCGATCTCATCCTGCTCGACGTGATGATGCCGCGGATGGACGGGTTCGAGACCTGCAAGCGCCTGAAGGCCGATCCGCGCACTTCCGACATTCCGGTCGTGATGGTGACGGCGCTCTCCGAGCCGTCCGATCGCGTGCGCGGCCTCGAAGCCGGCGCCGACGACTTCCTCACCAAGCCGGTCAACGATATCGCGCTCTTCGCGCGCGTGCGCTCGCTCGTCCGCCTGCGTCGCACGATGGAGGAGTGGCGTCACCGCGAAGACATCTGCGGCAAGTTCAATTCGCTTCTCGAAAAAGGCGCGCCGCAAGAGAACACCAGCCCGGCGCGCGTCATGCTCTGGGAAGAGAACGCGTTCGCCGCCGCGCGCATCGCCGAGATGCTGGGGCCCCTGGTCAGCGAGACGGTGCGTCCGTCGACGGTCGAGGACCTCGTCGCGACCTGCGATGATTCGATCGAGCTCGTGATTCTCAGCATGTCGGGCAAGGTCGATGCGCTGCGCGTCGTCTCGCAGCTCCGCGCCAATGAGCCGAGCCGCCTGGTGCCGATCCTCTTAATCGCCGATCCCGACGAATTGCCGCGTCTCGCCAAGGGCCTCGATCTTGGTGCGACCGACTATCTGGTGCGTCCGCTCGATCGCAACGAGCTGATCGCACGCTGCCGCACCCAGATCCGCCGCAAGCGGTTGCAGGACCAACTGCAAGAGAATTACCAGAAGAGCCTCGCGCTCGCGCTCACCGACAGCCTCACCGGTCTCTACAACCGCCGCTATCTCCAGGCGCATCTCGAAGGTCTGCTGGCGCGCGTCAGCGAAGGCGCGATGGGTCCGTCGTTGCTGTTGTTCGACGTCGACTGGTTCAAGCGCGTCAACGACAGCCACGGCCATCAGGCCGGCGATGCCGTGCTCAAAGAAGTCACCGCGCGTATCTCGCGCCATGTCCGCGGCTTCGATCTCGTTGCGCGTTACGGCGGCGAGGAATTCGTCGTCGTGCTCCCCGAGACGCCGCTCCAGGTCGCGCTGGTCGTTGCCGAGCGTTTGCGCAGCGTCATCGCCGAGCATCCGATCGAGGTCAGCGAAGCGGCAGTCGCCTTGCCGATCACCATCAGCATCGGCGTGTCCGTAACCAACGACGTCGAAGAAACGCCGGACACGCTGCTCCAGCGTGCCGACGAAGCGCTCTATGCCGCCAAGCATTCGGGCCGCAATTGCATCCGCGTGGCCGAAGCCGATGCGCTGCCCGGTATGCAAATCCCGCCGGTGCCCACGGCGCACGGCGCTGCAGCCTAAGGACGGCGCCCGGCGCCGCGGCGTAAAGCGCTCAGCTCGCCGGCAGCACCGGCAGCAGCAGATAGGTATCGCGGCCGCTGCCCGTATGGACGGCGTGCGTGCCGTGGAAGATCGCCGGCGGCCGGTCGCCCGGATCGGTGTGGTACATCCAGCCGACGCCCTTGGTCGCGCCGGTCTCGCCCGGCCGCTCGAAATCCTTGCCCTGGATTGTCAGCGCCAGACGCGAACCCGCCGGCAGATAGAGGCTCAGCGGCCAGATCTCGACCTCGACTTCATAGACCTCGCCCGGCGTCAGCGGTTGGCGCTCGTCATGCGGATGGAAGGGCGTCCATTCGGTCGAGCGTTTGGGATCGAGCTTGCGCTGCGAGACGCGCAACCAGCCCTGGCTCGCCGGCGCTTTGGGTTCGCCGCCGGTGCGGAAGGTCATCTCCTTGCCCGACGGATCGAAGGCGCAAAGCGTGGCGAAGATGTCCATGTCCTCGGTGCTCGATGACACGTGAAGCTTCGCTTTTGCGGGACCGCCGAGCTCGATGTCGCGCGTGAGTGGCGCGGTGCTGAACGTCACGCCGTCGCTGAGTGCGGGATAGGAAGCGTTCGCTGCAATGCTCGCGGGCTTGTCGCCGAGCGTCTTGTTGCCGGCGTCGAGATGAAGCTTCGTCCATTGTGTGTTGGGGATTGGCCAAGCGGTCGCTTGCAGCTGCCGCTTCACCGTGTCACCCGGGCCGCGGATCGAGAGCTCGACCTTAGGCTCTTTCTCCCAGCCATTGTCGATGCCCTTGAGATAGCGGTCGTAGAACCGCTTCATCATCGCGACGTTCTGCGGCTGGAAGTAGGTGTGGATGTAAGAGCCGCTTTGGATCTTCAGCCATTTTTCGGGGGAAGACACGCCGGCATAACCGCCGATCGTTCCGCGCAGATGGAGCGCGAGCCCGCCCCAATTCGCGACCACGAGGATCGGCTGATCGATCTTCGACAGATCGGGCGTGCGGTCCTGGTAGAAGCCGTCGTTGAGCGGATGCGCCAGAATCTCGCCGGGATAATCGGCGCGATTGGCGACGAGTTGCTCCGGCGTCAGCGCTTCATCGCCGGTGGTTTTGCCGCCGGTATAGAGATCGTGATAAGGGCTCTCGCCATTGCCATGCTGATTGCGCAGCACGCTGCGCGCCCACCAGCGCGAGATGAAGCCGCTGCCATAGATGCCGTCCTGGCGCGTGCGGTCGCGGAAGAAATCATAGGTGCCCATCCACGGGCAGAGCGCGAAGAGATGCGGCGGCTTCAGGGAGGCGACGCGCCATTGTCCGGCCGCGTGATAGGAGATGCCGGTGAGCCCGACCTTGCCGCTGGACCACGGCTGCACGCCGGCCCATTCGATCGCGTCGTAGAAATCGCGGAATTCTTCCGGCGAGTTCGGCGCGAGCCGGCCCGGCGACTTGCCGCAGCCGCGCGCATCGACGCGGATGACGATGTAGCCGTCGGGCACCCAGCTTTCGGGATCGGGCGTCTCCCAGACGAGATGCTTCAGCGAGGAGTTGGCGATGATGTCGGGATAGAATTTCTCGATCGCGTCCCAGGCTTCCTGCATGAATTCTTTAAGCGGTACGTCTTTGCCGTAGGGACCGAAGGTCATCAGCACCGGGAACTTGCCGTCGGCTTTCGGGCGGAAGACGTCGCCGCGCAGCACGGCGCCGTCGCGCATCGGGATGCCCGTGTTGCGCTCCATCAGCATCTCGTAATGCGTTGCCATCCCAACCCCTCCCGTTTTCGTTGATCATTATCGCAGCGCTCGCGCAAAGCTTATCGTTGCACCCCCAAAAGCAAAAGCCGCTCACGAGGAGCGGCTTTTCCGGCGTAACGCTGGAGTGCAGCGCTACTTAATCTTGCCTTCTTTGAACACCACATGCTTGCGCGCGACCGGATCGTACTTCTTCAGTTCGAGCTTTTCGGTCTTGGCGCGCGGATTCTTCTTCGTGACGTAGAAATAGCCCGTGTCAGCCGTGCTCACGAGCTTGATCTGGATCGTGTTGCTCTTTGCCATAGAAACTGCCTTTCCGCGATTGCGAAAGAGATTAGTCAGACAACGCGCGGTGTCAAGATACGCGCCTAAAATCCAGGCAGGATCGCGGCTGTTATTGATTTTAACCAATAGCTCGTTTACCTCTTTCGTAAGACGAAAAAGAATGTCTGCGTGTGGCTGCAGGGGAGGATTGGCGCAATCGAGGGGTCGAGCGCGCTCCAAACCGACAGAACCTGGCCATGAACGGAGGCGGCACCGCGCGTGCCGTTGGCGGTATGTGACGGCGGCTCCGTAGCCGCCGGCATTCCTTGATCCAGATCAAGGAATGCCGGCGATTGCGCGGGTAAGACGGGCATACCTGGTGGGGGACGGGGGTGAGTCGTGTTCGCATATTTGATCTTTGGCGCGGGCCTGATTCTGGCCGCAGCGTCGACCGGTTATCTGTTTGTCGCGATCGCCGGCGTGCTGCGATACCGTCGCAGCCGCTTCCTGGCCGCCGTGCCGCCGCTCGCGGTAACCATCCTCAAGCCGGTCTGCGGCGCTGAGCCGCGGCTTTATGAATGCCTCAAATCCTTCTGCCGGCTGAACCACGCGCCGCTACAGATCATCTTCGGCGTCGGCGATCATGAGGATCCGGCGATCCCTGTGGTCCGGCGGCTGATCGCGGAGTTCTCGGCGCTCGATCTCAGCCTCGTCATCGATAGCGCGGTGCACGGCACCAACCTCAAGGTCGGCAATCTCATCAACATGTATCGCTCGGCGAAGCACGAGATCGTGATCGTCTCCGACAGCGATACGGAAGTCGTGCCCGATTGCCTCAACTCGGTGCTCGCGCCTTTTGCCGATGAGGCGGTTGGCGCGGTGACGTGTCTCTACAAGGCGGCGCCGTCGCGCGGCTTCGCGTCCGATCTCGGCGCCCTCTTCGTCAATGACTGGTTCCTCGCCTCGGCGGTGGTCGATGCCGGCATGCGCGATGCCGCATATTGCTTCGGCCCGGTGACCGCGATCCGCCGCGAGGCGCTCGCGGCGATCGGCGGTTTCGGCATGCTCGCTTTTCATCTTGCCGACGATTTCATGCTCGGACGCTTGGTTGCTGCGGCCGGCTACAAGGTTCGTCTTGCCGATTATGTGCCGGACATCGTCGTCGATGAAAACCTCGGCTCGCTCGTGCGGCACGAGCTGCGCTGGGCGCGCACTGTTCGCACGGTGAAGCCGGGAGAGCATTTCATGTCCGGCGTGATGGAGGCGCTGCCCCTGTTGCTGCCGCTCCTGTTGCCCTTCCCGCAATGGGGTGGTTGGTTCATTCTCGGCACCGTCATGGCCCTGCGCGTCATTCTTCATTTCCTGGTCCGCCGCCGCTTCGGTATCACCATCCCGGCGCGGCCCTGGCTGCTGCCGCTGCGCGAATGTCTGTGCTTCGCTATCTGGCTCGCCAGCTATCGCAGCTCCCATGTAAGCTGGCGCGAGCGCGATTTCGTGATTGCCCCCGGCGGCAAGCTCGAGCCGCGCGCCGTGGCGGGACAATAGACGAGCAATATTTCTTGAAGCGATTGATCGTGACGGCCGACGATTTCGGGCTGACCATCTCCGTCAACCAGGCGGTAGAGGAGGGAAATCGCCGCGGCATCCTGACGGCGGCAAGCCTCATGGTCACCGGCGAAGCCGCGGCCGACGCGGTGGCGCGGGCCAAGCATTTGCCGAAGCTAGGCGTCGGTTTGCATCTCGTGCTGGTCGATGGCGTGCCGGTGCTGCCGCCCGATCAAATTCCCGCGCTCGTCGGCAGCGACGGGCGCTTCTCGCCGAACGTGTTCACGCAAGGCGTGCGCATCTTCTGCCTGCCGTCGGCACGGCGTCAGCTCGCGGCCGAGATCCGGGCGCAGCTCGAAGCGTTTCGCGCGACCGGCCTGACGCTCGATCACGTGAATGCGCATCACCATTTCCATCTGCATCCGACGATCCAACGGACGTTGCTGCGTCTGGCGCCGGAGTTCGGTATTCGTGCGGTGCGCCTGCCCTTGGAGCCGCCGGCCGCGAGCGGCCGGCGCTGGGCATGGCTCACCGGTTTCATGGAATCGCGCCATGCGCGGCGGTTGCGCGACAATCTCGATGTTGCCGGGATGACGCATAACGACTGGATTTTCGGCCTCGCCGATACCGGCGCGATGACGCCCGAGCGCGTGCGGCATTATCTCGAACAAATTCCCGACGGCGTGTCCGAGCTTTATTTCCATCCGGCGACCGCGCGGCCCTCGGTTTGGCCGGCGAACTATCGCTGCAATGACGAGGCGGCGGCGCTGATCGATCCCGAGGCGCGGGCGATCATCGCGCGGCGCGGCATCGAGATCATGCCGTTCGCCGGGCTGGACCACGCGGCATGAAATTGGGAATCACTTTCGGCGCCGTGCTCGGCGTGCTGGCGGCGCTGCTGATCGTCGCGTGGTACGGGCTCGCCTCGGTCGGCGATGCGCTGGAACTCGCCGGTTGGACCGGGCTTGCCGCGATCGCGATGTATCATTTCGTGCCGGTGGCGGTGTGCGCGCTCGCCTGGCGTGCGTTGTTCGAGGGGCCGCGTCCCGGCGCGCTGCAATTCATCTGGATCCGCTGGCTGCGCGACGCGGGCAGCGATCTGCTGGCGCTCTTGCCGGGCGGCGGCGAGATGCTCGGCATCCGCGCGATGAAGCTCTCCGGCGTCGAGATCGGCGTGGCGGCGGCAACGACGGTCGTCGATATCACGGTCGAGATCATGGCGCAGATCGCCTTCATCGTGCTCGGCCTCGCGGTCCTGCTCGACCGGCCGGCAGGGCCTTTGGTGCCGTGGACCTTGCTTGGTCTTGCCGCGATCATCCCGCTCGCGGCGGCGATGTTCTTCGCCCAGCGGCTTGGCTTGATCGGCCTCATCGAACGCTTCGCCGACAAGCTCGCGGCCGGTTACGGCTGGACAGCGCTCGTCCATGTCAGCGGCCTCGAAGAGCGGGTTCATGCGATCTATCGCAACCGCGCCGCGATCGCGCGCGCTTTCGGCCTGCATTTCCTCGCCTGGATCGTCGGCGTCGGCGAAGCCGGTATCGCGCTGGCGATGATGGGCGTGCGGCCGGGCTTCGGCTCGCTCATTGTGCTCGAAAGCCTGACCTTCGCAATCCGCACCGCGGCATTCTTCGTGCCCGCCGCAGCGGGCGTGCAAGAGGGCGGCTATGTGCTCTTGGGCGGCGCGCTCGGCATTGCGCCTGAATTCGCGCTCGCGCTATCGCTGCTTAAACGCGGCCGCGAGCTCGTCCTCGGCGCCGTCGCGCTGCTGCTCTGGCACTGGATCGAAAGCCGCCGGATGTGGCGGACGTTGCGGCCAAGTCCGGCGGGCGAGGCCCCGGCATTTGGAGCGGGCGTATTCAGCCCTGAAGCGTTGCCAGATAATCGATCAGCGCTTTCCGATCATTCGCGTCCTTGACGCCGGGGAAGATCATCTTCGTTCCCGGCACCATCGTCTGCGGATCGGTCAGATATTTGTCGAGCGTCGCGTTGTCCCAGGTGGCGCCGAGCTTCGCCATCGCCGGCGAATAGGAATAATCGCCGAGGCTGCCGGATTTCCGGCCAACGACACCGGCGAGCGAAGGGCCGAGCTTGTTGGTGCCCGGATCGGTCGAGTGGCATACCGCGCAATTATTGTTGAAGACATCCGCACCGTCGGCGGCGCGCGCCGCGCCGATGCCGCTGCCGAAAGCCAGCGTCGCCGTTGCGAGGATCGCGGCCATCTTCATCACACCGTGCTTCAAGGTCATCTCCCTTCACGCCCAACTTTCTTTGACAAACGCTGCCATTATGGAAGGCGTTGCATCGCTTGTCTCGCGCCGCTGGTCTTTCTCGGGTCGCCAGGTGAGGGAACGCATGGCTTGTGCTAACATCCGGCCGGTCTTGAGAATGGGGCCTGTGATAGGGGCCCGCGAGAGGAGTTCGAGCCATGCCGCGTTTCGCGCAATTCGTTCCGGAAGGCGTCATTCCCGCCTGCCTGCTGCCGTTCCACGACGACCTCTCGATCGATGAGAAAAATTTTCGCCGCCATCTGAGCGACGTCGCCGCCGTGCAGGGGATCAGCGCCGTCACCATCAACGCGCATGCGACCGAAGTCGGGTCATGCACCTTCGACGAGCAGCGCCGCGTGCTCGAGATCACGCAGGACGAGATCGGCGCCAAGACGCCGATCGTCAACGGCGTCTATGCCGAGGGCAGCCTCGAGGCGGCGCGGCTCGCGCGCATGGCGCAGGAAGGCGGCGCCTCGGCGCTGCTGGTCTTCCCGCCCGGCCCGCTCACCTTGGGACAGCGGCCCGAGATGGCGCTGGCGCATTTCCAGCGCATCGCCGATGCCTCGGACCTGCCCATCATCGTCTTCGAATATCCGCAAGCCGGCGGGCAGGGCTATCCGCTCGACACGCTGCTGCAGCTCTTCGCCAAAGTGCCGACGATCCGCGCGATCAAGGATTGGACGCCGCAAGTCCCACTGCACGAGCGCCACATCCGCACGCTGCAAAGCCTCGACAAGCCGGTCAATGTACTCAGCACCAACAGCGCGTGGCTGTTCTCCTCGCTGGTGCTCGGCGCCAAGGGCTTGCTGTCGGGCTCGGGCAGCGTGATCGCCGATCTGCAGGCGCGGCTCTTCCGTGCCATCCAGACGAACGACCTCGTCGAGGCGCGCCGTCTCAACGATCGCATCTACCCGACGGCGGAAGTGTTCTATGCCGATCCTTTCGTCGATATGCACAATCGCATGAAGGAAGCGTTGGTGCTCTTGGGCAAGCAGCCGCGCGCCGTGGTCCGGCCGCCGCTGGCGAAGCTGTCGCAAGCCGAGATCGATCGCATTCGCGTTGCGCTGGTGAAAGCGGGGCTGCTCGAAGCCGGCGCACGCAGCGCCGCCTAAGGTTTTAAGCAGAGCGCTTACGCGGCCTTCGCGGCCGGCGCGGTCTTCTTCGCCCGCGCCGTGTTCGCCATCGTCAGCGACAAGGCGGTGAAGGCAGCAGCGCAGATGAAGATCACGCGCGGCTGGCCTTGGTCCATCAGCCAGCCATAGAGCAGCGGCGCGATCACCGCCGAGACGTTGAAGCCGGTGGTGACGAAGCCGAAGACGACGCCGAAAGCGCCCGGCGGCGTGACGGCGCGCACGATCAGATCGCGCGACGGCATGATCACGCCGTTGAGGAAGCCGCTCACCGCCAGCACCACCACGAACAGCACGGTCGGAAAATCGACATAGGCGAGGGTGAGGATGGTCACGCCGCTCAACGCGAGGCCGATCGTCGCGATGCGCATCGGGTTCTTGAACCAGTCGGCGATGAAGCCGCCCGACAGTACGCCGAGCGCGTTGAAGATCAGGAAGGCGGTGAGGCCGACGCTGGCTTGCGCCGCCGGCGTGCCGTTCAGCGCGCCGAACCCGACGATGGTGAAGTTCTGCATCGCGCTGCCGGTCAAGGTCAGGAGCGCAAAGAAGACGAAGCTGCGCAGGATCGGACCGCTGGTCAAAATCTTCCAGCGGCTCTCGCGCTCGATCGGTGCATTTTTCTGCGCGTCATCGCCGCGCCGCACCAAGTGCCGATCGGACAGCGCGTCCTTTTGCACGAGCAAGACGGCCGCGACGGCATACGTCACGACCGCGATCGCGAGGAAGCCGCTGTGCCAGCCGAAGAGGCTGGCCATCGTCAGCATGAAGATCGGCGCCACGGCCTGGCCGGCCATGCCGAGGAAAGTGTGAATCGAATAGGCCTGCGCCATGCGCGGGGCCGAGACGCCATGCGACAGGATCGCGTAATCGGCCGGGTGGTAGACCGTGTTGGCGACGCCCAGCAGCGCATAACCGAGGATCAGCGCCCAATAGGCGGGAACGAGGCCGACGATCGCGACGCCGGTCGCGCTGAGCGCCAGCCCGGCGATGAGCAGCGCGCTCGAGCCGAAACGATCGACGACGAAGCCGGCCGGGACTTGCAGCGCCGCCGAGCAGATGCCGAAGGTCGCCATCGCATAGGCGAGCTGCTCGAAGCTGGCGCCGTATTCGGCGCGGGCGTAGATGAACAGTGGCGGCAGCATCAGGATGTAGACATGGCTCATGAAATGAGCCGCGCCGACCAGACTGATGACACGGAAATCCTGCGTTTTCGCTGCTGGGGCGGCGATGTCGGTCATATCGGCCATGTACAGTTGCCCGAATTCCTCGTTTCAGGGTGCGTAGCACGGCAAGGCCCTAAAATCGAGCGCCCCTTGGGGGACGCTGCCATGCGGTCTAGCATGGCTCCTCAAAGGGTTAAGCAGTGTTTGGCCAAAGGTTTTTTGGGGTAATGGCAGCGGGCATGTTCGATCTCTCGGGGAAAACGGCGCTGGTCACCGGCTCGTCGCGCGGCATCGGCCTGGCGATTGCCACGGCCTTGGCCGGGCAGGGCGCCTGGGTGGTGATCTCGAGCCGCAAAGCCGAGGCTTGCGAGGAGGCCGCGGCGGCGATCCGCGCCCGCGGCGGCGAGGCGCTGGCGATTCCCTGCCATGTCGGCGACAAGGGGCAGCTCCAATCGCTGGTCGAGCAGACCCGAAACGCCCTTGGCGGCATCGATATCCTTGTGAACAACGTCGGTGCCAATCCGGTGCTCGGGCCGTTGCAGGAACTCAGCGACGAGGCCTTCGAACGGGTCATGACAAGCAATGTCCGGAGTGCCCTGTGGCTCTCGCAGCTCGTGCTGCCCGAGATGGCGGCGCGCAAGGACGGCGCGATTATCTTCCTCTCGAGCATCGCGGCGCAGCGCAGTTCGACCGGCATCAACGCCTATGGCGCAGCGAAAGCGGCGCTGGGTCAACTCGCGCGCGGCCTCGCCGCCGAATGGGGCGCGCATAATATCCGCGTCAATTGCATTGCGCCCGGCCTCATCAAGACCGATTTCGCGCGCGCTTTGTGGGAAGACGAGGCGCGGGCCCAGGCGCGCATCGCCGAGACGCCGCTTGGCCGCTTGGGGGAGCCGGAGGACATTGCCGGCCTCGCGGTGCTGCTCGCCTCGCGCGCGGGCAGCTTCATCACCGGCCAGACCATCGTCGTCGACGGCGGCGTGACGATCGGGGGTTGAGGGCGGGTTCGGGGCACATCGTCGCGGGCGTTGAAGCCGGGGCGTGCAGCCTTTAGCTTTGCCAACCCATGAGCAAACTGGTGATCTGCCGCGCCGACGAAGTGGGCGGCGAATTCGCGACCCGCGCCGTGGTCGATGACAAGGCTTATGCCGTCTACAAATTGGGCGACGAGTATTTCGTCAGCGTCGATGAGTGCAGCCACGGACCGGGCTCGCTCGGCGAGGGCACGATCATCGGCGAGGAAATCGAATGCCCTTTTCATCAGGGGCGGTTCTTCATCCGCACCGGCCAACCCTCCTATCCGCCCTGTACCGAGGCCATGAAGGTCTGGCCGGGGCATGTCGAGGGCGACGAAATCTGGATCGAGCTCGAGTGACTTGATTCTGGAGCCAACCCGCCGCATCGTTGGACGAATCACATTTTCCGCAGGTAACCCATATGGCGACGTCGCGCGAAGACAATAAGATTTTGACCGAGGTAGGCCCGGGCACGCCGATGGGCGACCTCATGCGGCGCTACTGGATGCCCGCGCTGCGCGCCGACGAGCTGCCGGCGCCGGATTGTGCGCCGGTCCGGGTGAAGCTCTTGGGCGAGAGCCTCGTCGCGTTCCGCGATACCGAGGACCGCATCGGCCTGATCGAAGAATTCTGCGCCCATCGCCGCGTCTCGCTATGGTTCGGCCGCAACGAGGAATGCGGGCTGCGTTGCCCCTATCACGGCTGGAAATACGACGTCACCGGCCAATGCGTCGATCTGCCGTCCGAGCCGGAAGAGACCGGCATGCGCAGCCGCATCAAGCTGAAAGCCTATCCCTGCATCGAGCGCGGCGGCATCATCTGGACCTATATGGGCCCGCCGGAATTGAAGCCGGCGCCTCCGGGATTCGAATGGGCGCTGGTGCCGTCCGAGCAGCGCTATCTCTCGAAGCGGCTGCAGGAATGCAATTATCTGCAAGCCGTCGAAGGCGGCATCGATTCGAGCCACGTCTCCTTCCTGCACGAGGCGGCGCTCAAAGGCGACCGGCTGTTCCAGGGCAGCAAGGGCAATCAGTACAATCAGAACGACAAGATGCCGATCTTCGACGTCGCCGAATTCGAAGGCGGCTTGTTGATCGCGGCGCGGCGCAATGCGGAGAATGACAGCTATTACTGGCGCATCACGCCGTGGGTGATGCCGTTCTACACGCTGATCCCGCCGCGCGGCGGCAATCCGATCGGCGGCCATGCCTGGGTTCCGATCGACGACAATAACACGTGGTCGTGGAGTATCTCCTACCATCCGAAGCGCGCGCTCACGCGCGCCGAGATCGCGGCGATGGATGATGGCGCCGGCATCCATGTGAAGGGGATTCCGGGCACCTTCATCCCGCTGGCCAACAAGACCAACGACTATCTGATGAACCGCAATGCCCAGGTCTCGGGCGCGACGTTCAGCGGCATCGACGGCGTCGGCATGCAGGACGCCTCGCTGCAAGAGAGCATGGGCCCGATCATCGACCGCAGCCAGGAGAACCTGGTCTCGACCGACAACGGCATCATCATGGCGCGGCGTGCATTGCTGCGCGCGATGAAGGCCAACAAGGAAGGCAAGAAGATCCCGGGCCTGACGCCGGAATCGCAGCGCGTGCGCTCTTGTGCCGTGGTGCTGCCGAAGGCCACGAAATTCGTCGAAGGCGCCAAGCACGGCCTGTTCTGCGAATTGGGCACGGATCCGGTCACGGTCTGAGCACTCCGGCGGTCTGAAATTCCGTGTGCCCCGGCGCAAGCCGGGGCACATTTTTATGCTGAAGAAGGGATATCGGCTTTCGCCGGTATCGGGGTACAACTATAGGCATCCGTAACGCGCCGCCCGTATCAATGGGTCAAGGACGCGCATGAGTGGGGGGTATATGTCGGTCAGTGCTGAGGTCGCCGCGTGATCCAGGCGATACAAATCGTCATTGGCGGCTTGCTCCAGGGCGCGGTCTTCGCCGTGCTCGCGCTCGGCTTCTCGCTCGTCTATCGCGTCACCGGCGTCATCAATCTCGCCCAGGGCGGTTTCTGCGTGCTCGGCGCGCTGCTGATGTGGACAGCGCAGGTCGCCTGGGGCCTGCCGATCCCGATCGCGCTGATTGCGGCGCTCGTCGGCACGGTGATCGCCGGGCTGATCCTCGGCTGGGCGACCTTCGTTCCGGCCGTCACGAAATTGCCGGTAAGCAGTATCTTCGTCGTGACTGCCGGCCTGCTGACGCTGCTCCAGGGCGTGTTGCTGATCGGCTGGTCGAGCCAGCCCTATGCGCTGCCGCCGATCTCGGGCGAGGCGCCGGTCGAGATACTCGGCATCCGCGTGCCGACGCAGGGTTTCTGGATTGTCGGCACCGCGATCCTGATCATCATCAGCCTGTGGTGGCTGCTGGCTCGGACGCGGCTCGGCCTTGCATTACGCGCCTGCGCCGAGAATCGGCTGGCGGCGCGGCTCATGGGCATCGACGTGCCGCGCATGACGCTGTTCAGCTTCTGCCTCGCGGCGGTGATCGCGGGGCTTGGCGGCATCGCGGTGGCGCCGATCACCTCGCTCGAATTCGACACCGGCGGCTTCTTCACCAATTTCGGCTTCATCTCGGTCGCGGTCGGCGGTCTCGGCGCCTTCGCCGGCTCCGTCTTCGGCGGCCTCGTGCTCGGCATCTCCGAGCAGCTTGCCGCAGGCTACGTTTCCTCGCTCTTCGCCAATGGTCTTGCGCTGGCGTTGTTGCTCGCCGTGCTGCTATGGCGGCCGAATGGGCTCTTCACCGCGGCGCCGGCGCGGCGGCAGGACGTGCGCGACGAGCAGCGCATCCATCGCGGTATCGTCCGGCTCGATGGCCGGAACGGAGCCATTTTCACGATCGTCGGCGTGATCTTTCTGATCGTGCTGCCGTGGGTGTTGCCGGCGGGCGGCTTGCTCAATTCGCTGGTGATCACCGGCATACTATTTATCGCGGTGCTGGGTCTCGACGTGCTGATGGGCTATGCCGGCCAAGTCAGCCTTGGTCATGCCGGCTTCATGGCGATCGGCGGCTACACCGCGGCGATCCTCGCGACGACCTATCACTGGCCGCCGCTGATCGGCGTCCTCGCCGGTATCGCGCTGTCGCTGCTCTGCGCTTATGGCCTGTCGCTGGTGACGGCGCGGCTGCGCGGCCACTTCCTCGCGCTCGCAACGCTGGCTTTCGGGTTGATGGTCGACTCGCTGACCGTCGGCTTGACCGATGTCACCGGCGGTCCGTCCGGTCTCGTCGGCATTCCGTCCTTCTCGATCGCCGGTTATGTCTTCGCCACGCCAACGCAGATGTATTACTTCGTCGCCGCGCTCATCGTCGTGCTCTGCCTGTCGCTGCATGGCGGCATGCGCTCGGGCTTCGGCCGTGCGCTGCAAGCCGTGCGCACCGACGAGACGGCGGCGGCGGCGCTCGGCGTCAATGTCGCGCGCTACAAGCTTGCCGCGGTCTGTCTTTCGGCGGCGCTCGCCTCGCTCTCGGGCAGCCTCTATGCTTTCTACTTCCACTTCCTTTCGCCCGACATGGTCGGCGCGCCGCGCTCCTTCGAGATGATCGCGATGCTGGTCGCGGGCGGCGAGGGCACGCTGATCGGCCCGATCCTCGGCGTCGCGCTGCTGACTTTGATCCCGACGATCTTCCAGCCTTTCGCGCTCTACAAGACCTTCGCCGAAGGCGTGCTTTTGGTGTTGTGCTTCCTCTGGCTGCCGGAAGGCATGTTCGGCGGCATCGCGGTCGGGCTCGGGCGGCTGTTCAGCAAGAAAAGCGATGCGCAACATCCCGCGAAGGCGGTGTCATGAGCGACGCCGCGCTTTCCGTCGCCGGGCTTTCCAAGAAATTCGGCGGCCTCAACGCCGTCAACAAGGTCGGCTTCGCCGTGCCGCACGGCAGCCTTACCGCGGTGATCGGCCCGAACGGCGCCGGCAAAACGACGGTGTTCAATCTCGTCACCGGGCTCTATCGCGCCGATGAAGGCGACGTGCGCTTCTACGGCGAGGCCCTGATCGGTCTGTCGCCGATCGAGATCGCATCCAAGGGATTGATCCGCACGTTTCAGTCGGCCCGCATCTATCCCGGCATGACCGCGATCGAGAACGTGCTTGCTGGCGCGCATCTCCACATGCGCGCGGGCGCGTGGCGGCAGATGTTGTGGTTGCCGAGCGCGCGGCGCGAAGAGCGGGCGCTGACCGAGCGCGCCGATGCGCTGCTCGATCTCGTCAAGCTGCGCGCCTTCCGCGATATCGCCGCGACCGAATTGCCGATGGGGAGCCAAAAGCTGCTGGAAGTCGTGCGCGCGCTGATGGCGCAGCCGCGGCTCTTGCTGCTCGATGAGCCGGCGGCGGGCCTGAACGATGCCGAGACCGCTGAACTCGCCGAGCTGCTGCGCGCGGTGCGCGATTCCGGCATCTCGGTCGTCGTCGTCGAACACAATATGTCGCTGGTGATGGGCGTCGCCGATCAGGTGATCGTGCTCGACGCCGGCAGCGTCGTCGCCTCCGGCACGCCGCGCGAAATTCAATCGGATGCGCGTGTCATCGCCGCCTATGTCGGCAGCGAGGCGGTGGCATGAGTCTCGAGCTGAAACGCATCTCCACCGGCTACGAAGCAACCGATGTCATTCACGACATCGACCTCAAAGTCGGCCCGGGCGAGATCGTCGCGTTGGTCGGTGCGAACGGCGCCGGCAAATCGACTTTGGTCAAGGCAATCTCGGGCATCATCCCGATCCGCCGCGGTGAAATCACGATGGACGGCAAGCGCATCGATCGCGCCAGTCCCGCCGCACGCGTGCTCATGGGCATCGCGCAGGTGCCGGAAGGGCGGCAGGTTTTTGCCGGGCTGACGGTGCGCGAGAATTTGCGCCTAGGCGGTTATGCGCGTGGCGCCGAGAACGATGCCGCGACGTTCGAGAAAAGCGTCGCCGAGATCGGCAAACTATTCCCGATCCTGTTGCAGCGGCTCGATGAGCCGGCGGCCAATCTCTCCGGCGGCCAGCAGCAGATGCTGGCGATCGGCCGCGGCCTGATGGCCGAGCCGCGTATCCTCGTGCTGGACGAGCCGTCGCTCGGCCTGTCGCCGGTGCTTGTCGCGGAGATTTTCCGTCTGGTCGCGAGTTTGCGCGGCCAGGGCCGCGGCATATTGCTGTCCGAGCAGAACGCGAAACTATCGCTGGCGATCGCCGACCGCGCCTACGTGATCGAGAACGGCCGCGTGACGCTGTCAGGCACGGGCGAAGAGTTGCTGCATAACAGTGAAGTTGCCGAGCGCTATCTCGGCGTCGGCAAAGGCGTGTCGGTGGCCGATCCCGCGCGCCATGCGCAACTGACCGGGCGGCTCACCGCGATTCTCGGCAGATCGTAACAAACGATCGCCGAGAATCGCGGCGAGCGCCCGTGTCTTCTATGCGCCGGCTGGCACCGGCACCACGTGATTACGGAACTCCGGCTCCAGATAGTAGGTCTGTCCCGACCTGCCACGGCACCAGAGATGCTCGCCGTGCCTGCGTTCGACGATAAGCCGTTCGTACCAATGCTTCTTGCCGGGCTCGAAGTCGAACCACATGCCGATTTCGATCGGTCCCTCGTAACGGCCCTCGAACGGCAGCGGGGTCGGCTTTGCCACGGCCAGCGGTTTGGCTGCAACGAACACCACCGACTTCCGGAAATCCGGCTCGTCGTAGAAGGTCAGGCCGCTGCGGCCCCATGCCCAAATGTGCGAGCCCTGCGTTTTATCGATGGTGAGACGTTCATACCGATCCTTCCGGCCCGGTTCGTAATCGAAGACCATTCCCGGCGCGATGGAGCCGGCGTATGCCTCTCGCATAGTCGTCTCCCGCTCAGATCTTCTCGAACTCTTTGACCCGTTCCTCGTCCTTCATCGCGACCTTGTCGCCTGCGGACACCACGGCGGAGGTGGAGATATCGAACTTGTTGCCGTCGGAATCTTTCGCGGCGACTTCGACATAGGGCCGGCCCGGCGGCGGCGTCGAAATCCACGTGTCGCGTTCTTTCAGCCGCTCCTTGACGCCAGCCTCTTCATCTTGGCTGAGCGTGATTCCGAAATGATGCAGCCCGTGCGGCGCGAGATCGCTGCGCCGGCGCAGTAGCGCAATGTCCATGTAACCATCGCTCAACCAGACAGAGCCGTCGCTGCCGCTGCTTCGGCCCTTGAGTTCCATCTTGAAGACGTCGACGTAGAACTTGGCGAGTTCTTCGGGATCGTCGGAAAAAATCGCCATGTGTCTGATGCGGGCCATGAAACGTTTCCTCTTGCTGACTTGCTGATCAAGCCTTGTGACACCTGTCCGAATGGTACCGACGCGTCGCGCGCACTGTCAAACGCGCGAGCGGCCATCGCGTTGACAGGTGTTGGCTCAATCCGTAGCGTCGCTTCCGCAAAAAAATACAAAAGCAAAATATGTCGAGGAGGAAATGCGTGAACCCGGGCAAGCGCAATCGGGCTGTGTGGCTCGTTTCATTACTGTTTTCGATGCTGCTCGCCCCGAGCGCCGGTCGAGCCGCTGACGTCATTCACGTCGGAAACTCCGCGTCGACGTCGTTCACATTTCTGGTCGTGGACGTTGGCATCGCCCAAGGTTTCTTTGCCAAGCACGGGCTCGGCGTCGATACGACGGCACTCGGCGGCGATGCGAAAGTTCAGCAGGCGCTGGCGGCCGGAAGCATCGATTTGGGTTTGGGCAGCGGGCCGGCAATGGCGTTTTCCGTGAAGGGCGCACCCGTCATCGCGGTCGCCGCCTTTGCCGGCGCGCCCCGCAGCATGTCGGTCACTGTCGCACCTGACTCGCCGATCAAGTCGCCGGCGGATTTGAAGGGCAAGCTGCTGGCGATCTCGACGCCCGGTTCGCTGACCGAATGGATGACCAAGCGGCTGTCCAAGCATGAAGGCTGGGATTCGGACGGCGTAAGAACCGTAGCCGTCGGGGCCGGGTCCGCCATGGTGGCCGCGCTGCGCAGCCATCAGGTCGATGGGTTCATGGGCTCGACCGATCTCGGCTTGATGCTTGAGGAGGAGCATGCGGGACGCATCCTGGTGGGAATGGAAAGGTTCGCGCCGGACTTCATCGATCACGTCGTTTTCGCGCGCAAGGACATGGTGCGCGATCGTCCGGACGATGTACGCCGTTTCCTCGCGGGCTTCTTCGATGCGGTCCATTTCATGCTCGATAACCGGAAAGAGACCATTGAGATTACCGGCAAGCTACTGCGCGAGGAGCCCGAGCGGATGGCGCGGATCTACGATCTTGAGATCTCGATGCTGCTGCCGGATGGGCGCTTTGATCCAAAGGCGGTCGACGTCTTGAAGGACTCTTTTGTCGATTTGGGCATCCTGCCCGAGCGGCCGAAGGACGACCTGCTTTTCACGACGGCCTTCTTGCCAAATGCGCATTGAAGCCCGCACCTGGTTTGGAACACGGCATTTTTGATCGAGATCAAGGTCGAAGCCTCTAACCGGTACTACGTTGTCCGGCCGTCACCGTTGTCGGTCCTGCGAGAGCGTGTTGGGTATGGGCAAAATCATCAAGCGTCTTTTCGCCGGGAGGACGGCGGCAACAGCCATCGAGGCTGGTCTGGTCGTCATCCTCGTCGGCGCGGTTATCCTCACAGCCGCGAACGTCCTGCGCAACGACGAGGGCGTGAACAAAACGAGTCTCGACCGCTCGGCACCTACCACATCTGGTGGGTAGGACGAGAACACTCAGAGACCGAATCGGTTGTTTGGCGCGATATCTAGTGGCGCGACGAGCGCGCCACCAGCCGGATTTCGTCAATCTATTCAAAGCGGCATCGTTAAGGAACGGTAACCACATCGGGGCCGGTCGATGGCGTTCCTCGCTTTGCCGAGCCGCGAAACGTTACGGCGGTCGCGTTGCCGCGACCTCCGTCATCGCGTCACGAGGATGCGAATTTCGGGCTCACTGCCAGTAGCCGTCGACCCAGGTCCAGCCGTTCGAGCCCCGGTCCCAGTGGCCTGGAACCCAGGCGACTTGCGGGCGCGGACGCGCGACATAGACGCCGCTCACCCACGTGTACTGCGAACCGGTCCAGGCCCAGTGACCCGGCTGCCACACGACATCGGTCGATGGCGCCGGCGGAATGATTTCTTCACGGACCGTGGGCGGCGCCGACGGTGCGATGACCACGGTCGATTGCGCCATCGCTGTCGCGCTCAAAAGCACGAAGGCGGGCACGGCGATAAAGCCAAAGCGCATGGATGAACCCTCCATTCAGGTATCCTGCGCTGGTAATGGCGAAGCTAGGCTTTAGTTCCGGGGTGCGGGCGGCCGCCCGAGGGAATGATTCCGGCGGCTTTGTGGCCGGGCCGTGGCTCCAATTCGCGTGATCAGCGTGCCACAGGGATGGGTCTTGCTCATCGGTGAAGGCTTTGAGCTTCGGTCGTTTTACGGTAAGGCTGGAGCATGACCGATAAGCAGGTAGCGATCTTCCGCGCGGACGCTTCCGTTACGATCGGTGGCGGACATGTGCGCCGATGCCTCGTGCTGGCGGATGCGCTGGTGGAGGCGGGCTGGGCCATCTCCTTCGTCTCTGGTGCGGCGGCGCGCGATATCGTTCCGGCTCTCGCTCGAAGCGGTTTAGCCGTGATCGAGCCCGCGGCGTTCGAGAAAGCGCCGACGCGCTGCGATCTGTTGGTGGTCGACGATTATCGCCTCGATGCCGCTTTCGAGCGCACGGCGCGCGCTTGGGCGAAGCGTATCCTCGTCATTGATGATCTTGCCAACCGTCCCCACGCATGCGATGTCGTGCTCGATCAATCGCCGGGCCGCGAGCGCAATGCTTATGCCGCGCTGGTGCCGGAGGATTGCGAGCTGCTGCTTGGCCCGTCTTATGCGCTGCTTGATGGGCGTTTTCGCGCGGCGCGGCGGCAGCGCAAGGCCATCGGCAAGATCGAGCGCATCTTCGTCAATTTCGGCACGACGGATACCGCGAATGCAACGAGCCTGGCGCTCGATGCCGTTGCCGCGGCGCGGCTCGGCGCCGTGGTCGATATCGTCATCGGCGGCGCGGCACCCCATGCCGCGGCGTTGCAAGCGAAGGTCGCCGCAATGCCGGACGCGGTGCTGCATGTCGACGTCGATGATGTGGCGGCTTTAATGCGCATCGCCGACCTCGCGATCGGCGCCGGCGGAGTCGGCGCGCTCGAGCGCTGTGCGCTGGGCTTGCCTTCGGCGATCCTGACCGTGGCCGACAATCAGCACACCAATGCCCAGGCGCTCGCCGCGTCGGGCGCGGCGGTTTATTGGGGCGACGCCGGCACGCGCGGCATCGACGAGATCGCGACGGCGCTGAAGCAGTTGGCGGGCGATCAAGCGGTGCGTGCCGCGATGAGCAACGCCGCCGCTGCGCTGGTCGACGGGTTCGGCGCAGCCCGGGCGCGGATGAGTTGCGATACGCCGTTGCGCGCGAAGGACGGCCGCCTCGTCTCGCTGCGTCCGGCGAGCTTTGCGGATTCGGCGGCCATGTTTGCCTGGCAATCGGCGCCGGGCGCGCGCATCTATGCGCGCGATCCTGCGGCGCCGAAACAAGGCGAGCATGAGCGCTGGTTGAAGGCGAAGCTGGCCGATCCCGATTGCATCTTCAACATCGTGCTTTGCGGCGATGAGCCCGTCGGGATTTTGCGCTTCGATCGCTTGGCCCGGCCCAATTCTGGGCGCGATGCGTTGGAAGTCTCGATCCTGATCGCGGTCGAGCGGCAAGGTCTCGGCATTGCAGGCGCGGCGCTTGCCCTAGGCAAGCGGTTGCTGCCGAAGGAGCGCGTCGTCGCCGCGATCCATGCCGAAAATCGCGCCAGTGTCCGCTTGTTCGAAGCGGCTGGCTATCGCGCCGCCGGTGAAGGCGAATGGATTTTGGAGCCGGCGACTAGCGCTTGATCCCGGCCGCGCACCAGAACGGCACGGCGTTGGAGAAGCGGATATCGGTGAGCCCGCAACGCTCCATCATCGCCGCGATTTGCGCCTTCGTCATGCGATGCTCGAGGCGCGTGCCAAATTTGTCGAGCGAATCCGTGCGCATCGAGTAATAGCTGCGCCAGCGATAGGCGCTGAGCGGCCAATTATCGACATGCTTGCCCAGCTTTTCGGCGAGCGCCGCGCCGCGCGCGAGCGGGAAATAGACAAGGGAGGCGAAAATCTCGGCGAGGATCGATTTCAGCCAGAACGGCGCTTTCGAGACGGCTTTGCGGATAAGGTCGCTGATATGCCAGAGCGCGCGGAACCAGGCCGGGCGGTTATCGAAGGCGTAGTAAAGATAGACCAGCATCGGTGCGCCGGGTTTGAGTTTTTGCACGCAAGCGGCAAGGCCGGCTTCGGGGTCGGGCATATGATGCAGCACGCCAAGGCTGTAGCCGAAATCCATGCTGTTGTCGGGAAGCGGCAACGCATCGATGGACGCCTCGTGGATTGTCACGTTGGACAGGCCGACGAGCCGTTGGCGCGCGACGGCAAGCGCCGCGGCTGCAGCATCGATGCAATGAAGGTGCCCGACGCGCCGCGCCACCAGCGGCGACCAGCGGCCGCTGCCGCAGCCGGCATCGAAACCGATCGGGTTGGGCGGCAGGATCTCCCAGGGGAAAGGGGCGAAATACTCGCCGAACATCCGCATCATTTCGGCATCGGGGACGCCGCTCTGGTCGAATCGCGCCCATTCGGCGCCGAAATCGCGCACCGTGGCGCGGTCGATATTCTCGCGATTGCTGCTCATCGCCGGGCACTATAGAAGAGAAGCGCGATGCTTGCCTCCGGCGATACGATCTCCGTCATCATCCCGCTTTACAACCGGCGCGAGGAAATCGGTCGTGCGATCGCCAGCGCGCTGCGGCAAAGCCACGCGCCGCACGAAATCGTGGTGGTTGACGATTGCTCGCGCGACGACTCGGCGGCGGTCGTGGCGGCGCTGAGCGACGCCCGCATCCGCTTGCTCCGCCACGAGCGCAATC
>DASZLU010000152.1:0-2951 GCA_035552195.1 Allostellaceae bacterium | reverse complement strand
TAACGACGAGAAGCACGTCGAAGAAAACCGGCGGCTCTATCGCGAGAAATTCGATCTCGCCGATCAGATCATCGGCGACCGTTACGGCTATCGCCGGCCCGCCGGCGGATTTTTCCTGTGGCTCGACGTCTCCGCGCATGGTGGCGGCGAGAAGGCGACGGAGCTGCTGTGGCGCGAAGCGGGACTGCGCGTCGTGCCCGGCCGCTATCTGGCGCGCGAGCAAATGGATGGCAGCAATCCCGGCGCGGACTATATCCGCGTCGCCATGGTGCAGAACAACGAGACCACGGCCGAGGCGATGCACCGCCTCGTCGCGGTGCGGGGTTAGAGCAATTGCGATGAGATTGACTCGTCATTTCGCCCAGAAAAAAGTGAAATCAAGTGCGTTTCCCGGGCGCAGCGCAGCACGGAGCGAAGCGCAGTGGTGCGCTGCAGACCCGGGATCGTCGCGAACTCCGAGTTATCGCACCGAGTTTGTGAAGACCCCGGATCTGCGGTGCACCGCTGCGCGCTGCACCGCGTCCGGGGCACGGACTTCTGTAAATTGGCGAAAGTTCGCTTTCCTTCATCAGGGGTCGGCCCACTGGCCGATGCCCAACTCGCAATGACGATAGGGCGAATGCAGCGATGTCGATGATCGACCGCAGCCTTGACGGCATGGCCGCTCTGTCCGGCCAGCTCGGCGTCGCGTTGCGGCGGCGGCTGCGCGAGGTCGTGGGCATCGCGCTGATCTCAATCGCGATGATGGCCGGGTTGTCGCTGGCAAGCTGGTCGGTGCAGGACCCTTCACTGAGCCACGCCACCGACGCGCCGGTGCATAATCTTCTCGGCGTGCCGGGCGCCATCGCCGCCGATCTGATGATGCAGCTTCTCGGGCTCGGCTCGCTGGCGCTGCTCCTGCCGGTCGCGATCTGGGGCTATCGGCTGCTTGGCCATCGCCGGCTCAGTCACGAGCGGCTGCGCGTGATGGTCTGGCTGTTCGGCGCGGTCTTGAGCGCGGCTTTCGCCTCATGCCTGCCGCGCGGCGCGCATTGGCCACTGCCTTCGGGTCTCGGCGGCGTCGTCGGCGACGCCATTTTGCGGGTGCCGGTCGTGCTGTTGCACGTGCAGCTGGCCGGCACCGCGCGCATGGTCGCCGCGCTCGTGCTCGGTTTTGCCGCGTTGATGACGTTTGGCCTTGCCGCCGGCATCATCTTCGCCGGCGAAGCGCAGGGTTATGACGACGGCTATGCCGATGAAGACGAAGAGGACGAAGACGAGGACGATGAACACGCCGAGAAGGAGGAAGCCGACCACGCCTGGATCTCGCTCGGCTTCGTCGAGCATCACCTGCTGAGCTTTCGCGCCTGGCTCGGCCGGCTGTTCTCGCGCCGCGAGCGCATGCCGCTGCCGTCGCGCGACGCGGTTCCGCGGCGCCGGGTCGAGCCGCAGTTCGACAACTCGCCGCGCCTTGCGCCCGATGACGAGGGCGACGAGGATGAGGAGAGCGCGCCGCGGGCGCGCAAGCCGCGCGCGCCGGCAAAGCCTGCGCGGCGCTCGGGCTCTGGCTTCCAGTCGCCGTCGCTCAATCTTCTGGCCGCGCCGCGCGCCAGCGAGCGCTCGACCTTGAGCACGGCCGAGATCCAGGAAAACGCCGGGCGGCTCGAAGGCGTGTTGGGCGATTTCGGGGTGCGCGGCGAGATCATCAATGCGCGGCCGGGCCCCGTAGTCACGCTCTACGAATTGGAGCCGGCGCCCGGCATCAAATCGTCCCGCGTCATCAGCCTCGCCGACGACATTGCGCGTTCGATGAGCGCGCTATCGGCGCGCGTCGCGGTAGTTTCGGGCCGCAATGTCATCGGCATCGAACTGCCCAATCCGGTGCGCGAGAAAGTCTATCTGCGCGAATTGCTGGCGGCGCGCGATTATGCGGAGACGAACTTCCGCCTGCCGCTCTGTCTCGGCAAATCGATCGGCGGCGAAGCCGTCATGGTGGATCTCGCCCGCATGCCGCATCTGCTCATCGCCGGCACCACCGGCTCGGGCAAATCGGTCGCCATCAATACGATGATCCTGAGCCTGGTCTACCGGCTGCATCCGGACCAGTGCCGGCTCATCATGGTCGATCCGAAAATGCTCGAACTCTCCGTCTATGACGGCATTCCGCATCTGCTCACGCCTGTCGTCACCGATCCGAAGAAAGCGGTGGTGGCGCTGAAATGGGCGGTGCGCGAAATGGAAGAGCGCTACAAGAAAATGTCGAAGCTCGGCGTGCGCAATATCGACGGCTACAACGCGCGCGTTGCCGAAGCCAACAAGAAGGGCGAGAAGCTCAATCGCACCGTTCATACCGGCTATAATCGCGACACCGGCGAAGCGATCTACGAGAACGAGGAGCTCGATCTCGAGCCGCTGCCCTATATCGTCGTCATCGTCGACGAAATGGCCGACCTGATGATGGTCGCCGGCAAGGACATCGAAGGCGCGGTGCAGCGTCTTGCCCAGATGGCGCGCGCCGCGGGCCTCCACGTGGTCCTGGCCACGCAGCGGCCGTCGGTCGACGTCATCACCGGCACGATCAAGGCGAATTTCCCGACCCGCATCTCGTTCCAGGTCACCTCCAAGATCGACAGCCGCACCATTCTGGGCGAGCAGGGCGCCGAACAGCTGCTCGGCCAAGGCGACATGCTTTACATGGCCGGCGGCGGCCGCATCAGCCGCGTTCACGGGCCGTTCGTCTCGGACGAGGAAGTCGAGAAAGTGGTGCGGCATCTCAAGGCGCAGGGCGCGCCGGAATATCTCGAGGCCGTCACCGCCGAAGAGCCGACCGATGCCGACGGCAATCCGGTCTTCGATTCCACCGCCATGGGCGGCGCCGAAGGCGGCGACCTTTATTCGCAGGCGGTCGCCATCGTCACCCGCGACCGCAAGGCCTCGACCAGCTATATCCAGCGCCGGCTGCAGATCGGTTA
>DASZLU010000151.1:0-42222 GCA_035552195.1 Allostellaceae bacterium | reverse complement strand
GAGGCGATGTTCAACGAGGTGAAGATCGACGGCTTCTTCCTCGAATACGACGACGCGCGCTCGGGCGATTTCGCGCCGCTGCGCTTCGTGCCGAAAGGCAAGCTGCGCATCGTCCTCGGCGTCATCACCTCGAAATTCGGCGCGCTCGAGCCGAAAGACACGATCAAGCGCCGCATCGAGGAAGCGAGCAAATACATGCCCCTCGACCAAATCTGCCTCAGCCCACAATGCGGCTTCGCCAGCCACACCGGCGGCAATATCCTCAGCGAAGACGAGCAATACGCCAAGCTCCGCCACGTCGTCGAATTGGCGCAGGAGATTTGGCCCGACGCGCGGTAACGCGCGTCGGCACAGTCGCCATCCGCCATTCCCGGTGGCATAGTCTCCGGGGGCAACGGACGGGAGACGCGTGCTGCTCATTCTTTTTCTCGGCCTCGTCCTTCTGCTCGGGCTGCTGCTTCGTGCGCTCGTGGGTCAGCGCCAACTCCGAAGCGAACTCCGGGCGCTGACGCTGCGCTTCGAAGTCTTCGAACGGCGAAGCCGCGAAGAGCGAGCCGCGGAATCCCCTCCGACGCCCGCCCACGCTGCCGCAGCGCCGGCACAACCGGCACCGGCCATCGCCGATCCCGTTAAAGCCGAGCCCGCAGCAGCCGTTGCTGAAGCGAGCGTCGCGCCCACGCCGGCTTCGCCACACCCGACGCAACGGCCAGCGACGCCCCATGCGTTGGCGCGGATCGAAGAACAGCTCATGCGGCGCTGGCTCATCTGGCTCGGCGCGCTGGCTCTCGCGCTCGGCGCGGTGTTTCTCGTCAAATATTCGATCGATCAAGGCTATTTCGGGCCGACGATACGTATCGCGAGCGGCGTTGCACTGGGGCTTGCGCTGCTGTTGCTCGGCGAATGGACGCGGCGCCATCCGGCCAGCGGCAGCGGCCAGGTGAATTACATCCCCGCCGGCCTGACCGCCGCCGGCATCGTCGCGCTGTTTGCCAGCGTCTTCGCAGCTTACGCGCTTTACGATCTGCTCGATCCGCTGGTCGCTTTCATCCTCCTCGCCGCGATCGCCGCCGCCGCCGCCCTCCTTGCCGTCTTCCACGGGCGGATGCTCGCGCTGCTCGGTTTCGGCGGCGCCTATGTCGTGCCCTTGCTGGTACATAGCGATCATCCATCGGCGCGCGGCCTTTTAATTTACGTGCTGCTGGTGACCGCGGCGTCCCTCGCCTTGTTGCGCTGGCGTGGCTGGCGATGGCTCGGCTGGATCATTACGGCGGGCTCGATGTTCTGGCCCGCGTTCGCCGCCGCCGTGCTCGACGACCACGTCGCGCTCGGTCTCTATCTCTGTCTCGTACCCGTGCTCATTGTCGGCATCTTTCCGATCGATCGGAATAACCCTGCACGACCGGGATTCATCTGGACCGCACTCGCTATTGGTATGGCGCTGATGTTTGTCGCGGTCGACAACGCGAGCGATGATCCGCAGCTCCTCGGCTTATCCGTCGCCTTCAGCGCGATCTTCTTCGCCGCCGGATGGCGCGATCGCGGTTTCGACCGGCTTCCTTGGCTCGGCGCATTGCTGCAGCTCGCGATCATCGGCGCGTGGCACTTCTCGAAACTCAGCGGAACCGAGCCCATCAGCTCCTATGTCTGGAGTCCGCCCCCGCCGATCGCCACGACCTACCTTTCTTATGCCGCGATGATCGCCGCGGCTTTCGGCATCGGCGGCTACGGGGCGCTGTCGCGGCGTCCCAATGCCGGCCGCTGGGGGTTCCTGTCGGCAGCGACACCGCTGTTCATCCTAGCGCTCGCTTATTGGCGCATGACGCGTTTCGGTGTGAGTTTTCCGTGGGCCGGAACGGCCTTGGCGCTCGCGGCGATCGAACTCCTCGCCGCCGAGACGCTATTGCGGCACCGCGACGATCCCGGCCAGCGCGACGCCTTGGCGGCCTATGCCGTCGCCATGATCGGCGCCATCGCCCTCGGCATGACGATGTCGCTGCGCACCGCATGGCTCAGCGTTGCGCTCGCGCTCGAATTGCCGGCACTGGTGTGGCTCGATGCGCATCTTGGCGTCAAAGCGATTCGCCAGACGGCGATGATCATGGCGGCGATCGTCCTCGTCCGGTTGCTGCTCAATCCATTTATCCTCATTTACGATTTCGGCAGTGCGCCGCTGCTCAACGGCCTGCTCTATGCTTACGGCATTCCCTTCATCGCCTTTTTCATCGCCGCGCGCGGCTTCAAGCCGGCACAGGACGAGTTGCTGAGCGCAATCCTCGAAGGCGGTACGATCGCGCTCGGCGTTGCTCTCGTCTCGCTGGAGATCCGTCATTCCCTGCATCAAGGCCGATTGGACGATCTGCATTATGGATTGCTGGAACAAGGGCTTTTGACGGACGCGTGGCTGGCGATGTCCTACGGACTGTTGCCGCGCAGCTTCAGCCAAGCACAGAGACTGCGCATCGTCGCTGGGGCGTTGCTCGCCGCGGCCGCCGTCGCCAATCTCGTGATCTTCCCATTGCTCATCGACAACCCGCTGCTCACGTCGACGCCGATCGGCGAAAGCTCGATCTTCAACGATCTGCTTTTCGCCTATGCCGTGCCCGCGCTCCTCGGTGTTCTGTTTTATCGGCGGCTGGCGGGCAAAGTGCCGCCCGGTTGGCGCGATGCGATCGGCATCGCGAGCAGCGGATTGGGCTTCCTCTATCTCTCTTGCGAAGTGCGCCACTGGTTCCACGGCACGGTGTTGCAACTGGGCGCGGCAAGCGATGCCGAATGGTATTCCTATTCCGCCGTCTGGCTGATCTACAGCGTTCTGCTGATGGCAGGCGGCATCGTCTTTCGCCAGCCGAAATTGCGAACGGTGGCGCTGGGCATCGGCGCCATCGTCGCGGCGAAGGTCTTTCTCTTCGACATGGCGACGCTCTCCGGCCTCTACCGCGCCGCATCTTTCCTCGGTTTCGGCGCCAGCCTTATCGGCCTCGGCTATCTCTATCAGCGCCTGACCGCCTTGACGGCGCCCGTGCCGGAGGATTTGTCTAACACAGGCTAATTTGCCGGGAGGAAAGCGACGATGGCACCGCACATCAACGGCCCGCTTTATTACGAGCGCATGGGACGCGAGGGGCCGGTCATGGCTTTCGTACATCCCAATCCGATGGATCAGTCGTGCTGGATCTATCAGATGGCGCGGTTCTCGACCTGGTATCGCTGCATCGCCATCGACATTCCGGGCTACGGCCGCTCGCCCAAGGCGACCGAAGGCCTCACCATGCAGGACATCGCGCAGGGCTGCTGGGAGGCGATCGACGACGCGTTCGGCGCCAGCGAAAATGCGATCCTCGTCGGCTGCTCGGTCGGCTCGATCACCTTGCCGCATATGTTCCATTACCGGCCGCAAAGGACCGCGGCGCTGATCCTCTCCGGCACCGGCTACAACCCGAAGAAAGAATTCGCGCCGGCGCGCATCGAGAATTACAAGCGCGAAGGCGTCGATTACCGCTGGAACTACACCTTCCAGGATCTCAGCGCGTCATTCCGCGCGACGCCGATGGCGCATTATTTCGCCGACCTCTTCACCGAGCGCAACGATAAGGCGGATGTCGAGACCATCATCCACCAATTCCGCGCCATCCATCAGCCCGAGCCCGAAGGCCATTTCGAGCGCGTCGCGTGCCCGGCGATCATTCTCACCGGCAGCGAGGACGTCGCGCACCCAAGCAGCTTCGCCTTGCAGAAGCGTATCCCGAATTGCGAATTGAAGACGCTGCCCGGCGCCGGCCATGCTTGCTACATGGAGCAGCCTTGGCTGTTCGATCGCTTCATGATCGAGTTCCTGAAGAAGAACCGCCTCTTCCCACGCTAACGGGCATCGCATCGAAGCGGCCGGCCGGCTCGGGCGAGCGGGTGTCGATGATCTTCGCGCCGGCGATCTCGGGCTTCGCCAGTCAGGCGCGAGCGATGCGATCGAAAAATCAAGGGTTCCAATAAGCGCCGCTCTTGTGGCACATAAGCGCGCGTGGAGCACCTTCGATCCGGGAGACGACACGGTGAAATACTGGCTAGACACTGAATTCATCGAGCATCCCGGCACGATCGATATGATCAGCATCGGCATCGTCGCCGAGGACGATCGTGAGTTCTATGCCGAGAGCAGCGAGGTCGATTGGACGAAAGCCAGCCACTGGACCGCGGAGAACGTGCGGCCGCAATTAAGCGGCCGCGGCATGACGCTCGAAGATATCGGCTACGCCGTACGCGACTTCATCGGGCACGATAAGCAACCGGTGTTCTGGGGCTACTTTCCGGCTTACGACTGGGTCGTGTTCTCGTGGCTCTTCGGCGGCATGAACAACCTGCCGTTCTCCTTCCCGCAGCTTTGCCTCGACATCAAACAATGGGCGATCGAACTCGGCGAGCTTGCTTTGCCGCACCAGGTCGGCGAGCGCCACCACGCCCTCGCGGACGCGCGCTGGACGAAAGCAGCGTGGGCGTTCCTCGCCGGTCTTCATCCGGAAGGCAGCGAGCGCGTCGCGATCGGCGGCAAGCATTCGAGCGTCCCGACGAAAAGCTAGACAGAGCGCACGCTGCTGTATCGGCGCTTCTGTGCACGTTCTTACGGCACCGGCGCGACCGAAATACCAGCCGGCGCGCGCGGGGCGCCGGGCGGCGGCGGCGCTGCCAGGACCGGCGCCGGCTTGCCGACATCGACGGAAGGAACGCCCTGCCGCGCCGTCGTCGACGGCGCGATCATCGGCGGCGCCGCGCCCGGCGACGGATAGGTCGCGGAGACCGCGGCTTGCGGGTGATAGCGCTCGATCGGCACGTTGCGGCAATCGCCCGTCTGATCGAGGTTATCCTTCAGCGTCGTGAAATCGTACTGGTAGTGATAGGTGCAAATGCCGTCGTCGTAATCGTAGCTGTAGTGCTGGGCGTCCTGGTTCATATGCGCATCGGGCGCGTGGCGGACGGGGCCGGCGCAGCCCGCCGTCAGCCCGACGACGACGGACGCCGCGGCGAAACCAATAGGCCCGTGGGCTTTCATAAGCCTGCTCCTCGCTCAAACCTATGCAATGAACCGGGAGCGGAGCGGCGGGTTCCGGGCTTGCTTGACATTTACGCAGAGTGTACGTATAATGCCGGAATTATCACCTTCACAAAGGCGTATACCAAATCTAGTATGTAACTGAAAACACTAGATAAGCGCAGATTTGTGGGGTGATCACAAAGGAGGATTTTGCGTACAATCGCCGATAGAATCGGCGGATGCGTGCCACCGTGGCAAAATGGGCGGATTCTGCCCTACTTGTCGAAAAGCCCGATGATAGACTCCGCCGCGCTCGCGAACTTGCCGAGCGCATGAACGATTGGCACGCGCTCAAGCAAACCGGGTTCGTTGATCGCTACATACGGGGTGACCTTCACATCGTAGCGCGGCGCTCCCTTCCGCAGGAGGCCGATTACGGTTTTATCATTTGCGCGCAGCCAGCCAGTGCCAACGGGAGTGAAGTCCCTCTCAAGGTCCCCAAACCCAGTGATCGAATACCGCAGCGGAGCGACAGGGACATCTATCAACCGGCGATGCTTTCGCATGATGTCGAGTTGATGGAGGGCCCAAAGCGCTTCGTTTCCTCCCTCATACGGTTTCAACGATTCGATAACCTCGCGTTCGGATTGCGGCAACCCGTTTATGAATTTAGCGCCCTTATAGCCACCAGCGGCGAACTCGGTAGCACTGACGATCGGAAAATACATCTTATCGGGCTTCGCCATGCCGTAGCGGTAGGCGAGTGCCGTCGCGAGAATATCCAGGCTGCTACGGATCACATTGATGTAAGCGCCAAACTCGACATTGAACGCGAGCGGCAGAAAATCTTTCTCGACCACTACTATGGTGTTGTGAGTCGCTGGCGGTTCCGTCTCTTCGACTCTCACATCAATGTTGAGACTGAGCCACTTTTCGATCCGTTCCTCGAAGGCTGGCAATTGGGCTGCGACCCAATCTATGGCGGCTTGGGCCTCTAGGAGATCATCGCGCATGACAAAGGAAGAAGCATGGGAAATCCAAGTTCAGGCTTATCGTGAGATAGTCGGGCGGTTTATCCCCCTTGCCGAGCCCTCACAATTTTCTCAAGCCGACCCAGTGTGTCAGTCGCAAAATGAACCGGAGCCGAACCCGCAGAAGAATGAGGGAAAGGTGCCGGACACAGCGAACCTGCCAAGCTTCTTGCGGTCGCGATGATGGTGGGCGTTACTTCTGGCAGTTGAGACACCACCGCCACGAGCGCCGCCACAGTTCCCGCAATTTCGTTTAGCCTTCTTGCTAATTCGGTATCGCTGTCTGCCATGATTTTCGCTCCTAGGTTACTTGGCAGTTCCTAGGATACAGCGCAGCCGGGGCGGGAGTCTCCCGTCCCGGTATGCTATGAATGGCCGTATGAAGAAAGAGACCGAGCAATACACCGACTTGGAATCGGCGAAGCGCGCCGAGGAAGCGATTCGCCGATCCTTCGCCATGCCGCACAAGCCTCGCAAGGCGATAGTGCCAGCAACAACGCGCGGGACGGCGCAACGGCAACGCCGGTCTAAAGGTTCTCTAAAATCCAAATGATGCGGCGAAGGCGCTTTAGTTCACGCGCCTTCTGATGGGGCGAGGTTAGTCCGCCGATAGGTGAGGCGCTTGCCTTCGCCTTCCTTGATCGCGGCTTCCGTGCGATCCGTGTCGTCCATGCTGCGGCGATCCCAACGGAACGAGACTTCATCGCAATAGCGCGACAGATGCTCGCGGGAGACATGATGGAAGCTGCCGACGATTGAGCGCTTCAACAGTGCGTTCCAGCTTTCCGCCGTGTTGCTGTGAATGTCCTCACGCGCAAATTCGTTTGTGTAATGCGTGACGTGCATATGCAAACCGCCGGTGATTTTCTCGATGCCGCGATATGCCTTGTGCTCGTCGGTATGCATCTCAGTCCCTTGCGCGACGTTCTGGGCGATGTTGCGCTTTAGGACGCCTTCGAGCGGATGGGAGACAACGGTTGCGCGGGCACGGCCGCCACGCTCGACCAGCACGGCAACTGGCGTCTTGCGGTCTTGCTTTGTCTTGCGGCCATCCGTACCACGGCGGGGCTTGCCGCCGACATAGGTTTCGTCGGCCTCAACGATCTTGCCCGCGCCGCCGAGTTGGTCGCCCGAAATGTCGCGCATTGCCTCGCGGATGCGATGACAGAGGAACCAAGCCGTCTTGTAGCTAACACCTAACGTGCGGTGCATCTGATGGGCGCTGATGCCCTTCTTGGCTGACGCCATAAGGCGGTAGGCGAGCGCCCACTTGGTCAGGGGAAGGTGCGAGCTTTCCATGACAGAGCCGGTCATGACGGTGAACTGGCCGTGGCAGTCCTGGCACTCGTACAGCCCTTCACGGACCTTCTTCGCGAGGTTCGCGGCAATCGGATAGATGCGGCTGCTATCGGCATTACCGCAATGGCAGCACGTCACGCCGTTCGGCCAGCGAATGTTCTCGAAATACGTACGTGCCTTGCGTTCGTCGGTAAAGGTGGGATCAGAAAGGTTCAAAGTCATGGGAAAGCCTCAGCTTTATGAGGCTCAACCTATACCTAGCGGGTGCCTTTGTAAAGGTGATAATTCCGTATAATGCGTTCATGACCAGCTCCGCACGGATCGCCGCCAATCGGCGCAACGCCCAGAAAAGCACCGGCCCCAAGACCGTCGAAGGTAAAGCGGCCGCCGCGCAAAACGCGCTGCGCCACGGCCTCACCGCCCGCCACATCGTCTGCCGCGAAGAGCGCGAGGAGGATTTCGCGGCATTCGCGGCAAAGCTAACCGCGACCTTGGCGCCTGCCGACGCCGTCGAAGAGGAGATGGTCAAGCGCATCGTGCTCCTCACGTGGCGACTGCGCCGGACCTCGCGCGCCGAGCGCGGCATCATCGACGACGACCCGAGCGCAAAGCTCGGTCTCTATGCCGATTGGATCACGCGCGCTTTCGACTATTCGGCCAAGCAAATGACCCGTCTCGCCCGCTATGAGGTCAACCTCGACCGCTCACTCGGCCGGGCCTATGCGATGCTGGAGCGACGACAGGCCGCACGGCGCGGCGAGCACGTGCCTCCGCCCGTCACGGTGCTGGTCGAGGGCGTCGTATCGGATGCAGCTAACCCACTCGACCGTCGGCAAAAAAGCGAAAATTGCGAAACGAAGCCAATCCGCGGCATCACAGCCTCTGCCGCGACTCGCGAATGAGCGAAAAACCCCTGTGGGACGCGGCAAAATGCGCGGCTTCAGCGCGGCTGTGCAGCTTGACGGAAGGTTACGCGGCTTTTATGGTCCCGCGGCTTCCCGCAGGGGGATTTCTCAAGCGTTGCGAGCGGTTCGCCGATGAACGAACGCGAGAAAAACGACCCGCTGCGGGAGTTCGGGGAGCGGCTCAACAAGGCAAGGGCTGCGAATCAGGGGCCAGTCAGCAAGGCGCCCGATAGCACACCCAGCACCAGCAATGCGCTGGCGTTCGGCTGGCGGGTCGGGATCGAGCTGGTTGGCGCCATCGTGGTCGCCGAGTTCATTGGCTGGGCCATCGACAAATGGTTCGGCACGCGTCCCTGGGGAATGGTGGTGTTCTTTTTTCTCGGCGTGGCGGCCGGGATGCTGAATGTCTATCGCGCGGTCACCGGTATGACCGGCGCTGTAGGGTTCAAGCCCCCGCCCTCCGGCAATGCGCTCCAAGGGGGCAATGCGCCCCCGACGAAGGGCGCAGGCTGGGACGAGGATGAAGAAGACTAAAGGCTGAGGCGGAGAAACAGGCGTGGCGATAGAGCTCCATCCACTCGATCAGTTCAAGATCGAGCCACTGATTCCGATCCATCTCGGCGGCATCGACGCCTCGTTCACCAATTCCGCGCTGCTGATGGTAATCACGGTGGCGGTGGCGAGCCTCGTCGTCATTTGGGGCTCGCGCGGCCGCGCGCTGGTGCCCACCCGTCTGCAATCCCTGGCCGAGATTTCATACGAATTCATCGCCGGGATGATCGACGACAATGTCGGCCATGAAGGGCGCGCCTATTTTCCGTTCGTGTTCTCGCTCTTCATGTTCATCTTCTTCGGCAATCTGCTCGGCCTCATTCCCTACGGCTACACCTTCACCGGCCAGATCGTCGTTACCTTCGCGATGGCGGCGGTCGTGTTCATCGGCGTGACCATTATCGGCATCGCCAAGCATGGCTGGCACTTCCTCAGCTTCTTCGTTCCGCATGGCGTGCCGTTCGTGCTGCTGCTGCTGCTCGTGCCGATCGAGGTTCTGTCCTACATCATCCGGCCGTTCACCCTCTCGATCCGGCTTTTCGCCAACATGATGGCGGGCCACACCATGCTGGCGATCTTCGCCGGCTTCATCGCGCCGCTGCTGCTCGCGGCCGGCGCGATCAAAGCCTTCGCCGTGGTGCCGCTGGGCGTCGACGTTCTGCTGATCTTTTTGGAACTCCTGGTCGCCGCGTTGCAGGCCTATGTCTTCACCATCCTGACCTGCCTCTACCTTCGCGACGCCATCCACCTCCACTAAGGCTTTCAATCTTGAGCGCGCCGATTCTCTCTTCGACCGTCATTCCCGCGAAAGCGGGAATCCAGAGACATCCCTGGACCCCCGCTTTCGCGGGGGTGACGATCCGGGCGTCGCGCGCGTCGTCGTCTCATCGCTAACGTCATCACTTCAACCTCAGGGGACTAAATATGGATCTCGCTTCCGCCAAAATGATCGGCGCCGGCCTTGCTTGCATCGCGCTCGTCGGCGCCGGTATCGGCATCGGCAACGTGTTCGCGGCGCTCATCAACTCGCTGGCCCGCAACCCGGCCGCCCAGGTCACGCCGTTCGCGTTCCTCGGCTTCGCGCTCGCCGAAGCGACCGGCCTCTTCGGCCTCGCGATCGCGTTCCTCATTCTCTTCGTGTTCTGAGCAGGCGCTTTTAGGCCAACGACATGCCTCAGCTCGACCTCGCCACGTTTCCGACGCAGCTGATCTGGCTCGCGATCACCTTCATCGTTCTCTATCTGGTGATGCGGGCGGTCGGTCTGCCGCGCGTCGGCGACGTGATCGCCGCACGCCGGGCGCGGATCGACGGCGATCTCGAGAAGGCGCAGCAGCTCAAGAACGAGACGGAGGCGGTCATCGCCGCCTATGAGAAGGCGCTCGCCGAGGCGCGCGCGCAAGCGCAAGTCTCGCTGCGCGAGACCACCGAGCAGCTCAACGCGCAATCCGCCGAGCGGCAGCGCAAGGTGGTCGAGGAGCTGGCCAAGGAGACCGCCGCAGCGGAGCGGCGGATCAACGAAGCTAAGCAACAGGCGCTCGGCTCGCTGCGCGATATCGCCATCGAGGCGACGCGCGAGGCGGCGCAGAAGCTGACCGGCGCCGCGCTCGATGGAACCCGCGCCGCCAGCGCGGTCGATGGCGCGATGCGGGAGCGCGGCTGATGCCTGAATTCATGATGGAAGCCGAATTTTGGGTGCTGGTCGCCTTCGTCATCGCGATCGGCTTCCTCGTCTATAAGGTCAAGGGCACGGTCGCGAGCGGGCTCGATGCGCGCGCCGCGAAGATCAAGACCGAGCTCGACGAGGCCCAAAAGCTGCGCGATGAAGCGCAGGCGAAACTCGCCGAGTTCCAGCTGAAGCAGCGCGACGCGCTGAAGGAAGCCGAGGGCATCATCGCCCTCGCCAAAGAAGAAGCCCAACGTCTCGCGGCGCAAGGCGCCAATGACCTCGAGGCTGCGATCGAGCGCCGCCGCCGCATGGCGCAGGAGAAGATCGCCCTCGAAGAGCAGAAGGCGATGAGCGATCTGCGCATCGCCGCGGTCGACGTCGCCGTCGCCGCGCTCCGCCGCGTCCTCGCCGAGGACCTCAACGCCGCCCAGCAATCGGCGCTGATCGACAACGCGATCAACGCCCTGCCGCCCACTCTTCACTGAGGCGCGCTGCACTAAGGCTTTCGTAGATTAGTCCGTCATCCCCGCGAAAGCGGGAATGACGATCGATCTAGGCATTACGCAGCCGATCCGTCTAATCTCCTCCCAACAACACGTTGGGAGGAATGCGATGCGTTTGATGTCGTCTGCCGCGGCGATCCTGTTCTCGGCCGCCCTGCTCGCCCGCCCCGCTCTTGCCGATCCCATCCCCAAGGGCTGGGAAGCGATGAACATGAAGCCGATCGGCTACACCGATCTGGGCGGCCGACGCGGCGGCTTCAAGATGGCGATCAAGCACGCCGCCGACAATCACTGGTACCTCTATCTCGGCCATCTCTGGGATTACGGCTGGAGCATCGTCGACGTCACCGATCCGGCGAACCCGAAATACGTGAAGTTCATCGATGGTCCCAAGAACACCTGGGACATCCAGATGACCTTGCACGACAATCTGATGATCACGGCGCTGCAGCAGGAACCGCCGGATTGGGGCGGCGATCCGTCCAAGCCTTATGACGAGGGCGTGCTGCTCTGGGACATCAGCAACCCGACCGATCCGAAGCTCCTGTCGCACTGGAAGACAGGATCGACCGGCACGCATCGCAACTCCTATCCGGGCGGCAAATACGCCTATCTCTCCGCCGCCGCGCCCGGCTACAAGGGCAACATCCTCACCATTCTCGACGTCAGCGATCCGAAGAACCCGGCGATCGCGGGACAATGGGCGCGGCCCAATCAGAAGGAAGGCGGCGCGCCGACGCCCGCACCTTTTGGCTTCCACGGCCCGGCCAATATCAGCCCCGACGGCAAGATCGCGACGATGGGCTATGCGCCCGGCATCATCAATCTCGACATCGCCGACATCGCTCATCCCAAGCTGATCGGCGATCTCACCATGACGCCGCCCTTCATCTCGGCCGGCTCGCAATCCGAGCACACGGTGCTGCCGCTGTGGAAGAAGCACCTGATCTTCGCCAATTCCGAAGCCTCGGCCGAGAATTGCGTCGACAACGCGCTCAACTACGCCGTCCTCATCGACAATAAGGACATGACGAAGCCGCGGCTGATGTCGATCTTCCCCCTGCCGGTGCCGCCGAAAGACGTGTCCTACAAGGACTTCTGCGACAAGGGCGGCCGCTTCGGCCCCCACAACACCAACCAGGAAATCCACCTGCCCGATGTCGAGCAGCCGGACAACCTGATCTACCTGACCTATTTCAACGCCGGCCTGCAGGTCTACGACATCAAAGACCCCTATATGCCGAAGATCACCGGCTACTTCATCCCGCCGCAGCCGACGAAGAAGGTCGGCTATTACCCGAAGAACAAGCTGGTCAATCAGACCGAGGATGTGCTCGCCGATACGCGCGGCAACCTCTACGTCACCGACAAGCAATGGGGCGTGTTCATTGTCCGCTACTCCGGCCCGGACAAGCCGGCACCGACGGCGAAGTGACGATCGTCCGCAGAATCTAAAACCAACAAGTTGACCGTCACGCCCGCGAAAGCGAGGATCCCAAGAGAAACCGCTGGATTCCCGCTTCCGCGGGAGTGACGGTTCTTTGTAAAGCGCGCGTATTAGGCCTTCAGCGCTTCTTCGACGGCGGCGAGCGGCAGGGCGAGCGCCCCCGCCACCGCTGGATGCGTGACCTTGCCACCGGCGATGTTGAGGCCGGCGCCGAGATGCGCGTCGTCGGCCAGGGCCTCGCGCCAGCCCTTGTCGGCGAGCGCCAAGCTGAACGGCAGGGTCGCGTTGTTGAGCGCGAAGGTCGAGGTGCGCGCCACCGCGCCCGGCATGTTCGTGACGCAGTAGTGGATGACGCCCTCCTCGACATAAGTCGGGCTGGCATGATTCGTCGGCCGGCTCGTCTCGAAGCAGCCGCCCTGATCGATCGAGATATCGACCATCACCGAGCCCACGCGCATCTGCTTCACCATCGCCCGCGTCACCAGCTTTGGCGCCGCTGCCCCCGCGACCAAAGCCGCGCCGATCACGAGATCGGCCGACAGGACCTCGCGCTCGATATTCTCGACCGTGGCGAAGAGGGTGTGGAGCTGCGAGCCGAATTGCAGATCGAGCTCGTAAAGCCGCTGCAGCGACTTATCGATCACCGTGACGTAGGCTTCCATCCCCATCGCGACGCGTGCCGCGTTGGTGCCGGCGACGCCGCCGCCGAGGACCACGACTTTCGCCGCCGCGACGCCGGGCACGCCGCCCAGCAGGAGGCCGGCGCCGCCCTGCTCCTTCTCGAGATAATGCGCGCCGACCTGGATCGCCATGCGACCGGCGACTTCGCTCATCGGCGCCAGCAGCGGCAAGCCGCCGCGCGCATCGGTCACCGTCTCGTACGCGATGCAGACGGCGCCCGAGCGCATCAGCCCTTCGGTCTGTGTCTTATCGGCGGCGAGGTGAAGATAGGTGAAGAGCACCTGGTTCTTGCGCAGCATTGCGATTTCTTGCGGCTGCGGCTCCTTCACTTTGACGATCATGTCGGCGCCGGCGAAGACATCCGCCGCAGTCGCCAGCACGCGCGCGCCTGCTTTCTCGTAAGCGGCGTCGTCGAAGCCGACGCCGGCGCCGGCGCTCTTCTCGACCACGACCAGATGGCCGTGATGGATCAACTCGCGGACGCTGCCGGGAACCAGCCCAACGCGGTATTCGTGGGTCTTAATCTCCTTCGGGACGCCGATCAGCATGTCTTCAGCACCTCGCGCAGCAGGCCGAACATGTCGTCGATCTGTGACTTCTCGACGATAAGCGGCGGGGACAGCGCCAGGATGTCGCCGGTCTGGCGCACCAGCAAGCCGCGCTCGAAGCATTTGAGATAGGCATCGAAAGCACGCGCGCCCGGCTTGCCGGCGATCGGCGCCAGCTCGATCCCGGCGACGAGACCGATATTCCGCAGATCGACGATGTTGGGCAAGTCCTTCAACCCGTGGACCGCCGCCTCCCAATAAGGCGCAAGTGCCTTTGCGCGATTGAAGAGATCTTCCTTCTGATAGATATCGAGCGTCGCCAGCGCCGCGGCCGCCGCGATCGGATGGCCGGAATAGGTATAGCCGTGCGCGAATTCGATGAGGTTCTCGGGGCCTTGCATGAAGGCGTCGTAGATCGACTTCTTCACCACGACGCCGCCCATCGGCACGCAGCCATTGGTCACGCCTTTGGCGAAGCAGACCATGTCGGGCACGACGCCGAAGAACTCGGCGCCGAAGCTCGCGCCGAGCCGGCCGAAACCGGTGATGACCTCGTCGAAGATCAGCAGCAATCCATGCTTGTCGCAGATCACCCTCAGGCGCTCGAGATAGCCTTTCGGCGGGATGAGCACGCCAGTCGAACCGGCCATCGGCTCGACGATGACGGCGGCGATGGTCGAGGGATCGTGCAGCGCGGCGATGCGCTCGAGCTCGTCGGCCAGCTCCGCGCCCCATTCCGGCTGGCCGCGCGAGAAGGCCTGCTTGCTGAGGTTGAAGGTGTGCGGCAGATGGTCGACGCCGGGGATGCCGGCATAGAGCTTGCGGTTGCCGGCGATGCCGCCGACCGAGATGCCGCCGAAGCCGACACCGTGATAGCCGCGCTCGCGGCCGATCAACCGCGTCCGCGCGCCATCACCGCGCGCGCGGTGATAGGCAAGCGCGATCTTCAACGCGGTCTCGACAGCTTCCGAACCGGAATTGCCGAAGAAGACATGATCGAGATCGCCCGGCAACAGCGAAGCGATCCGCGACGCCGCCTCGAAGACAGCCGGATGGCCCATCTGGAAGGCGGGAGCATAGTCCAGTGTTACCAACTGCCGCTGAACCGCATCGGCGATCTCGCGCCGGCCATGACCGGCATTGACGCACCAGAGCCCAGCCGTCCCGTCGAGGATCTTGCGCCCGTCGGTGCTCTGGTAATACATGCCCTCGGCCGACGCCATGAGCCGGGGTTTCGCCTTGAACTGGCGATTGGCGGTGAACGGCATCCAATAGCTATCGAGATCGTTGGGTCGCGCCATCTCGGCCATGGGGTGTTCTTCCTCTGTTATCGCGCCCGATTTCCTAGAACTCGGACGCGGTCGGGAAAATGGGTCATTGCGTTGGTGGCCCGTTTTTAGGCAGAATTGTCGCCATGGACCAGGGGAGCCGAACTGCCACCATTGTCCTCAGCGCCGCGCTCGCGGCGTTTGCGGTTGCGGGCTGTGCCCTGCTCGCCGAAGCTTTCGCCCTGTGCGGAATCGACGTCCCTTATCTCTGCTTCATCATCGCGATCGTCGCCTGCTGTGCCTTTGGCGGCTGGGCGCTCGCGGCTTGGGCGCTGGCCTTCAGCGCCGTTGGTTTGTGGGATTTCTTCCTGCCGCCGAGCGGCTTCGGCTGGCCGAAATACAGCGACACGGCGCATCTCATCGTCTTCGTGATCGTCGCGTTCTTCGTGTGCTGGATCATCGACGGCTTGCGCCGCGCCAACGATGCGTTATCGCGCGATAATGTCGTTCTCGGCTGCAAGATCACCGCGCTTTTAAAACGGGCGAAAGCGCTCTGACCTTTTTTCTCGGCACGACATTCCGGCTTGGATACCGGTCGCCATGAACCGGCGAGCTTTGTTGCTGACGCCGCTGGCGCTCGCCTGCGGCCGAGCGGCCGCCGCTGAGAGTACCTTCCGCCTCGGGCCGATTTCGATCACCCATCCCTGGGTCCCGCCCTCGGTCGCCGAAGCGGCGGCATTGTTCCTGCACATCGTCAACGACGGACCGACGCGCGAACGGCTGATCGCGGCCTCGACGCCTATCGCGGGCACGATGATCTTCCGCGCGCATGACGGCACGCCGCTCGAATATTTCGATCTCTGGCCCAAGCGACCGCTCGAGCTTGGCCCGGGACGACGCTACATCGCGCTACGCGATCTCAAAGGACCGCTCGCGCTCGACGACCGTTTGCCGGTGACGCTGCGCTTCGCGAGTGCTGGCGCCATCACCGTCACAGCGGTGGTCGAAGCCGGCGCCGAGGACGACATTGCCGGCTGAAACCCGGCATGAAAAGGCCCCGACGCACGCGGGGCCTTCCTCCAAAGGAATACGACCCGCGATTAAAGCGCGGTACCGATATTCCCGAACGTCGTAGCGAGATTAGTGCCCACGGTCGTCGCCCCTGCGATGATCGCGACCGCAATCAGCGCCGCGATCAAACCGTATTCGATAGCCGTCGCGCCGCTTTCGTTTCGCAGGAAAGTCTGCAACCAGCCAAACATGCTCTGTCTCCGCGTGATATCTGACGCGAGGAATTTAGGGCGTCCATTGCTAATGAAACCTTGCGGTTGCCCGCAATTGGAGAAGATTGAGGTCGACGGACTTTGCGCAGATTTGTTGCTCTTTTCACCGATGCCGCCGCACCGGCCACGGCATGCCGCGATTAATCAACGAGGGAGAGCACGTGATCCGCGATGGCTAACGATGCGGTAAGCCCAGGCGATTCAATACCGAACAAATTGACGAGATTCGGCACGCCATGGCTTTGCGGGCCGGCGATCACGAAATCCGCCGCCGGCTCTTTCGGGCCGCTGATCTTCGGGCGGATACCGGCATAGCCCGGCTGCAGCGCGCCGTCGGCGATGTCCGGCCAATAGGTGCGGATCGCGGCATAGAATTTGTCGCCGCGCCGCCCATCGACCGTGTAGTCGATGCCGTCGATCCATTCGGTATCGGGACCGAAACGCGCCGCGCCGGCCATGTCGAGCGTCAGATGCACGCCGAGCCCGGCATGCTCCGGCACCGGATAAACCAGGCGCTCGAACGGCGCGCGGCCCGCGAGCGTGAAGTAAACGCCGCGGCAATAGTAATCCTGCGGGATGCTCGCCGCCGGTATCCCGGCGATGCGCCGCGCCAGCGAGGGCGCGTAAAGCCCGGCGCTGTTGATGAGCAGCTTGCAGTCGAGCGTCATCCGCTCGCTGCCGCCGACTTCCAGCGAGAAACCGCCGGCCGTGACGCGGCCTTCGAGCACCGGCGCGCGCAACACCACGCTGGCGCCGGCATTCTCGGCATCGGTCTGATAAGCCTGCATCAGTGCGTGGCTGTCGATGATGCCGGTCGAGGGCGAATGGAACGCGGCAGCGCAGCGCAGCGCCGGCTCCATCGCCCGCGCGTCCTTGCCGTCGAGCCATTCGAGATCGGTGACACCCGCTGCCTCGGCGTGCTTGATCACTCGCTCGAGCGTCGCGATCTCGTCTTCGCCGACGCCGACGACAAGTTTGCCGATGCGCTTATGCGGCACATCGCGCTCGGCACAATAGGCATAAAGCTTCTTGCGCCCTTCGACGCAGAACCGCGCTTTCAGACTGCCTTCGGGATAATAGAGACCGGCGTGGATGACCTCGCTACTGCGCGAAGACGTGTCCTGCCCGATCCACCGCTCTTTCTCGAGCAGCAACACCTCGCGGCCGGCGCGGGCCAAGGCCCGCGCCACCGCCAACCCAATAATGCCGCCGCCGATGACGACGCATTCGACGGCTTCACTCATCCACTTAGGTCCGCTCGAGTATCTCCAGGCCGCGGATGCGGTCGATGAGGAAGATCAGGCCGCGATCGTCCTGGTAGACGTCGTTGCTCTGCGCGCGCTTCGCGCCGGGCGCCGGCTCGGGCAGATAATGCGCGACCTCTTTCGGCGTATGCGGATGCGAGATGTCGATGATGCGCAGGCCCTGGGCGAACCAGGCGAAGGGCACTTCCGTGCCGCGGATCTTCTCGACCGGCTGATGGCAGCCGCTGTTGTTGGCGTGGTTGCCGTGGTCGAGCCCCTCGACCTGATAGGTGCCGACCGGAACCGGATGCTCTTCATCGGTGATGTCGATCATCCACATGAAGGCAGGCAGCGCCGTCTCGGGCCGCTGCACGTCCTCGTCGGCAACGATGGCGAATTTCCGGCCGAAGATGTCGAACGGGATGCGCACGCAGGAATGCGTCGGGCAGGCGAAAGGCGGGCTCCAATCGAGACCCGAGACCCGCTTCGGCTTCGACATGTCGTCGATGTTGAGAATGTGGAAGCCGCCCTGCCAATAGCTCGTATAAAGGCGATTGCCTTGGCGCAGCGGATGATGGCAGCGATGATCGGCGCCCTTCCAGGTCGGAGTCTCGCCGCCCGCGATCCATTGTCCCGGTTCCCACCAGCGCCCGATCTCTTCCGGCTTTTCCGGATTCTTGAGATCGAGGATCATGACGATGTTGCCGCGATAGCCCTCGACCGTCGGTGAGCAATAGACATAGCGGCCGTCGAAATCGTAGCGATGGACGCCGTGGCCATGCGTCTGCCAATCGAGGAGCTTGCGCGGCTTCAGCGGATTGCTGACATCGTAGATGCCGAGCCCCCCTTTGAAGTCGGAGGGTGCGTCGGCGGGACCCCCGGCCGGATTGGGGTCGACCTCGTGATTGGTGACGAGTAGCCCGTTGACCGCCCGCGCCTTGTGCGAGTGGGTACCGGGCGGCATCTCGTAATAGGCGATCTGCTTCGGATTCTTGGGATCGCGCACGTCGACGATGCTGGTGCCCGAGGGCGAATGGATGTGGCCGATATAGGCGAAGCCGTTATCGACATAAACCTGGCCGCCGCCGTAGCAGTCATAGAAACCGACTTGCCGGACGCCTTTTGCTGAAACCGCCATACCCTTCCCTCCCGGAAATTATGACGACAACTCTAGCCCAAATCGGGGGTTCGCCAAACCCAGGGGTGGCGCTTGCGCAGGCCATTTCGGCGGCCAAAGCGCCGCACCGCTGAGGCAATCCGCGCGATTGACTTTAGATGGCAGCGCCCTGAGGCTAGCCGCATGACCGATATGGCAATCAGTGCGGCGGATGAGGCTGCGCGGCTCTGGCGCGAGAGCGCGCCGGGCCCGGTGCGCCCCGGCAGCGACCGCCACAAGAGCATGTTCTGCCGCATGCTCCTCGACACCTTCAATCCCTATAAGCCGGCGGTCATCGACTGGCCAAAGCTTGATGGGGAAGCGCGCCAGCGCCTCGTCAACCTGCCGATCTGGGATATCGCGGTGCAGACAGAGGGCAAGGCGAAGCTCCGCGTCCTGACTTATGGCGAGCAGATCGAGGATCCGCTGTTGCGTCAGGCGATCGACCTCAACGGCTTCGAGGAGGGCCGCCACAAGGAAGTCCTCGCCAACATGGTCGAGGCCTATGGCATCAAGCTCGCGCCCGAGCCGGCCTACATCAAGCCGAAGGACGCCGAATGGGCCTTCATGGTCACCGGCTATAGCGAGTGCATCGATAGTTTCTTCGCCTTCGGACTCTTCGAGCTGGCGAAGCGCTCCGGATTCTTCCCGCCCGAGCTCGTCGATACGTTCGAGCCCGTGATGCAGGAGGAAGGCCGGCACATCCTCTTCTTCGTGAATTGGGTGAAGTGGCATCGCCGCAATCTGCCGTGGTGGAAGCGGCCGTGGTTTCGCCTGAAGATCATGGCGGTCTGGGCGTTCCTGATTTGGGAGCGCATCGGCATCGCCCGTGGCCTCGGCGGCGCGCCCAATGCCGACAACAACTTCACCGTCACCGGCGGCAAGGCGGTCGGCGGTGTCGATGTGAGCGCGGCCGAGCTAATGGATATCTGCCTCGACGAGAACGAGAAGCGGCTCACCGGCTACGACAAGCGGTTGCTTCGTCCGACATTCGTGCCGCGGATGGTTCGCTTCGCGCGCTTCTTCGTAGGCAAGAAGAAATCCACCGTCGCCATCGGCTCCGAGGCGCATAAAGAAATCTTCTGCCAGCATTTCCACGATACTTATCAGGATTACGATCCCGAGACACTTCCCTGGCCGGAGCTCGATGAGGCGGCCGCTTCGCGGCTGCGCTCGGTGCCATTCTGGCAGGAAGTACTGCATACCGAACGCCGCGCCGGCGCCATCGTCAAAGCCTTCACCGCGACGATCGGGGATCCAATCCTCAAGAAAGCGGTCGAGCTGCAAGGCTTCGAGGAGGCGCGCCACGCCGATCTCATCCGCGTGATGATCAAGCGCTACGACATCGACGCTTATGAGACGCCGCTCGAGCCGCTGCCGGCGGATATCGAGACCGCGTTCAAGGATTTCGGCTACGGCGAATGCGTCGACAGCTTCCTCGGCTTCGGTGTCTTCAAGATCGCGCGGCAATCGGGCTTCTTGCCCGAATCGATGTTCGCGATCTTCGATCGCTTGATGTACGAGGAGACGCGCCACATCGTCTTCTTCGTCAACTGGATGGCCTATCGCCAGATGCAGAAGAAGCGCGGCAACATCATCTGGCGCGCCAGCGCTTCGTTGCGCTTCTATACCCGCGCGCTGAAACGCCTGGTCGGCACGGCGCGCCGTGGCACCCAGGTGAACGACGGCAAGGATTTCTCGGCGACGCAGGCGGGCGTGTTCCTCGACGGCTTCACCTTCCGCCGCTTCCTCGAGGATTGCTACAACGAGAACGCAAGGCGGATGAAGGAATTCGATCCCGAGCTCCTGCGTCCGAGCTTCCTACCCTCGCTCGCCGATGCCGCGCTGACCAGCCTCCGGCTGTGGAATTTCCGCCGGCGCAACGCCGACACGCCCGCGTAACGCTTCGCCTGCGAAGCGCCACCCTCTAAACTCGCGTCGATGCGTATTGCGACCATCCTCGTGGCGATCGCCGGTCTCGTGCTCGGGACGGCGATCGTCGCCTATTTCGGCTTCGGCGAAGTGATCTCGGCACTTGGCTCGATCGGCTGGAGCGGCTTCGCGATCATCCTCGTCTATCAGCTCGCGCTCTATTTGTTGCTCGGCGCGTGCTGGTGGGTGATCGCGCCGCCACCGCGCGACCGCTTCCGCGCCTTCGTCTGGGGCCGACTGGTACGCGATTCGGGCTCGGAAGTGCTGCCGCTGTCGCAAGTCGGCGGCTTCGTCATGGGCGCGCGCGCCGCGACCCTGCTCGGTCCCTCGACCGCGATCTCGACCGCGACCACCATCGTCGACATCACCATCGAGGTGCTGGCGCAGCTCGGCTACACGCTGGTCGGCGTCGCGTTGTTGGCACGGGTCCATCCGCAAGCGACGTTGATCTATCCGGCGGCGATCGGCATCGCGCTCGGCATTGTCGCCATTCTCGGCTTCATCCTCTTGCAGCGCCGTGGCGCCGCTTTGGTCGAGCGGATGAGCCAGCAATTGGCAACGCGCTGGTTTCCCGGCAGCACGCTGAGCGCCAAGCCGCTGATCGAGGCGATTGATCGTGTCTATTCGCATCGCAGCAGCCTCGCACTCGGCTTCTTCCTCCACCTCGCCGGCTGGGTCGCGAACGCAATCGAGGCATGGCTCGCGCTAAAGCTGATGGGCATCGATCTCGGCATCACCGCCGTGATCACGATCGAGAGCCTGCTCTACGCTATCCGCAGCGTCGCCTTCGCCGTGCCCAACGCGGTCGGGGTGCAGGAAGGCGCCTACGTCATGCTCGGCGCGCTGTTCGGCCTGTCGCCCGATATGGCGTTGGCACTCTCGCTATTGAAGCGCGGCCGCGACATCACCATCGGCGTGCCGGTTCTGCTTTGCTGGCAAGCGCTTGAAGGCGGCGCGTTGATGCGCCGCCGTGCTGCGACCGATACGGACAGCACGCCGTGACCGTCGAGCCGCTCGCCGCGCTGCGTCCGGCGGGCCGCTTCAACGGGATCTATCCTTACGCACTCCTGTCGCTCTGCATGCTGTTCTGGGCCGGCAATTGGGTGCTCGGCCGCGCGTTGCGCGACAGCATGCCGCCCGTCGCGATGACTTTCTGGCGCTGGACCGTGGCGGCACTGGTGCTCGCGCCTTTCGCCGTGCCGCGGCTCATCGGCAAGGGCGCCGTGCTGCGCCGCGCCTGGCCGCTATTGCTGGCGCTCGCGGTCACCGGCGGCGCGATCTATCAGGTCGCGGTCTATTTCGGTTTGCGCCATACCGAGACGATCAACGCGGTGCTGCTCAACGCCGCGTCGCCGCTGACCATCGTCATCGTCGCCTGGGCGATCGATGGCGACAGGATCACGATGCGGCAAGTCTGGGGCACCGTGATCTCGCTGATCGGTCTCGCCATCGTGCTCGGACGCGGCGATCCGACGCGCATCTTCAATCTGCGCTTCGGTATTGGCGATATCGCGATCCTTGGCGTGATGCCGCTCTGGGCGTTCTACACTGTGATGCTGCGGCGGCGGCCGATGGAGATCGACAATATCAGCCTGATCTTCCTGCTCGGCGTTTTTGGCACGGCTGCCCTCGCCCCGGCCTATCTCTTCGAGAGCCTCTATATCCAGACGCCGCCGCTCGCCTGGAGCTCGATCGCGGCGCCGCTCTACACCGGTTGTTTCGCCTCTGCCGCGGCTTACTGGTGCTGGAATCGCGGTGCCGAGATGGTCGGCGCCAACCGTGCGGGCTTCACCACCTATCTGATGCCCGCGTTTACGACCGTGCTGGCGGTGCTGCTCCTCGACGAGAAAGTTCACATCTTTCACATCATCGGTATCGTGGCCATTCTGTTTGGCGTATGGCTTTCAACGAGCGCCGGACGCAAACCGGCTTAGAGGTCGCCGATGAGAACGCACGTTATTGGGATGAGCATCTCTTTCCCGCTGCTTTTCTCCTCATTCCCGGCTTCGGCCGATAGTGAAAGCCCGCCTGTCGATAAATCGCAATACACGCTGTTCAATGCCGTGCCCGATGGCGCTCTGCGCGGCATGGACACGGACCGGCCCAACATCACCAATACGCCGCATACGGTCGATGCGGGCCATGTGCAGATCGAGACCGGGCTCTACGATTGGAGCCGTTTCCACGACCGCACCCATGGCGGCAACATTGTCACCGATACGCTTAGGCTCGGCCATATCAATGCGCGGCTCGGTCTTAATGACCGCCTCGAGGTCAACGCCACCATCGATAGCTTCGATTGGGTCAAAAGCGCGGACAAGATCGCCAGCCAAACGACGCGGGTCAGCGGCTTCGGCGATACGATCATCGGCGGCAAGCTCAATCTTTGGGGCAATGAAGGCGGCGATGATCCCTGGACGAGCGGCTTCGCGCTGCAGCCGCAAGTGAAACTGTCGACGGCGCAAACCGGCATCGGCAACAACCATGTCGAATGGGCGGTTGGCGCGCCGTTTCTGGTCAATCTCGTCGACGGCTTCCATCTCGGCCTTGAGACCGCCCTCGGGCAAGAGCGCAACTCGGCGAATAGCGGGTATGTCGTCGGCTGGCAGAACTCTGCGTCGGTCGATCACGTGATCTTCGATGCGGTCGATGTCTATCTCGAATACGCCGTGCATGCGACGACGGAAAGCGACACGCAGCCGCAGCAATCGGTCGATCTCGGCTTCACCTATCCGATGACCGACAACATTGTGATCGACAGCGGCATCTTCATCGGCACCAACAAAGCAACACCCGATATCGAGTGGACGAGCGGCATCAGTTTCCGCTTCTAGCTAGAGTCTAGGGTTTCGCCTTGCCGAGCAGCATGCGCTTGGCCGCATCGAGCGCGGCGAGGATCGGCGCGCGCCGATAATCCCACGTTGGATCGGAATCCGGCGGATTGATGACCATGGTCGCGTTCGCCTCGAACAGCAGCAACGCGCCGTCGGCGCCCACGCCGAAATCGACACCGGCGTAATCGAGGCTGAGGCTTTTGCCGATCGTGCCGAGCGCGGCGACCGCGCGTTCGCCAATGACGCTCGTCATGTCGATCAGGAATCGCCGCTCCTCTTCGCGATGCATCGCGTTCGCGGCCATATCGGCGGTGAAGTAATGCACTTTCCAATCGGCCGAGATCGCGAGGTGAAGCGGATAGAGCGCGCCATCGATGATCATGACGCGATATTTGCGCGCCATGCCGTCGGCGCTACGCGCATCGAGATAATCGATCGCCAGCAGCTCGTCACCCGGCAATTGCGCGATAGCGGCGAGGAGGTCTTCGCGCCGCTCGACGCGGACGAAATGCCGGCCGGTGTGAAAGCCCGGCGCACGGAGCAGCAACGGAAACCGCAGCTCGGCGGTCGTCAGCGCGCTTTTGGCGAGCCCGCGGATCCCTGGCGCCTTCACATCGGGCAACGCGGCGAGGCGCTCAGCATTGGCGGCGCGACCGGTCGGTCGCACGCGCGCCGGCGGATTGAACACCGGCGCAGTGCTGCGTTTCACGATCGCCTCGGCCCGCGTCAAAGCGTCGCCGCAAAGATCGGCATCGCCGATCGCGTTGAAGATCAGCGAGTGCTCCGGCAGTGCGCGTGCAGGATCGAAGAATTCGGCATAGAGCGCCGAGACCGCAAACACCCGGTCGTCGAGGATCTGCTGCGTCGGAATGTTGCCGCCGCGCGCCGACACGAGGAGCAAGACCGAGACGCCGGTCCCCGTGCCGCGATAGGGCCGCCTGACCAGCGCGTGGCTGGCGAAGCCCTTTTGCCAATGCGGTCCGGCGGCCGCCGCCTCGCCAAGCTCGCTGAGCACGCGTGCGAGGCCTTGATGCGCTTCGGCCAGCTCGGGATCGGCAACAAGCGCGGCTTCGTATTGCACGCGGGCCCCCGCGAAATCCTGACCTTCGGCAAGGAGGTTGCCGAGATTGACCCGGCCGAGGGGATTGCCGGGATGACATCGCACCGCCTGCTCATACGCGGTGCGTGCCGCTGTGCGATGGCCGCTCGCATAGGCCAGGGTCGCGAGCTCATTGAGCGCAGCGAAATGCGTCGGGTCACGGCGCAGCACGTCGATATAGGCTGCCTTCGCCGCGTCGTCCTCGGCTCGCGCCGCAAGCTGGCGGGCGCGGGCGATCGACGCGGCGATGGTGGCGTCTTCACTCACGGCAGGATCGCAAAGACCCGCGCCGGAAAGCCGGTGCCATCCTTGATATCGGGCCACGTCACCGAGACCAGCGCACCGGTCTCCGGCACCTTGTCGAGATTAGCCAGAAGCTCGATTTGATAATGGTCGATGCCAAGGATGTAGCTCTCGAGCGAGTAATCGTCCTTGGTCGTGGCAATACCCGGATCGGTATCGGTCGTCTCATGGCCCGAGGCGGTGATGTGCCGCGTCAGATAGAGGTATTTCAGCGCATCCATCGTCCAGCCGGGATAATGCGCGACGCCCTGCGCATCGACGTTCTGCATCTTTTCCTGATCGGGCCAGCGCTTCGACCAATCTGTCCGCATGGCCACGAAGGCGCCTTTGGGGATGGCGCCGTGCTTGGCCTCCCACGCCTTCACATCTTTGAGCGTGAGCACGTAATCGGGATTCTTCTCGACCTGGCGATGCACGTCGATTACGACGAGCGGCAGCAGCATCTCGTTCACCGGGATTTTGTCAGCCGTGCGCGCACCCTTGTGGAAATGCACCGGCGGATCGAGATGGGTGCCCCATTGCCCGACATGGCAGAAGAGCTCGGCACGGAAGCCATCCTTGTCGTAATCGTAGATCACCTTCCGCGTCATCGGATCGAAGCCTTTCCAATGCGGGATGTCAGTGTCGAAAGGATGGGTGAGGTCGACCCATTGATGCGTCTGCAGCGTCGAATAAAGGCCCCAAAGACTCTCGGCCTGCGCCGCGCCCGGCAACAGCAATGACACCGCGAGCGTCACCCCCAAAAATCTACGCATTCCCGCCTCCTCTCTTTTTGCCGAAGCCGCCGCCACCCGGCGTCTCGATCACGAAAACATCGCCCGGTTGCATCGCCACGGTCGCTGTGCCGCCGAGCTCCTCGCGCGTGCCGTCGGCACGTTCGATCCAATTATGCCCGAGGGCGCCGGCGTCGCCGCCGGCGAGACCATGGGGCGCGACGCGGCGATGCGACGATAGAATGCCGGCGGTCATCGACTCCAAGAACCGCAGCCGCCGCACCGCCCCATCACCACCGCGCCATTGCCCTTCGCCGCCCGAGCCGCTCCGGATCGCGAAGCTCTCCAGCAGTATCGGGAACCGCCATTCCAGCACTTCGGGATCGGTCAGCCGCGTATTCGTCATATGCGTATGGATGGCAGACGTGCCATCAAAGCCGGGCCCGGCCCCCGAACCGCCGCAGATGGTCTCGTAATATTGGTGCCGCTCATTGCCGAAGGTGAAATTATTCATCGTGCCTTGCGCCGACGCCAACACGCCGAGCGCGGCGTAGAGCGCATCGGTGATCGCCTGTGACGTCTCGACATTGCCGGCAACGACGGCCGCCGGGTAGCGCGGCGCCAGCATCGAGGCGTCGGGAATGATGATCTTCAGCGGCTTGAGGCAGCCGCCGTTGAGCGGGATGTCGTCGTCGACCAGCGTGCGAAAGACGTAAAGCACGGCCGCATAGCAAATTGCGGAGGGTGCGTTGAAATTGGTTGATAGCTGTCCGCTGGTACCCGTGAAATCGATCTGTGCCTCGCGTTGTGCGCGATTGATCGTTACGTGAACACAGATCTCGGCGCCGTCATCCATCTCATAGGTGAAGCTACCGCTCGACAGCCGGTCGATGACGCGCCGCACCGCCTCTTCGGCATTGTCCTGCACGTGTTGCATATAGGCATCAACCACATCGCCGCCGAAATGACGGACCATGCGATGCAACTCAGCGACCCCTTTGGCGCTTGCCGCAATCTGCGCCTTGAGATCGGCGATATTCTGCGCTGGGTTGCGCGCTGGGTATTTCGCGCTTTGCAATAACGCGATCATCTCGGCCTCGCGGAAATGTCCGGCATCGACGAGCAGAAAATCGTCGATCAGGACGCCCTCTTCTTCGACATTGCGACTATTGGGCGGCATCGAACCCGGCGTGATGCCGCCGATATCGGCGTGATGGCCGCGCGAGGCGACGTAGAAAAGCGGCGGCTCGCATCCGTCGCGATCTTCTTCGGCAAAGACGGGCGTGATCACGGTGACATCGGGCAGATGCGTGCCGCCGTTGTAAGGCGCGTTCAACACATAGACATCGCCCGGCCGCATGCGCCGGCCAGAACCACCCCCCGCCTGATTCATCGGACCATGCGCGTGAATGATGGTGCGAACGCTTTCGCCCATCGAGCCGAGATGCACCGGGATATGGGGCGCGTTGGCGACCAGCGCGCCATTGCGATCGAAGAGCGCGCAGGAAAAATCCAGGCGCTCTTTGATGTTCACCGAGTAGGCAGAGCCTTGCAGCGCCGTCCCCATCTGCTCGGCAATCGCCATGAAGAGGTGGTTGAAGACCTCCAGCATCACCGGGTCGGCCGCCGTACCGATCATGCTGCGGCTCGGTCGCGACACCGCGCATTCGAGTACGAGATTGTGCCGCGTATCGACCCGCCCATGCCAGCCCGGCTCGATGATTGTCGTCGCGTTGGCCTCGATCACGAGCGCCGGCCCATCGAGCGTCTCGCCGGCGCGGATTTTCGCCCGGTCGTAAACCGCGGCGCGATGCGCGGTGTCGCCGCTGAAGACCTCGGTCTCGCCGATCGGCACAGCCTTACCCGCGACCGGAGTTGCCGCCGGCGCGTCGTCGACGCTTCCGACACCGACGATCTCGACGGATATCGCTTCGACGATCAGCGGCTTGCCGATCGCAACGAAGCCAAAACGCTGACGATGCGCTGCCTCGAAGGATTCACGAATGGCCGCGGCATCGCCGAGTTCGACCGCCAGCGGCGTGTCGGTACCCTGATATTTCATATGCGCCCGGCTCAACGCCCTGATCCGGGCAGGAGCCACGCCCTCCGCCGCCATGGCGACCCGGCCATCACGCGCTAGCTCGTCCAGCGCATCGATGAGATCGGGAATCAAATCGTCGCTCAAAACCTTCTCGACAGCCCGCTCGAGGATTGCGCGGCGGTCGGCGACGCCGATACCGTAGGCCGACAGCACGCCGGCAAGCGGATGGATGAAAACCCGTTCGATCCCGAGTGCATCCGCGACGCCGCAAGCATGCTGCCCGCCGGCGCCGCCGAAACAGCAGAGCGTGTATTCGGTAACGTCGTAACCGCGCTCGATCGAGATTTGCTTGATTGCGTTTGCCATGGTCGCGTTGGCGATGGCGATGAAGCCCTCGGCGACCTCGACCGGGCTGCGGCGATCGCCGGTCGCGGCTGCGATCTCCTCGGCGAGCGCCGCAAATTTCTGCTCGACCGTTTCACGGTCGAGAGGCTGGTCGGCGCCGGGACCGAAGATCGCCGGAAAATATTCCGGCCTGAGCTTGCCGAGCATTAAATTGCAGTCGGTGATGGTCGGCGGCCCGCCGCGGCGATAGCAGGCAGGGCCAGGATCGGCACCGGCGGATTCCGGCCCGACGCGATAGCGCGCGCCGTCGAAGCGACAAATCGAGCCGCCGCCCGCCGCGACCGTGTTGATCGCCAGCATCGGTGCGCGCAGCTTCACCCCGGCGATCAGAGTCTCGGCATTGCGCTCGAATTCGCCGGCGTAGCGCGACACATCGGTCGAGGTGCCTCCCATATCGAAGGCGATGATTTTATCGAATCCGGCACGCTCGGCGCTGCAGGCTGCGCCGACGACGCCGCCCGCTGGTCCCGATAGGATGGCGTCCTTGCCAGCAAAACGCTGCGCATCGGCGAGACCGCCGTTCGATTGCATGAACTGCAATCGCACATCGCCAAGCTCGCCCGCGAGCTGGTCGATATAGCGCCGGAGGATCGGCGAAAGATAAGCATCGACGACGGTTGTATCACCGCGACTGACCAGTTTCATCAGCGGGCTGACCGCGTGGCTCGCCGAGATTTGCGTGAACCCGATCCCGCGGGCGAGCGCAGCGGCTGCCTGCTCATGGGCCGGAAAGCGATAACCATGCATGAAGACGATCGCCAGCGCCCGGATGCCGGCATCGTAAGCCGACCGCAAATCGCGACGCAGCGCCGCGCGAGCGAGCGGTGCCAGCACTTCGCCCTTCGCCCCGATCCGCTCGTCGGCTTCGACCACGTGTTCATAGAGCTGCTCGGGCAGCACGATCTGGCGCGCGAACAGATCCGGCCGATTCTGATAGCCGATGCGCAGCGCATCACCGAAGCCGCGGGTAATAACAAGCGCCGTGCGTTCGCCCTTATGCTCCAGCAGCGCGTTGGTCGCGACGGTCGTGCCCATTTTGACGGCATCGATCGCATCGGCGGGCAACGCCTCGCGCGGCGCCACGCCCAAAATCTGCCGCAGGCCTTCGATCGCCGCGTCGCGATAGCGTCCGGGATTCTCGGACAGCAGCTTCTTGGCGATCAACCCGCCATCCGGCGCGCGCGCGACGATATCGGTGAAGGTCCCGCCACGATCGATCCAGAATTGCCAGCCGCGCGTTTTGTCGTCCATGTGCCTCACTCATGGGCGAGGCGCATGGACCGCGTCAAGAAGGCTCAAGCCGCTCTATCGTACTCCTGATCGATAGCCTTGCCGGTATAGTCCTTCATCATCGCCGTAGCGATGACACTGACGACGGCGTTGAACAGGATATAAAGCGCGATCGGCGTGCCCGAGTGATAGAGCGAGAAAAGATAGGTCGCGATGAACGGCGCCGGACCGCCCGCGACGACCGAGGCAAGCTGGTAGCCGAGTGAGGCGCCGCTGTAGCGGAGCCGGCCGGTGAAGCTTTCGGCGATCAGCGCCGCCTGCGGCCCATACTGCATGTCATGCGGGATAAGCGACAGCACGATCGCGAAGAAGATCATCGCCGACGACATGGTGTCGAGCATGCCGAAATAGATGAAGCCGAAGATGCCGGTCGCGACTGCGCCGATGATGTACATCTTCTTCCGGCCGATCTTGTCGGAAACATGGCCCGAGAGCGGGATCGTGATGAAGGAGAGGCAGGCCGCGACAAGCACCGCCGTCAGCAGCAAATCGCGCGAGGCATGCAGCGTCCCCGTGCCGTAGGCGAAGATGAAGGTGATGAAGATATAGAAGGGCGCCTGCTCCGACATACGCGCGAGAGCGCTGAGGAGAATCTCTTTAGGATGCTTTTTGAACACCTCGACGATGGGCGCGCGCTCGACCTTGTTCTCTTGAACGAGGCGCTGGAAGAGCGGCGTTTCATGAATGCCGAGACGGACCCACAAGCCGATCGCGACAAGGACGATGCTGATGAGGAAAGGAATGCGCCAGCCCCACGCCATGAAAGCATCGCCCGACATTTGGCTGAAAGCGAGGACAGCGAGATTGGCCAGGAACAGGCCGGCCGGCACGCCGAATTGCGGCCAGGACGCGACCAAGCCGCGCTGCCCGTTATGCCGCGCCCATTCCATCGAGATCAGCACCGACCCGCCCCATTCGCCGCCAACGCCGATGCCTTGCAAGGTGCGCAGCACCGTCAGGATGACAGCGCCCCAGATGCCGATTGAATCATACCCCGGCACGAAAGCGACAAGGAACGTCGCAAGCCCCATCAGCATCAGCGTCGCGATCAGCGTCGATTTGCGGCCAATGCGATCCCCGTAATGCCCGAAGATGGCCGCGCCGACCGGTCGCGCGACGAAGCCGATCGCATAGACCGCGAAGATGTTCAGCGTCGCGACCAACGGGTCCGAGTTTGGGAAGAATAATTTGCCGAAGACCAGTCCCGTCGCCGTGCCATAGACGAAGAAATCGTACCGTTCGATCGTCGTGCCGATCGTCGCCGCGAGGACCGCACGGCGCAGTTGCGCGCTATGCTCGGCATCCGTAAGCATGCCGTTGACCGTCGTCGTCGCCATGGTGTCCTCCAGCTTCTCTCCCGTTCATGCCTCGTTTAGGGGCGATGCGGCATTTTCGGCCGCTATCCCCACAAACCTGGGCTGCGCCATTCGTTGCACGGGAGGGTTGCCGTACCCTGCCTCAGCCGTCGTATTCCTCGTCGATATTCTTGCCGGTGTAGTCTTTCAGCAGGGCGGTCGCGATCACGCTGATGACGCAGCAGACCGCCATATAAAGCGCGATCGACAAGCCCGAGTGGTAGGTGCTGTAGAGCCAGGTCGCGATCAACGGTGCCGGGCCGCCTGCGATAATCGAGGCGAGTTGATAGCCCAACGACGCGCCGCTATAGCGCAACCGCGGCGTGAACACCTCGGCGATGAGAGCGGCTTGCGGCCCATATTGGAAATCATGCGCGATCAGCGACGCCGCGACCGCGACGAAAATCCAGACCGAAGACATCGTGTCGAGCAGGCCGAAATAGATGAAGCCGTAAAGCCCGGTCGCGATCGCGCCGAGGATATATGTCTTTTTGCGGCCGAAGAGGTCCGACACATGTCCCGCAAGCGGCGTGGTGACGAACGAAATGCACGATGCGACCAGGACACCGACGAGCAAAAGATCGCGCGAGGTATGCAACGTCCCCGTGCCATAGGCGAAAATGAAAGCGGTGAAGATGTAATACGGCGCCTGCTGGCCCATACGCGCAAGGGCGGTGAGCAGTATCTCGAGCGGTTGCTTCTTGATCACCTCGATAAACGGCGCGCGCTCGATCTTCTTTTCCTCGACCAAGCGGCGGAAGGTCGGCGTCTCGTGAATGCCGAGCCGGATCCAAAGCCCGATGCCGACGAGGACGATGCTGAGGAGGAACGGCACGCGCCACCCCCAGGCGAGAAACGCGTCGCCCGATATCGCGCTGACCGCCAGCACAGTGAGATTGGCAATGAACAGCCCGGCCGGCACGCCGAACTGCGGCCAGGAAGCGACGAGGCCGCGTTGGCCGTTGTGCCGTGCCCATTCCATCGCCAGGAGCACTGAGCCACCCCACTCGCCGCCGACGCCGATGCCCTGCAGGAAGCGCAACAGCGTCAGGATGATCGCGCCCCAGATGCCGATCACGGCATAGCCAGGCACGAAAGCGACGAGGAAGGTTGCGGCGCCCATCAGCATCAAGGTCGCGATCAGCGTCGATTTTCGGCCGATGCGATCACCATAATGACCGAAGATCGCCGCACCGATCGGGCGCGACAGGAAGCCGACAAAATAGATCGCGAACGCGTTGAGCGTACCGACGAGTGGATCGCTGTTCGGGAAATAGAGCTTGGCGAAAATCAGGCCGGTGACGGTGCTGTAAAGAAAGAAGTCGTACCACTCGATCGTCGTACCGATGGTCGAGGCAATGACGGCGCGACGCAGCTCGTTCGCATGATCGGTGCCCGAAAGCGGGCCGATAGCTTGTGTTGTTGCCAAGACGTTTTCTCCCATCGCATTCATTTATACGCCGCTCATCGCGGCGTGTTGAAAGACTACCCGCGACCGTATGCAAGGAACGAGCGGTTTTCTCGACCGGCGCGGCGCTCGGCCACAAAGAGGCTTAGCGGCTTTTGAAGACCGGCTTGCGTTTTTCGGCAAAAGCGCGCCGGCCTTCGGCGAAGTCCTCGCTCTCCATGCAACGCTTAGCGATCGCGTCGCATTTGGCACGATCGATATCGCCGCGGGGCTTCATCAACTCGGCGATGATGCTCTTCGACGCGGCGATCGACAGCGGCGCGTTCTCGGCCATGGTGGCGCAGTAGGAGCGCGTGAAGCTCTCGAGCTCGGCCTCGGCCGGTGCGCGATTGACGAGCCCCATCCCCTGCGCCTCGATACCGCTGAATTGCCGCGCGGTGAACAACATCTCGCGCGCGACCGCCGGACCGACGAGATCGAGCACCTTTTGGACGCCGGACAGCGTATAGGCGATGCCGAGCTTTGCCGCCGGAATGCCGAGCCGCGCGGTATCCGCCGCGATGCGCATGTCCGTATGAAGCGCGACGAGCAGCCCGCCGCCCAGGCAGTAGCCGCGGATCATGGCGATGGTCGGCTTCGTACAATGCTCAAGCCGGTCGAGCGCTTCGCGCATGTTGTCGCCGTCGCTTTTGCCGACCTGCGCCGAGCCGAGCCGCTCCTCGAAACGGTTGATGTCCGCGCCAGAGATAAAGGCTTTTTCGCCCGCGCCCTTCAGCACGATAACGCGTACCGCCGGATCCTTCTCGTAATGATCGAGGATCGCCGGAATGGCCGCCCACATATCGGGCGCCATCGCGTTGAGCTTTGCCGGATTGTTGAACACCATCCAGCCGATCGGTCCATCGATCTCGGCGATCATGCGTTCGGTCGGCGAAATCATGCGTTTATCTCCTTGTCGCGGCTAGGCGGAAAATAGGGGACCGCCCTCTATCCCTCAAATGGGCTCAATGCGAGTGCCGGTGGTGCAGATCGGGGTAATGCGGATGACGATGAACCAACGGCGCATGCGCATGAACATGCGCGTGCGGCTCGCCGCCGGGATCACCGTCGGCATGCGTGTGATGGTGATGCAAATCATGCACATGGCGATGCTCGTGCTCGATCGCGTCATGGGTATGGGCATGCTCGTGCCGTTCGGCGAGATGGAGATAGAGCCCTATCGCCATCAACGCTCCGGCGGCACTCAGCGACATCGTCACCGGCTCGTTGAACATGACCAGCGCGATCACCGCGCCGATAAAGGGCGAGATCGAGTAATAGGCCGCGGTCCGCGCCGTGCCGAGCGCGCGCAGCGCGGCGATATAGACGGTGAGGCTGACGCCATAGCCGAAGAAACCGAGCACAGCCGCCGCGGCAATCGCCCAAAGCGGCGGCCAGTCGACTTGCAGCGCCAGAGCGAGAACGACATTCACCGCGCCGGCAGCGAGGCCTTTGATCGTCGCGATCTGCATCGGATCGGATGCGGAGATCTTGCGCGTCAAATTGCTGTCGATTGCCCAGCAGAGGCAGGCGGCAACCACGGCCGCCGCGCTCCACCCGATCGCGTCGAGATGTCCCTGCCAGGAGAGCAGCCCTGCGCCCAGCAGGATCGCCACGGCGCCAATGGCAATGCGGCTGTCGACATTCTCGCGGAACACCATCCAGGCGATCGCGATGGTGAAAACGCCTTCGAGATTGAGCAGCAGCGAGGCGGTCGAAGCCGGCGTGCGCGTCAGGCCGATCATCAAAAGCGTCGGCGCGGCGACACCGCCGGCGAGGATCAAACCGGCCAGCCACGGCAGGTCGGGAGGGCGCACCGGCGTCTCGGTCGCTCGGGCGCGCGCCGCACGACGCAACACATCGAAAACCAGTAACCCGCCGCCCGAGCCAAGATAGAGCAGCCCGGCCAAAAGCCAGGGCGAGACATCGCCAAGCAGCAATTTCGAGAGCGGCGTGGTGACGCCGAAGAGGAGGGCCGACAACAAAGCCAGTACAGCGCCCGCACGATTCACCCCATGAGAATGATCGTGATGATGCTCGTGCGGCGGGCCATCATGCATAAGGCGAGCATAGGGTGCATGCGGAACCCGTGCTATGCATGGCCGATGCAGATAGCGGAACGTTGCTCGCCCAATTTCGACGCGCGGCCAGGCGGCGTCGACATGCTGATCCTGCATTACACCGGCATGCGCACGGCCAAAGAAGCGCTCGATCGATTGTGCGATCCCGCCGCCAAGGTCAGCGCGCATTACCTCGTCGACGAAGACGGCGCGGTGACTTGGCTGGTCGCCGAGGAAAAGCGCGCGTGGCACGCCGGAATCTCATCCTGGCGCGGGCGGAGCGACATTAACGGCGCTTCGGTCGGCATCGAATTGGTCAATCCGGGGCATGAATTTGGTTATCGCCGGTTTCCGGAGCCGCAAATGGCCGCGCTCGATACGCTGGCGAAAGCCATTCTCGGCCGGCATCCAATTCCCGCGCGGCATGTCATCGGCCATTCCGATGTCGCGCCCCTGCGCAAGCAGGATCCCGGCGAGCTCTTCGATTGGCAACGTTTAGCCCGGGCCGGCATCGGCTTCTGGCCTGATTTCGCGGCTCAGAGGGTGGAAAAGCCAATTGGGCTGCGGGAAATCCAGGCTTCACTCGCCGAAATCGGCTATTTCTGCCCGCAAAGTGGCGCGCTCGACGCCACGACGACCGCGGCGATCGTCGCTTTCCAGCGCCATTTCCGGCCCGAGCGTTGCGACGGCGCGCTCGATGCCGAAACGGTGCACCGAATTGCGATTTGTGCGCAAGAAATTTCCCGACCGCGTTTGACTTAGCGACTCGCGCGGGCCTTTATCGCCCTGCCAGACGGCCGGATGGCTACCTTCGCTGCAAGGCGGGGGAGGAAAGTCCGGGCTCCATGGAATCACGGTGCCGGGTAACGCCCGGCGGGGGCGACCCTAGGGAAAGTGCCACAGAAACATACCGCCAAACCTCGCGCGGCCTTCGGGCCGCGATGGGGCGGCAAGGGTGAAATGGTGCGGTAAGAGCGCACCGCGCGGTCGGTAACGACAGCGGCAGGGCAAACCCCACCGGGAGCAAGACCAAGTAGGGATGGCAGAACCTTCGGGTTCAGGCGGGTTTCCGCGCCGCTATCCGGGTCGGTCGCGTGAGACGTTCGGCAACGGGCGTCCCAGATGAATGGCCATCCCTCGCTTTGCGGCGAGGACAGAACCCGGCTTACAGGCCGTCTGGCACTTACCCCTCGCTTTACTAGGTTATTTTGTACGCAGACCGCGTGCGCTCGAATCCTGGTCGCGGAATGAGAACAAATAAAGAACGATTTTTGACTTGGCGCATTACTCGCGCCCTCGAAAATTTATCCACCGTAATTCCGCTAAGTCCCGATTTTTCATCGGTTTTTACTAGGTAAAGGTTTGACATCCCATGTTTTCCCATGTTATCCCAATTAGTCCCATTCAAGGAGGCGCGCGTAGGGCGGCGGGCGCGCAGTTCCCGGGGCGAGGTCGGTTGTCGCGGCGTGGTTGGGGATCCTGCGTTGGCGCTGTTTTCTTCGACGTATTTCAACAAGATAGACCGCAAGGGCCGGGTCTCGGTCCCGGCGGCCTTTCGCGCTGCGCTAAACGGCCAAGCTTTTGCCGGCATCGTCGTCTTCCCCTCGCCCAAGCTGCAGGCGCTCGACGCGGGGGGTTACGACCGGATTGAGGACATCGCCAAAAGCCTCGATGGCCTGCCCGAATTTTCCGACGAGTACGAAGCGCTGCAATCGGTCCTCGGCGAAGCCGAGCAATTGCCCTTCGACGGCGAAGGCCGCGTCATCCTCTCGCAAGCGCTGATCGACCACGCCGGCATCGGCGAGCAAGTTGCATTCGTCGGCGCTGGCCGCAGCTTCCAGATTTGGGAGCCGGCGCACTTCCAGAACCATCGCGAAGAGATGCGCGAGCGCGTACGCCAGCGCGGCTTCACCCTCCCACCGCGGAGCCCCGCCAAGTGAACGAGCGCGGCGCGCATATCCCCGTCCTGCTCGCCGAAGTGATCGCCGCGTTGAAACCCCACGACGACGGCCTTTACCTCGACGGCACTTTCGGCGCCGGCGGTTATACCGAGGCGATGCTGCGCAGCGCGGCTTGCCGCGTCGTTGCGCTCGACCGCGATCCGTCGGCCATCGCGCGCGGCGAAGATCTGGCGAAGCTTTACGCCGGACGTCTTACGCTGATCGAAGGCCGCTTTTCGGAGATGGAGCGGCTGCTCGCCGCGCTGGGCATCACGCAGCTTGCCGGCGTCGCCCTCGATCTCGGCGTGTCATCGATGCAGATCGACGATCCGGCGCGCGGTTTCTCGTTCCGCGCCGACGGGCCGCTCGATATGCGCATGGGCAGCGGCGGCCGCAGCGCTGCCGATCTCGTCAACGGCGCCGATGAGACCGAGCTCGCGTCGCTGATCCGTGATTACGGCGAGGAACGCTTCGCGCGCCGGATCGCCCGTGCTGTCGTCGCCGCCCGGCCGCTCACCCGCACGAACGAGCTTGCCGCCGCAATCCGCAGCGTCGTCCCCGACACCGGCGGCATCGATCCCGCGACCCGCACATTCCAGGCGCTGCGCATCGCTGTGAACGAAGAACTCGACGAGCTCGATCGCGGTCTCGCCGCCGCCGAGCGGCTGCTCGAGCCCGGCGGGCGAATTGCCGTCGTCGCGTTCCATTCGCTCGAAGATCGCCGCGTCAAAGATTTTCTGCGCCGCCGCAGCGCCGCCGCGCCACGAGCCAGCCGTCACGCGCCGGCGACGCGCGGTCCCGCGCCGAGCTTTACCCTCCTCACCCGCAAGCCCGTCGCGCCGGGTGCCGAAGAGACGGCGCGTAATGCCCGGGCGCGTTCCGCCCGTTTGCGTGCCGCCGAACGCACGACCGCACCGGCCTGGGAGATCGCCGCATGAGCGTGATCCGCCCCAGCACCGTCGTCTGGTTCTGCGTGGTCATCGCGGTCGGCTACGCGATGTTCCAGGTGAAGTACGAGGTGATGCAGCAAGAGCAGACGCTCGCCAGCCTCAACAAGCAGATCACGGACGGCCGCGAGCAGATCCGCATGCTCAATGCCGAATGGAGCTACCTCACGCGGCCCGCCCGCATCGAGGATCTCAGCGCGCGCTTCCTGCATCTGAACAGCGTGAGCTCGGCGCAGATCTTGCCGCCGAGCGCCGTGCCTGAGCGTCCCGATCCGAACGCGCCGCTGGCTGCGTCGCCCGCCACACCATCCGCGTCTAAGCCGTCGCGGCTTGCCGCTGTCACTTCGAGGGCCGAAAGATGAGCACCTCACCGCCACGCGATCCGAATCCCTGCCGTCCCCGCCATTTTCGGCCCGGCCCTTGTGGCCCCGAGCCGCAAGAAGGTCCAGCCAAGCAGTGGATGGAGACCAGCCGCACGCGCTTGATCATCGCCGGCGCGCTGATGGGCTTGGCTTTCGTCGTGATCTCGGCCCGCCTCGTCGAAGTCTCCGGCTTCAAGGCCGGCGACAATCGCCTCGCCCATGTCGGCACCGCGACGCGCGTCGAGACCAGTCGCGCCGACATCGTCGACCGCAACGGCGTGCTGCTAGCGACGACGCTGACATCGCCGTCGCTCTATGCCGATCCCAAGACAATGAACGACGCGCATGTCGACATGCGCAACGCGGCGCACAAGCTCGTTCAAGTCCTGCCCGATCTCAACGCGTCCGAAGTTTACGCGAAGCTCACCTCGGACAAGAGCTTCGTCTGGCTGAAGCGCCAGCTGACGCCACGCCAGATGGCGGCGGTCAACGCGCTCGGCGTTCCGGGACTCGATTTCGAGGACGAAGAGAAGCGCATCTATCCGCAAGGCCGCGCTTTCGCGCATGTGGTCGGTTATGCCGGCATCGATAATAAAGGTCTCGCCGGGATCGAGCGCAGCTTCGATGAATCGCTGCGCAGCCGGCACGAGCCGCTGCAGCTCTCGGTCGATCTGCGCATCCAGTCGATCCTGCGCGCCGAAATCGCCAAGCAGATCACGCAATTCACTGCCGTCGGCGGCAGCGGCATCGTCATGGATGTCAGCACCGGTGAGGTCCTCGCCCTGGTGTCGCTGCCCGATTTCGATCCGAACGATCCAGGCGCCACGCCGACCGAGAATCTTTTCGACCGCGTCACGCTCGGCACTTACGAGATCGGCTCGGTATTTAAGACCTTCACTGTCGCCATGGCGCTCGACGATCGCGTCACCACCATGACCGGCGGCTATGACGCCAGCCATCCGATCCAGATCGATCGCTTTACCATTCACGACGATCACGCGCAGAACCGCTGGCTCTCGGTACCCGAGATCTTCATGTATTCGTCGAATATCGGCGCCGCGAAGATGGCGATGGACGTTGGCGCTGACCGGCAGCGCGAGTTCCTCGGCAAGCTTGGGCTGCTGAAAGCCCCAAATTTCGAATTGCCCGAGATCGCGGCGCCGATTCTGCCGAGTGCATGGCACCCCGTGAATGTCATGACCATCGGTTTCGGCCACGGCATCTCGGTGAGCCCGCTGCAGATCGCGACCGCGTTCAGCGCCGTCGCCAATGGCGGCACGCTCCATCCCGCAACCATCGTCAAGCGGCCAGCGGATGAGCCTGTCCCCGGCCGGCAGGTGATGTCGGAAGCAACCTCGATCGAGATGCGCAAGCTGCTGCGACTTGTCGTCGAGAAAGGCACGGGCAAGCTCGCGGAAGCGCCCGGCTACGTCGTCGGCGGCAAGACAGGCACCGCCGAGAAGGTCACGGGCAAATCCTACAACCACCACTCGCTCATGTCGTCTTTCGCCGGCGTCTTCCCCGCGAACAATCCGCGCTACTTCATCATGATCTCGATCGACGAGCCGCACGGCAACAAGCAGTCCTTCGGCTATGCGACCGCCGGCTGGGTCGCGGCTCCCGGCGTTTCGCGCAGTGTCGAGCGCATGGCGTCGCTCTTGGGAATTCAGCCCGTGGACGAGGATTCGCCCGAAATTCGCCAATCTTTGATGATCGGCTTGCCCTCACCCTCGGGGCGGAAATTTGCGTCTAACTGACCTCATAGACGGAGGCTCAGCCCTCCGCCTTCCTGCCGGGGTCGCCGAACCGGACATTACCGGTCTGACCGCAGACAGCCGCGCCGTGCAGCGCGGCTTCCTGTTTGCGGCCCTGCCCGGCACGAAAATCGACGGCAAACGCTTCATCCCCAGCGCCGTCGCCAACGGCGCCAACGCCGTGCTCGTCGACACCGCGACTGGCGTGGACGCGACTGTTCCCGTGGTCACCGATGCGAACCCGCGCCAGCGCTTCGCCAAGATGGCCGCCACGTTCTACACGTCTCAGCCCAAGACAATCGCCGCCGTCACCGGCACCAATGGCAAGACCTCCGTCACCGTTTTCCTGCGCCAGATCTGGGCGGTGCTCGGCAACCAGGCCGCCAGCCTCGGGACGATTGGCCTCTTTGCGCCCGGCATCGAGCAGCCTGGCAGCCTGACGACGCCCGACCCGGTGACCCTGCATCGCGATCTCGCCATGCTGGCGAAAGCGGGCATCGACCATGTCGCGCTCGAAGCCTCGAGCCATGGGCTCGATCAATATCGCCTCGACGGGCTGCAACTCACCGCCGCCGCCTTCACCAACCTCACCCGCGATCATCTCGACTACCACGCGGATATGGAGGCGTATTTCCTGGCCAAGGCGCGGCTCTTCACCGAGCTGCTGCCGGCGAGCGGCACCGCTGTCTTCAATATCGACGCATCGCAGACCGCGCGATTAACGCGGCTTGGCCTCGGCCGCGGCCAGCGGATGATCACCTATGGCCGCAACCCGGCCTCGGATATCTGGCTGTCGGACGCGATCCCCGAGGGCCTCGGCCAACGCATCACCTTCTCCGGCTTTGGCGAGAAGCGCACGATCTGGATTCCGCTGATGGGCGCGTTCCAGGCATGGAATGCGCTGTGCGCCGTCGGCCTCGCGATCGCCTGCGGCGCGCCGGCCGGGGCGGCGTTCGATGCGGTCAGCGAGCTGACCGGCGTTCCCGGCCGCATGCAGCGCATTGGCGATGCACCGGTCATCGTCGATTATGCGCACACCCCCGACGCGCTGCAGACCGCACTGACCGCGCTACGTCCTTTCGCGACCGGCAAGCTGATCGTGATCTTCGGCTGCGGCGGCGACCGCGATCCCGGCAAGCGGCCGCAAATGGGCGCGATCGCCGAGCAGCTTGCCGACACCGTCATCGTCACTGACGACAATCCGCGCAGCGAAGATGCCGCTGCGATTCGCCGCGCGATCATGGCCACTGCGCCGAAAGCCAGAGAGATCGGCGATCGCGCCGAAGCGATTCGCGCCGCGATCAAGATGCTGCATCCGGGCGATCTGCTGCTCGTCGCCGGCAAAGGGCATGAGCGCGGCCAGATCATCGGCGACAAAATCTTGCCTTTCGACGATGCCGCCATCGTGCGCGCGCTCCTCGCGGAGGCCGGCGAATGATGGCGCTTTGGACCGCGCAAGACGCCGCCACCGCGACCGGCGGCCGCAACACCGGCGGCGCGTGGCAGGCGAATGGCGTCTCGATCGACAGCCGCACCGTGGCCCCAGGCGATCTCTTCGTTGCCCTCGCCGGTCCGAAATTCGATGGCCATGATTATGTCGCCGGCGCTTTGGCGCGCGGCGGCGCAGCGGCCGTCGTTGCGAAGCAGCCGGCAAAAGTCGACGCCGACGCCAAGCTGCTCGTCGTCGCCGACACGCAAGTTGCGCTCGAAGCGCTCGGCCGCGCAGCACGGGCACGCACCCAGGGTAAAATCATCGCCATTACCGGCAGTGTCGGGAAGACCGGCACGAAAGAAGCGCTGAAGACGGTGCTCAGCCGGCAGGCGCGCGCTTTCGCCTCGTCCGGCAGCCTTAACAATCATTGGGGCGTGCCGCTGTCGCTGTCACGCATGCCCGCCGACAGCCAATACAGCGTTTTCGAACTCGGCATGAATCATCCGGGCGAGATCGATGCCTTGGTCCGCATGGTCCGGCCGCATGTCGCGGTGATCACGACGATCGAGCCGGCGCATCTCGGCTTCTTCCCCTCTGTCGAGGCGATCGCCGATGCAAAGGCCGAGATCTTCCGCGGCATCGAGCACGGCGGGGCGGCGATCCTCAATCGCGACAATCCGCACTACGCACGCCTCGCCAAAGCGGCGCAGAATTGCGGTATTACCGACGTCATCGGCTTCGGCGCGCATCACGACGCCGCAGTACGGCTCGTCAAATTCGAGCTGCACGAGAACGGCAGCACGGTCAGCGCCGACGTGAGGGGCGCGGCGATCGATTACACGATCGGCAGCGCCGGCAAGCATTGGGTGATGAACAGCCTCGCCGTGCTCGCAGCGGTGTCCGCGGCCGGTGGCGACGTCAAAGCCGCGGCAACGGCGCTGGGGAGCCTCGTCCCCCTCGCAGGCCGCGGCGAACGCCACCGCGTTGCCATCGCCGGCGGCAGCTTCACGTTGATCGATGAAAGCTACAATGCGAGCCCCGCATCGATGCGCGCAGCCTTCGCGGTGCTCGGCAGCACGCAGCCCGAATCCGGCGGTCGCCGCATCGCGGTGCTCGGCGACATGCTCGAGCTCGGCACGGAATCGCAAAAGCTCCACGCCTCGCTGGCGCAGCCGCTGCTCGACGCCGCAGCCGATCTTGTCTTCACCCTCGGCGACGAGATGCGCGCCCTCGATGACGCGCTGCCGGCGGAGAAGCGCGGCGGTCATGCCGGCAATGTCGGTGAGCTGGCGCGCTTGCTCGAACAAAGCTTGCGCAACGGCGACGTCGTCACCGTGAAAGGCTCGCATGGCAGCAAGGTCTACGAGCTGGTCGCGACGCTGCTGAAGCCCGCATTGTCGAAGGCGGGGGCGTAACGAATGCTCTATCATCTCCTAGCCCCGCTCGCCGATTATTTCGAGCCGTTCAATCTCTTCCGCTACCTGACCTTCCGGACGGCGGGTGCAATCGTCACCGCGCTGGTCATCAGCTTCATCTGCGGACGGCCGATCATCAATTGGCTGCGCTCGGTGCAACGCGAAGGCCAACCGATCCGCGCCGACGGCCCCGAAAGCCATCTGCTGACGAAGAAAGGCACGCCGACCATGGGTGGCGCGCTGATTCTGTTGGCGATTATCAGCTCGACTCTGCTTTGGGCCGATC
>DASZLU010000150.1:0-52409 GCA_035552195.1 Allostellaceae bacterium | reverse complement strand
CGCTGAGTCTCGCTTGTGAAGTTATGTCGGTGCAGGAATCTGTCGACGCATGGAGTGCGCCGGCTGGAAGGACCGCGGCGCGCAACATAGGAAATCGCACAGCGAGTCATCCAAAATTGTTAGGCGCGTGTGGGGGTAAGTCTTCTGATCCAGTGGGGGCAACTCGCTTCCCGGAATTATGTCTCCGGCGAGACGCAATATATCCGACTGAATATCCCGCTAACAATACGATTAACCCGATACCGCCAGTTCCGACCGTGAATAGGATGGCAAGCAATATGATAAACACAAAGGCGAAGGGATGACGTGAGAATATCTCGTGCCGCGCTCGGTGGTGCGCTCGTCTAGCATTGATGCCCGCCTTAGCAGTGCGATAAAGCCACCGCCGCGCTGGCGCAAAATCAGCGGTTCTAAGTGTTTCCGTTACCTCTGGGATTCGACGGGCTAGGGCTACTGCCAACCCGTAGCCGATCGCGAAACCGAAGCCAGAAATTATCGCTGCAATTAATGCAATCATATTCGCTCCCCCTGGTCCCTCAGACTAACCTCGAACGCGCTTTGTTCAATATATCGAGGTGTCATATATCGAACAAGCCGCTTGGCTCCCTGCATGGATTTGCGGGACGTTTTCGCCACCAATCTGCGCCGGCTGCGCCACGCGAAGGGACTATCTCAAGATGATCTCGCCTACGAGGCTCAGGTAAGCCGAAGCTACCTGAGTCAGCTGGAAAAAGGCGCATTCCACGCAAGTCTGAAAACCATTGGGAAGTTGGCTGAAGTGCTGACAAGCGATCCGGCGGAATTTCTGAAGCTGCCGCATCGGAAGGCGCGTCGGGCCAGCACGTCGAGGAACTGATCGGTGAGCCGCCGACCGTGCCCTCTCACTTGTGCTCACTTGTGCGCAAGTGCGTCGTTCAACGTCGCCGCTAGACGAATGCCCGCTCGCTCAAGGCGCTCGTTTACGATCGGCAGAGTGTCGCGCTCGTACTCGCTCGGTAGAGTGTCGCTGTGCGCGAGTTTCCCGTAGATCATGCTCACGGCTATCGCGTGGCTCTCGTTAGCCGATTGCTCCGGCGATGCCTTCGGCCACTCTGTTACCTGCAGCAGTCGTATCTCCTTATTCAGCTGCAGCGCATAGGCGCGTTCATCGCCGTTGACAGCAGGCGCGAGGATGCCAGTGTCCCAAACCGCGTGCAGGTTCGTGCGGTGTCCCTCAAAGACAACTCGAACCTTGTTGCCTCCTCGGTCGTTGTTGTCACTCGCGTGCAATGGTTGGTGGACATCACCGACGAAGTGAACGAGGAATTTGAGGGACTCTAAGCGTTCCTGGGGTGGTAGCGAGGTATCGTGAAGCTCGCTCGCGAACTGCTCAATCTTCGCGACAACGCAATTCCCGCCGGCGCAATCGCGTGAAGCGTCATACGCATCGGCGTTAATGGGAATGTCAACGAAGTGCCATGAAGCCGTTTCGGCTCGCTGCGGCCTGATCTGATCGGCCCAATTTGCCACATCGGCCAGTGACGTGCTGTTCTCGATCGCAAGCAGGTCCCGAACCTGCTTCGCGGTATCTGGTTCAAGACGTTGCTCGGCGATCTCGGCAACTATGCGATGGCCCTCGCTGCCCCAGGCGAACGCTTGAGCCGGAATCAGGGAGGTCACTATCAGGACGATTGCTAGGCGGCGCATGGCTTGTCCAGTATGGTCCCGCTCACCAACCTGGAGGAGCGTTCGATGAAGAAGTCTATCATTCTCGCTGCGGTAGTATCAGCTTTCGCGTTCGGCTCAATCACTGCGCCAGCTTCGGCGCAATCTATGTCGGCTTGCGAAGCAAAGGCCGTGAGCAAGGACGGCAAGCCGCTTTCGGGGGCCGCCAAAACGTCATCAGTCAACAAGTGCATGCGGACGGCTTGCGAAGCCAATGCCATCGACAAGAATGGCAAGAAGCTAGCAGGCGCGGCTAAAGCCAGCTTCCTGAAGAAATGCGAGGCTGGTGGCTAACCACTCTGAAATAGCCGGGCTTCTGCCCTCATTCAACCCGGCGCTAAAACCCCTCGGTCACAAGCCGAGGGGTTATTTTTCTTTGACAGCCCTCAAAAAGACGACGCCATCACCGCTATAGTCGTGGCCATGTGCAACGACTACGAGCTTCATGTCACCTGGGGCCAGTACAAGAAGGCCCTAGAGTTGCTTTCGGTAACGGTCCCGCCACGACAAAGCGAACTCGATTTGCGGCAAGCCGATGATGTGCGCATCAATGACTCTGCTCCCGTGATGCGCTCTGCGGGCGACAACGCCGTTGAACTCGCTCCTATGACTTTCGGCTTCCCGCCGCCGCGCCCGAAGGCGTCACCGATCTTCAACTTCCGCTCCGAGGGCCGGCACTTCGGCGATAGCAAGCGCTGCCTTGTTCCCGCGTCTGCCTTCTTCGAGTTCACCGGAACGAAGTATCCGAAGGCGAAGCACCGCTTCACGCTGAACGATGCGCTGTTCATGGCGATCGCCGGCCTATGGCGTGAAGGCGAGGGCAATCAACCGGACACCTTCACGATGTTGACGACAGAGCCGGGACCGGATGTTGCGCCGATCCACAATCGGCAAGTTGTCGTGCTGCGTCCCGAAGATTGGACTGCATGGCTCGATCTGGCGAAGCCAGAAGGCGAGTTGTTGAGGCCGCTACCGAAAGGCTCGCTCTCGGTCGAGACTGTGCGGCAGGAAGCAGCGGGCAAGCTGCTGCTCTAGTAGTGCTTCGGTGCCACCGTAACCGTCACCTGATACGGCCCTCCGCGCGCACAGAAGCGACACCAGAAGCGCATCTCGCTCAATAGAAGGTCACGATGGCGCGCGTCTTTGAGCCACTTGTGATCCATGACCCGCGCAGCGCGGCAGTAGCAGCACTCGACGACCACGATGTGCCACTGATAGAGGTCACGCCCACGTATCTGGCCGGGCGGGACGGTGATGATGCGGTCCCGAATGGCCTTGCCTCATGTTCCCGTTATGTTCTAACGTGTCGGGCGATCAACAGCCGTCAAGGCGAGGAGGCCCAATGGCGTTCGATGGCGATTACCTCCGCGTGACGATCAAAGAGGCGCACAGCCTGCCGGAAGCCGAGTTTCGCGAACTGTTCTGCGACACCGTAATCGAGTTGATTGGTGAACTGGACGACCTGTTCACCGAGGACATGCCGTTTCTTCAGCAGGGACGCACGGCGGAAACGCTCACTACAGCCGAGATGCGCGAGGTCGTGCTGCAGCATCAGCGCTGGTTCAACCCGACGCCTAAGCCTCCACCGCCTCCTGAGCCGCTCACGCTTCAACGTGCGCGCGAGATGATCGCTTGCGGCATGGAGAGTTGGCTAAAGGTGGACTTCTGCGAAGCTGTGCGCGATCTGAACGCAAAGCATGGCAGGCGGTCTCCGTTGCCCGACGTACCCGAGGAGTGTTCGACGCAAGAGATACTGGGGCTGTTGGAGCACCATCCACACTGGTTCGTTCCGTTGGACGTGCCTTGATGACGGAGGACCCATCGCAGCTAATCCCGATGGATGCTGCCGAGATTGAGCAGACGCTTACGATTGGCATGGCCGTGATACATCCTCCAATCCAGGTCGGGCGCGGCCGCAAGCTGCCGTCTGAGAGTGACGAAGATCGAAAGAAGGCCGCGCAATTGATCCGTGAGCATCTCGAACTGTGCGGCATCAAGTGGTTCCGCAGCCCGCCTGCGAAACAGTATCCCGCCTAGTTGAGAACGACCATGCCGATGCACAATCGCTGCGAGCGATCACGAACCGTTGTTGGACGATGTCGAAGTGGCGCGCGTTGCGATCCGCTACGCGAGGATCAGGCGCCGGCGCGACGATCTGCTTGAAGTCGGCATCGGTTTTGCTCGCGAGCTAGGGTTGGTGCGCGGGAAGCCGTCCGGAATTGCTCGCGCGCGCCATCGCGAAGTCCAAGGGTTCCGATGGCGGTGCTTCCCGCGCAAGTTTAGCAATATCTTCGCGGGCAGCCGCGATGTCATCGCCTATTTCCATGCTCATTTCCTAGAGCTTAGATCATCAGCCGAATGCGGACGACACACTCGGATCACGAGTAATCTACGCGCGCGGCGCCGCTGAAAAGATAGTGCGCGGACGTTCTTCGCAGGTCACGAATGCCCAATCGATCGCGAATACTGCCGTACCCGGCGGTCGCGCGTACTGACCACCTGCGCAGAAAACGTTGCCGGTTTCCAGGTCAACGAAGCACGCGCGAAAGTCGTTTGGATGTGGTAAAAAATTTGCGCGAAGATAGAGCTTGTCATCCGCGAGCAATAAGCAAATGGTTTCCCGGGACGGTTCAACAAACGACCAACCCGCTTCGCTGTTCGGGAGCAAGACATCAAATTCTTTGCCGAACGAAAGCAACTTCATTTCACCCCAGCCAACCAAGGTGGGCCATCTCATGTCTTGCGGGAAAGCGGGGCCGAGCGGCAGATGCAATTTGTCCCCCGCGGTAGGATCATGCACAATAAAATCGGCACATTGCCCCTCGGGGTGTAACATGAAGCACAAGCTTCCTGGTTCGACCTGCGCAAATTGGGCGGCGCGACACTGCGGCAGAATTTCCATGTTTACCTCTGCAGTGGCTCGATAAGTAGCGTCCAATAATATTCGGCTGCGCCCTCCATACTGAGGTTGCCCTCAGAGCGGCGAAGCGCGGACATCAGCGCCCGCAGATAAAGCGCCTGCTCGCCGGTCTCGACGGTGAGATTCTCGTTGATAGCGTTCGACGGTCCCGTCGCGCCGTGCGCGAATGATATTCCGTTGGAGCCGAATCCGCCGCCGAGCCGAACTTGACAGCGCGCGACCGCTTTGCCATCCCGATAGATGGCAGCCGTGAAGCTCGCGGCATCGATCTGCTTAAAATCGCCCGTGATGCCGCCATTCCGGGCGGCTAGTTCCTTAATCGAGTTGTCAAAAAAGCGCGCCATATAGGCGAAAGCTTCGTCGAGGAAGCGATCCCGATCATGATCGGTGAAAGTCTTACGCAGTCGCAAATTGCTCGACCGAGGGCCGGCTGGACTTGGGGCGCTTGGAGCCGCCGGCGCGGCGGCCGTCGGCGCAGCCGCTTGTTGCGTGTCGCCGCCAATCTCGGTCGCCGCCGCGCGAATGTCACGCGTTGCGTCGAGAAATGCTTCGTCCAGATTTGTCCACGTCGTGATCGGCTTACCATCCTTGGGCGACGCGCGAAGGCGTCCGAATGGCGCGTGATGCCAGTCGCACGGTCGCAGGATAACGGGGATCACGCGAGCATCCCCGCTCGTATGACGTTCCAGTGCGCGCTTCATCTCGACGCCGTAGCAATAGTCGGATGCCAAGAAGTCGGCACTTACGAGAAACAGAACGATGGCTGCGCGCTCAAGCTCCGCGTTGATCCCAGCATCGATGTCCTTTCCGGCACCGAGCCGACGATCATGCCAAGTCGAGATGACGCCCTGCCGCTGGAGCATCGCGAGGTGCGTCTCAAGCTGATCGCGAAGCGCCTCGTCCTTATGAGAGTACGAGAAAAAAACGGTGACCACGCTGGCTTTCCCTGAAAGCGACGCGGTCCCCAAGTGACTCGCATCGCATCTGGGCAGTATACAATGTGCAACGCCACTTTGTCGAAATGAGGTACAAATGCATCCGTGGAAGCCGCGACTCGCGCACGTCTCTGTGTCGGGCGACATGCCTCAATGGTGTCTCGATAATGGCGAGGGCGATCTAATCCCTTGCGGGGCCGGCGAAGAAGCCGAAGACCGCGCTAAAGACTTGGCGAGTGCCTTGAACATTGGCGTGGCGGCGCGCGTGCGCGTCGGAAATGACAGCCCGATCTTTCAATCAGCACAGCGCATTTATGGTTTCGTTGGAGCAATCAATTCGGCGATCGATACTGCTTTTTCCCCACATAATGCCGCCCAGAATCCGCGTATTAACGAGATAGTCGCGGCGGTCGGTGGACTGAACCAAGAGTTGGTAGCGTTCATGAACGCGCTGAACCAGCCACGCTAAAAGCTGCTATCTCGACGATTCTCGAATAGGGGCGGCATTCGTGCTGAGGCGGCAAACCCGACACCCTTGGCCTAGCCCGGCCCGCATTCGGACTGACGGCGCCTGAACCGTTAACCCGCGCCAATCTCGGTCATCATGAACGGCTCTCCATCGCAGCCGTCGAGCAATGCTCCGAAGAACTGAGCCATGCCGAAGTCGGGCGGCAAAGATGGTTTGGGAATTGGTGGCTTTGTGGCGCCGAAGCCGCCAGCGGTAACCCGACTCGACCGGGAGTGGTCCCACCTAAGGCGCTGGCAGCACCACCGCCGAAGAAGAAATAAGCCTCCTAAGCTCGCGGACCGCCGAGTCGCGACTCGGCTAGTCCGTTTTGCTTGACCCCTCGCGATCTTCCCGCATAACAGAGCGTTCATGGGTACAGGCATTCCGCCAGGGTGGTTTCCGGCCCGGAACACATTATTGTCGGCCGGAAACGTGCCGGATTACAGTAATGATCTTTTTCGGCTCGCGTCCGCATCGACGCTGCTGTTGAGCGGTGTGCTGTCGAACCCACCACCACCTCCGTACGGTCCTCAATGGGTTTACGTTCGCCAGCGCTTTACGAAGCTGTTGGCGAATTTAAAACTTACCGACGTACAACGCCAAGACGGCGCAACGAAGCACGCTGGCGTCACAGCGAGCCTGAACCGATGGTACTGGAACCACAATTCCGAAAGCGCGAATAGCCTGCTTATCGGCTCTTGGGGTAAGGGAACGCACATTCGGCCGCCCCGCGACGTCGATATTTTGTTTCTTTTGCCGCCCGAAGTTTACTGGCGCTTTGAAGGTCGGATTGGCAATCGGCAATCGGGGCTGCTCCAAGAGGTTCGCGGAGTTCTCGCGCAGACATACAGCCAGACGACAATGCGCGCGGACGGACAGGTGGTCCTTGTGCCGTTTGCCTCGTTTCAGGTGGAAATTGCGCCCGGTTTTCGCCGCACGGACGGTACCATTATTGTCTGCGACACCAAGGATGGCGGGCGCTACCAAACCTCGACCGCCGAATGGGAGCTCGTCGACCTCAATGTTTCCGACGCGGCTTACAAGGGCAACACACGAGCGCTGGTGCGTCTCATCAAGCAGTGGCAGTACGAGTGTAAGGTCCCGCTCAAATCATTTTGGATCGAACGCCTCGCCATCGAATTCATTGCGCAATGGCAGTACCGCCATAACGACGTGTTCTACTACGACTGGATGGTACGGGACTTCCTCGCGTATTTGATACAACGGGCAAAAGGCTTCCTGGCGATGCCGGGCACGTTGGAAATGGTCGCGTTGGGCGATGCTTGGTTGTCCCGTGCGCAGACCGCATATGGTCGCGCAGTTACCGCATGCGACTATGAGCGCCATAACAACGATTTCTCTGCGGGGTTCGAATGGCAAATGGTTTTCGGTTATAGTGCTCCGCTGCGGGCCGAGTGAGCGACGCAACCCAAGCGCTCAAAAAGACGTGCGAAGAGCGCGCCGACGATTGCGCGTACACGTCTACGACATTTCTGATTTGGCTTCGCTGGCTACGTATCATCCAGGGTGTGCTTCTGGTGGCGCCTGTGGTTTCGGGGGCCTTCGCAACTTGGAAAATCCTTGCGCAAACGTCCTTGATTTGGGCGGCGATAGCTGCGTTGATCACCACGATCATCCCGCCCGCTTATAAGGCGCTGCGGATCGAAGACAAGATTAAGGACTACAACACGCGCAGCGGCGAGTTTACGAACCTCCGGGATAGGTTTCGGTATCTAGCCCGGGTTACGTCGCATCAATCGTTCGAGATGTTCGATGCCGACACAAAGCAAATCATGAAGCGTTTAGAAGCTGCACGGTCGAACCCCCTTACGCCGCCGGAATGGTGCTTCAGGGCCGCGCAACGCAAACATAAAGCGGGCCACTATACATACGATACGACACGATAGGCCCAGCAGGAGCGTCCTGAGACGTGTTCACGACGATTTTGACGGTGTTGAAGCCGTACAGCGATCTTATCACCGGATTTGCTTCTGTGGCAGTGGCGCTCTTCACAGGCGTGCTGGTATTCGTCACCAATCGGCAGGCAACGCTCACGCGCCAAGCGTTGACGATAACCCAGAGGGCGTTCGTTTTCGTCGAAGATTTTGATGATATTTGGGTATTTCAGTCCCCTAGCGCGGGCACCGCTACGGCCCAAGGTTTCAGAGGTGCAACAGAAGCGAGATTCAACCAATTCACGATCAAGCCGCGTTGGAAAAACAACGGAACAACGCCGACTCGTAACATGCTCACGCGGATAAACTGGACGCACAAGGAAGGCTCTCTTCCGAAAGGCTTTAGCTATGAATACGGAGCGCCACCCGAGAACATGTTTTTGCCGCCGCAGGGAAACGAATGGAGCGCCCCCATACGAGTTCCGGCGAATGTCGCGACGGATGCCTTGAACGGCAGAACAAGGATATACATCTGGGGCCGCGTCGATTACGACGACATATTCCGCGGAACACGTCCACATTTTACGAGCTGGTGCTACGAAGTCCGATTGTCGCTTAACGCCGTGAGCCAACCAGAGTCCCAATATGTCGCGATTGGTTCCTACAACCAGTCTGAAGAAGGGCTCGCCCCCGTTTAGCAGTGCGTTATGCAAGAGCGGTTTGCTACCGTTTCTGCTACCAAGTCGCGCTTATCGTCGCGTTTCGTTCTTTTTCGCCGCCTGCGCGCGAGTTCGCGTAGTCCGCAATATCAATGGATACACAAGCGCTTAGCGGAACGCGCGTCACAGGCCGATACGCCCCCGCCCGAATTACAAAACCGCTGCTCTACCGCTGAGCTAAGCCGGCATTCCGCATTTTTCTCAAAGGCTTACCGTCGAGGTTGCCCGTCGCCGGCGCCCGTTTCAGCCGGGCGCGACCTGTTGGCTCGGGGCGCGCTCGGCTTTGATCTTTTAGCGCCAGCCGGACTCCCGCGTCCACCCACGGCGCGGCTTCCACGGCGGTTTCGCGTTTGGGCCCCTTCGATTCATCCGGCGCGGTCCGGCTGTGCCGATCATGTTGCAAATCCTGCAACACTGACTTAAGGCTTGGCCCAATTAACCGATTGTCGCGGCGGTATCACAGTCAGCAGCCAGTGACTCGGGCCGCCGAAGGCAAAACCATGAGATCGCTCGAGCAGGGGCGCGGGGAGGGTGTTATGTCGAAGAAAACGAACGCCGACAGGGTTGTTCGGCGGATCAGTCGGTTGGCTGTTGCCGTCGCTCTGATCCTGTCCGTCGCCGTCGCCGCGAAAGCGCAACCGGCCGGCGGCACGGTCGTGATCCACGAGGCGTTCCCGTCGAAGAATGCGGCGTTCTGGCCGAACTTCGTGGCGACGTCACTCGGCCTCTATGCCAAGGAAGGGATCGAGGTCCAGCCGGTGATCGTCGACCCCAATGTCTCCGTCTCGACATTGATTGGCGGCTCGGCTGAGATTTCCTACGCCGATACGACGCAGCTTCTGCTCGCGCTGGAAAAAGGCGCCAATCTCGTTGCGGTCGGGCTCAGCACGGATCGCCAGCCCTACAAGCTGATGGCGGCGCCCGGCATCAAGACCGTCGCCGACCTCAAAGGCAAGAAGATCGGCGCCGCCTCCGCGATCGACATCTACACCTATGTGCTGAAGCAGATATTGCTCAAAGCCAAACTCGATCCCGACAAGGATGTCGAATGGGTCGTCGGTGGCGGCCAGAACCAGCGTCTCGCCGCGGCGATCGGCGGCGCGGTGCAGGCCGGGCTCTTCAGCCCGCCGTCGGATGCGAAGCTCACCGGGCTCGGCTTTACGACGCTCGCTTTCACCCCCGATTATTATCCTAACCTGACGCTGAGCGCCGAGACGGTGCGCCGCGATTGGGCGCAGCAGAACGGCGACACGCTGCGCCATCTGTTGGCCGCCGAAGCCGCCGCGGTCAAATGGATCAACGATCCGGCCAACAAGACGCAGGCGATCGGCATTTTGGCGAAGGCCGTCAACGCGACGCCGGCCGATGCGGAAGACGCTTACGAGGCTTACATCGCCAAGCATGCCTGGACGGATGCCTGCATCCATCGCCCGGGAATGGAAAATGTCGTGAAGATCATGCATGAGACCAAGCAGTTGAAGACCATCACCGAGGCGGATGTGCCGAAATTCGCCGATCCGGAATGGTGTGCGAAGTAAATCACCTGAGACTTTTGTGGAGACGATGCCGTGCTGACCAAAGAAGAGAACGAACGCTTCACCCGTGTTGGCCCCGGTACAATCGGCGGTAAGCTCTTTCGCAATTACTGGCAGCCGATCGCGCCTAAGCAGATGCTGGTCGAGAGGCGCGTCATGCCGGTGCGGCTCTATGGCGAAGACATGGTGCTGTTCCTCGACGAGAGCGGCCGTATCGGTCTCGTCGGCGATCGCTGCGCCCATCGCCTCGTGAAGCTCGAATGCGGCTTCACCAACAAGGATGGCATCCGCTGCCCCTATCACGGCTGGACCTATGACGGCGAAGGCCGCTGCGTCGATCAGCCGGGCGAGCCGGCCGGTAGCAATTTCAAAGACAAGATCCGTATCCCGTCCTACACGGTGCAAGAACTCGCCGGCGTCATCTTCGCCTATCTCGGGCCGAAGGATAAGCCGATCCCCTTGCTGCCGCATTGGGACCGGCTCGTCTGGGACAATTGCTATCGCGTCATCGCCTACGCGATCGTGCCGTGTAATTGGCTGCAATGTATGGAGAACACGCCCGATTCCATCCACACCATGTATTTGCATGGCGAGTTCGCGCAGCGCTGGCTGCGCGAACAGGGCGTGCCCGAGGACGATGCGAGCATCGCCCTTGCCCAAGGTTTCGCGCGTCCGATCCTCAAGCATGAATACGGGCCGCATAAATACGGTCTCCGTCGTGCCTGGTATATCGAGGGCCAAAGCCAGAAGAACGACACTTGGACCTCGAGCGCGCCGCTCGTCTTCCCGAACACGCATGTGACCTCGGGGTCGGGCCGGCACGATTTCGGCTGGCGCATTCCGATCGACGACACGCACACGATGCAGTTCGTGCTGCGCAGCTTCCGGCCCGGCAACGGCGTCGAGATCCCGCCGCAGAAGGTCATTCCCTATTACGAGATGCCGGTGCGCGACGAGAAAGGCAATTTCCTCTCGCTCGATACCATCAACGGCCAGGACTTCATGGCCTGGGTGATGCAAGGCGAGATCATGGACCGCAGTCAAGAGCGGCTCGGCGACAGCGATCGCGGCGTCATCGCCTATCGCCAATTGCTGCGCGAGCAATTGGCCCGTGTCGAAGCGGGGCAAGAGCCGATCAACGTGTTCCACGATAAGGTGCAGAACGAATGCATCGATCTGCCTGTGCCGTGGGATCGCGGTCATGCCTGGGGTTTCGACAAGGACGGCTCTTACAAGCGCGGTGCGGTAACCGCGTCAGATCGCCTGCCACCCGAGATCGCCGAAGAGATCGAAGACCTCTATGTCGAGGCGGCGCGGCGCAAGAACACGCTGGTCGCCGCGAAGTAGCGCTGAATGCGTAAGTTTGGTTGTATTTCGCCTTCGGTCATCCAGCTGCCTTGGGATATGCACACCGTGCTGCCGCCGGCGGTGAATGCCGCGGTGGTGACGCTCAATGTGCGCAACGGCCGTCCCGGCGAATATGAGCGGGCCCTGAGCATCCTGCGCGGCGCGACCGATGTGTTGATCGATGAAGGCGCCGAATCGATTGTGGTCTTCGGTGTGCCCGTCGCCGCGAAGCGCGGTTACGCGGCAGAGCGGGAAGCACTTACCGCGCTGACCGCCGATCGCGGCGGCGTGCCGATTGTCTCATCGCTGGGGGCAACGGCTCTAGCATTCCTGCATCTCGGCGTGAAGCATCCGCTGCTGATCACCCAATATGCCGAGGACGTGAACGCCGAAATCATCGCGTTCTATCGTGCCGCCGGCGTCGAAGCGGCCGGCGCGGCAGGGCTCGGCGCGACCAATGCGGCGATGGTCAACGCGCTGAAAGCGTCCGATTTCGATGCCTTGGCGCGCAACGCGCTGGCGCGCTTCCCGGCCGCGGACGGCATCTTTCTCAGCGCGCGCGGCAATCTGATTCCCGTCGCCCGGCAGCTCGATGCCTCTTTCGCTATGCCGGTCATCGAACAGATCGAGGCATCGGTCTGGTGGTCTTTGTCGCAACTGAACGAGGCGCCGCTGGAAGGCACCGGCCGTCTGCTCGCGACGGCGCCCGCAGCGCTTTCACGCGCGGAAAGGTAGGCGCCTATGCCCGACGCTCTTCGAATGCCGCAGCCAAGGGTCGCACGCGGACCCCGGCTGCGACTTCGCATCAGCGGCGGTCTGGTGCGCGGTGCGCTTTCCGTGCTGCTTGCCGCGGCGCTTTGGGAAATTGCCGGCCGGACCTTCCTCAACAATCCGCTTTTCTTTGCGCCATTGAGCGCCGTCCTCCAAAAGATGAGCGAGCTCTGGTCGACCGGAGAGCTCCAGACCGACATCCTCATCAGCTTCCAGGAATTTTTCATCGGCTTCGTCCTCGCATCGATCGTCGCGATCGGCATCGGCGTGTTGATGGCGAGCTCGAAGGCGCTGTGCGAATTCCTCGATCCTTGGGTGTCGATGCTTTATTCGACGCCCTTCGTCGCCATAGCGCCGCTGCTCACGCTATGGCTCGGCATCGGCCTTGCGGCGCACATCGCCGTCGTGTTCATCGTTGTCGTGTTCCCGGTGCTCATCAACACCTATTCGGGCTTAGCGAACAGCGATCGCGACCTGATCGAAGTCGCGCGCTCTTTCGGCGCGAGCCAGATACAGATTTTTTCGAAAATTCGTTTTCCCGGAGCGTTGCCGTTCATCGTCGCAGGCCTGCGCCAAGGCGTGGCGCGTGGCTTGGTCGGTGTCGTCGTCGCCGAGCTATTTGGATCGCATGCGGGTCTCGGCTATCTCATTCTAATTTCGGGTCAAGAGTTCGATCCCGCCGGCCTCTTTGTCGGCATCGTGCTGTTCGCGCTCGCCGGCATCGGCGCGGTCGAGGCGATCCGCTTCGTCGAGCGCCGCATGGCGCCGTGGCGCGCGCAGGACAATTTGTCATGACCGAAGGCCAAGCAATGACGAGCGAGGGCGGCTGGAAGCTCGAAGTCCGCAACCTCGCCAAGAGCTACGGCAAGGACGGCCGCGAGGTCGAAGCGCTGCGCGATGTGAATTTCAGCATCGCCGATGGCGAATTCGTCAGCATCGTCGGGGCGTCGGGTTGCGGGAAGACAACCCTCCTGCGGCTGCTCGATGGGCTGATCGCGCCCACAACGGGCGCGATCTATCTCGACGGCACGGTAATGCAGGGGCCGGGTTTCGGGCGTGCACTGGTGTTTCAACAGGATCGCCTGTTGCCGTGGCGGAATGTCCTCTCGAATGTGCAATTCGGTCCCGAGATTCAGCATCGCAACGGCAAGGCCGAGCGCGAGCGGGCGGCGCATTATGTTGATCTCGTCGGTCTGCGCGGTTTCGAGAAGCACTATCCGCATGAGCTCTCGGGCGGCATGCGCCAACGCGTCAATCTCGCCCGCGCGCTCAACGCCGAGCCCGAGGTCCTGTTGCTCGACGAGCCGTTCGCGTCGCTCGATGCGCAGACCCGCGAGATCATGCAGGCGGAATTGCTCCGCATTACGACGGAAGCGCGCAAAACCGCGATCTTCGTGACCCATCAGATCGACGAGGCGGTCTATCTCTCCGATCGCGTCCTGGTGTTCACCGTCCGGCCAGGACGGCTCAAGGAAGAGGTGCGCATCGACCTGCCACGGCCGCGACAGCTCGACGTGAAGCGGACACCGGAATTCGTCCGCTACACCAACCATATTTGGCAGCTCATCGAGCAAGAGGTCCGCGACGGCATCGGCTTGGAAGCGCGCGAAGCAGCGGCCCTCCATGCCTGAGGAGATTATGCTCGAGAATATCGCCCGCCGGGCTCCCCTCGAAAATCTAACGATCGAGAGCAGACCCGCCTTTTTCGCTGCCCGCGACGGCAAGCAGACACAAGGCCATGCCGAGGTCACGATCTCGCGCGCGTCGCTCGCCATCCGTTTTTGCGCGGAGGGCGACTTCACGGTCGAGAAGGCGCCTTACGGTGAAGCGAGCGGTAGCCTCGCTGCGCAGAATGAAGGCTGGTCGGCGCGGCAGGTGAACGATGCTGGCGTTGCAACCAACGGCGACAGGCTGTTCAGCACGATGGCGCTTGCCGTCGGCCAAGCCAAGGCGAGCGACGTCGCGGCGACGCGGCTGGTCGTCGCCGGCGCCGCATGGAGCGGCAAGGGGACGCTCGATGGCCGCCGTGTGATCGTGCACAAGCTGTCGCGCGACACCGTCAGTCATCACGACCATCGCTTGACGATCACCGTCGAAGGTCATCTCGACGAACCCGCGATCGAAACGATCGGCCGCGCTTGCAGCTTCGTGACCGGGCTCGACGTCGAGATTTTGCGGGTCGAACGCTATTCGGCCACGGGCGACCTGCTCCAGGTCGAGCACCGCCGTGGCTATCGGCGCGTGGGGCGCGGCCCGCATTCGCCGTTCACGGGCGTGCCGGACGAAGATCGCATGCGCGCCTGGATCGCGCTGGTCGAGGCGTTTCCACGCCTGATCAAGGCAGGCGTGCCGATCGATATGATCGTCGATCAGATATCGGCGCATAATCAGGTGTCGCAGATCCACGTCTCGGCGACGCTGTTGCTGATGGCCACGGTAACGGCGGCGCATCAAAGCCTGCATGGCGACGAGGTCGGTCCGCCGTCGGCATCGCGGCGCAAAGAGCTGGAGCAACTCGATCGCGATCTGAAGCTCGGCCTCACTGAGGAAGATTTCCAGCGCTACGACAGCGTACGTGTCGAATTGCTCGATGCCGGATTTTTCCACAAGCCCGGTTATGAAACCGGCCGGCCGCAACGCGATATCAAATTCCTGCGCGATCTCGCGCATGCCATTGTCTTCCGCCTTTGCGGCTATAGCGGCCCGTTCTACGGCGCGGAGAGTTTTGTCGTGCGCGAGCTGAAAGCAGCGCCGCGCTAATCAATCGATCAGGTGGGGTGAGAGATGCAGGACGCAGATCGGCAACGCTGCGAAGATCTGGTCACGGCTTATAAGATATTGGTGAACGAGGACATTCTCGACGGGTTCGGCCATGTCTCGGTTCGCTCGGCGCAAGATCCCAATGTCTTCATCATTCCGCGGGCGATGCCGCCGGCTCTCGTCACCCTGGATGATCTGCTCGAGCTCAATGTGGCCGACAGCCAGCCGATCGATCCGCAAGGCCGCCGCGTCAACGGCGAGCGCTATATCCACGGCGAAATCTACAAGGCACGCGCCGACGTGCAGGCGATCATCCATTCGCATTCGCAATCGGTCATTCCGCTCGGGCTGACCGCGATCAAGATGCGGCCTGTGGTTGCTCAGGCGGGGTTTCTCCCGCCGGAAACGCCGGTGTTCGAGATTCGCAATGCGCGCGAGCCGGGCGGGCGCGGCATGCAAGTGACGGACACGTCGCGTGGCGCCGCGCTGGCGCGCGTGCTGGCGAACCATCCGGCGGCCCTTATGCGCGGTCACGGCGACGTCGTCGTCGGCACTTCGGTCAAGCAGGCGACGGTTCACTCGGCCTACGTGAACATCAACGCACGGATGCAGATGCGGGCGATGGCGCTATCGCCAGAGATCGTCACCATGAACGAGGCCGAGCTTTTCACGCCGGATGAATTCGATTTCAACCGGCCGTGGGAGCATTTCAAGCAGAAGACGCTCGACGACGCGGAGCGCGCCCAGATCGACCGCTCGCAGTTCGGCCTCGATCACACGCAAGCGAAGCGCTGAGTTTTAAAGCTCGATCACCTCGCGTGGCATGCGGTGCAGCCGTTCGATCTTGCCGTCGCCGTCGATCAGGAAGTTGTCGCAGGACGTGATGAAGATGTCCTTGCGGCCGACAGCGGGATGGATGCCGATATTCATCCGTTTGCCGATCTTCATTGTCTCGTCGGGACGAGCGAGCGGCGGCTCGACGTTCTCATAGCCCTGGCCGTGGCAATGGACGCGCCGTTCCGGCGGGAAGCCGCGCGCGACCATATAGGCGTTGTATTCGGCGAAGATCTCACGGCAATCGGCGCCCGGCTGCAGCATCTTCACGGTGAAATCCTGCGCCTCGACCATTGCGCCGAACATATCTTTGAGCTGCTGCGGCGCCTTGCCCAGCACGTAGTAGCGGCCGGCATGGACGAAATAGCCGCCGGGGCCGGTATTCTCGCATTGGAAATAGATGACATCGCCTTTGTTCATCCGGCGGCCATGCTCTCCGGCGCGACGAATGACGGTCGGTTGGCCGAACGGCGCCGACGAGCCGAGCATGTAGCCGGTCTCGCTGCCCGCCACCATGCCGAGATAATGGCCGTAGGACATCACGTCGAAATCATGAGCACCGGGCTTGATGCGTTCTTTGACCTTGTCGAGTGTCATGTCTTGCATCGCGGCCGCGTCGCGGATCATCTTGATCTCGGCATCGCTTTTGGTCGCTTTGTGGATATCGATCCGTTTCGTCAGATCGACGAAATTCGCATGTCCCAGCTCTTCCTTGAGCGATTGCGTGAAGCCCGTGTACATCACGTTGGGCGCGACGATGCCGAGTTTCTTGTAGCCGAGGCGCTTGATCTCCTTGCCGAGCATCGTGCCTTCATAGGACGAGCAATATTCGCAGCCGGGAAAGCCCCAGGAGGTGACGCGGCGGCCGATGCCGGGAAAGGCGGAATCCTTGTCGTCGAGCTCGGCGATCGCCTCGTGATCGCCATGCATGACGAGGGTCGAGAGGCCGCCGTCGCGGGGCATGACCACAGCTTGCAGATAGGAACTCGCGACCGACATGCCGCTGACCCAGCGATAATGGCCGGCGGTGCCGGTCAGGTTGTTCGCCGCCTGGGTGATCAGCGCGTCGACGCCGGCCTCCGCCATCTCGGCCCGAATGAGCGCCCATCGGCGCTCCATTTCGGCGCGCGGAACGGGGGTACGGAGACGGGGATTGGCTTCGGTCATGGGGTGCCTCTAATGCTACGAAACGGCGCAGATTATTCCATGCCGAGATACGCTTCGCCAATATGCGGGATAAACACACTGTTGCGAATATCGGTAAAATTCGGCGCCGCGAAGCCCTGTTAGGATGAAGCGGGCAAGACAAGATAGGGCAGGGCTATGAAGCGGAGTACCGATCGCATTCTCACAACCCATGCCGGCGCCTTGCCGCGTCCGCCGCAGCTGCGGCAGATGGTGCTTGCCGCATCGCGCGGCGAGACGGTCGATCAGGCGGCGCTCAACGAAGAGCTCCGTGCCGGTATCGCCGAAACCGTGCGGAAGCAGATCGCATGCGGCCTCGACAGCGTCAACGACGGCGAGCTGCCGAAATCCTCCTTCACCGAATATGTGCGCTCGCGCCTCTCGGGCTACGAGATGGTCCCGGCGCGGGAAGCCCGTCGGATGCAGATCACGGCGCGCGATGCGACCAAATTTGCCGATTACTTCGCCGCCAACCCGATGCGCTGGGCGCAGCGGCCGGAGACGCTGCCGGTCTGCACCAGCGCACTGCGCTATGTCGGCCATGCCGATATCAGCCGCGATATCGCCTATTTCAAAGCCGCGCTTCAGGGCGCGCAGGTCGAAGAAACCTTCATGTCGGCGGTGACGCCGGGTGCGATCGAGCATTGGCTGAGCAACCGGCATTATCGCGACGACGAGGAATTTCTCTTCGCGATCGCGGACGCGGTGCGCGAAGAGTATCGGGCTATTGTCGATGCCGGATTGGATCTGCAAATCGATTCGCCCGATCTGCTCGATGTGTGGAATTGCTTTCCGCAGATGACCGTGCCGGCATATCGCGATTACGCGGCGCTTCGGGTCGAAGCGCTCAATCACGCGCTGCGCGATATCCCGCGTGATAAATTGCGCATGCATGTCTGTTGGGGCAGTTTCCATGGCCCGCATCATGACGATGTGCCGCTGAAAGACATCGTCGATATCCTCTTTCGCGTGCGGGTGGGGAGCTTTTCCATCGAGGCGTCGAATCCCGGCCACGAGCATGAATGGACGGTATTCGAGAAGGTGAAGCTTCCGGCCGGGGCGACGCTGGTTCCCGGCGTCGTCGGCCATTGCAGCGACTTCATCGAGCATCCCGACCTCGTTGCGGCGCGGCTGGTGCGCTACGCAAAGCTGGTCGGCCGCGAAAATGTGCTGGCGGGGACCGATTGTGGGCTGGGGCCGCGGGTCGGCCACCCGTCGATCTGCTGGGGTAAATTCGAGGCGCTGGTCGAGGGCGCCCGGCGGGCGACGAAGACCCTCTGGGGCCAGTGACCGATGGCTCGCGCACTTGGCAGTCGTTTGCAAAAGTAACATCTATGTTGCGCGGCCCGGTCTATCCGCTGACGCTCGCCGCGCGGCATAACGGGCGCAATACACGGGCGAGGAAACCTCATGGCCACTGTGTCGCGTGCCACCAACCGTGGCGTTAGTCTCGAGACCGCCTCCATTATCATCGAAACCGCGCTCCAATCGGCGCGGCGCCGAAAGCTGCGGCCGATGACCATTGCCGTGCTGGATGCGGGCGGCGATCTCGTCGCCTTTAAACGCGAGGATGGCAACGGTATCCGCCGCTTCGATGTCGTCATGGGCAAAGCGGTTGGCTCACTGGTGATGAACCGCCCGAGCCGCGTCATTGGCCAGATCGGCAAGGCCAATCCGATGTTCATCCAATCGATCGGCGCGGCGCTCCAGGGCCGGCTTATCCCGTCGCCGGGTGGCGTGTTGATCAAGAACAAGGATGGCGAGATCATCGGCGCCGTCGGGTCGTCGGGAGACGAACCCGAGCAAGACGAGGCCTGTGCCATCGAGGGCATCCGCGCCGCCGGTTTCATGCCGGAGCCGGCTGAGCCAAGCGACAGGGCGTGAAAAGGGGCGAGCGCATGACCACGACCGACGAATTCCTGCGCAATGCCTGGTACGTCGCCGCATCCTCGGATGAGATCGGCCGCGCGCCGCTATCGCGCGTGCTCCTGGGCGAGCCGGTGGTCTTTTATCGCCGCGAAGACGGCACCCCGGTCGCGCTGGAAGACCGCTGCTGCCATCGCCGCGCGCCGCTCTCCAAGGGCAAGGTGATCGGCGACCGGCTGCAATGCGGCTATCACGGCTTCACCTTCGATCCGACCGGCGCGTGCGTCGCGATCCCCGGTCAGGACAATGTGCCGGCGCGTATCGGCGTGCGATCCTATGCGCTGGTCGAGCGTCACGGCTTTGCCTGGATCTGGATGGGCGAGGCAACGAAGGCCGATCCGGCACTCATTCCGGATTTCAAGGAAAACATCGCGCCCGGCTGGTGGCCGACGCGTGTCCTGCTGCCGATCAAGGGACATTATCAGCTCGTCGTCGAGAACCTACTCGATCTCTCGCATGTCGCTTTCGTCCACGGCGAGACGATCGGCAGCGATGATACCAACGCGACCCTCGAATTCGATCGCGGCGACGATTACGTGCGTCTCATTCGCAAGGCACCCGACATCGCCACGCCGCATTTCTATTTTCTCAATGGGCTCGGGCCGCGTTCCGACCAAGTTAAAACGGTCACCTTCATCCCGCCGTGCTTCGTGTCGATCCTCGTCACCACGACAGAGCGTGTGCCGGGGAAAGCCGATCCGCGCAGCGTCAATATCCTCATCCACCATGCTTGCGTGCCGGAGACGGAGCGCTCGACGCATTATTTCATCGTCAGCGCGCGCGATTTCGAGGTTGGTCCCGGCGCCGAGGACAAATCGCGCCAGACGCTGATGAAGGTCTTCGATGAGGATCGCGACATGATCGAGGCCCAAGAGAACTGCATCGAGCTCGATCCCGCCGCGCCCTATGTCAGCACCAACCTCGATTGGGGCAGCGTGCAGATGCGGCGCATGATGACGCAACGCGTCGGCCAGGAAAACCTTGCCGCGGTGGGCGCGGAATGAGCCTGCGCGTTCGCCGTGTCGTCACCGGCCACGATGCCAACGGCAAGGCCGTCGTGTTGAAAGACGAGATATCCGGCAATGTCAGCTCGCGGCGGCCGGGGCAGCAAGGCTGCGTCGTGTGGACGACGAACAGCTCGCCGGCCGACAATACCGATGAAACCGATCGCTCTACTGCGCAAACCGGCACGACGAGCGCCAACGGCACGGTCTTCCGCATCGTCCGTTATGAGCCTGGCGTCACGCCGCGCATGCATCGTTCCGATTCGATCGATTACGCCGTCGTGCTCGAAGGCGCCATCACGATGCAGCTCGACGATGGCGTTGAGGTGACGCTCGATGCCGGCGATACGCTGGTTCAGCGCGGCACGATCCACAATTGGACCAACAAGGGCAGCGTGGCTTGCGTCGTGGCCTTCGTGCTGATCGATGCCAAGCCGGTCGAAATCGCGGGCAAGAAGCTCCCGGTTGTCAACTGAGCGCTCGGCTACGCGCGCATCCCCGAATAGGAATTGACCGTCGCATGAAGGTTGGCGGCGAGCGCGTCGAGGGACTCGCGAGGCAGATTTCTGCCGGCGCGGATGAATTCTTTGATCGCGTAGACCGCCGGTTTGGGGATGCGTTTGATTTTCGCGATAAAGTCTTCGACATGCGCGTCGAGCACGGCCGCCGGCAGCGCGAGGCTGACAAGGCCTGCCGCAAGGGCATCTTTTGCGCCGAATTCTTCCGCCGAAAGCGCCATATAGGCGAGCGCCTTGTCGGAAACGGCGCCGATCATGCGCGCCATCGCGGTTGTCGGCAGGATCTTGTGCGCGGTTTCGGGCAAGCAGAATCGCGCGTCGTCGGCAGCAATAACGACGTCGGACGCGGCGACCAGTGTCGCGCCAAAGCCTATTGCCTTGCCTTCGACGACCGTCAAGACCGGTGCGCGGCACCGGTGAAACGTCTCGTGCAATTTAAAGAGCGGGTCGAAGCCGGCGCGGAAATCATAGGCCTCGTTCGGCGGTTTCGACCGGCCCGCAAGGCCGCTCGAAAATGTATGCCCGGCGCCGCGCAGAACGATCAGACGGGCATCGTTCGAGAGCAACTCGCCCAACTGGCCAAGCATCGCCTCGGTCGTGCGGTTCGCATCGTCCGGGCGATTGATGGTGATCCGGATAACGTCGCCGTCGTGACCGACGATCAAGTCATCAGACATGATAAACCTCCCGGGGACGACCCCCGCCGTATCGAGCCGTTACCTGTCGCATCGATCAACGACGGAACATCAAATGAGAGTTTACGATTTTGCGCACAATACGCGTTCACTGGCACGCTGGCTCCGCCATGCTTACTTGCCCGCGAGTTCCGCAATGATATTGCGCAGCCATCGGTGACCGGCATCGTGGTGGGACCGTTCATGCCAGAATTGACCCATCGAAACGGAAGGCACCCTGAACGGCAGGGGCACTTTCTTCAGGTTCCAGGCCTTTGCAAAAGTCATCACGGAATCGGGCATCGCCGCGATCAGATCGGTTTTCGACAGGACAGCAGGAACCGTCAGGTAGAAAGGCGCGGCCAGCGCGACTTTGCGATGGACGGCTCGTCGGCCCAATGCGTGCCGGACCATCTCGTCCATCCGCGCCGGCGCGGTGATCGTAATGTGCCGGGCATCCATGAATTCCGCCATCGAGATAATGCGTCCGACGGCGGGATGGTTCTTTCGCATAACGCACACGAACTCGAGGCTGCGCAGCCGCTGTTGATAGAGATTCTGCTTCTTGGGCAATTGTCCGATCGCCAACTCGACCGCACCGGATTCCAACGCCTCGGCGTATTGGTCGCGCGGCATCTGGATGGCCTCGATGCGCAGATGTGGCGCCACTTTCTGCAGGCGAGGCAACAGATCGGGCAAATAGAAAACCGAGGCGACGTCCGTCATGACGATCCGGAACAGCCGTGTGGATTTGGCGGGGACAAAATTTCCGGCGAGCTCAACGGCGCTCTGCAGCGTGCGCAATGCATTTTGCACCGGCGCCGCAAGTTCTTTTGCATATTCGGTCGGCAGCATGCCGTGCGCCGAGCGTACGAACAGCGGATCGTCGTAGACCGAGCGAAGCCGCTGGATGGCGCGGCTCATCGCCGGTTGGGTTAGTCCCAGTCGAGCGCCGGCTGTCGTCAGGTTGCCTTCGTGCATGACCGCATCGAAAGCCTTGAGCAGATTGAGGTCTAGATTATTGATGTTCATCGGCCCTCCGGGCGGGCGAAGCTTATTCGCTGACCGCATCGGCAATATATCAATTGCGCATTTGCCATGTGGGCATTTCTCGTGGTTGCGTATATCGAGGGAAGCCGGCTCCGCGCCGTCCGGCTGCGAGAGGGAGACGCCCGTGACCGGACAGGTCGATGTGAGATCGCTGCTTAGGCTAGATGAGGGCCTGGTTCATTCCGACGTCTATGCCAGCCAGGACGTCTTCGAGCTCGAGGTCGAAAAGATCTTCCATCGAGGCTGGGTTTACGTCGGCCACGAAAGCGAGGTGGCGAAGCCGGGCGACTATGTCCTGCGCTGGATTGGCCGTCAGTCGGTCATCCTCAACCGCGACAAGGACGGCAAGCTCCATTTGTTCATGAACCGATGCCGACACCGCGCCAACAGCATCTGCCAGCATGAGAGCGGCAACGCGGCAAATTTCCTCTGCAACTATCACGGCTGGAATTACCGCAACGACGGCGCGCTCGTCGGCGTGCCGCGGAACGACGCGTACGGACCAGATTTCAAGGTAGAGGATTTCCCGCTCGTCTCGCCGCGCATGGAAGTCTATCGCGGGTTCGTTTGGGGAAATCTCGACCAAAACGGCGGCAGCTTGGCCGATCATCTCGGCCTGGCCGGTCAACGGTCGATTGACGTGTTCTGCGATGCGTCACCCGAAGGGGAGATCATCGTCAATTCGGGTTGCCTGAAGTCCTTGATCTTCGCGAATTGGAAATTCCAGGGCGGCGACGGCTACCACGCGCCGTTCACCCACTGGGCAAATGCAGGCTTTATGCGTGCGAAGCGCAAAAACCCGCAGGCGCGCAACCCAGTCGGGTTCAGCGGCGGCAGCATGGAAGAAGGCTACCTCTCGCGTGATCTCGGGAACGGGCATTACTGCCTCGATAAGCGGTCGGTCGAAGGATTCGGCGGCGGCAAGACCCTTCCCGATGCGGATTGGGCGCGGAAATACCACGACGATATGATCAAGGCGTATGGCGAGGAGCGCGGCGAGTTCCTCGTCCGCACCGGCGGCAATCCGCACACGGTCTTCATGCCCAATCTCCACCTCGTGAACGGCGCGGATCTTCGCATCATCCGTCCGCTCGCGGCGGACAAGTGCGAGATCTATTTCTTCTGTCCGCTCCTGAAAGGCGCTCCCGAGGAACTCAACCTAGCGCGCATACGCGACGTCGAGCGACGCATGGGCGCGTCGGGAACGATCAATGTCGACGATGTCGAGATGTTCGAGCGCAATCAGTTCGGCATGCGCCAGGAAGTCGATCCGTGGAAGTACATGGCTCGCGGCATGCAACGCGAGCATCCCGACGACGACCTGAAGGTGCCGGAACCCTATCGCTGGACCGGAACCGTCGCGGGTCATTTCTCCGATGAATTGACGCAGCGCGCCCAACTCCGGTGGTGGGCGGATCGCCTCTCGGGCAATCGATAAGAGGATCGCCATGAACGTCATGACGCCGGTGAACACGCAGATCAGCGCCGATGCGATCGCGCAGTTCCTCTTTCTTGAGGCGCGGTTGGCCGATGAAGGCCGCTATCAGGAATGGGCGGCTCTCTGGACCGATGACGCGGTCTATTGGGTTCCTTGCAACGAGGATGACTACGATCCGATGCAGCATATGTCGATCATCTACGATGATCGCGAATCCCTGCAGGATCGCATCGACCGTCTGGATACCGGAAAAGCCTGGGCGCAATCGCCGAAATCGCGCATGCGGCGTCTGATCTCGAATATCGAGCGTCGCGGTATCACCGAAACCGGCGATGTCGAGGTCTGTTCCAATTTCGTGCTGGGAGAGCTGCGACGCGGATTGCAAACCGTATACTTCGCTCAGCAGATCCATCGTCTGCGGCTCGGCGCGGATGGGCTGAAAATGGCCTTCAAGAAGGTCATTCTGATCAATAACAACGAGCCGATCCATAATCTCAGTTTCATCATCTGAGCAAAGCAGAAAGCCCATAAGGGCCGCCGCTCGGGATAGCGGGGAGGGACAATGAACCGGACAACGGTAAGCATTGCCGCCGCGGTCGCCGCGATTGCGCTTGGGGCGATCATCGAGCCGGCTCGGGCTGATGAGATCACGCTGATCTTCGGCACGGGGCAACTGCCGGGCACGCCGGTCGCGACTGAGATTTATCACCCGTGGGTCGCGGCCGTGAACGCCGCCGGCAAGGGCGTCCTCCAGATCGACGAACGCGACGGGCGAACGGTTCTCAACACCACCAATTTCTATGACCGAGTTGCGGACGATGTCGTGCAGATCGGTTTCGGCTCTCTCAGCTATGTCGGCGGCAAATTCCCCATCGAAGCGGTGACGGATTTGCCGGTCGACGCTACGAGCAGGGTCGCGTCGGTTGCGTTTTGGCGTCTCTATAAATCGGGCGCGCTGGACAGCGAGTTCAACGATCTCGTGCCGCTCGCCTTCATCAAGTATCCGCCGACCTGGATTCATCTCCACAAGATCCAGCCCGACATTAAAAGCGTGCAGGGGCTGAAGATTTCACCAACCAGCAAACAGATTTCCAACCTGCTGCAGCTGCTCGGCGCGACGCCGGTATCGCTCACCTACCAGGAAAATTATACGGCGCTGGAACAGGGAACGGTCGACGGTATCTGCTTCCCGATCGCCGGGATCTATTCCGAGAATTTCGGAAATACCGTGGCTGAACACCTGGAGATGAATCTCGGCAGCGGGACATCGATGGTCTTCATGACGAAGAAGCGTTTCGACGCGCTGTCGCCGCAAGCGCGCGATGTTCTGGAAAAGAACTCAGGCGAGGCGATAACCGCGAAGTGGAGCGCGCTCTTCGACCGGCTCACCAAGGAGTCGATCGATCATTTCAGTGCCGACCCCAAGCACAAATTCGTCAAATTGCCGACGACACTGGAGACAAAATGGGCGGACGGCGTCAAATCGCTCGAAGCCGCCTATGTCGCCAAAGTGCCGGGCAGCGACAAAGTGCTCGCGAAATTTCGGGAAATCATCGCGCAGGTAAAAGCGGAAAAGTGAGATTGGAGGAAACATGTCACTCGACCATGCGATCACGTGGAAGCACCCGGAGAATGTCTCGCCGATCCGCCAGGATCCGCCTGGCGCGGTCACGTCGATGCCATCGCCGACCAAGATCCATCACGTTCATATCTATTCCGACGTGAATTACGACGCGATGATTCAGTTTTACAAAGACCTGTTCAACGCCGAGATCGTGAACGCCACGCGGGAGGGTAAGCGCAAGGTCACCTTCCTCGCTTATGACGATCACGACCACCGCTTGGTCATCATTCGCCAGCCGGGCTGGGGCACCAAGCCGCAAAAGCCGGTCGGCATGTCGCACATTGCTTTCGGTTATGCGAGCCTCGGCGAGCTTCTCTACGTTTACAAGCGGATGCGTACGCTCGGCTACCCGCGGCCGCCGCGCAGCCTGAACCATGGCAATTCGACCTCGCTTTATTGGAAGGATCCCGACGGCAACGATTGCGAAACCCTCGTCGATAATTTCACCCCGCAGGAATGTCAGGACTATAAGCGGTACTACCAGTTCACCGACGAATTCGGGGCGATGAACGAGGGGAATTTCGACGTGGACAAGATGTTGGCGCTCTACGAGGCAGGCGTGCCCGACACCGTCTTGATGGACCGCGAACAGGTTCGTGCGATGCGCCGCGAAGGGCGGCTCTAGCGCCTACCTCGCCCTCAAAAAGCGCCGACGAGCCGGGTGCCGAACGGTGCGATGCCGCTTTCGACGGTCCCGCGCTCTCCTCGGCCGTGAAATTGCGCGAGATAGTGATAGGTCGAGAGACCGTGCGACACCGGAAAGCCGGCGACGGTTGCAAGCCGATAACCAGCTTGCTGCACGACTGCTATCATTTCGCCGAGCCGGCCATTGGGGTCGAATTCGCCGCTGACGAGGATCGTCTTCGGCCGGTCGCTGAAATGGGGCTTTGCCGATACCAGCCACCAATTTGCGAGCGATCCATCGTCGATCCGTTCCGCTAGTACCTCCAGCCCCGGGACGGCCTCGGTCAGCGACCGCGATCCGACAACGGCTGACGTGCCGTCGCCGGCAAGCACGTCCCTCGCGGCTTCGACCGAGTTGAGCCGGTGCTTCTCGCGCGGAACGCCCGGGAAATGCTGCTCGAGCCACGGAATGCATTGCATGATCGAGCCGTGACCGGTGATTTGACGAACCGATCGGTGCTGCGTTCCCGGCTTGACGTAGAGGTTGCAGAGCAAGGGCAGCGCTATCATGTCCGTGACATAGAAGCCGCGCGTCGCGACCGCGGCTCCATGATGCGCCTGGCCCGTACGCTCCACCCCGAGCACGACGGCGTCGACGGTGCCATTCGCCAGCTCGTTCCAGCAATCTTCCATCGACTTGAAATAGTGAGGGGCCGAGAACATGGGGTGGCGCGCCCGGATCGCCTCCGTTGCCTCGCCTGCGAAGGTCGCGCTGCTACCCAACGTCCCAATTCTCATTGTCGCTCTCACGCGAGATTCCGGCGGATATTATTAGATAGGCGCCAATTTGTTCGGGTCGGGCCTTGCGAGCAATGGGGCTGGTCACCCAAAAGCGATTGAAGACTGTCTCGAAGGGTGTCCAAAGGGTCGATCCCGCCCACGCCCGGCTCGAGCGCTAATAATGGACGGCATCAGGCCCCTTCGTGCTAAGTTACGCGCCGCATGATCCAAAAACACATTGCTCTCGTGTCGGTGCTGGGTTTGGCGATGGTGAGCGGCACATCCGTGGCCATGGCCGCAGGCGCGGCACCGGGTGCGCATCTTGCCCTGGTGATCGGCAATTCGACCTATGCGCATTTGCCGCCCTTGCCGAGCTGCGCGGACTCGGCGAAGCTCGTCGCCGCCTCGCTCACGCGGGCTGGCTTCACCGTCACGCAACAGCTCGATCGCTCCAACGGCCAGATGAGCGGTGATCTCGCGGCTCTTGCGGATACCGCTTCGCATAGCCCAGGGGCGAGCGTGATTGTCTATGTTTGCGGCTATGCTATGAGCCAGAATAACCGTGCTTTCCTCTTGCCGGTTTCGGCCACGGTCGAGCGCGACACGGATGTGCTGGCTGAGGGACTCGCCGCGAAATCGGCGGTCGACCTCTTACAGCGCTCAGGCGCCGTCGGCCTTGTCTTGCTGGACGCCGTTGCCAAGCCGAACGGCACGGAAAAGCTCGCTTTTGCCAGCGCTGCCAACCCAGTGCCGGGACAGAAGACCGGATTGGCCGCAGCCACGATGTCCGCGGTACCGCCGAGCGGCGCAAGTTCCTTTGCGACCGCACTCGGCAGCGTGCTGGTCGGTCCCGATGTAGAGGCGGTCGGCGCTCTCAAATCCCTCCAGCAGCGTCTCGAGGGCAAGCCAGGGATCGAACTCGCCGTCATGCAACCCGCGGGCGAGGAGTGGCTGGTCGGCGGGCCGAAAGTCGCTCCCGCGGCGCCGCCCCAAGCCATGCCCGCGGCACAAGCGACGACCGGTTTTGCCGACGAGGCGCATATGACCGATGCCGATCGCCGAAAGATACAGAGGGCGCTGCAACACCTCGGTTATTACGACGGCCGGGTTGACGGAATTTTCGGCGCCGATACGCGCGCGGCGATCCGGCGTTTCCAGCACGAGATCAGTACCGAGATGACCGGCACGATCACGCCGTCCGAGGCGGGCCGGTTGCTCGCCCAAAATCATTGATAAAGGCGCCCTCGAACAGGCGCTCGTGAGCAGGCGGCATTAAACAGGCGGCAGGGGCGGATCGGCCGCGCGTTCCGCGTTGGACGGGGGAAAGCGATGGGACTGAGAGCGAAATTCAACGCCGTGATGCTGGTGGCCTTTGCGGTGGGCCTTCTCCTCGCTGGCGTCCTGCTGAACCGCCAGCTGCAAGACGACGCCCGCAAAGCGGTCTTACAGGAGGCCGCCGTCAATATGGGGCAAGCAACCGCGATCTTTCATTACACGGATACGGAGATCGCCCCACTGCTCGGCGATCAGCTCAAGGTGCGGTTTCTCCCGCAAACCGTTCCGTCCTGGGCCGCACAGACGAATTTCCGCACGGTGCAACAGCAATTTCCCGACTACAGCTACCACGCTCCCGTCCTTAACCCGACCAACCCCGCCGATCATCCGACCGATTGGCAGGCCGATATCATCGAGATGTTTCGCCAGCAGGCGACTTTGACCGAGTTCGTCAGCCAGCGCGACACGGCCAACGGTCCGATCCTTTCTTATTCGCGGCCGATTAAGGTGACCGATCAGGGATGCCTCGCATGTCACTCGACCCCTGCCGCTGCTCCCGCATCGATGATCGATCTGTACGGATCGAGCAACGGTTTCGGCTGGAAACTTGGCGAGACGGTTGGTGCCGAGATCGTCTCGGTGCCGGAACAAGTGCCGCTCGCGCGTGCGCGCGGCGCCTTGATCACGGCGATGATCGAGCTGGCGGGCGTGTTCGTCGTCATGATAATCCTGCTGAACATCCTGCTGCATTTCTTCATCATCGTGCCGCTGCGTCGTATTTCGACCGTGGCCAACGAGGTCAGCCTGGGCAATCTCGATGTGCCGGAAGTCGCCTTGAAAGGCCGTGACGAGATCGCGTCGCTCGCCGATTCTTTCAACCGCATGCGGCGCAGCCTGGCCAACGCTTTGAAGCTGCTGGAACAATGAGCCGAGCCTCACAGTACCTCGATGGATGAGGCCCCCGCATCCATCGGCCGCTATCGCATTGAATTTGTCATAGGCCGTGGCGCGATGGGCGTGATTTACCGCGCCTACGATCCGGACATCGATCGTCGCGTTGCTATCAAGCTCGTACGGGCCGATCTTCTCTCCGGTCAGGCGCGCGACGACTATGTTTTGCGGTTTCGTCGCGAGGCTCAAGCGGCCGGCCGCTGCGTCCATTCGAACATCGTCACCGTCTACGATTTCGCGCTCCATGACGGCAATCCGTTCATCGCCATGGAATTCGTCGATGGCCGGAATCTTGCCGAGCTGCGCGCCGGCGGACGGTTGCTGGCCGCCGAGGCAATCGCGATCGCGGTGCAAGTGCTCGATGGCCTTGCAGCCGCGCATCGCATGGGCGTCATTCATCGCGACATCAAGCCGGCGAACATTCTTCTGGTGAACGACCGCCTCGTAAAGGTCACGGATTTTGGTATTTCGCGCATCGATACGTCCGATCTGACGGTCGATGGGACGATGATCGGCACGCCAAGCTATATGTCGCCGGAGCAGTGCCGGGGGCTCGCGGTCGACGCACGCAGCGACATTTTCTCGCTCGGCGTCGTGCTTTATGAGCTTCTCTGCGCGCAGCGCCCTTTCGCTGGAGCGAACGCGACCGAGGTCATGCAGCGGCTGTTGAACGACGAGCCGGCCGCGATCGAGACCGTTGACCCGACCGTCGATCCAGCCCTTCGCGCCATCGTCAACCGTGCCCTCGCGAAATCGACGGATGCCCGCTACGGCTCTGCCGCCGACATGGCGGTAGCGCTGCGTGCGCTGGATCTTTCGGCGGCAACCGATGCTACGCAGGACCGCACCGTCGTGATCTCGCGAAGCCGCGGCGACGCCCCGCCCGCCGTTGTGCAAAGTGCCGATCCGGCGGCGTCGGCCGGTGCAGGCGATCCCTCTATGACGTTCGATGCCGGCGTGCTTGCCACGATAGAGCGCAAGCTTGCCGGCTATGTGGGACCGATCGCGCGCGTCGCGCTGAAAGGCGCCTTGCGGTCCGGTGCCACAATCGAGGAGCTGTGCAATACGCTCGCCGCGAACATCGCCGCGCCGGGTGATCGCGAGCGGTTTCGGACCGAGGCCCTGGCCGAATTGCAGCGCGCGGCCGGGACTCACGGCGGATATCAGAGCGGAGCTACGCCTGTTTCCATCCCGGCCGCCGAGCTCGAGCGCGTCGAGAAGGAACTAACGCGCTATCTCGGCCCGATCGCGCGTGTCCTGGTTCGCCGCGACGCGGTCAAGGCTGGCTCGGCCGTGGAGCTGGGTCGCCTCGTGTCGCGTCACATCGATCGCGATGACGAACGCAGCGATTTCGTGCGCCGGCTGGAATCCTAATTCCTCAGAGCTGTTGCGGTGGCCGCCGTGTGTGGCTGTCGAAAGCGATGATCTGATTTTGCACCCGATCGCGCACGCGCGCGATGGTGGGATCCTTTCCAGCCTCGACGAGCTGGATCTGCTCTTCGAGCATGCGACGAAACATGACGATGCCGCGATCGGACGCGCCCAGATCCTCGCGCGTGCGATCGCTGATCGCGCCCTGCGTCTCCCAAACCGCCCGATCCTGACTGTAGAAATCGGACATATCGAAGACGCCGGGGGCTTTCTTGGTGTCGGCGATGTGCTCGACCGTTGTCTCGCCCGCCGTGCCGGTCTTGGCCGGCATCAAGCCGACCCAGAAGACATTGGTATGCGTGTCGTCCACCGGCACGCGCCAATGAATCGATTCGATCAGCCCGTCGGATGAGCCCTCAGGCGTGCGCAGGATATTCGGGAAGATCATCGGCGGGCGCTCCTCGATCTCGGGATTGTCGCCGCCATAGGCGAGCGTGCGGTCGATGCCCCAATCGCAAGCCTTCCAGTCGTAATCGACGATCGGGCGACAAAAGAAACCGGCCGTGCGTTTGGTCGGCAGATCGTTCACGACCGAGAAATGGCCGTGCAGGTAGAAGGTGTGCACGGTGTCGGGCGTGTTCTCCTGAATCTGCAGCCAGTTGCAGTCGTGGACCGGCAGGACGCGCACGCGTCGCGGCAGGTCGTTGCGGACCAGCACATCCCAGCGTGGCAGCAGCGGCGGGTTTTCGGCGTGAGGTCCCATGTAGACGAATAGCACGCTGCCCAGTTCCTCGACCGGATAGCCGTTGGTGCGATGGCCGTCGGGCGGTTGCTTCTCGAACGGCCGCTCGATACAGGAACCGTCGAAGCCGAATTTCCAGCCGTGATAGCAGCAGCGCAGCCCGTCTTCCTCGATGAAGCCGAAAAACAGCGACGCGCCGCGATGCGGGCAGCGCTCGGCGACACAGCCGTATTTGCCTGAAGGAGTCCGGAAGACGACGAGATCCTCGCCCAGGATGCGCACGCGCTTACGGCCTTGCTCGAGTTCGCCCGCGGCGCAGAGCGGCTGCCAGTAATGGCGGAGGAGGGCGCCGCACGGCGTGCCGGGCCCCACCAAGGTCAGCCGGTCGTTCTGTTCCTTCGTCAGCATCGCCTCACCATTACTCAATGAGTAATTCGGTATTAAGGGTATGGCGGCTGTCGAATGCCTGTCAATTACGGAGACGCGATCGCCGCGTCGTTACCAGTGCCGTGCGGTCGTCGCGCCCAATTGGCGCGAGATGTCTTTCACCGTTTCCAGCAAGGCGCGCACCGGCCGGCCGCCGGGCGAGATATCGAGCGAGCCGGGCAGGCCGACGACCGATATCGAGCCGACGATACTGTCGGTGTAATCAAAGACCGGCGCGGCGAGGGTGGCGCGATCGGGATTGAACAAGCTCTCCGCGCTGGCGAAATGCCGCGTCCGGATTTCCGCGACGATTTTCTCAACGTCGCGCATGTGGCGCAGCCCGGCGCGGGCCGCGGCGCCGTCGGCCAAAGCGAGCTCACGCCTTATCAAGTCCTGGGTCAGGCGACGATCGAGAAAAGCCGCGAAAATACGGCCATGAACCGATGTCAGCACGGGCAAAACCGTGCCGAGGCGAAACGATACGGAGACCAGCTGCGGTGTCTCGGCCCAGCGCACCAGCGTCGGCCCGTAATTCGCCCAGACGGCGAGAGAGACCGTGGTCGAGAGCTGATCGCGCAGATTATCGAGGGAATTCTCAGCAAGCTTGAAGACGTCGAGCCGGCGCAGCGCCGAGGTGCCCAGCGTGATCGCGGCCGGCCCGAGATCGTAGCGTCCCCCTGCCGCCTGTTGCCGCGCGAGACCGGCGCGCACGAAGCTGGTCAGATATTTATGCGCCTTGGCCGGAACCATATCGGTCGCGGCGGCGAGCGCCGTCAGCGGCTGCGGCTCGCCGGCTTCGGCCAGGACCATGAGCAGCGGCAAGCCGGTCTCGATCGATTTGATGCCGGTGCTCGCGGTGCCGCGGCGTCGTCGGGCGACGGCCGTTCTGGGCGCCATTTTAAGATTGATCCTGCGTGGTTACGGCTATGTTTACTCATTGAGTAAATACTTTTTCTTCCGGCTGCAAGAGGCGGGTGATATTCGTAATCGAGCCGAAGGGTGACGAAGAAGCGGTGCAAAAACAGCCGCCGACTTGGGAGGAGTTTGAATGACGGAGGTGCGCACGCACGCGGTCGGCACGAGCGCCTTCTCGTTGGATGCTGCGCGCGCTTGGTGTGTCTCTTCCAGTCAGGTACTCGCGTCGGCCGGCGTCGTCGTCATGGTGTTAACGGCGTTCGTGACCCTCATCGATGCGGCGGTTCGGATCACGGCGGCGCATTCGCTCATCGGTTTCAATGAAATCGTCCTGCTGACCTTCTCGGTCGCCGTCACCGCCACGATCCCTGCCGGCCTCGCACGGGTCGGCAATCTCAAGATCGATGTTCTCGGTCGTTGGCTGACCGGTTGGCTCGCCGCCTGGTCAGAGGTCGCCGGTACGCTCATCCTGCTCGTGTTTTACGCGACGTTGTCGTGGCGGCTGTTCCTGCTGGCGACATCCGGCGCCTCGCTCGTGCGCCGGACGATGTTGCTCGAATTGCCGATCTGGCCATCGATCCTGGCGATCGCGGCCATTCTTGCCTTCGGCAGCGTGGTACAACTGGTCGTCCTCGCCTGCCACACACGCGATGCACTCTCGAACCGGCCGTTCGATGCCCCCGAGATGAACCGGCGGCCCAACCCGATCTTCGCCGCGTGTTTCATCGGGGTCGCGGTTGGGCTGCTCCTCCTCATCCTCCGGGGTGGGATCGAATTTGATGCGGTCTCGCGCTGGATGCGCGTCCATACGACCGAGGGCATGGTCTATGCCTTCGTCGGCATGTGGCTTCTCATGCTGGCGCATGTGCCGCTGGCGGCGCTGACCGGCGCCATCGGTATCGCCGGCGGCGCGGTTTATATCGGCATCGGCCCGGCGCTCGGCGGCTTTTCCACGACGGCTTGGGACTTTCTGTCGAATCCGCAAGTGATGACACTGCCGCTGTTCTTGATGATGGGCAGCTTCGCCGCGATTGCCGGTCTCGCCGAAGACGCTTACGCGCTCAGCAACATCGTTCTCGGCCGCCGACGCGGCGGTTTGGCGATGGCGACGGTCACCGGTTGCGCCATGTTCGGCGCGATGACCGGCTCCTCGGTTGCGACGGCGGCGACGATCGGGCGCATCGCATTGCCGCAGATGCGCAGCCGCGGCTACTCGGCAGCGCTGTCGACCGGCGTTTGTGCCGCGGGAGGCACGATCGGCGCGCTCGTTCCGCCGGCGCACCCACTCATCATCTACGCGCTGATCACCAACGCCTCGATCGCCCAGCTCTTCATCGCGGCGCTGGTTCCCGCAGCGCTTGCGATCATGCTCTACATGATCACGGTCCGTCTTTACGTCGTTTGGTCGCCAGGCTCGGCGCCGGTCGCGGCGGCGGCGCAACCGGGGGAGCTGCGCGCCGCGCTATGGCGCTGCTCGGCGGTCGGCGCGCTGGTCCTCGTCGTGCTCGGCGGTCTCTATACAGGTCTCTTCACCGATACCGAATCCGCCTCGGCCGGTGCCGTCGGCGCATTACTGATCGCCTTCTATCGCGGCAAGCTGCGCGGCGGCGCGCTGTGGCACGTCTTCTCGGAAGTGACTGCCACGACGGCGATGATGTACGGCATCATCTTCGGCGCGAATATCCTGACGCTGTTCGTCGGGCTTTCCGGTACGACGGAACGGTCGCTGGCCTCGTTCAACGCCTATCATTTCGAGCCGATGACGGTGATCGTCATCCTGCTCGGAGCCTATCTGCTGCTCGGCTCGGTGCTCGAATCCTGGACCATCCTCGTTCTCACGGCGCCGTTCGTCACGCCGATCGTCACCGCCATGGGATTCGACATCAACTGGTGGGGCATCCTGATGCTCTGCGTCGTCGAGACCGGCCTTATCCATCCACCCTTCGGCATCAACGTCTTCGTCTTGAAGAATATCGTGCCCGATGTCTCGGTCTGGACGATCTATCGCGGGCTGATCCCGTTCGTTGCGACCGATCTCGTGCGCATTTCACTGCTGACGGCGTTTCCGGCGTTGTCGCTCTGGCTCATCTCGACGATGTCGTGAGCCCAATCAATTCGAACGGGGAGGGACGATGAAACAAGCAAAGCTCTGGATCGCCGCAGCGGCGCTGGCGATCGTCTTCGCCGGGCTCTCAGGGCCGGCACGCGCCGATGAAGTGACGCTGATCTTCGGCACGGGCCAAAATCCCGACCAGCCGACCGCGAAAGAGATTTATGCGCCGTGGACCACTGCGGTGAACGCCGCCGGCAAAGGCGTCGTCCAAATCGACGAGCGCGACGGCCGCGTTGTGCTCAACACTGCGAATTTCTACGACCAGACCAGCAACGACGTCGTGCAGATCGGCTTCGGCTCGCTTGATTACCTGGTCGGCAAGTTTCCTCTCTCCTCGGTCGCCGATCTGCCGATCGATACGACAAGCGAGGTCGCTTCGGTCGCCTATTGGCGACTCTATAAATCGGGCCTGATCGATTCCGATTTCGACGACACAGTCCCGCTCTATGTCCTGGTCTATCCGCCGACCCTGATCCATCTGCGCAAGCCGCTGGCCGATCCGGACAATCTCAAGGGCCTGAAGATCGCGCCGACCAGCAAACTGATTGCGTACGAAGTTCAGCTCCTCGGCGCCGATCCGGTGTCGATGACCTATCAGGAGACCTATTCGGCGCTGCAGCGTGGCACAATCGACGGCATCACCTTCCCGATGGCCGGCATCTACTCGCAGAATTTCAGCGACCTCGTCTACACCCATCTCGAAGTGGGGCTGGGCAGCTCGGTCAGCATGGTCTTCATGATGAAGAAGCGCTTCGACGCCCTGTCGCCCCAAGCGCGCGACGTTCTGCTCAAGGCATCGGGTGAGTCGATGAGCCGCAAGCAGGGCGTGCTGTTCGACAAACTGACCGCCGAGGGCGTCGCGAAATATTCGTCGGACCCCAAGCACAAGATCATGCAGCTCTCGCCCACGATGCAGACGAAATGGTCGAAAGACGCGGCGGCGATCGAGGCCGACTGGATCAAGCAGAGTCCCGGCCGCGACAAAGTGCTGGCGAAATTCAAGGAATTGCTCGCGCAGGCGAAGGCCGGCAATTGAGCGGTCGATATTTTATGCTGAGGGATTGGGTCGATGACGAATGATTTGCGGCGATTTATCGATGGGGTGAAGCGGCAGACCGGCGACCTCTTGGAGATCGACAAGCCGGTGAGGCCGCATGAATTCGAGGTTACCGCGCTGCTCAAGCAATTGGAGGACAAGCACCGCTATCCGATGGTGCTCTTCCGCCAGCCGACCGATATGTACGGCAAGCCGTCGCGCTTCCCGCTGCTGTCGAATGTCTATTCGACCCGTGAGCGCTGCGCCGTGATGCTGGGCGTCGACCCATCGACACCGAATTACGAGGTGAGCCAGGCTTTCGCGCGAAAGGTCGAACGCAAGATCGCCCCGGTCAGCATCAAAAGCGAAGACGCGCCGGTCCACGAGAATGTCTGGCGCGGCGTCGAGGCCGATATCGGCAAGCTGCCGATCGTGAAGCACTTCGCCATGGATATGGGGCCAGTCCTCACCATGGCGCACATCATGAAATCGGCCAGCGAGGACTTCTACAACGTCTCGTTCGCCAAGACTTTCTACAAATGGGCGCCGCACGAGATGGTCGTAAGCCTGCACACGCCGCATATGACGCGGCTGGTAAGGGAAGGCGAGGCGCGCAACGAGGCGATTCCGATCATCAACGTGATTGGCGCGCACCCGGCTTTCTATCTCGGAAGCCTCGCCAAGAATCCCTGGGGTGCGAACGATTACGAGACTCTCGGCTCCTTCCTCGACGAGCCGCTTCGCCTGGCGCCGTCGGTCACCTGGGGCGATAAATTCATGGTGCCGGCCGATGCCGAGATCATCATCGAGGGCGAAATACCGCCAGGCCAGCGCGATGTCTGCGATCCATTTGGCGAGGTCGCGCGGCTTTACCAGGCGCAATGCCTGCGTCCGCTCTTTCAGGTGAAGGCGATCACCTTCCGCAACGGCGCCATCGTGCAGGATATCTTTTCGGGCTTCCGCGATTCTTTTCCGCTCGGCGCGATTCCGAAGGAAGGTACGCTCGAGAACGAAATCCGCAAGCAGATTCCCAATCTGCACCAGATTCACGTGCCGGATTCGAGTTGCGGCGTCTACGCGGCGTATATTTCCGTGAAGGATGCACGGCCCGAGCTGGCTCCCGAAATCGGCCGGATCGCCTTCGAGACTTTCATGCCGCTGCAGTGCGTCGTCGTCGTCGATAGCGACATCGATGTGTTCGAGGAATCGCAAGTGTTCTGGGCGATCCACACCTATTCGAATTTCGCCAAGAGCTTCCACACGCGCGGCAATTGGCCGGGCGGCCGCCTGATCCAGCACGAAGGCGGAAGCGGTAACGGTCCGCAATCCGGTTTTGCAACGACGAATTGGGGCGGCAAGGTCGTGATCGACGCGACCCGGCCCAACGATTTCGCGTTCGGTTTGCGCTCCGAGATTCCGGCGGAGGTAATGGCGCGCGTCCGGCTGTCGGATTTTCTGCCCGCCGGAGCGGGGGAGTAAGCGAGATGGAGCGGATATTTTGGGTCGAGTGCCCCGAATGCGACTGCAAGTTCTATTGCAACCACAAGGAGATGCGGCATGCGGGGGTGAAGCTTTTTTGCCCGTCCTGTCATGCGCGCTTCATGCCTGAGGAAGCCAAATCGCTCGACGAACGTGTCGATCCGGCGAACTCATAAAGGAGTGGCGCGATGCTCTCGGTCGACGACAACGAGTTGCTGACGCGCACCGGCCGCGGCACGTCGGGCGGCGACTTCCTGCGCCGCTATTGGCAGCCGGTTGCGCTGGCTGAAGAGATGGCGCCGGGTGCGCCGCCGACGCCGGTGCGCATCATGGGCGAAGATCTCGTGCTCTTCCGCGATCCCTCCGGTCGGCTCGGCCTCATCGCGCGGCGCTGTGCGCATCGCGGTGTCGATCTCTCTTACGGCCGGATCGAAGAAGGCGGGCTGCGCTGTCTCTATCACGGCTGGGTCTTCGACATTCACGGCAAGTGCCTGGAGCAGCCGGCCGAGCCGGCACGGAGCCGCTACAAGGAGCGGGTCAACCATCTCGCTTACCCCGTGCAGGAGAAGGGTGGAATCATCTTCGCCTATCTCGCTCCGGGTGAGCCGCCGTTGCTGCCCGATTATCCGCATCTCCTGGCGCCCGCAGGGCATCGCATGGCGAGCAAGGTGCATCAACGCTGTAACTGGCTGCAGGCGCTGGAAGGCAGCCTAGACCCGTCGCATGTCTCATTCCTTCATCGTTTCATGACACCGGAAGCGAAGCGCGACCGGTCGAACGAGCCGCCGCACTGGCAATATTTCGACGAAAACCGCGCGCCCGAGCTGACCAGCGAGCGCACGCGCTTCGGCCTGCGCATCTGTGCGTTGCGCCGGCTCGAGGGGCGCGATTCCTATCTCGAAGTCGTGAATTTCCTCTACCCCAACGGCGCGACGATCATCGGCGCGGAATCGGCGCAGCGTGCCGGCGGCCATTCCGCCCGCTGGTACGTACCGATCGACGACACCAGCCATTGGCGCTTCGAATATCTCTATACGCGCGACGTGCCGCTGAAGCGCGAAATGTACCTCAGTTTGACCCGTGACGAGATCGGCGCCGATTACCGGCCGGTGCGCAGCCTCGAGAATCGCTATCTTCAGGATCGGACCAAGATGGATGTCGAATTCTCCGGCATGGGCAAGCTCTTCGCTTCCCACGATCTGTTCGCCATCGAGACGCAGGGGCCGATCCAGGATCGCTCGACCGAGCAACTCGGCGTCAGCGACCTGCCGCTCGTCGCGATGCGGTGCGCGCTGCTCGATGCGGTGAAAAGCATCGGTCTGGGCGAGGAGCCGCCGCATGTCGTGCGCGCGGCGGCGGAAAACGTCTACTTCGATCTGCTGACCTTCTCGACCTTTATTCCGCCCGGCAAGAACGCCCTCGACTATTGCCGGCAGAAGCTGGCGGGATCGGGTGCGACGTAAAGGAGAGCGCAATGGAATCCGTTGGCTCGCGTGGTTTCCGTTACGCCTATCAAAGCTATCCGCGCAATGCCTGGTACGTGATCGGCTTCTCGCACGAACTCGGCGAGAAGCCGCTCGTCCGGCATATCTGCGGCGATCGCGTCGCGATCTTCCGCGGCGAACATGGCGATCCGGTCGCGCTGCTCGATCGCTGTCCCCATCGCGGTGCGCGGCTTTCGGAGGGCAAGGTCGTCGGCGAGGGCGTGCAATGTCCCTATCACGGCATCGAATTCGGCGCCGGCGGCAAATGTCTGCGGATTCCCTCTCAGGACCGCATTCCTGATTCGATGCGCGTGCGGAGCTTTCCGATCAAAGAAGTATGGCAATGGCTCTGGATCTGGCCGGGCGATCCGGCGAAGGCCGACGTAACGCTGATCCCCGATCATCTCGAGCTCAGGCTCACCGACAAGGATTGGTATCCGATGCCGATGTTCGTCGTGCCGATGAACGGCAGCTTCGAGATGCTGCACGAGAATCTGCTCGACACGACCCATGTCAGCTTCCTGCATGACGGCGCTTTCGACGCCGGAGCAATGGCTGGCACGCCGCCCCGCATCGAGGTCGAAGGCAACGTGATCAAGATCTGGCGCGAGTTGATCGAAACCGCGACCGAGAAGACGGCGACGAGCTTCGATCTCGTGCCGGGCCGGACTTATCGCCGAGCGTTGATCACCGAGGCGCGCGTGCCCAATCTCGAAATCGTCACCAACGTCTTCGAGGATCCGACCGGCAACAGCCCTTCGCGCATTCGCTCGAGCGTCATCGGCGTGACGCCCGGCGGCCCGCAGCTCTGCTATCAGATCAATGCGCAAGTGAACAACTACCCTTATCCGCCCGAGCTCTCCGAATTTCATCTCCCCGCGGCGCAAAAAATGATCGAGCGGATCACCAAGGTGATCCACCAGGACCGCGACATCCTCGGCGTGGTGCAGGAAAACTACAACGAAGCGGGCGAAGACATGATCGAGGTCAGCGTCCTCGCCGACAATGCAGCGATCCGCTTCCGCCGCATGATGATCGAGATGATCGAGGCTGAGCGCGAATCCTAGCGTGCCGCGCTCGGCGTTGCCGAGAGCGAGGGCTGTAAGCGCCGATCGGGGCTCAACAACAGCAGCGCCGCGGTGCCACCGATGATCGGCGATATGCCGGCGACGTAGAAGCTGGCGAGCTGCTTCGGCCGCTATTTCGGCGCGTTACCGTGCGACGAGCGGACCTCGTAGGATTCCCCTTCGATGCGATCCCAGGGCATTGCTGACATATCGGGCCCCGCGCCCCGCTTTGCGCGGAAATTCTGGTAATCGCTTTCGGCGTTCCAAGCCGTCAGCGTCGAGACCACGTTGGGCTTGGCAGAGTTCTCGATGCGATAGCGATAGCGAAAGCCTGGCTCGCTGCTCATGCCGACGCCGTTCTTATCGACGCGTTCGGCGGCGGCAGCGTTTTGACCCGGCTTGCAGTGATGATGCGAGACGACAATGAACATGGGGTGCCTCCCTTGATTAGCGAAGTTCGCCGCCGGCGCGCTTGGCCCAGATTTCCCAGCTGCGCTTCAGCGACGTGTTGTGTGTCTTCGAGACCGCGTCGGCTTCGCCCCGCGTGAGGAAGGAGACACGACCCAGTTTCAGCGCATTCATCTCGACGCGCGCATTGAGATCGGTGTTGATCGCATTGTAGACCGCCTCATAGAGGCTGGCGCCGGCTACGGTGAAACCGTGGCCGCGCATCAGCACCGTCATGCTTGTGCCCAACGTCTTGGCGAGCGCCGCGCCCAACCGATTGTCCTGGACCAGCATGTTGCTGCTGTCGCCGGCGAAATCGCGGATCTCGAAGATCGGCGCGCCGTCGCCGAGGAAACCGGCCGTATGGCAGATCGCTTTGAGCGGCGTTTCGCCGACGACGGAGAAGGGCAGCACCGAGGGCGCGTGGCTGTGGACGATCGCGCCGACATCCGGGCGGATGCGATAGATTTCGCCGTGGATGAAGCGTTCCCACGGCGTCGGCGGCGCGTTGGTGGGGATCGGATTGCTGTCGATGTCGTGCTCGACGATGTCGCTGCGCGTCACGAACACGGGCTGCAGCGTGCGCGCCATCAGATAGCGATCCGGCCGCGTCGGGTGGCGCATGGTGACGTGGCCGAACGCGTCGACGATGCCCTCGCTGAAAAGGATGTGATTGGCGATGACGAGATCGTCGATCGCGGCTTGGATTGTTTCTTGGTCCGACATAGTGCCTGCTTTCCGGCGTTATCGCCGCCGTGGCGAAGGCCGTTACTGGGTCAGCATCACGTTGATGATCGCGGTTTCGCCCTTGGCAACGGTGGCAAGGCCGTCACGCAACGCGCCTGTGAGTTCATCCGGATCGGTGACGGTCTTGCCGAATCCGCCGAAATGGGTCGAGAGCTTCGCGAAATCGGGCGGATCGATCTCGACGCCGTGGAAGGTCTTCGTCGAGACTGCGATGCCCTCGGGGTAGTAGCGCAAGTGATTGCCCTTCATCGACGCGTATTTCTTGTTGTTGAAGACGACGATGAGCAGCGGCAACTTGTGAAGCGCCGATGCGCCGAGGCCCTGAACGATCGGATTATAGAGCAGCGAGCCGTCGCCGATCATCAGCGCGACGGGCTTGTTCTTGTTCGCCAGCTTCACGCCGAGCGCGACGCCGAGGCCTTGGCCCAAGCCGCCCTGCACATAGAAATAGCTGTTGGGCTTTTTCCAGCCCATATTCTCCTGCATCATCGAGCTGTGCGTGATCGTCTCGTCGACATAGACGGTGTCGGCCGGCAGGACGTCGCGCATGGCGGTGCAGAGTGTCAGCGGATGAATGCCGGGCTTCTTCGCGGCGTCCGCCTCGGCGGCTTTGCGTTGCGTATCGGCCTTTTCATGTGCGGCGGCATATTTCGCGCGCCGCGCTTCGACCTTTGCCTTATCGATGCCGAGTGATTGCACCGCGCTGTCGAGCGCGCGCAACGTCGCGGCGAGATCGCCCTCCAAATAGAGGTCGGCCTGGAGATTCTGATAGACCATGTAAGAGCGCAGCGGGTCTTCGTCGATCGCGACGATCTTGGCTTTCGCGGGGCGGTTGCCGGGCGGATACCACGGCGCCCGGCTGCTGACGACGAGGCCGAGATCGCTCTCTTTCATGAACGGTCCGAGGTTGAAGCCCTGGTAGAGCGGATGGTCCTTGGGGAAATTGAGGCAGACCGAGCCGCGGCTTTCGATGACGGGCAGCGCCAGCCGTTCGGCGAGGACGACCAGCGCGGCGAAGGCCTCGGGGTCGCGTCCGGTCGTCTCCGTGGTGAGGAACGGATTTTCCGCCGCGACGAGCAGCTTGGCGACGGCTTCGATATCGGCGGGCGGCGTATAGGTTTTGGGCGGCGTCGGGGCGCGGCGGATATGCTCGGGCGGCGTCCAATCCTGCAGCATGATCTCGACCGGCAAGTCGAGGAAGATCGGGCCGCGCGGAATTCGCGCCGCCATTTCCATGGCCCGCACGATCGTTTCATAGAGGGTGTGCGAGCTGGTGATGCGGCTCGACCATTTGGTGAACGGCTTCACCAGCCCATCGGGACCGCCGACGACGCTGAGGTTGCGATACCACTGCGAGCCGGGATCCATCGCCGGATCCTCGCCGTAGCTCAGTGCCTCGCCCGACATCACCAGCATCGGCAACTGTGCGATGTAGGCGGCGTGCATCGCCATCGCGCCTTGCAACAAGCCGGCGCCCGCATGGAGCAGCACCGGCTGTGGCTTGCCGGTGACGAGCGTATACCCGATCGCCATGCCGACAGCGAGCGTCTCGTGCCAGCATTCGATATAGGTCGGGCCGTCGGTCTTATTCGCCTTTTGCCGCGCGAGCGCTTCCCAGACCGGCGCCCATTCCGAGCCGGGTGACGACATGACGTAGTCGACGCCGAGATGGCGGAAAGCCTCAAGAACCGCTTCGCCCCCGTCTATCTTATTCGTCGGGCCGATCTTGTCGCTCACGGCTCATCGCCCTCCCATCACGTCGTCGTCTGGCGGCCCTTTATTTGATCGGCCAGTTCAGGCATTCGCAGATTGCGCGGCCCATCACCCATTCCTTATCGCTTTCGCTGAGGAAGGGCATGAGTTTGGTGAAATGCTCGACCGTCTGCGTATAGCTGAGCTTGTTGCGCTCGAGCATGCGCGTCAGATCGGTGCCCCAGAAGCAGCGCTGCGGCCCGAAGGCGCGGATGATCTTTTCGACATATTTGTTGAGGCCGGGATGCGGGAAGGGGGTCTTCGAATAGCCCGGCACCGCCGAGACCTTCACATAGATGTTCGGATACTTCGCCATCGCGACGGTGCTGTCGATCCAGGGCGCGATGCCATCATCGACGGTGTGGCCGAGCACGCCCATGTGGTCGACGATGATGCGCAGCTTCGGATGCTTGGCCGCGATCGCCTCGAGCTGCGGCTTGCGTTCCGGCGCGTGCACCATGGTTGGGATGTTGTGCTCTTCGGCGAAGGGCCAATACCAATCGGCCGTGCCGTCGGTGATCCAGGGACGATCCTGATCGCGATGGAAGGTGAGGCGGGTGCCTTTGATGCCCGGCTCATTCGCCCACGAGCGCAACAGGGTTTTCGCTTCCTCGGGCTTCTCCAGCGGAATGCGTGCCATTACCGCGAAGCGGTCGGGGTATTTATGCGCGGCTTCGAGGCCGAAATCGACGCGATCGCCTTCCCAGGACGGCGGCACGATGAGCGCGCGGCTAACGCCGGCCTCGTCCATCAGCATGCGCAACTCTTCATAGCCCATCGGCTTTTCGCGATGGCCGTTCAGCTTGATGCGGGCGGCGCCGCCTTCAATCCAGGGGCGATCGCGAGTCTCCGGAGCCCAGATATGTACCTGCGAATCGACGATGAACATGAGAGCCTCCGGCTACCGCTTGAAATGTTGCGCCCATCATCGCTAGCGGCGCGCGTCGTAGAAGCTGGGAAATCGCTAATGATCTGTTGCCGATTTTTGACCAATGGCGGCACGCGAAATTTCGCGTGCGGCGCGCCGCACAACGCACCGACGATCAGGGCGAAGGCGCGCTTAGGCCATATTTCTCCGTCGCTTTCTTGAGGCTGCTCCACACGTCGGCCGATACCGAGATGCCGTCGCTCATGCGTTTGGCATAAGTCCGCGCGCCGCGCTCGCCGGGGATCAGGATTTCCTCTTCGGCGCTGAGCCTCGGTAGGTTTTTGATCGTGTCCAACGTTTCGTCGACGGTGCGGCGAAAGGCGGCGGGATCGGTGAAGGCGGCGATATCGATCGCGATCAGCGATGCATTCTGCTTGTGCTTGCGGCCTTCCGGCGTCTTTTGATGGAAGGCGGTGACGATGGGATTGCTCATCAAGCCGCTGGTCAGCAATTCGAACGCGAGCGAAAGACCCGCGCCCTTGGGGCCGCCGAGCGGCATCGGAGTGACGGCCCGCGTCGGATCGGTCGTGACGTCGCCTTCGGCCGACATCGCCGCGCCCTCGGGCAATTGCTTGCCTTGCGCCTTGTACTGCTGCATCCGGCCCAGAGCCATGACCGCCGTTGCCATGTCGAGCACCAGCGGCGGGTGACGGTCGGCCGGGATCGCGATCGAGATCGGGCTCGTCGCGATCGCGGCGCCGCGTGCGCCGTGATAGGCCATATTCGGAATGCCGGCGACGAGGCCGATGCCGACCATACCGCCGCTCGGTGCGAGCGAGGTGTAATAGCCGATCGCGCCGGTATGGACCGTGCCGCGCACGCCGGCCCAGGCGATCCCGGTTTCACGCGCTGCCGCCATGGCTTCGCGCATGGCGCGGCTGAGGGCGACCGGACCGGGTGCGCCATCCGCATCGATCAGGATCGCGCCAGGCTTCGGCCGCGAGAGGCGCAGTTTTGCGGCGGGTTTGGATTCGCCGGAATCGAATAACTCGAGGTAGCGCGGGACGCGGCTGACGCCGTGCGAATCGATGCCGCGAAGATTGGCCCAGACCAGGGCTTCTGCCACGGTGCCAGCGTCCTCTGCGGGTGTTCCCGCCGCGGCAAAAATATCGCGGACGAGCGTGCGCAGCTGGTCCGGCTGAACGCGGACGGGCGGTTCCTTGGCCATGGTGACTCCGATTGATTCGCAAAAGCTGGCGAGCGCCAGCAAACGACATCACGACCCTATCAAACCGAGTAAGCTCCACTGAGCGCGGCGGCTGAGAGTGTCTGTTGCAGAATTATAACCAATAGGCAGAATGGGTAGGCAGGGCATAAGCCCGGGGCGGAGGGGAACGCGTGGACCGCTATAAGACGATGCAGACCTTCGTCCAGGTTGCCAAATACGGCAGCCTCACGGCCGCTGCGCGCTCCTTGGGGATTTCGCGCGCGTTGGTCTCGCGCCAGATCACCGACCTCGAGCGCCGGTTGAAGGTACGGTTGCTCAATCGCAGCACGCGCCTCGTCAGCCTGACCGAGCCGGGGCGTCGGCATTTCCTCTTTTCCGAGCGGTTGCTCACCGAGGTGACCGAAGAGGCGATGTCGCTTCTCGGAAATGAGGCCGAAGTCGAGGGCCTGATCAGTGTTGCGACGCCCGATTTCGCGGACGATCTCGATGTCGGCGGCGACGCGTTGACCACATTCCTGGCCCGCTATCCGAAGATCAAGATCGAGCTTATCGTCGGCGAGGTGTTGCGCGAGCATGGCGCGCTCGAGAATAATTTCGACGTCGTGCTACAGACGAAGCCGAATCCGGCGTTTTCCGGCCATGCACAACGCATTACCCAATTGCATTACGCGATATGCGCCGCGCCGAAATATCTCGCCGACGTCGAAGCTCCGCGCACGCCTGCTGATCTGGCGAAGCTGCGCTGTCTCGTCCATGGCAGCGAAACGACGTGGCGCCTGTCGAATGCTGGACGCAACCGTCGGATCGTCGTCGAGCCTGCCTTCTCGTCCAATTCCTTCGAGGTGCTGGCCAAAGCCGCGATCCAAGGCCTCGGTATCGCGCCGTTGCCCGAGCGTCTCATCGCACCCGAGCTGAAGCAGGGCACATTGGTGCGCGTGCTCCCGAGTTGGCGATTGCCGTCGCGGCCGCTTTACGCGGCCTTCACGCGCCACGGCGCGCCGCCGCGCCGTGTGCGTCTGCTGATTGATTTCCTCGCCGAATGGTTCAGGCGGAAGTGAGGCCCCGCTAGACCGGCAGGGGCTTCGCGTCCTTCGGCATATCGACCTCGAAGGCATTGAGTACCATCGCCACCATCGAATAGTTGCCGATAAGCGCCGTCAGCTCGACGATCGTAACCTTGCCGATCGCGGCGACCGTCGCGTCGAAGGTTGCCTTGGCGACGTGATGTTTGTGCAGCAGCTCGGCCGCATAATCGTAGACGGCTTGATCTTCCTTGCGCGCAAAGCTCGGTGCCCGGTGCTCCGCGATGGCGGCGATAATGTCGTTCGCAATGCCGCCTTCGGCGGCGCGTTTAGAATAGGAATGCCACATATAAGAAGAGTCCCAGTGGCGGGCGGTCACCAGGATGGCGAGATCGCGCAACTGCGGTGGGATCGAGCTATCGAAGCGGACGAACTTGCCGAGCGCCTCGACCTTGTCGCAGAGCTCCGGACTATAGAGCCAGAGGTTGAAGGGACCGCGTACGGCGCCGCGGGCGCCGGCGATGCGATCATAAAGCTCGCGCTGCGCCGCCGTCATCTCCGATTGCTCAATGACTTCGAGTCTCATGGTCCGCTCGCCTCGCTATTGCGGGTTAAGCTTATAACGGCGCGTCAGCATTATTGGTCACTGTTCGGCAAGACAGAGTTACGCCGCGCGGCTATCTCGTCGCGCGCGGGCTTTGCATAATGGAAGCGTGTTCCCGGGACCAAGGAAGACGGCCATGCCCCATCTCCACGAATATCGCGCGATGTTCAAATGCATCAATTGCCATTGGGACAATGATCAGACGATCGAAGAAGACGATGCAAAAAAGCCGCCTCAAAAGGAGGTCGCTGTCGATTGTTGGCATTGCGGCTGCAGCAACGATGTGATCGTGAAACTCTCCGAAGGCGAGGGCTGAGAGAACACGGCGATGTCTTTGACCCGCATCTTTCTCGCCCTTCTGACGGTTGCGACCGTCTCCCTGAGCGTCGATGCGCTGGCCGATCCCGCGAAAATCCGCATGGGCTGGGCCGTCGCCGGTGGCGACGCGCCGCTCCAGCAACTCAGCGACAAAGGCACCGCGCGTCACGAAGGCAAGAGCTACGCGCTCGAGCTGATGCATTTCAACGGCACGACGCCGATGATCTCGGCGTTGGCATCGGGCGATCTCGACGTCACATCGATGAGCGGCCCACCGCTCGCGCTCGCGGTCGAGAATGCGCATCTCACCGATCTGCGCATCATCGCAGACATTTTTCAGGACGGCGTCGGGAAAGGCTTCAGCAATACCTATTTTGTCTTGAAGGATGGCCCGATCCAGACCGTTGAGGATCTGAAAGGCAAGATCGCGACGGTCAATGTCATCGGCGGCGCTGTCGATATCGGGCTGCGCGCGATGGTGCAAAAGCGCGGTCTCGAAGCCAAGCGCGATTTCACCCTGATCGAAACGGCCTTTCCCAACATGAAGGCCGTTCTGTTCGACCATAAGGCCGATCTGATCGGCGAGGTGACGCCCTTCGCTTTCGATCCCGAGCTTTTGGCCAAGGCGCGACCACTTTTTCATCTGAAAGACGTGCTCGGGCCGACGCAGCTCATCGTCATGGTGGCACGCACCGGCTTCATCGAGAAAAATCGCACAGCGCTGACCGATTTCCTCGAGGATAATCTGCGCACCATCGCCTGGTATCGCGATCCGGCGCATCACGACGAGGCGGTGAAGGCGTTGGCCGAATTCACCAAGACGCCGCCGACGGTCTGGGCGAACTGGGCCTTCACCCCGGTCGACGCTTATCGCGACCCCAACGGCAAGCCCGATCTCGATTCATTCGCGCGCGGCATCGAGGCCGCCCATGCGCAGGGCTTTGTCCCGGCGGCGATCGATCCACATCAATACGCGGATCTGTCGATGGTCGATGAAGCCGCGCGGCGGCTTCACTAAGGAGCCGATCCGGCCACTAATTTGCGGTGTGCATCGAGCAGGGCGCGGATCCGTTCGGGATCGCCGCGGCCCCAGCCGCATTCCGTGCTGACGCCGTCGACTTTCGTGAATTGCCGCGCAGCGGCGAGGCGGGTGCGATTGCCCTCGTCGTCGCCAACATGCACCAGCCCGAGATGCATCTCGCTGCCCGGCGGCAGCGAGAGCTCGGCAAGCGGCTTGTAGAAGGCGGCGTCGGTGCGCTCTTTCGGCACCGGCAGATGAAAGAACTCGATCGGCCGGTGCACGTCTTTGCGGATATCCTCGATGATCGCGACCATTGTCGCCGCGTCCTTCGGCTGGACGAGGTGCTGATCCTTGGGGCTGCCGTAGCACATGTGGTAGCCGAGCTCGATCGGAGGCGGTACGGCATTGCCGATCCTGCTGAGGGTTGAACGAATCTGATCACGCCAATCGGGATCTCGGTCGGTGAAATAATTCTCCCAGACCAGGATTTCCTGCAGCACGTCCCATTGGATGGAGATGCGATTGTTGGGCAGTGCCTTGGCGATCTGCGCGACCTCGCTGCAGAGATGTGCGGTGAAGGTGTCGAGGAACGCGCCGCGATATTTCTTCGAAATGTAATTGTAGGTCGGTGCCATCGGGCTCGGGATGGCGATCTGGAATTTGATGTCCTCGGGGATCGTGCCGGCACGCTGCAGGCGATCGAAGATCGCGAAAGACTCGATTGCCATCGCGCCATAGCCGGTAGTGAAGCAGACATCTTTCGGCGTTACTCCGGCGCGAAAACGCAACCGCTTCAGGGTACGATGCACTTCGCCCGTCCAGAGTTTCATCTCGAAAGGCGGCACATCGGGATCGATTTCGAAATCCGGATGCTTGTCGAGCATGTCCGAGATCATGCCGATCCAGAGCTTGCGCGGTCCGGTCTCGCCGTCCGGCAGCCGCCGCAGGTAAGGCCCGACCGAGCCGGCAACGGCGCGGAATACATCTTCTGCGCCCTCGAGCGGCACGCTGCCGACAACGTGGACCAGCAATTTCTCTGCCATCGTCAGCCTTTCTTATTCGCAGCGGCGACCTGATCGGCCGCTTCTTTGCGCCATTCCGGATTTTCCCAGAAGAATTCGAGGCGATTGCCGTCAGGATCGAAGAAATAGACGCTCTTATGTCGGCCGCCGGTGTGGCCTTCGAGATTGTCGATCGCGGCTTTCTTTTCCTTCAGTCGGTCATGCAGCTGATCGAGTGTCTCGGGCCCGCCCTGGAACTCCATCGCGAGATGATTGAAGCCGCGCCACTGCCGGTCGTGCTCGGGCGTGCCGCCGACCTCGAAGAGGCCGATGTCGTGGTGGCGGTCGCCGAAGGACATGAAGGCCATGCGGCGGTCCTCGAAGCGCATGATCAGCTTCATGCCGACGACTTCGGTGTAGAATTTCACCGCTGCGTCGAGATCGCGCACGTTGAAGACGACGTGATTAACCCACTTCTTCGGCTCTTCCATATTTTCCTCCCTGATCGCGCGGCTTATCGGCCGGTATTGAAAAGCCAGATCGATTCGCCCGGATGTTTTTCCCAGATGCGCGGCACCCAGCGCTCGTCGAGCTGGTCCATGTCGGCGATGAATTCGGTCCGTCCGCCACACGGGTTCTCGAAGAACCAATGGAAATTGGAGCCGAGGAAATGGCGCCCCGGATTGCGCAAACTCTTCCAGCCGCGGTTTTGCATGTGCAGTCCGCCGATCATGATCTCGTCGAAGCCGGGAACTTCGAAGGCAACATGATTGTATTCGACGCGATCGGCGCGATGGAGCAGCAACAAATTGTGATGGTCGCGCGAGGCTTCGCAGCGCATGAAATCGCCGGCATCGACCGAGCGATCCGATAAACGGAAACCCAGACGCTCTTGATAGAACGAAGCGGCGCGATCGCGATTGTCCTTGCGAATATGGAAGACCACGTGGACGAGCCGCATCGGCTGGACACGCTCGATCTTCGGAAACGGCTGATTGATGCGTGCGGCATAATCGCCGACGTTGACTGCGTGCGGTTCGATCGCGACGGGCTTCGGTTTGGCCACGGCAAAGCCGATCGGTAAGCCGCTCTCGTCGACTGCGTGCAAGGTTCCCGCCGCATCACGCTTCACCTCGCGGTCCCGCGAGAGTTCGGTGCCGACGGCATCGAGTCCAGCCTCGCTGTCGACTCCCCATACGGTGAGGCGCAAGGTCGAGCCGCTTTCGTGGGGGGGCGGCAGAGAAGGATCGTTCACGGCGCGGACAAGCACCGTCTGGTTGGTCAGCGTGCGAAACGTCGCGCCGCTCGCGCCCTTGTCCAGACACTCCAGACCGAAATCGTCGAAATATTGGATGCAGCGCGCGGCGTCTTCGACGCCATACGTGATCGATTCGACCCGTTGAATGGCCATTTTTCACCTTCCGAATGCGCAGAAGGTACATCGTGCCGAGGAAGAGGAGGAAGCCGACGTGGCTAAACCCAGTGTTGCCGATTGATGACGAATGCCGATGCGTCTATTGCATCGGATGTTCGACGAACCAATGCGTGAGAAAGTCGACGAGCTCGCGGATCTTGCGCGGCGCCCGCTCGCCGGGCGCGAAGACCGCGAAGAGCGGGCGATCCGGCACCGGATCGCCGCACAGAATCTCGACCAGTTCGCCTGATTTCACGCTCGCCTCTGCGATTCGGCGCGGCAGCAGCGCGATTCCGATGCCGCTCATTGTACCGTGATGCAGTACTCGAAAACTGTTGGCGGCGAAGTTCGTCGTAACCTTTACGGTCTTGATTCTACGTCCGGTTCCAAAATGCCAGGCCGGCTCGTTCATTTGGATAAGGCAGGTATGGCTTTTCAGTTCGGTCAGATTCGCCGGCTCGCCGTGCGTGGCGATGTAGCCGGGTGACGCATAGACCGCGAATTTCATCGAGGCGACTTTTTTAGCGATCACCGATGAGTCGGGGATATCTTTCGTCTGCAACGCGACATCGAAACCATGCGCGAGGAAATCGTAAGTTCGCACCGACAGGCCGCCGAGATGAAGCTCGACCCGTATCTTCGGTCGCGTTTCGGCAAAGCTCGCAACCGCGTCGGCGATGTCGAGACTGCCGATCCATTTCGGGGAAATGACCCGCAGCGCGCCTTCCGCGGCCTGATAGAGCGAGACGATCGAGCTCTCCTCGGCGCGCAGATCCTTGAGAACCTTCTCGCAAAATTGGAAATGCTTGCGGCCGGCCGGCGTCAGATGGATTGCGCGCGTCGTCCGGCGGATCAATTCGACACCGAGATGTTCTTCAATGACGGCGAGATGACGCGACACGAGCGGGCGTGAGATGCCCAGCGACTGCGCGGCCATCGTTAGGCTGCCGCTGCGGACAACCTGCGCGAAGGTGTTCATGATCGTGAACCGGTCCAAAACGCGCGTCTCACTCGTTACGCTTTTGCAACAGTCCATTTAGGTACACTACGGTTCTCTTTGCAAGCGGCCCTCTCTAGCCTCGGCACAGCCAGCGATGCAGAATTGCGCGTTGTTCGCGCGATGCAGCGCCAGGGAGCGCCTGATGCCCGGTAAGATCCACGCGATCCATCACGTCAATTTCCCGACTACCGATCCCGAGAAGACCAAAGATTGGTACAGCAAGGTCTTCGGCTTGAAGCATGTCGATGTCGGCGCCTTCAGCGACACCAAGGTGTTGTTGATGACGGGCGGCGAGTTCGATATTCATTTCACGCCGGTGACCGAGAAACGGAAGATGGATCCTTTCCATTTCGCCGTCGAGATCGAGGATTGGGACGAGATGCTGGCGCATCTCAAATCGATCAACGTGCGCTTCACCAAGCCGTTCTATCGGCCGCAGAACAATTCGACGCTCTGCTACATCCGCGACCCGGACAATACGTTGGTCGAGCTGACCTTCCACGGCAATCGCAAGAAGTAGGCGCGGGATATCATGCCTTACGCGACGGTCGACGGAACACGCATCTACTACGAAGCCGAAGGGAACGGGCCGGCATTGGTGCTGGTACACGGCTCGGGCGGCAATCACGCGATCTGGTGGCAGCAGGTGCCGTATTTCGCGCAGCGCTATCGCACGATCACCGTCGATCTCCACGGCTTCGGTGGTTCGGACGCTGCCGAGGGCGGCGGCGCCGATGCGCGCAATTTCCCGCGCGACGTGCTGGGCGTGCTCGATGAGTTGAAGATCGAGAAGGCGGCATTGTTCGGCCAATCGATCGGTGCGCTCGCCTGCATTCGCCTCGCTGTGACGCATCCCAAGCGCGTCGCCGGTATTGTCCTCGGCCATTCGGCCGGCAACATGGATCACGACGAGCTGCGCGCCGCGACAGCGAAGGATCGTGCTGCCGCCGAAGAGTTGAGTGTGCTCGATCGGTTGATGAGCAAAACCTTCCAGCAGCGCTCACCCGAATTGACGTGGCTGTTCCAGAAGGTCGGGACCTTCAACAAGGCCAATCAACAATCGATCCGCAATCTCGGCGACAAGGGCCCGACCCCCGATGAAGTGAAGCGCTCGGGCGTGCGCGTCGCCTTCCTCGCCGGCGAGAACGATCGCGTCATCTCGCTGGCGACGTTGCGCAAGGCGCATGCGCTGCTGCCGGGCTCGACGCTGCTCGAAGTCCCGGCAGGCCCCCATTCGATGTATTGGGAGAGCCCGGCGGTCTTCAACTGCATCCTCGACCAATTCCTGCGCACGCTTTTCTAAAAGGAACGACCATGTCTCTGTTGCTCAAGACCGCCGAGCGGCTGATCGCCGCCTCCGAAGCCAAGGCCAAGGAA
>DASZLU010000149.1:0-75056 GCA_035552195.1 Allostellaceae bacterium | reverse complement strand
CTCTTGACCATTTGAATGGTCACGGTCTGATCGTCCGCATACGCCGCCGGCGCCAGAAACATAAACGCCAAGACAGCCGTCACCCACCGCTTCATCGACATTTCCCCTCCCTATCATGCGCTCGAGGCGCGCTTTTCCCGGCGATCATCGCACCCGGACCGCCGTTACAGCAAGGCTAACGCTATAGCGGGCCAAAATCGCTTGCGTCCGGCGTGAAACCGCCGGCTTATCGAGGTGGGGCGACGAACGCCCATAGGCAATCATACGCCCTAGGTAATCATACAATGTCGTTGGAAAAATGGGACGTGTGGGCATCCGCGATCGCGGCCCTCATCGTGACCCTATTCGTCGCAACCGGGCTGGTTTGGCTTGGCGTCGATAATCTTCGCGTCAACAGCGTCGTCGCCCGAGATCAGGGCGCGACCCATGGATTCCTTTACTTGCTGCTCGGCGGAGAGCACTGAATGTCGCCGTACCGCTTTTCGCGCCGCACCTGCATGGCGGCGGCGCTTCTTCTCGCACTTCCGTTCGCCGCGACGCGCGCCATCGGCGCGACACCCGATGCATCGAGCTTTATCGTCGATCTCGGCGGCCACGTGCTGCAGCTCATCGGCGACAAGCAACGGCCGCTCGCCGAGCGTGGACAGGCTTTCGAGCATCTTGCCGTCGGTGCTTTCGATTTCCCGCGCATCGCACGCTTCACGCTTGGCAATTATTGGCGTACGGCCAGCGACGATCAGAAGCAGCAATACGAGACGGCGTTCCAAGCCTACATGGTGAATTTCTATTGGTCGCAATTCAGCAGTTTCAATGCCGCCGATTTCAAGATCACGAAGCAGCGCGATTCAGGTAGCAACTTCGTCATCGTGAGCACCGAGATCGATCGGCCGACCGGGCAAGGCCCGATCGCGGCGGATTGGACGGTCGCCAAAATCGGCGATGGCTTCAAGATCATCGATGTCAGCATCGGCGGCATCAGTCAGCTCCTCACCTATCGCGACCAATTCGCCTCGACCTTGGACCGCAACGGCGGCAACGTCGGCGCGCTCACCGATCAGCTCAAGCAGAAGAGCGCTAACTAGAGCCGTCGCTGCGCGCTATTTCAACCGCGACGCCGCCTCTTTCACGAAGCTGAGATCGACGTAATTCTTCACGTCGAGGGTCTCTTTGGTGAAGCCGAGCGAGCGCATCGTGTCGATGTTCGACTGCAGCGCGTCGAGATCGGGCATGCCGTTCGGATCCTTGTAGTAATCCTCGCCTTTGACGAAGAGCCATGGATCGAATTGCCCCGCCGGGATCTTGGTGAAGTCGGCGAATATCTTCACGGCTTGCGCGTGATGCGCAGGGTCGCTGAACCAGGCGAGCTCGCGCAGCGAATCTTCGAGATAATCGGTTACCGCCACGCGGTTCTTCTCGAGAAACTCCTTGCGGCCGACCTGTTCGGCCATCTGGGCGCGGCCGACGGCGTCCTTCTGCGTGAATAGCGGCCTTGCGAATTCGCGGAATGCCGGATCGCCATTGGTGAGGCGCGTGCCCGGAATGAGATCGACCTTACGCTCTTTCAGCATCGGCGGCATGTTGCCGAACCCGGCTTCGAGGATGGTGACATCGCGGTTAGGCTCGAGCCCGTTCTTCCTGAAGATCGCGCGCAGCACCATATCGACGGCGCTGCCGGCGCTGTTGGTCACGGCGACGTGGCCTTTCATATCGGCAAGCGAATGGATCGGCCCGTCTTTCAGCACGAAGAACTCGTTCGAATAGCCGCCCGGCGCGCCATCCTGGAACATATCGGCGATGATGCGCAGATCGGTCATATGCGCGTTGAACACCGCCGTCGGCAGGATCGAATAGCCAAAGCCAACGAAATCGATCTCGTTGGCGGCAAGCGCCGTGATCTGGGGCGGCGAGCCCTGAAAATGCGTGAGATCGAGGACATAGGATTTGCCCTCGTGACGCAGCACGTCCCTCGGGCCGATCGACACCAGCGGCACGTCCGAACTGCCCGATACCCAGCCGATGCGAATATGCACCGGATCCGCCGATGCGCTGGCCGCGCCCGCGATGACGAGCGATGAGGCAAGTAGGGCAGCCGCTAATTTCATCGTGTCCCCCTGTTTGTTTCTTCGTCTTCCCCGCGCGAGCGGTGACTCAGGGCGGCATCTCGTCGCTTTCCCTGGGCCTTCGCTTTCGCAGCAAAGGCGAATTTAGGGAGTCTTGATGCGGTCGTTCAATACGCCTGCCGACGCAAGACCGGGTAGACTTAAGCCGCGAGTTCCGTGGCCGCGCGGTAGGGCAAGCGGATCGCCACCCAGGTGCCTTTCGCCGCGTCGTTCGTGATCGTCACCGTGCTACCATGCTGCTCGATGATCTGCCGCACGACCGAGAGGCCGAGCCCAGCACCGAAGCTCTTGGTGCCGAATAGCGGCTCGAACACTTTCGGCAGGACCACGGCGGGTTGGTCGGCCCCTGATCCGCCAGCCTTAATGCGCCGGCCGCGGCACCGCGCTGCCGCTGCTGCCGATGAGGAAATCGAGATCGCACCCGAGATGGGCCTGCTGGACGTGCTCCTGATAGAGCTTGACCCAGCCGCGATCGGAATGCGGTTTCGGCGGTTGCCACGCCGCGCGCCGCTTTGCCAGCTCGGCGTCGCTCACATCAAGGTGCAGGCGCCGCTGCTCGACATCGAGCTCGATCATGTCGCCGTCTTTCACCAGCGCCAGCGGACCGCCGATCGCAGACTCCGGTGACACATGCAGCACCACCGCGCCATAAGCCGTGCCGCTCATGCGCGCGTCTGAGATGCGCACCATGTCCATGATGCCTTTCTTCAGCACCTTCTTGGGCAGCGGCAGATTGCCGAGCTCGGGGAAGCCGGGATAGCCCTTGGGCCCCGCGCCTTGCAGCACCATCACGCAATTCTCGTCGATATCGAGCTCGGGATCGTCGATCCGCGCCTTGAAATCCTCGATGCTGGAGAACACGACCGCGCGGCCGCGATGCTTCATCAGCTTCGGCAGATGCGCCGCCGACGGCTTGATCACCGCCCCGTCCGGACAAAGATTGCCGCGCAGCACCGCGATGCCGGCCCGCTCTTTCAGCGGCGCCGCGGGTGAGCGGATCACTTCTTCGTTCCAGTTCTGCGCGTCGGCGATGTTCTCGCCGAGCATCTTGCCGTTGACGGTCAGCGTGTCCTTGTGGATCAGATCGCCCAGCGACTTCATCACTGCCGCGAGCCCGCCGGCGTAGTAGAAATCCTCCATCAGGTATTTGCCGTGCGGCATCAGATCGGTGAGCAGCGGCATGTTGTGGCCGAGTCGGTCGAAATCGTCGAGCGTCAGCTTCACGCCGATGCGCCCGGCGATCGCCAGCAGATGGACGATCGCATTGGTCGAGCCGCCGATCGCCGCATTGACGCGGATCGCATTCTCGAAAGCCGGACGCGTCAGGACCTTCGACATCCTGAGATCCTCTTTCACCATCTCGACCGCGCGCCGCCCGGCCATGTGCGCCAGCACGTAGCGCCGCGCATCGACCGCCGGGATCGCCGCGTTGTGCGGCAACCCCATGCCGAGCGCTTCCACCATGCTCGCCATCGTCGAGGCCGTGCCCATGGTCATGCAATGCCCAGCCGAGCGCGAGAGGCAGCTCTCGGCCTCCATGAACGCACTGAGCTCCATCTTGCCCGCGCGCACATCCTCGCTCATCGACCAAACCGCCGTGCCGGAGCCGATGCGCTTGCCTTGGAACCAGCCATTCAACATCGGCCCGCCCGAGACGACGATGGTCGGCAGATCGACGCTCGCCGCGCCCATCATCAGCGCCGGCGTGGTCTTGTCGCAGCCGACCAACAGCACCAGCCCGTCGAGCGGATTGGCGCGGATCGATTCCTCGACATCGATGCTGGCAAGGTTGCGGTAGAGCATCGTCGTCGGCCGCATCAGCGTCTCGCCGAGGCTCATCACCGGGAACTCGACTGGGAAGCCACCCATCTCCCAAACGCCGCGCTTTACGTGCTCGGCGATGTCGCGGAAATGCGCGTTGCATGGCGTCAGCTCGGACCAGGTGTTGCAGATGCCGATGACCGGCCGGCCGTCGAAGACATGGCTCGGCAAACCTTGATTGCGCATCCAGGCGCGATGGTTGAAGCCGTCGCGATCCTGCGCGCCGAACCACGCGGCGCTGCGCAACTTAGACTTCTGCTTCGGATCGTCTGGCATCAGGCTTCCTCCTCGTCAATGCGCGGAGAATAGCAGATGCGCGGCGACAGCTCAGCACGAGGCTTTGGCCCCGCGCGCCCATCGTCTTGTCCGCCACCGGGAGCTATTGAGGCCGCCGTAAGCCCAAGATATAGGCGATAACGTCATCCTGCTGCTGCTGTTTCAACATCAGGTTCGGCATATTCGCATGCGGCGTCGAGAGAAAGGCGTGCAACGCCGTCTCCGTCGTGCTGCTCATGTTGGCGATCGCGGCAAAGCTCGGCGCGCTGCGGCTTGGCGCAGTCTGCGCGATCGTGACCTTGTGGCAGGCGGCGCAGACCTGTCTGGCCATTTCCCGCCCCGCAGCAGGATCGCCGCTCGTCTGTGCGACAGCGCTCAAGGCCGCGAGCATGGCGGCAAGGGCTGGGGCAACGAACAGGTTTTTCGTCATGACGATTCCTTCCCCTCAAATCGCTGCGATCCAGGCCCGTAGCAAAGCGGCGAAACCCATCGAGGCGAGTATAACGATCGTCAGAGCAAGCAGCGCGACCAAGAGTCCGACCGAAATCGCAAGACCGTCGCGTTCCATCAACCCGAGGGCGAGAATCGAGATCGCGGCGCCGGGCACCATGTGGCCCAGCGGAATCGGCAGAGTAATCACCAGCGCGAGGATAAGGCAGACTGCGCCGACCGGCGTCATCGTCCAATCGCTGGCCATCCAGGACAGCCGTGGCTTGATGATTTGTTCGAGCGATCGGAGTCGCGGCATCGTTCTGGCGATGAAGCCGATCAACTCGTCGCGCCGGATCGAGCGCCGCGCGACGAACTCCGGCAACCAGGCCGTGCGCCGACCGAGCATGAGCTCGAACGACACGAGAATGAGTGGGATCCCGAAGAGCACGGAGAGACCGGGTGCGGGCACCGGCAAGGCCATCGGCAATGCAAGGATCAGCAGCAAGGCGCCAATCGAGCGGCGACCGACGAAATCGCTGATCGCGCCGAGCGCGATGCGATCGCCAGCGACCGAGGCAGAAAAAGCTTCCAGCAGATCCGAAAGATGACCGCTCTCATCACGCGCCAAGGTCATGTATCGATTCCGATCCTGTCCACGGCGATAACAACCGAGCGCCATTATCCCGACGGACGGCCATGCGGGATTGACCTACATCAAGGCAGCCGGCCGCAACTGGCCCGAGAATCAGCGCTATGAAGCGACCGTCGCGACGAATGGCCTTTTGGGCCCTCGCAGGGGCGGTGATTGCCGCGTTGCTGTCAATCGCCAGCCTTTACCTTCCGCCCGAGTTCGGCGGCTTCGTCGATTGGGATCATCCACGCCTTGCGCTGCATAACGCGGCCGCGATCCTCAGCCGCTTTGTCATCTTCGCGCTGATCGGCGCTGCGCTTGCAGGTAGCTGGCATCGTCACAGGCGGCGGGCCCAGCGGTAAGCCGCGATGGCAGACTCCGCCTCACCGCCTATCGCCGGCCTGTCGGATGCCGAAGCCGCTTTGCGATTGCGCACCGAGGGCGCGAACGAATTACCGCAATCGCAGCGTCGCACCACGATGCGCATCGCGGCCGACGTCATGCGGGAGCCGATGTTCGCGCTGCTTATCGGCGCCGGCATCATCTATCTCATGCTTGGCGAGCTCGCCGATGCGATGACGCTGCTCGTCTTCGCGTCGCTCTCGGTCGTCATCACCATCGTGCAAGAATCGCGAAGCGAGCGCGTGCTCGAGGCCCTGCGCGATTTGACCAGTCCACGCGCGCTGGTCATCCGCCAGGGCGATCGCAAGCGCATTCCCGGCCGCGATGTGGTGCGTGGCGATATACTGGTGATTGCCGAAGGCGATCGCGTGCCAGCCGATGCGCGGCTGCTCTCTGACCACGATCTGCAAGCCGACGAATCGCTGTTGACCGGCGAATCCGTTCCTGTGCGCAAGACAGCGCGTGCGTCACAGGACAAGCCGGCGCGGCCGGGCGGCGACGATCTACCCCTCGTTTATTCCGGCACGATGATCGCGCGTGGTCTGGGCATCGCCGAGGTCTATGCCACCGGCGCGCGCAGCGAGATCGGCACGATCGGTCAGGCGCTCGGCGCAATCGAGACCGAACCGCCGGTGCTGCGCCGGCAGACCGATCAGCTCGTACGCGTCGTCTTCCTTGCCGGCATGGCGGTGAGCGCGCTGGTCGTGCTGCTTTACGGCTTCACGCGCGGCTCATGGCTCGAAGCCCTCCTCGGCGGCATTGCGCTTAGCATGTCGATGCTGCCCGAGGAATTTCCGCTCGTCCTCACCGTCTTCATGGTGATGGGCGCGTGGCGCATCTCGCAAGCGCGGGTCCTGACGCGCCGAGCCGCCGCAATTGAGAGTCTCGGCGCAGCCACGGTACTCTGCACCGACAAGACCGGGACACTGACGCAAAACCGTATGCGCGTCGCCGCGCTGCATGCCGGCGGTGAAACGCTTGAGACAGCGGTGAGCTTGCCCGAGCGGTTTCGTGTTCTGGCGAAATACGCCGTCCTTGCCAGCGCGCGCGATCCCTACGATCCGATGGAGCGCGCCATCCATGACCTCGATACGTCGGACGAATTTGCGACGTGGGTCCTGGCACGCAGCTACGGCCTGCGGCCTGATTTGCTCGCGATGACCCAGGTCTGGCAGAAGCCCGGCGAGGCCGGGCGTATTGTCGCCGCCAAGGGCGCACCCGAAGCGGTCGCCGGACTCTGCCGCCTCGCCGCTCCCGATCTTGCCGCGCTCCGTGCTGCTACCGATGATATGGCGAAACGCGGCATGCGCGTGCTCGGCGTCGCGACCGCACAGTTTAACGGCGAGACGTTACCTGAAACCCAGGCAGAGTTCGTCTTCGAGTTGCTCGGCCTGGTCGGCCTCGCCGATCCGCTGCGCGATACGGTACCCGCCGCGGTGCGGGAATGCCGCGCCGCCGGCATTCGCGTCGTAATGGTGACCGGCGATTATCCGACGACGGCGTGCGCCATCGCCGCGCAGGCGGGCATTGCCGCGGATATCGTCACCAGCGGCGAGGAGATCGCCGCGATGAGCGACGCTGCGCTCGTCCGTCGTGTCACAAGCTGCTCGGTCTTTGCGCGCATCATGCCGGAGCAGAAGCTGCGCATTGTCGAAGCACTCAAAGCCGAAGGCCAGATCGTCGCCATGACCGGCGACGGCGTCAACGACGCACCCTCCCTCAAAGCCGCGCATATCGGCATCGCGATGGGCGGGCGCGGCACCGACGTCGCACGCGAAGCCGCCGCCATCGTCCTGCTCGACGACGATTTCGGCTCGATCGTGCGCACCATCCGCCTCGGCCGTCGCATCTACGACAATCTGCGCAAGGCGATGGGCTACATCCTGGCCGCGCATGTGCCGATCGCCGGCCTGTCGCTGATCCCGCTGCTCTTCGGCTCGCCGCTGATTTTCACGCCGATCCATATCGCTTTTCTCGAGATGGTGATCGACCCCGTGTGCTCGATCGTGTTCGAGGCCGAAGGCGCGGAAGGCGATGTGATGGCACGGCCGCCGCGCAATCGGAATAGTCCGCTGTTCTCGCGCGCACTGGCGATGTGGAGCCTGCTGCAAGGAACGCTCGTCCTCGCGCTGATCGCGGCGATTTACGCGGTCGCGCTGAGGACAGGCCTACCCGAAGCCGAGGTCCGCGCCCTCGCCTTTGTCTCGCTCGTCTTCACCAATATCGGGCTGATCTTCGCCAATCTCTCCTTCACCGCCTCGCTGATCGACGCGTGGCGGCGGCCCAACGCACCGCTCTGGTGGGTCAGCGCCGCGACGGCGTCGCTGGTGGCCATCGTGCTATTCTGGCCACCGGCGCGGGCGCTGTTCCGCTTCGGCCCGCTACATTCCGACGATGTGAGCATTTGCCTAGGCGCCGGCCTCGCGACGCTCGCGGTATTGGAACTGTTGAAGCCGCTGTGGCGTAAATGGTTTGCGGCATGAAGGTCCCGCTCCCGTGACGAAATTTTGGCGGCACCGAGCATTTCGTGCGCTGATCGTTCTTTGTGCGCTGCCCGCTGCGGCGCATGCGACGAGCCCGACGCCTCCTTGTGCCGGCGCGCCCGCGCCGGCTTACGCTGCGCCCGGCGAGCCGCCGCAGTTGGCAGTTTTCCACGCCGCCGATCTAGACAGCGACTGGCCGCCGGACGCCTGCGCCAATTTGCCGTCGCCTCGCCCGGCGCTGCTCATCGCCATGGCAGGCCGATTTGTCGGACCCCGAGAACGCGATGCGCTGCTGACGCATATCGGCGCGATCTCCGCGCGCGCTGGCATTCGCTATTGGTCCGTGACCGACCGCTGCTGGGAGCCCCTGGTGACCGTCGCTCATGCGATTTCCACTCGCCAATCCCAATTACGGCGCCCCGATTTCACTGCCGAAGAAATGAAGGGCGGGCACGACCTCTATTTCGCGCAGCAGGATAACCGCTCGTCCTCGGCCGTGATCTTCCGCATGAGGATTCGTGATCTGACGCCCGGCGGCTTCGTCGTCGAATCCGAAAATGTATCGCCGGTGCGCTATTCCATTCTGACGATCTACGCTCCCGGCGATCTGCGTTCGGACGTCTTCCTACGGGAAGATCTACAGGGCAATTGGGACTACTACGCCCTTACCGCGATCGGCGCGGAGCCGCTGCCGTTCGGAGCGTCGGAGCGATCCTACGTCAACCGCGCGTTAGCCATGTTCCGTCATATCGCCGGCATAGCGACCGACTTGGAGCCGCCGGCTGCGCCGTAAGCGCGGCGCACGTCACTGCGCCGGCTTTGGTGGCGCGGCGGGCTCCGGCGTCGCTATCGGCGCTTGCGCCTGTTGCGGCCGCGAATTGTTGGTTGCGGGCCCGGGGTTCTGCTCGGCGGCCGCGCTCGGCAGCGCAGGCGGCGCGTTCGGCGTGCCGGTGGTCGGTCCCGCCTGTTGCGGCGTGATTGGCTGCTGCTGCTGCGCGGCGGCGATCAGCGCGCCGCAATTGTGATCTTTGCCGAGGCCGAGCTGGATCGTCGCGAGCAAGCCCGCCGGCGGGAAGACCGCGGTCAGCGCCGCGGCGACGCCAAGCCGGGTTCCCAATGCCGCGGGCTCTGGCTTCACATGCGGGCTCTTGAACGTGCCGGTGATGTCGATCGGTGCATGCAGCGCGCCGATACTCACATGCTTGCCCTCTTCGGTGATCTGATAGGCGATGCCTTCATCGCGTAAATCGATATTTCCCTTGCCGTAGACATTGCCCTGGTCGGTGTCGACCACGAAGGCTCGCGTGTCGAGCACGCCGTTCGTCAGGCCGAAATCGCTGACCATGCAATTGATCTTCGCCGCGGACGGCAGACCCAGCAGCGAGGAGAGCGAGCCGCCGATATCGAGCCCCGCCGCGTTGACGAGGAGTGCGCTGAGATCGCCCGTCCCCATGAACAGCGTCAGGTTGCCGTCGCTGTGCGCGAGGATCTGCGCCATCGAATTGCCGGTGCCTTGAATGACCCAATGGCCGCCGATCACGCCGAGACCTTTGATCATGCTGCTCGTCGTCTGCGTAAGGCGCTGGAAATCGACGTGGCGGAAATCGATATCGGCTTTGGCGAGGATCGGATTGACCCGGCCGTCGAGCTCGATTTTGGAGCGGACGGTGCCGCTGCCGACGGCGAAATCGAGCGGCGCGAGCTTGGTGTCGCCGTTCTCGATCGTGAGATTGGCCTCGATGTTATCGAGCGGCGCCCAATCGGTGATGATGTGCTCGCCGCGATAGTGCACGTTGTAATCGGTCGACCGAATCTTGCTGAGATCGATCGGCGTATCGGGCACCAGGGTCGGCTTCGCATTCTGCTCGGCATGCTGCTCGCGCTGCTTGGGTCCTTCGGTCGGGGCGGCCTCGCGCCCCGGCGGCGCGCCGATGAAGCCGCCGAGATCGGCCATGCGCACGTTTTTCGATTTCACTTCGGCGGTGACCAGCGGCCGTTGACCGACGCGATTGACCTCGAGCGTGCCTTCGAGATCGCTCTCGCCGACACGGCCATTGAAATTCGTGAAGCGGATGCGTTTGCCGCTGTTGTCATAGTCGAGGTGGCCGCGCAACGTATAGGGCGGCGATGGCTGTAAGGGCAGCTTGAAGAGCTTGTAGAGATCGGCAAGATCCTGGCCTTCGAGCTGCATTTCGAGATTGGCGCCGCTCAGCTTCTCCGGATTCTCGACGGTGCCGGCGAGATGGGCGTGGGTATCGCCCGATTGCACGGTCACATCGACCGGATAAGGCTTGGTGCTGTTGCGCAGCGCGAGGGCCGTGCCGCCGACGAAATGTCCAACGAAACGCTGGCCGCCATAGGTGCCTTTCGCCTCGACGACCATCTGCTGCTCATGCTTCGCATCGGCGGCCTCGGTGCGCACTTTTACCTGAACGTCGACTTTCAGCCGCGGATCGGCGAAGCGGAAATCGCCGTCGGTGATGATCAGCGAGCCGATGCGTGGCGGCTCCGCATTGCCGGATGAATCCTGCGCGATCGGGAAGGTCCAGTTGGGATTGCCTTTGGGTCCCGGCCGCAGATCGCCTTCGGGATGCTGGACGACGAGTTGGCTGACGATGATCTTCTTGCCCCAGCTGCCGATCAGCGCGCGCAGATCGAAGCTGGCGCGCAACTCGTCGACAGTGCCGGTCTGCGAGCCGTTGGGGAAATCAGCCGGATTGCCGATCCCGACGCCGTCGAGAACGATCGTCGGCTGCGCCGAGAACACATTTTCGATATCGAAATGCTGCAGTGTGACCGGCCGCTCGAGTTCGGCGCTGATCTTGTTCGCGACCATCGGCCGGAACCAGTTCCAGTTCCAAACCAGCGCGAGCACGACGAGACATGCGACGAAGACACCGAAACCGGTCCACACCGGATGACGACCGATGGCATCGAAAGGCCGCGACAAAGCTCCGTGCTCCCCGTGTTCACAACATGTTTGCGGGATATAACCTTTAGGACAAAGGTCAGGTTGCGACGTCGCGGCGGGAAAGGATCAAATACCATGAGCGAGCGCATTGCTTTTCTCGGCATTGGCCTGATGGGCGCGCCGATGGCCGAGCGTCTCGTCGCCGCCGGGTGCGATGTCGTGCTCTGGAACCGCACGCGCGCCAAAGCCGAATCAATCGAAGGCGCGCGAGTCGCCGCAACGCCGGCCGACGCGGCGGCCAACGCCGATGTGCTCGTCACCATGCTCGAGACGGGGCCGGTCGTTGAGGCGGTGTTGTTCGGCGAGGACGGCGCCGCCGCCGCGCTGCAACGCGGTGCGCTCGTCATCGATATGAGTTCGTCGCCGCCGCCCCTCGCTCGCGATCACTCCCAACGTTTTGCCGCGCGCGGTATCGGCTATCTCGATGCGCCTGTTTCGGGCGGGGTGGTCGGTGCGGCCTCCGGCACGCTCGCGATCATGGCTGGCGGCGACCTACCAGATTTCGCGCGTGCGAAACCGATCTTCAATCTGCTCGGCCGCCCGACGCTCGTCGGCCCGGCCGGCAGCGGCCAGCTCGCCAAATGCTGCAACCAGGCGATCGTCGCCATCACCATCGGCGCCGTCGCCGAAGCGCTGTTGCTCGCCGCGGCCAGCGGCGCCGATCCGGCGGCGGTGCGCGAGGCGCTGCTGGGCGGCTTTGCCGATAGCCGCATCCTGCAATTGCACGGTAAGCGCATGATCGAGCGCGATTTTATTCCCGGCGGCCGCGCCCGCGTGCAACTCAAGGATCAGGACACGATCCTTGCCGCGGCCAAAGCGGCTGATCTGCGATTGCCGCTTTCCGAATGCGTGACCGCGCTTTACCGCGATCTCGTGAAGCAAGGTGGCGGCGAACTCGACCAAAACGCGCTGCTGTTGGAATTGGAGCGCGTCAACGCGCCGGCACGTGTCGGACAGGCGACGGATAAAATACCGCGGATGTGATGTTATGCCCGTTTTGTAATGACGAAACGGCCTCGCGATCATAATTTCGCCACAGCGCTGGCGTAAGTTTGCCTTTCCTCAAAAGGCGATCTCAATCGCCGGAGGGAGGGGACATGCAGTATCGCTGCTACTATTTCGGCGCGAGCGGTCAGCTTCTCGGTGCCGATACCATCATTCAGGAAAGCGATAGCGAGGCGGCGGCTTCCGCGCGAAAACTCTTCGCCCAGCACGGACACGCGATCGCGTACGATCTGCGGCAAGGCAGCCGGTCGGTCGAAGCGAACGAGATTCCGCACCGGGCGCATCGGCACGCCGGCTCATCGCGCGCCGCTTAGCGGCGTTCGGATCACCGCAGGCTAGATCACCGGCGTCAGCAATTCCTCGCCGGCGAAATGCGCCCGTAGATTGTCGATCATGAGATTGCCCATGGCGCGCCGCGTCGCATGCGTGGCGCTGGCGATGTGCGGTGCGAGCACGACATTGTCGAGCTTCATCAAGGTCTCGGGCACGCGCGGCTCGTCGGCATAGACATCGAGCGCCGCGCCACCGAGCGTCCGTTCCCGCAGCGCCGCGATCAGCGCCGGCTGATCGACCACCGAGCCGCGCGCGATGTTAACCAGCATGCCCTCGGGCCCGAGCGCCGCAATCACCTTCGCATCGACCAGCTTGCGCGTCGCCTCGCCGCCCGGACAGGTCAGCATCAGATAGTCGCTGTCGCGCGCCATGGCGACGAGATCGTCGTAGAACGGATAGGTTGCGTCGGACACGCGCCGCCGGCCGTAATAGGTGATGCGCATGCCGAAAGCCTCGGCGCGTTTTGCCACCGCCTTGCCGATGCGGCCCAGCCCGACGATCCCCATCGTCGCACCGCCGAGCTTGGTCTGGAGCGGAAACAGCCCCTTGGTCCAATCGCCGGCGCGGACGAATTGGTCCGCCGCGACGAGATTGCGCGCCAGGTTGATGGTCAGCCCCATGCCGAGATCGGCGACACAATCGGTCAGCACGTCGGGTGCGTTGGTTACGGCGATGCCGCGCGCCTTGGCGGCCGCGAGGTCGATATGGTCGGTGCCGACGCTCATCGCGGCGATGATCTCGAGTTTCGGGAGCGCGTCCATCATTTTCGCCGGCACCGGGTAGCCGGTGAAACTGGCAAACCCGCGCACGCGATCCGCTACCGGCGCGAGCATCTCGAGAGGTTCTTTCGCCTCCCATAGCGGATGAATCGTAAATTCCTGCTCCAGTCTTTCCATGATGGGCAGGTAAAGCCGCGGCGCGACGACGATATCGATTTTCACGCGTGCACTCCGAAAAAAGACCCCTAACCGATTGATCCTGCGGGGCCGGAAATTCTATCCACAGGATTTCGCCATAACTGGCTTTTGCTTGTCACGGGACTTCAATACAATTGCCCGAGCCTGGAGGCATTCACAAGATGACCGAGGCGGTCCGGCGTAATGCCGAATCCGTCATTCAGATCGGGCACACAGCCTATCCCGTGCTGACACCCGATTCGACGGTCGGGACCGGGCTGCAAGTCATGATCGCGAGCGGATTGCGTAGCCTGAGAGGGGCTGGGCAGCGCAGCGCGTCAGACCGCCCAGAATCGATCCATCGCTTCCGCATCGGCTTGCGCCGGTTGCGCTCGGTCCTTAGCGCGTTCAGCACCGTCCTGCCCGAGGACGAACGCCGCGGCCTCAACCGGCGTCTCGGCAGCCTCGGCCGCATCTATAGCCGGCTACGCGAATGGGACGTGTTCATCGCCGACACGGTGCAACCCTTGGCCGAGTCTCTGCCCGACGAGCCGTCGGTCGTCGAACTCGAGGCGACGGCGCGCGAAGCGCGCAAGCGCGCCTTGCCCGATACCGGCAGCTTGCGGCGCCAGGTCGAGGATATCGCCACCGCGATCGAGGAGGCTGAGTGGCTGCAGCGCCCGACGGGCGCTTTCGAGCTCGATTGGCAGAAGGATCTCGTTGGTTTCGCGAGCGGATTGCTGGCGAAACGCCATCGCCGGCTGCGCAAGCGCCTGAAGAAGGTCGATATCGCCGACCAGGAAGATTTCCACCGGCTGCGGATCCAGGCGAAGAAAATCCGATATCAAACTGAAATGTTTGGAAATCTTTTCGAGCCTAAAGCAGCCGACGCCTATCTCGACCGACTGATCGCCGTCCAGGACGTGCTGGGCCACCTGAACGACGCGTTGGTCGCCCGCGACCGGCTGATCGAGCTGCCGCTCTCTTCGCGCGCCCAAGGATTGGTCTCGGGCTGGCTCGCCTACGAGGTGAAGGGACGACGCGACCGCTTCCCCCGCGTCGCCAAACAACTGCGCAAGGCCGCCCCCTTCTGGGAGGTTTAGGCCCGCTCCCGCTGCGGATCGGCCCGTTGAGGGCCCTCGCGTGTCCTTTGAATCCGCCCGCGGCTCACTGGGTTAGCAAAGTGTTAGTTTGCAAATGCCATAAATCCCACTGCGGGGGCTCCTGCCCCCGAGAGGGATGTCGTCGTGGATTCATCCGCTTCCAGCGGCTCGGGCAAGACTTCGCCTACGGTGAACACGCAAGCTGGCTCGCAACTGCCTAGCAGGGTGGAGCGGGACCGCCGGCGGCTGATCCGTCGCCTCCTCGGCGGTGCGATGATTGTCGCGGTCGTGATCGTCAGCCTCACCGGAATTATGCTCTGGCGCCTGGAGCAAGCCCAACTCGACGATGGGCTTACGGACGTCGCCTCGCTCGACCTTCTCGCCACGGCGCTGAGCGAACGCGCCTTCGAGAACGTCAGCATCACGCTCGATGGTATTTCCGCCGACCTTCAGGCCGAGAACGTGGACACGGCTGCCGCCCTGCGCAAGGCGACCAGCGATGAAGGAACCTTCCGCCTCCTCCGCGCCAAGATGGCCAGCGTTCCGCAACTCGTTGCCCTAGCGATCGCGACCTCTGAAGGCGATATCGTCAATCGGACCCGCAGCTATCCGGTGAACCAGCAGACAAATGTGTCGGATCGCGAGTATTTCGCGCGGCTGCGCGATCATCCGGAGATCTCCGCTTACATCAGTCCGCCGCTGAAGGGCAGCGACGGCAAATTGGTGATCTATATCGGCAAGCGCCTCAACGCGCCCAATGGAGCCTTCGTCGGCATCGTCCTCGGCGCGGTTCACGCCGACTATTTCCAGGACCTCTACAGCAACTACCTCGACGCACTCGTCGGCGACGGCAAGTCAATGGCGCTATGGCGTACCGACGGTCTCCTGCTGGCACGCTCGCCGGTCGACTCCGGTACCGCGATCGATGCTGCCCCACCCGATTTCAACCGTCCGGTGCCGAGCAACGGGCTTCTCTCCTATTGGGGCCAAGATCCGAGCGGCAACGCGATCGCGATCGCGCGACGCCGGCTGGAAAATCTTCCCCTCGCCGTCGAAGTGCGGCAATCGGCTTCGGCCATGCTCGCGCCGTGGAACGACGAATTCCTCGCGACCGGTCTCGGTGGCGGCGCGTTGCTCATACTCGTCGGCGTCGCACTGTGGATGGTGATGCGCCAACTGCAAAGCCAGGCGCAGATCATCGAAGAACGAGCGCGCGCCGATCGCGAGGTCGAGGCGCGTGAGGATATCGAAAAGGCACGCATGAACGCCGAAGCGGCGATGCGCGATGCCCAGCAGAGCGAGGCGCGCTTTCGCGACATCGCGGAGGTCGGCAGCGATTGGATTTGGGAGACCGATGCCGAGCATCGCTTCACCCTGATCGCCGGGGCGCACCAGCCCAAGGTCAGCCTGATCGGCAAAACCCGGTGGGCTCAAGCCGGTGCCGATCCCGAAACCGACGCGGTATGGCGCGAGCACAAAGCGGTGCTCGATGCGCGTCAACCGTTCCGCCAATTCCGGTTCGCGCTCAATCTGCCCGACGGCCGTTTCCACGTCTGCGTCAGCGGCAAGCCGATCTTCGCCGATGACGGCTCGTTCCTCGGCTACCGCGGCACGGTCAGCGACGAGACGGAATTGATCGAGACCCGCGAGCGCGCGTTGCGCGCCGACACGCGATTGCGCGACGCCGTCGAAAATATCGCCGAAGGCTTTGTTATCTACGACAAGGATGACCGGCTTGTCGTCTGGAACGACGCCTATCGCAAGATGTATCCCGAGAACGCCGACCGCATGGTCGTGGGCTCGCGCTACGAGGATTCGATGCGCGCGGCACTCGCCGCCGGTCGCTATCCCGAAGCTAAGGGCCGCGAGGAGGCATGGCTGGCCGAGCGGCTGCGCAAGCATCGCGAGCCGGGCGAGCCGGAAGAGACACGGCTCAGCGACGGCCGCTGGGTGCTGCGCTCCGAGCGCCGCATGTCGGACGGCAGCATCGCCGGCCTGCGCATCGATATCACCGCGCTCAAGCAGGCGCAGGATTCGCTGCGCGAAAGCCAGTTAATGCTCAACCGAGCGCAGAAGTTGTCCGGCACCGGCAGTGTCGTACACAATCTCGTGACCAAAAAAACCGAATGGTCCGACGAGATCTATCGCATCTTCGGTGTCGAACGCGCCACGTTCGAGGCCCGGACCGAGAATTTTCTTGCTCTCATCCATCCCGAGGATCGGGCGCAGGTCGAGGCGCTGATCAGCCAGGGCGCCCAAGCGCAGGCCGACCCTCCCTGCGAGTTCCGCATTGTCCGTCCCGACAGCACGATCCGCTGGGTTCACCGTGAGGCCGATTTCTGGGGCGACGGCGGCACGCCGACCATACGGCTCACGACCTACAAGGACATCACCGAGAAACGCGAGGCCGATCTGCGCCATCGCGAGCTCGAGATCCTGCTGCGCGACGCAATCGAAAGCATCTCGGAAGGCTTCGTCCTTTACGATAAGGACGATCGTCTCGTCCTTTGCAACGAAGCCTTCCGTCGCCTCTATCCGAACGCGACGGAACTGCTGAAGCCAGGCGCACGCTATGAGGACATTCTGCGCTCGGCGGCCAACCGGCGCCTTGACGGTCGGGAAGAGTGGCTGGCGCGGCGCTTGGCCCAGCATCGCGCGCCCGGCGAGCCGGTGGAGACGCAGATCGAAGACGGCCGCTGGGTGCTCATCTCCGAGCGGCGCACCAGCAGCGGCGGAACCGCCGGCCTCAGGGTCGATGTCACGGCGGTGAAGACGGCCCAGAATACGCTCCGCGAGAAGGAAGCGATCCTTAGCCGCGCACAGCACGTCGCGAAGCTCGGCACCGCGGTACGCAACCTGTCCGACAACACGCTCAACTGGTCCGACGAGATGTTCCGGATATTCGGGGTCGATCCCAGCAACGGTGCGCTGGCGGCGCCGGACTTCCTCGCCCTCGTCCATCCCGAGGACCGCGCGATCGCCGAAGACGCGATCAAGCGAAGCAATGAGGACGTGACCGGCCGCGCCTATGAATATCGCATCATCCGCCCCGATGGCGCCGTGCGCTGGCTATACAGCGAAGGGGCGCCGTGGCACGACGCAGACGGTGCGGTAATCGGCTGGCTCGCGATCTTCCAGGACATCACCGAGCTCAACGCGACCCGAGTGTCGCTGCGCGAGAAGGAAGCGATGCTGAGCCGGGCCCAGCGCGTCGCGAATGTCGGTTGTGCCGTCCACGACTACCGCAACCGCAAGAGCCAATGGTCCGAGCAGATGTACCGCATCACCGGCTTGGATCCCGACTCATTCGTGCCCAATCCCGACGCCTTCCTCGCGCTCGTCCATCCGGACGATCGCGCACTGGTGGATGAATCGCTCGTCCTCGGCCGGGAGGGCAACGCCATTCCGCCGCTCGAATACCGCCTCGTGCGCTCCGACGACGCCGTCCGCTGGGTTCATCGCGAAGCGGAGATTATGCGCGATGCCGACGGCAAGCCGATCGGGCGTCTCAGCACATTCCAGGACATCACCGAGCTCAAGACGGCGCAGGATTCGCTGCGCGGGAGTCAGGCGGCGCTCGCGCGCGCGCAGCGGGTCGCCAAGACCGGAAGCATTATGCGCGATCTCGCCACCGGGAAGGTCGAATGGTCGGAGGAAATGTTCCGCCTTTTCGGCGTTTCGCGCGAGACCTTCCCGACCGCCCCTGAGGGCTTCCTCGCGCTGGCGCATCCCGACGATCGCGGCAAGCTCGCGGCGGCGCTCGATGCGGGCACCCACGGCCAGGCGACACCGCCGCTCGAATATCGCGCGGTTCTTTCCGACGGCACCGAGCGCTGGCTCCGCCGCGAATCCGACGTGCTGTGCGACGACGAAGACCAGGCTATCGCGTTGATCGCTACTTTCACCGACATCACCGAGCGTCACGCCGCCGAGCAGCGCCAGCGCGAACTCGAAGTTTTGCTGCGCGATGCGATCGAGAGCATCTCCGAGGGCTTTGTCATCTACGACGCGAACGATCGACTGGTGATCTGTAATGAGGGTTACCGCCGGCTCTATCCCGAAATCGCCGATCTCATAGTGCCGGGCGTTCAATACGCCGATCTGTTGCACGCGCGGCTGGCGCGCGGCTACCGGCCGAAAAACAACGGCAGAGATGAGGATTGGATCGCGCAGATGCTACACCGGCGGCGCTCGTCCAGCGAACCGCATGAGGTCCAGACGTGCAGTGGCCGCTGGATCCTGGTTGCCGAGCGTCCGATGTCGGGCGGTGGCCTCGCCGGGCTGCGTGTCGATATCACCCGCATGAAAGAAGTGCAGCAATCGCTGCACGACAGCCAAACGCGACTCCACCGCACGCAGCAGATCGCGCATATCGGCGCGGTCGAGCGCAATCTTCGCACCAGCGAGGTCATCTGGTCGGACGAAACCTATCGCATCTTCGGCGTCGATCCGGCGACCTACACGCCGAGCGCCGAGAAGCTGCTCGACTTCGTTCATCCCGAGGACCGCTCGCTGGTGATCGACGTGCTGCGCCGCCGCCACCAGGAGCACGTCAACAGCAGCATGCGCTTCCGCATCGTCCGTCCCAACGGTGATCAGCGCATGCTCCAGTCGCAAGCTGACGTTATCTATGACGAGGCCGGGCAGCCGATCTACATCTCGATCGCGATGATGGACATCACCGACAAGGAGTTGGCGAGCCAACGTCAGACCGAGCTAGAGATGCAGCTGCGCCATTCCGAGAAGCTCACCGCGCTCGGCACGCTCGCCGGCGGCATCGCACACGATCTCAACAACACGCTGGTGCCGATCCAGGCGCTATCCAAGCTCGCGATGCAGGAAATCCCCGAGGACGCGCCGGCGCGCATCGACCTTGAGACCATCCATCAAGCCAGTCTCCAGGCGCGCGATCTGGTGCGCCAGATCCTCGCCTTCAGCCGCAAGCAGGAAATGCTCGCGGCGCCGACCGACGTCGCGCTGCGGATGCGGGAAGCGCTGCAGATGCTGCGCGCCAGCGTGCCAAGCACGATCGAAATCGTCGAGAACATCGCGCCGATCGCGCCGATTTCCGCCGACGGCACGCAATTGCAGCAGATCGTGGTCAATCTCGTCACCAATGGCGCTCACGCCATCGGCAACAATTTCGGCCGTGTCACCGTTACGCTTGAAGAACCTACCAGCGAGCCCGAGATATCGCGCATGATCCGGCTCAAAGTCGCCGATACCGGCTGCGGCATGAGCCCCGAGATCGTGCATCGCATGTTCGAGCCGTTCTTCACCACCAAATCGGTGGGCGAAGGCACGGGCCTCGGGCTTTCGGTGGTGCATGGCATCGTGACCAGCCTCGGCGGCACGATCGACGTGAAGAGCGTACCTGGCGAAGGAACGGAATTCACCATCACGTTGCCGGTGAAGAGTGTCGACGAAGATATGGATATTGCCGCCGTCGCGTGACGAGGGAACGCGGCGTAAATAGCTTTTACGAGGGAAGAGTTTTCGTCATGAAGAAGATATTGGTCATTGAGGACAACGCGATCGTCCGCAACACCATGATGCGGATTCTCCAGACAGCGGGTTACACCGTCGTCACGGCGAATGACGGTCTCGAGGGCATCAATCAGTTCCGCAAGGAGATGCCCGATCTCGTCATCTCCGACATCATCATGCCGCAACAGGAAGGGATCGGTACGATCCGCCAGCTTCTCGCCGAATTCCCGGGCACCAAGATCATCGCGATCTCGGGCGGCGGCCGTATCGGCAATACCGACTTCCTGCAGATCGCGCGCAAGCTGGGCGCGGTCGACGCCCTGCCGAAGCCTTTCGATCCCGACGACCTGTTGGGCCGGATCAGAAGCTGCCTCGAAGCCGCTTAAACGACGCTCACCGCGTGGCCGCCGTCGACCGGCAGGACGACGCCGTTGAGATAAGCGCCGGCCGGCGAAGCGAGCAGCAACAGCGCGCCGTCGAGATCATCGGGCGCGCCGGCGCGGCCGGCCGGAATGCGCGCGATCAGCGCCTTGCCGGTGTTGCTCTGTAGGAAATCGCGATTCATGTCGGTCTCGACATAGCCCGGCGCGATCGCATTCACGGTAATCCCAAAACGCCCAAGCTCGACCGCCATGGTGCGAGTCAGATGATCGAGCCCGGCCTTGGCCGCGGTATAGCTCGGCACGCTGCGGCTCGTGCGCAGCGCCAGCAACGATGAGATATTGATGATGCGCCCGGCGTGCTTCAGCTCGAGCCAGCGCGATGCCAGCTCGCGCGACATCAACCACGCGCCTTTGAGATTGGTATCGAGGACGCGATCCCAGTCTTCTTCGTTATGCTCCAAGAGCGGCTTCGACACCGCGATGCCCGCATTGTTGACGAGGATATCGATCGGCCCAAGCGCTTGCTCGACCGCGGCAACGCAGGCTTTGACGCTCTTGCCGTCGGCGACATCGAGCAGCACCGATGCGGCGCGGCCGCCAGCGGCTTCGATCTCGCGTTTCGCCTCGGCCAGCAACGCCTCGTTGCGCGCAGCAAGCGCGACCGCGGCACCGGCGTGCGCCAATACGCCGGCGAAGTGCCGGCCAAGCCCGCGCGAGGCGCCGGTCACCAACGCGATCTTTCCGTCCAAGGCGAAATCGGCCATGCGCGCCATCCTACGCGGCACTCCGGCCATGCGCTATACTGGCGCCATGCAGATCGACATCATCTCCGACGTCGTGTGTCCCTGGTGCTTCATCGGCAAGCGGCGCTTGGAAAAGGCGCTGGGGATGAGGCCCGAGATTGAGACCGAGATCACCTGGCGACCGTTCCAGCTCAACCCCGATATGCCCGCCGAAGGCATGGCGCGCGCCGATTACATCGCCACCAAATTCGGCGACAGCGGCCACTCGCGCCGCATCCACCAGACCATCGCCGAAGCCGGTGCGACGGTCGGTATCGATTTCGCGTTCGACAAGATCAAGCGCAGCCCGAACACGCGCAACGCCCATCGCCTGATCCGCTACGCCACGAGGCAAGGCGCAGGCAACGATATCGTGACACGACTCTTCGAAGGCTATTTCCTGCAGGGCCGCGATGTCGGCGATCTCGCGACTCTCGCCAAGATCGCCGGCGACGCTGGGCTCGACGAGCGCGAGACGCGCGCCTTCCTCTCTGGCGAGAGCGAGCGCGACGAGATCGTCGCCGAAGACCGCAATGCCCGCCGCCTCGGCGTCAACGCCGTCCCCTGCTACATCTTCGCCGGCCAATACGCGATATCGGGCGCACAAGAGCCGGAATTCTTCCTGCCGGTATTCGATCTGGTGCTGAACGGGGCACCGGCGCCGGCGGTTAGCTCCTGATTTTCGCCTCCCTGTTTTTATTCACTTCCTCGCTTTATTCGCTTTCTAATTTTCATTGGGCCCCGCTTTCGCGGGGGGAAGCGAATAAAATAAGAAAGCGAGAAAGAACGAAGAGCCAAGAACAAAGAGCTAAAAGCGCTAGCCTACTTCACCATCGCCGCCGTCGGCGCCGGTGCCGCCGCGATGCGGGCCAAATGCCCCAAGATCCCCGTCACGCCTTTCAGCCGCTCGCGCGTGTCCTCCCAGTTGCGCATGATGACGAGCTTTTGATCCGGACGCAGCTTCGCGGTCGCGGCGTTCTGTTGCAGGAAGTCGACGAGGCCGGCGGGGTTAGCGAAGCGGTTGCCGCGGAAGGCGATCGAGGCGCCCTTCTCGCCTGCATCGACCTTCTCGACGCCAGCATCGCGGCAGAAGCGCTTGATCGCGATGATGTCGAGGAGATTGTCGACCTCGGTCGGTCGTGGCCCGAAGCGATCGACCAACTCAGCCGCGAAAGCATCGATTTCGCGACGGTCGACGAGCTGCGCGATGCGGCGATAGAGGCCGAGACGCACCGGCAGATCGGCGACGTAGGTCTCCGGGATCAGCACCGGCGTGCCGATAGTGATCTGCGGCGTCCATTCGTCTTTCGCTTCGCCGATCGTCGGATCGCCGCTGCGCGCCGCCGCCACGGCTTCTTCCAGCATGTGCTGATAGAGCTCGATGCCGACCTCGCGCACATGGCCGGATTGCTCTTGTCCAAGCAAATTACCGGCGCCGCGGATATCGAGATCGTGGCTCGCCAAAGTGAAGCCGGCGCCGAGCGTGTCGAGCGTTTGCATGACCTCGAGCCGGCGCTGCGCCGTCTCGGTCAGCATCTTCCCGGTGGGCAGCGTGAGATAGGCGTAGCCGCGCAACTTGCTGCGGCCGATGCGGCCGCGAAGCTGATAAAGCTGCGCCAGGCCGAACATGTCCGAGCGATGCACGATCATCGTGTTGGCGCTCGGGATGTCGAGGCCGCTTTCGATGATGTTGGTCGAGAGCAGCACATCGAACTCGCGGGCGTCGAACGCGGTCATCACCTCTTCCAGCCGCGTCGGCGCCATCTGGCCATGGGCGACGATGATCTTCGCTTCCGGCACCAGCTCCTTGAGCTGCGCCTGCACCTCGTCGAGATCCTGGATGCGCGGCGCGACGTAGAAGCATTGCCCGCCGCGATGCAGCTCGCGCAGCACCGCCTCGCGCACAACCACCGGATCATAGGGCAGCACGAAGGTGCGCACCGCGAGCCGGTCGACCGGCGGTGTCGCGATCACGCTCATCTCGCGCACGCCGGCGAGCGCCAGTTGCAAGGTGCGCGGGATCGGCGTCGCGGTCAGCGTGAGCACGTGGACATTGGCTTTAAGCTGCTTCAGCCGCTCCTTCTGAGTCACGCCGAAATGCTGCTCTTCGTCGATGATCAGCAGGCCGAGATGCTTGAAGGCCATGCCCTTCGCCAAGATCGAATGCGTGCCGACGACGATGTCGAGCTTGCCCTCGGCGAGATCCTTCTTGGTCTGTGCCGCTTGCTTCGCATTGACGAGCCGCGAGAGCTGCTCGACCTTCAGCGGCAGCCCGGCGAAGCGCGCCTGGAAGGTGCGGAAATGCTGGCGCGCCAAGAGCGTTGTCGGCACCACGACCGCGACCTGGGTGCCGCTCATCGCCGCGACGAACGCGGCACGCAACGCCACTTCTGTCTTGCCAAAGCCGACATCGCCGCAGATCAGGCGATCCATGGGCTTGCCCGAGGCCATGTCGTTGAAGCTGTCGAGGATCGCCTTGTCCTGGTCTTCGGTCTCGGGGAACGGGAAGCGAGCGGCAAATTCCTCATACGTGCCTTCCGCCGGCGCCATTGGCTCGCCTTCCTTGAGCGCGCGCTGCGCCGCGACGGCGATGAGTTCCTCGGCGATATCCTTGATGCGTTTCTTGACGCGCGATTTGCGCGATTGCCACGACACGCTGCCGAGCTTGTCGAGCGCGACATTCGCGTCCTCGGTGCCGTAGCGCGTCAGCACCTCGATATTCTCGACTGGCACGAAGAGCTTGTCGTCGCCGGAATAGATCACGCGCAGGCAATCATGCGGCGCGCCGCCGACATCGAGCGTCGAGAGACCGTCGTAGCGCCCGACTCCGTGCTCGGCATGGACGACGAGATCGCCCGGCTGCAAGGTCGCGACCTCGGCGACGAACTGGTCGTAATTGGCGCGGCGCCGTGGCGGCCGCGAGAGGCGATCGCCGAGCATGTCCTGCTCGGTGACCAGCACCGTGTCCTCGAAGCGGAAGCCATGCTCGACCGCCAGCACGGCAAGGCCGAGCGCCGTCGGCGGCAGGCGGCGGAAATCTTCCCAGCACGGCACCGACAGCGTCTCGCCCGCGCCATGCTCTTTCAGCAGCGTGCCCAAGCGCTCGCCCGAGCCGGCGCTATACGCCGCGATCAGCACGCGCTTGCCCGCCGCGATCTCATCCTTCAATTGCGACTGCACAATGTCGAAAAGGTTGCGCGAGGGATCGGCACGCGCCGCCGCGAAATCCATTCCCGGCTTGGCCCCCCCATCGGCCGCATCGGCGCTGCCGCCGAACGGTGACAACTGCACCACCGCGCGCATGTTGAGGATCTGGCCCCACTCCTTCGCGTCGAGGAAGAGTTGCTTCGGCTCGACCGGACGATAGACGACCGCGCCTTTGACCGAACCGGTATCGCGCCGCGCGGCGTAGAAATCGTCGATCGATTCCAACCGGTCGCCACGCACGCCGTCGGATTGATGATCGAGCGACACCGCCGCGGCGGGCAGATAATCGAAGATCGTCTCGAGAGTCTCGTAGAACAGCGGCAGCCAATGCTCGACGCCGATATAGCGATGCCCCGCGCTGACCGCTTCGTAGAGCGGGTCGTCATTGACCGCCGTGCCGAATTGCTCGCGATAGCGCGAGCGGAACCGGCTGATGCTGGTCTGGTCGAGCAGCACTTCGCTCACCGGCTTGACGACCAGTGCCTCGGCCGGGCCGGTCGTGCGCTGGCTTAGCGCGTCGAACATGCGAACGTTCTCGATCTCGTCGCCGAAGAAATCCAAACGCAGCGGGGCCGCGCTGCCCGACGGATAAAGATCGACGATGCCGCCGCGAACCGCATATTCGCCCGGCTCGCGCACCGTGTCGGCGCGGCTATAGCCGTTGCGGCCGAGGAACGAGATCAGCCGCTCCACCGGCATCGAGCCGCGCACCGCAAGACGCAGCACGCGATCTGCGAACGCGTTGCGCGGCGGCACGCGCTGCAAGGCAGCGTTCATCGTCGTCAGCACGATGCGCGGCGCCTCGCCCGCTTCGGTGAGCTTGGTTAGCGCATCGATGCGCCGGCTCGTGATCTCGGCATTCGGCGAGACGCGGTCATAGGGCAAGCAATCCCAGGCCGGGAACGTGATGACCTCGATATCCGGATAGAAGAATTGCAACGCTTGCAGCGTCCGCGCCATGCGGCCGTCGTCGCGGCAAATATGCAGCAGCGTCTTCGTCGCCCCGCGCGCCACCGCGCCGCCGATGACGAAGGCATCGTGGCCCTCGGGAGTCGAGGCGATCTCGTGCTTGCCGCGTGTTTGGAAGAAAGAGTCGGTGTTGGTCATTTCAGACGTTCAGTTAGACGTCATTGCGAGGAGGGTCGCGACGAAGCAATCCAGACCGACACGTGAAGCTTCTGGATTGCTTCTCTCGCAATGACGAATAACAGGGCCTCACCGCGCCCCCGGATATTTGAAAGCGAGCAGCAACCGCAGCACATCGCTCATCTTCTCGCTCGGCGGGGTGCAGCGGCCGGTGACCCAGTCGTAAATGTCGCCGTCGTTCTCGTTGAGCAGCGCCTCATAGGCATCGAGCTGCGCCGGGGTGAAGGCGGCAAGATGCGCGCCGGCGAACGCGCCGAGCAGCAGATCGCTTTCCTTGGTGCCGCGATGCGCGCTTTGGAAATAGAGCCGCTTGCGGCGGGCTTCGGTCGCTTCGTCCATACTCGTTCCAGAATCGCCACCAGCCGCGACGGGAATCCGGCGCGGCGATAGGTGGAAAATGGCACTTGCCTTCGGCACGGGCAAGAGCGCGCCCTAGATGACAGGGTTGCGCCGGACTGATAGGACAAGGCCAAGCTATACGGGAGAACACCCATGCGATGGAGCCTCGCCGCCGGCACTGCGGTCACCGCCCTCTTTGCCCTCAACGCTGTCGCGCAAGCCGATCCCTTCGCCGATCCGCGCGCCGACAAAGTGCCGGCGCTTGAGCAAGTCGGCAGTTTCACCAGCGAGCCGCACGACCCCGCCTGCTCCGACGCAAAGCTGGTCTCGACCGGCGGCGCGGCGCCGCGCGACCGCCATACCCTCGCCGTGCGCTGGACCGGCTTCTCCAATTTCGAGCTCGTCTATAACGGCCAGATTATCCTGCTCGATGCGTTCTTCGATCGCGGCAGCAATTATCCGCCGCTCGGCTTCAGCGCCGCCGACGTGAAGAAGGCGAATGTCATCCTCCTCGGCCACGCGCATTTCGATCATATGGCTGATGCCGCCTCGGTCGGCATCCGCACCGGCGCGACGATCGTCGGCGCGCAAGTCACGACCGATAAGCTCAAGACCCAAGGCGTGCCGGAAAAGCAAATCCGCACCGTCTTCGGCCGCTCGCAGGAAAAGCTCTTCTTCAATGGCTTCACCGTCGAACCGATCCTCGCTTTGCATGGCAAGCCCGATAAGCACATCACCGACGTTATGGAAAACGCAGTGAATTCGTTGGCACCGAAGCTGACACCCGAGCAGCAGTCCGAGGAGAAGACGATCCAGGATCGCGGCACCTTCGATCCGCGCGTCATCGACCAGGGCACGATCGCCTACATCATCACCTTCGACGACGGCTTCCGCGTCGTCTATCGCGACAGCGGTGGTCATGTCACCGATTACGAGAAGCAGGCTTTCGCCAAATCGCCGGGCATCGATCTTGCTTTGGTGGCTCTGTCGGCGGATTTCCTCAACCCGCTGGTCGCGGCACAAGCCTTGGAGCATGAGAAGCTCTATAAGCCCGACGTCTTCATGCCGGCGCATCACGACGCCGCGTTCAGCGGTCACACACCGCTGTGGCGCGCGACCGAGCCGGTGTTCCAGGCGCTGAAAAACGCCGACCCGCATCTCACCACCGTGTCGCGCGAATACCGCGAACCAGTCTGCTTCGATACCGAGGTGAATGTCGCGCATGGCCGCAGCCGCGGCGGGTGACGATTAGGTTTTCATCGCGATTTTTTTCTTTGCTTTTTTGATGCGCCCGACGCGCTCTTTCTCGCGCTCCACCGCCCGTTTCGGATCGGATTTGATGCTGGCGCGCTGCTTGTCGGCTTTCGCGAATCGTCCCTCGGCCTTTGCGATGATCTCGCGATCGGGGTAGGCCGAGCTTGGCCGTGAGCGGGACTTTGTTTTGCTAGGCATCGCCGTCTATCGCATGTTTGCGGGCCGCATGCCAGGACGCTCTTCGCCATGGATCGCACAAAGCGGCTCATCGACCCGTCGCCTTGCTAAAACCACAATCGACGCCCCTCCTATATTATCGGTTGCTGCGTCGGCGGCCGGCTGAGAGATAAGAGCGCTCCCGCCACATCGACGGAGTGGCTTCTGATGTCGGGCTTGATCGTTCCACCCCTCCTCACTCCGCCAGCGATCGTTTTAGCCATCGTCGCGCTTGTGCCTTATCGGGCGGTCGCATGATCCATCGCGGATTTGCAAAGGAATCCGAGCAACGTCAGGCAACCGAGGCATCATTTCACGTCGCCTCCGAAAGAGCCAAGAATTCGCCCGATGGCATGCGGGAAACCGCCCGCGGCCTGCGCGAACGGGCGCTGCAGATGCCGGACAGCAACGATCGCGATACCATGCTTCGCCTGGCGACCGAATATGAACGTCGTGCGAATCATCGCGAGGGGAATTCTTAAAAAGATGCGCGGTGTCCGAAGCGATCGTCAAACGAATGGAGCGCTTTTAGAAGCATGGCTATCGGTACGGTCAAATGGTTCAGTGCCGAAAAAGGCTTCGGCTTCATCGCGCCCATGGATGGAAGCGAAGACGTGCGCGTGGACACCGCGGCGCTCGAGCATGCTGGTTTGACCGCGCTCGCCGAGGGACAGCGCGTCCGCTACGAGGTCGTGACCGACGGACACAATCGCGTGGCAGAGCGTGTGTCGCTCTCCGATCTGTGACAATGCGCTTGAGAAACGACCGAGGTCGCCGATGACGCTTTCTTTTACCCGGCAAATTCGCGGCTGGGATTTACGCCGGAACGTGGTGAACTTCCTCGCGGAAGATGACGGCGAACCAGACGTCCCGGTTGCTTGCGCGATCTCGATGGAAGCGCTGATCGAGCATTTCGGCGCCCGCGATCGCAGCAAGCAAGCCTGTCTCACCGCCTTCGACCGCTGGCGTACGGCGATTGAGCAGAAGGCGATCGAAAAATACGCCGCGCAAAGCGAAAAAGTCCCACTACCGATATTGTTGCGAAAGAGCGATTTCGACTGAAATCTTGTTTGCCGCCATGGCAACGCTTCCTATATGCAGCTCGATGAGTCAGAGCCGCCTTTTGGATACTTTAGAACGCGCCCAAAAAGCGGTCGCCGCCGCCGATCGCCGTATTGGACAACAGCGCGTTATCATTGCACAATACGACCGTCACGGCTTCGATGCGACCGTCGCGCACGAATTGCTCGTCAACCTTTTGGAAATGCAGGCTATGCGCGTGGCGTCGATGGACCGGTTGCGCGCCAAGCTGGCGTTTTAATCGTTTCGACTGCGATCATCGAAGAAACGCGAAGACGACGGGATTTCGACAGTCCCGCGTTTCTTGCGAGAAACCGCATCGTCGGCAGGTTCAATGGCATATCCCGGCGCGCGCTGCGTCGGGCTTTTGATTTTTGAGAAAGAAGGAGAGCAAGGATGGCAACGAAGAAAGCGACCGCTGCGCCCGTTAAGCCGGCGGCGGACCAAGAAGCAATCGCCGATGCGGCCTTCCCGCATGCGGTCGAATCGCCTTATCTCTCCGGATGGGAGCATGCCTTGACCGCGAAATGCGGTGTGCGCGGGAAGACATGGACGAGCACCAAGAGCGCGCCGCAGTGGACCGTACGCTTTCGAGACGGCGCGAACGCCGAGTGGTTTAAGAAAATTTGGACCGCGGAACCGAGCTAACCGCACGCGGCAGGGCCCCGATCCTGCTTATGAATATAGACACGCACGCGGCTTCTATGCCGCGGTGCGCGTCCTCGTCGCGACTGGCTCTCTGCCGCAGCAATCTCGTTGCGAAATCGGTCAATTGGGTCCAGGATCTTTTTATCGTGGGCATCTGTTATTGAAAGCGCTCGCGGCTGAGAGTTGGATGCCCTGTGAAGCCGATGAGTGACGGACGATTTTTTCGTCCAACGGGCCCGTTTCCGTTGAAGGACCTTGCAGCACAGATCGGCGCGGATCCTCCTTCCGCATCCTCGGCCGATATATTAATTCAAGACATCAGCGATCTCGAAAGCGCGGACGCAGGCGATCTCAGTCTCTTTTGCGACGGTCGTTATGCCGGGGCGTTGGCCGAGACCAAAGCCAGCGTCATCATCACCACGCGCTCGCTGGCGCGGCACGCGGGTGAAGCGCAATGCCTTCTCTTTGCTGCGGAGCCGAAACTGGCCTTTGCCCGCGCCGGTCATTTGTTTTATCCGCCCGACACGCTGGCCCCCTGCATCGACGATACGGCGATAATCCACGCCAGCGCCGTCATCGGGCGCGGCTCGCGCATCGATGCCGGTGCCATCATCGAAGCCGACGTGCGGATCGGTGAGAACTGCCACATCGGCTATCACGCCGTCCTCGCCAAGGGCGTCGTTATCGGCGACAGCAGTTGCGTTGGCGCTCATAGCGTCATCAGCAACGCCCTGATCGGCACACGCGTCAACATCGCGTCATGCTGCACCATCGGCGGACCCGGGTTCGGCTTTGTCGCGGGACCGCGTGGCGCCATGCGCATCCCTCAGGTCGGGCGGGTGATCATCGGCGACGACGTCAGCATCGGTGCGAACTGCACTCTCGACCGAGGGTCGAACGGCGACACAATTATCGGCGCCGGGAGCGCGATCGATAATCTGGTCCATATCGGCCACAACGTCAGACTCGGACGCGCCTGCATCGTCTGCGGCCAGGCCGGCATTGCCGGCAGCACGACGCTGGGCGACGGCGTGATGGTCGGCGGTCAAACAGCGATCAGCGATCATTTGGTGATCGGCGCGGGCGCGCGGATCGCCGGCAAAAGCGGCGTCATGCGCGATCTGGCGCCGGGCGCGGTCGTCGGCGGCTATCCGGCGGTACCGCTCCGTCAATGGCACCGCCAGACCACCGGGCTCTTGCGGCTCTTCGCGCACAAACAAGATCCGGCGCGATAGATCATCGGCGAAAGGCGGCAGCGTTTCCCGCCTGACCGAGCGCAGATGACATCGGTCGGCGGCGTTGTTAGAACCCCCCCAACTCATGGGAGGGATCGATGGCCAAGAAGCCGCTCGTTATCGCGCTGGAAGAACACTATCTCGACGCCGAGGTGAAGGCGAAATTCGCGCCCGCCGATGCGCGCGCCGGCTCGGCGCCCGAGATCGCCAAACGCCTCGCCGATCTCGGCGCATTGCGTATCAAGGAAATGGACGAAGCCGGAATCGACATTCAAGTCGTCTCCCACGGCGCGCCCTCGGTCCAAAAGATGGACCCGGAAAGCGCCGTTGCCCTCGCCCGCCAGGCCAACGACCGGCTGTTCGAGGCCTGCCGCGCCTATAAGGACCGGCTCTACGCCTTCGCCGTCTGCCCGACCCCCGATCCGAAAGCCGCCGCCGACGAGCTCGAGCGCACAGTCACGAAATACGGCGCCAAGGGCGTGATGATCCACGGCCTGACCAATGGCGTCTTCCACGACGACAAGCGCTTCTGGCCGATCTACGAGCGCGCCGAAGCGCTCGACGTGCCGATCTACATTCACCCCGCCTATCCGCATCCGGCGGTGGTCGAGGCCTATTACAAAGATTACCTCGGCGAGTATCCGAACCTCGCCTCGTCGGCCTGGGGCTTCGGCGTCGAGACCGCGACGCAAGGCATCCGCTTCTGCCTCTCGGGCGTGTTCGACAAATATCCGAAGCTGCAGATCATCCTCGGCCATCTCGGCGAGGGCCTGCCCTTCTTCGTCTGGCGCATCAGTCAAAGCCTGGCGCGGCCCGGTAATGCCGGCGCGAAGAAAACCTTCCGCGACGTGTTCAGCGAGCATTTCTACATCACGACCAGCGGCTTCTTCTCCGACCCGGCGCTGCAATGTTGCATCACCGAGCTCGGCATCGACCGCGTGATGTACTCGGTCGATTATCCCTTCGTCGCCAACCCGCCCGGTACCGAATGGATCAATGCGGTGCAGATGAATGCCGCCGACAAAGAGAAGATTCTCAGCGGCAACGCCAAACGCCTGTTGAAGATTTAGGGAGGCAGCGATGATCCAAAACCACCCGGTCATCGCGCTCGAGGAACATTACTGGCATAGCGACGTCGTCAAGAAAAGCGGCGGCGATGCCGGCAGCCATCGCTCCAACGAGATCATGGAGCGGCTCTACGAGATCGGGCCGCGGCGTATCGCGACCATGGACGAGGCCGGGATCGACGTGCAGATCCTCGGCCACGGCATGCCGTCGACTCAGCGCATGGACAGGGAAAGCGCCGTGCGCCTCGCGCGTATCTCGAACGATTACGTCGCCGAGAAGTGCAAGCCCTATCCGAGCCGGCTCATGGGCTTCGCCAATCTGCCGACGCCCGACCCGAAGGCAGCGGCCGACGAACTCGAGCGGACGGTGACCAAGCTCGGCTTCAAAGGCGCGATAGTGCACGGGCCGAGCAACGGCGTCTTCCTCGACGACGAGCGCTTCTGGCCGATGTGGGAACGCGCCGCCGCGCTCGACGTGCCGATCTACATCCATCCGGCGACGATGGATGAGCGCGTCGCCGATATCTATCTCAAAGATTATCTCACGAAGCACCCCCAACTCGTCGGCGCCGCCTGGGGCTTCACGATGGAGACCGCGACCATCGGCCTGCGCATGGTGCTGTCAGGCGTGTTCGAGAAATACCCGAAGCTGCAGATCATCCTCGGCCATATGGGCGAGACATTGCCCTTCCTGTTGCATCGCGAGAGCGAGACGCTGCGCAGCCTGACCGCGGACGGCAAGACTTTCCGCGATATCTTTTGCGACCATTTCTACATCACGACCAGCGGCTATTACTCGACGCCGGCGCTGAATTTCACGATCACCGAAATGGGCATCGACCGCGTGCTGTTCTCGGTGGACTACCCGTACGTCGATAGCAAAGCCGGCACCGATTGGATGGCGGCCTTGCAACTCAACGCGACCGACAAAGGCAAGATCCTCGGCCACAACGCCAAGCGGCTGCTGAAGATTTAGACGCGCTTTCCTCGTGCGTCTTTGCGAGGCCGAAGGCCGAAAATCCAGTCTGCGTCTATCACTGGATCGCTTCGCTCGCAATGACGTTAGACACGCTTACGTTGTTTCAGCCGATTCGCCGCAGCGGCTGCTCGTCGATCGTCTTCTGCATCGCCGCCACATCGGGAGGGCCGTCGGGATTGCCCGATCGCATCCTCGGCGGCGGTGTTGGCCGTGCGGATAATCAACGCAACGATTGACTATCAATCTATACGTTGATAATATCATCGGCAGATGCAGCGTTTTCGTCGGGAGAGAGCCGATGCGTCGTCCGAAACTTCTGCTCGCCGTCTGGCTTCTCGTCGGTGCCTCTCCCGCGCTCGGCGCCGAGCCGGTCGTAGAGGTCGCGCAGCTGATGCAGCAGCTCGATCAGAACTTCAACGCCGGGAACCTCGATGCCTATATGGCGCCTTATGCCGACGACGCCATGTTCTCGCCTCCCAATGTGCCGTTTCGCATCGAGGGCAAGGACGATCTGCGCGCCTACTATGCCGGCACGATGCAGGCCTTTCCGACGCATCGTGTGACGCCGCGGCAGACCGCCATTCATGTCTATGATGGCCGGATCGCGGTGGTAAGCCGCTACAACGACGCGATGTTCATCGATCGCAATGGTCACGTTACCAATTTCTTCCTGCGACAGAGCTATACCTGGATCAAGCAGCCGAGCGGCTGGTCGCTGATCGAGCAGCATTACTCGACGCTTCCGAGCAGCGCGCCGTGAGCTTGAGCGCCGCCGCGGTCCAGTTCCTCGCCGCCGGCGACGAGATTCTCGACCGGGTGTTCTTCGCGCTATCCGACCCATGCCGGCGCGCGATTCTCGAGCGGCTTGCAGCGGGTCCGCAGCTTGTCTCGGAGCTTGCGGCACCGTTCGAGATCTCGCTGCAGGCGGTGTCGCGGCATATCCAGGTGATGGTGCGCGCGGGACTGATCCAGCAAGAGCGGACCGGCCGGATCGCGCGCTGTAATCTCGATGCCGGGCCGATCTTCAACGCCGCCTTGTGGATCAATCGCTATAGCAAATACTGGCAGCAACAATTCGACGTGCTGGCCCTCGCGCTCGACGATATCGACAAGCGTCGCACACGCCCGTTGCGCCGCGCCAGCAAGCCCAAGAAACGAGACACACGCGCACCTTGATCTCAAACCCCACAGGAGGCGTCGCTATGACAAAGCATGCGGTGGTGTCGCGGGAAGAATGGATCGAGGCTCGCAAGCGTCTTCTTGACAGGGAAAAGGAATTCACGAAGCTGCGCGACCAACTCAGCCAGGAGCGGCGCGATCTGCCTTGGGCGCGCGTCGACAAGCCTTATATGTTCGACGGATCAAACGGCAAGGAAACCCTCGCCGATCTTTTCGCCGGCCGCCGCCAGCTCATCACCCAGCATTTCATGTTCGATCCGAGCTGGAACGCCGGCTGCCCGCATTGCTCGTTCTGGGCCGATGGCTATAACGGCTTCGCCATCCACCTCGCGCAGCGCGATGTGACCATGGTCGCGGTCTCACGCGCGCCGTTCGAGAAGATCGAAGCCTATCGCGGGCGCATGGGTTGGAGCTTCAAATGGCTGTCGTCCTTCGGCAGCGATTTCAACCACGATTATCAAGTGAGCGAGACGCCCGAAGAGCAAGCGAAGGGCCAAGCCTACTACAATTACCGCTTCGAAAAGCCGTTCGGCGAGCGCCACGGCATCAGCGTGTTCTATCGCGACGATGACGGCGCCGTCTATCACACCTACTCGTGCTACTCACGCGGCGTCGACATGATGAACGCGGCCTATCATTATCTCGACCTGACGCCCGAAGGCCGCCACGAGGAAGGCCTGCCCTTCCCCCAAGCCTGGGTCCGGCGTCACGACGAATATCCGCGGTGACCGGCGAGCGACGTAATGATTGATCGAGACACGGCGGCAACGCTGACCGAATACCGTCATCGGATCGCGGAGCTGCGCCGCGAGATGCGCGCGATCCGCGCCGCTGCCCCGCCCGAAGACGTGCAGAATTACGAATTCGCGACACCCGAAGGACCGCGGCGCCTATCCGATCTCTTCGGCGACCGACATGACCTCATCATGATCCACAACATGGGCGCTTCCTGCCCCAACTGCACGCTCTGGGCCGATGGCTATAACGGCATCTACAATCACCTAATCACGCGCGCCGCCTTCGTGATCTCGAGCCCCGATCCGCCGCAGATTCAACAGGCCCTGGCGGCTGAGCGCGGCTGGCGTTTCGCGATGGTCAGCCATCAGGGCTCCAGCTTCGCCGCCGATATGGGCTTCCGGTCCGAGCGCGGCACCTGGCTGCCGGGCATCTCCGTGTTCAGAACGGAAAGCGGGCGGATCGTCCGCACCTCTTCAACGCCCTGCGACATCGGCGACGATTTTTGCGCGCTATGGCATTTGCTCGATCTGCTACCCGGCGGCGCCGCGAATTTCCGGCCGCAGCTTCATTACCGCTAGAAGCTAAACATGTCCGTGAGATCGCCGATCGCCGGCGGATTGGCCGGCACGTAAGGATTGGCGGCGCTTGCTGTTGGGTTCGGCAGATTGTCGCGGCTGCGCGCCGTGACCGGTGGAACCGACCAGTTCTTCTCTATGAATTTCAACAGCGAGACGTGGTCGGTGTAGCTGTGCACGACCCGGCCACTGCGGGAGAAAGGCGACACCGCGATCAGCGGAACGCGCGTGCCGTCGCCGAAGAAGTCGATCGGCTGGACATAGCCCGAATCCCAATAGCCGCCGCCTTCGTCCATGGTGATGAAGATCACCGTATCGGCCCAGAGGTCGGGCTGCGCCTGCACCGCCAGGATGAGCCGGCGCGAGAAGGCCTCGAGGATGTTGAGCTTCGAACTCGCGGGATGGCCATCATTGATCGAGCTCGGTTTGACGAAGGACACCGCGGGCAAGGCATCGGCCTCGACATCATTGTAGAAATCGGCGAGATCCTGGATATGCGCGTGGCGCAGCGCCGGATCGGTCATGATCGACGCGGTGTATTGCAGAAAGTTGCAGATATCGCAGTGGAGCCGGTCCTTAGGATCCTGCACGTAGCGGTTCCAGCCCTCGCCGTAATAGCGGAACGAGACCCCCTTCGCCAAAAGCGCGTCGCCGATAGTCCGCAAATGCGATGGTGCGATGACGAATTTGCCGGCCGTGTTGACGGTGCCGTTGCCGAGATAGCCCGGCGCGTAGTTGTTGACGAGGTAGTAATGCCCCGGCTCGCAATTCGACTTCGGCTTGTACGGCAATGCCGCGAGATAATCGAGGATCGGCGCCACACCCGGCGCATCGCGATCGGCACAAGCGACATAGGAGCCCCCGCCATAGCCATCCTGCGTATAGAAATTGTTGGTGCCCGGCTGCGGATTGGGATTCTCGATCTGATTCTCGGGCGGCTTGGCGGCGTTGAAGGCTGCATCGCTGAAAGCGACCATATCGCCAGTGCCGAGCATGACGTGATTGGCGCCCGTGCCGCCCATCACCGCTTGGTGGTAATTGTCGCTAAGCGTATACTGATCGGCTAGTTCCTTGAAATAAGCCGCGTCGCCCCGCGCCATGTTGTAATAGCCGAGCGCCGCCGAGCCCTCGCCCGTGCTTTGCTCGTTCCAGCCGGCGGGTTGCGGCTTGCCGTTGCTGCCCGGCCCGACCGAGGTCTCGACCCAGGCGAAAAGATCGCCGAGACAGCCGCTGGGATTCGCGGCGCTGGCACGGGCAGCCGCGCAATCGAGCTGTTGCCACATCTGAAAGAAGCGATGCGTCGGATTGCCTGTGTAGGCGTCGTAAGCGGCGCCCGGTGTCAGCGGGTAAGGCCCGTTCGCCAGCGCGGTCGCGTTGGCGATGCGTGTATCGATCGCGTTCTTCGGCAAACCCGTCGCGCCGGTCAGCAGCAGCTTTTGATCGGACGGTAGCAGCGCCTCATCCATCGCCAACGCGGCCGCAAGCGACGTGAAGGGCGGATCGTCGCGCGCTGGCTGCGACGGCGCCGAGTCAGTCATCGCCGGCGGCAATCGTGCGTAAAGCTCCTTACTCGCCGGCGCCATCTGGAACGTATCAGCGACATTCGCGCGTGCTTGCGCTGCCTTGGCGAAGTTTGGTCCCGGCGTGCCATCGGCATTGACGATGCCTTCGGAGAGGATGTTGAAAACACTTTGCCCCGGCCGCGCCTGATAGACGCCGAAGAGATGATCGAAGGTACGGTTCTCGCCGAGGATAATGATGACGTGCTTGATCGGCGTCGTCGTTATAACGTCATTGGATTGCAGCGGCGTCGCTGCCGCCGGAAATCCCAGCGCCGTGAGAGCCCAACTGATCATCAACGCCGCGTACAACTGCCGCATCTTCACCTCCCGACCTCACGGCATCCTACCGCGGCGACGGGATGTGCGGGTTACAGCGCTGTGACGGCTATTTCAGCCGCTTCGCCGCGGCTTCGACGAGCGAGAAGTCGGTGAATTTCTTCACATCGACGCCTTGCTTGAGGTAGCCGTACTTCACCTGCTCGTCGATCGTCTTCTGGAGTCCCGCGACATCCGGGAGGCCGTCGGGATTGCGGTAGTAGTCGCCGTGCGCGCCGTCTTTTTTGAAGAGCCAGCTATCCCAGACCGGCGCCGGGATCTTGGTCGCCTCGACCGCGATCTTCACCGCCTCTGCGTGGTTGGCGGGATCGAAATACCAGCGTTCGGCGCGCAGCGCATCTTCCATGAAATCGGTCATCGCGGCGCGGTTCCTGGCGATGAATTCGCTTTTCGTCACCCACATGCCAAGCTGATTGACGCCGACCGCGTCGCTCGCGGTGAAGAGCGCACGCGCGTTCTGATGCACCTTCGGATCGGCGGTGAAAGGCAGCACCCAGGCAATCAGGTCGACTTTCTTCTCGTTCAACATCGCACCCATGGTCGGGATCGGTGCTTCGATGATGCTCACGTCCTTCTTGTCGTTGAGCCCGTGCTTGGCGAGCATGATGCGCAGCGGGATATCGGTGCCGCTGCCATAGCCATTGGTCGCCAGCACCTTGCCCTTGAGGCCCTCGACCTTTTGGATGCCGCTATCGTCCCGCACGAGGTATTCATTGCTGTAATAGCCGGGCGCACCGTCCTGCAGCTCGTCCGAGATGATGCGCAGGTCGTTCATCTTCGCGTTGGTGATGGCGAGCGGCAGCGAGGTGAAACCGAGATTGGCGATCTCGATTTCGCCGGCCGCGAGCGCCTGGATCAAAGTCGGCGTCGATTGGAAATGGACCGCTTCGAAGCTGTAGGTCTTGTCGAGATGCTTCGCCATTTCGGGCTTGGCGAAGAGGATTGTCGCCCAGTTGGACACCGGCACGATATAGGAAAGCCGGATTTTCACCGGATCGGCATGAGCCGCCGGCGCCAGCAGCGCTCCAGCCATGATTGCTGCGACACAAGCGGCAAGCTTCTTTGCACGCATCATCCCCTCCCTGAGCCGCGTTTACGCGTTTTGCGGCTAAGACCAAGTCTAAGCCTGCGCCGCTGCGGCCTGCAATCCGGCTGAATTGGGAGTCATTCGCCGAACATTACACCGCCGCCTGCGGCAATCTGCGCCGCCCACTACGTAGTCGTGGTTACCCATTCGTTAAGGCTTTTGCTCTAGCGTGGCGGCGTTTTTATTTGCCCGCCGGTTTGCGTGGCCGGCGGCTGTGCCGGCAGTCAAATCCGGGAACCAGACGCCAGGATTTGCTGCCCTGTCCATGCGGTCCCATCCCACTCGCTCTCGCCGCGACTTTTTGCTCGCGACCGCGCTCGCGGCGCTATCATCGACTATGGCCGCGAAGAGGCTACCCGCGGCTGCGCCGGATGCCATCGATGTGCGCGCCTACGGCGCCGCCGGCAACGGACGCAATATCGACACCCAGGCGATCAACGCCGCGATCGAGACGGCCGCTTCCCAGGGCGGCGGCATCGTCCGCATTCCGGCGGGCGATTACCTTTGCCACACGATCCATCTGAAAGATGGGATCACGCTCTATCTCGAGCGCGGCGCCATTCTGCGCGCGGCGCCGAGCGAGCATTTCGATCTCTTCCAGCCCAACCGCTGGGATCAGTATCAGGATTTCGGCCACAGCCATTGGCATAACAGCATGATCTGCGGCGTCGGCGTCAAAGACGTCGCCATCGCCGGTCCCGGCCTTATCTGTGGGAAAGGCCTCAGCCGCGGCGAGATATCCTATACCGCGGCGACACGCGGCGGCGCCGACAAGATCATCGCGCTGAAGGAATGCCGCAATGTCAGCCTCAGCGGCTTCAGCGTCACCGGCACGCCGCATATCGCGATCCTCGCCACGGGCGTCGGCAATCTGAAAATCAGCCGGATTCTCGTCGATGTCGGCCGCGACGGCATCGATATCGATTGCTGCGAGAACGTCGTCGTCGAAGACAGCGCTTTCAACACGCCGCACGACGACAGCATCGTGCTCAAATCCTCGAACGCGCTCGGTTACCGCCGGCCGACGGCGAATGTGCAGATCAGAAACTGTCTCGTGACCGGCGGCTTTCGGCCCGGCACGCTCTACGACGGCAGCCGCGTCGCGATCAGCGCCAGCGAGGGCATGAAGGCGCGCATCAAGATCGGCACCGAATCCTGCTGGGGCTTCGAGCGCATATCGGTCGAGAATTGCCTGATCTGGAACGCGCTTGGCATTCCGCTGCTCGCCGTCGATGGCGGGGCGCTGAAGAATGTCGGCATCCGCGATATTGCCATGCGCAACATTCAGGACGCGCCGCTGTTTATGCGTCTCGGCAGCCGGCTGCGCGCGCCGGCAGGCGCGACGGTCGCGCCTTTCACCGGGGTCTCGGTCGAGAATCTTACCTGCGACGGCTTTCGCATGCCGCTGGCGATCGCCGGCATTCCTGGCCATCGCATCGCCGACGTCACGCTGCGCAATATCGAGCTGGTGCAGCACGGTGCGCCGGCGACAGCGGAAGGTGGCGGCTGGATTCCGCTCGCCGTCGGTTTCGCGGCCAGCGAAGCTGCCCCGCCCGAGAAAGCCAGCGACTATCCCGAAGCCGGAATGTTCGGGCCGCTACCGGCGCGTTTTCTTTTCGCGCGTCATGTCGAGACGCTGGCGATCGAGAATCTGCGCCTCAAAACCAGCGCCGCCGCCAAGCCGCTGCCTGCAGCCGCCACGGCAAGCGAAGTCCCCCTGTTCTGGTTCGACGATATTGAAGGCGCGCGTTTCGCCGATATTCACGCACCCGATGGCGCGAACGGGCCGATCTGCAACGCCGCTTCGCCCTGCCGTCCTTCGGTTACGCTCAGCGGCGCGCGCTAATTACCCGTCCCGCTCGGGCTGGGAGGCGCGGCATTCGCCACCGCATCGGGCGACGAAAAGCGCCAGATTGTGATGTAGCGGCCAATCTGCTCCTCGCTCGCCGGCCGGCCGAGCTGCGACAACAGCGTGACGTAATCCGCCGGCCGCTCCATCTTGCCCTGCCCCGCGCGCCCGAACACGACCCACAGCGCGTGACCCGGCTCGAACCGCGCCGCGTCGTTAGGCTCCCATGTCATCGTTACTTGCCGCGGATCAAGCCCGCTCTGCTGGCCGAGGGTGGTCGCGACGTAATACGCGTCCCAGGAATTGAACAGCACGACATCGCCCGGCTGGGTCTCCTGCGCCAGCCGCGCATCGGCGAGGTCCCAGCGCGGCTTGGTCTCCGCATGGTAGTAGGGCTCGAGATTGATCAGCGCGACCAGCACGAACGCGGCCACCGCGCCGGCGTAGCGCCATGAGGTCAGGCGCGCGATGCCGGCACCGGCGAGGATAAAGAACGGCGCCGCGCTCCAAGCAAAATACCGCGGCACCAGCACCGGCGTGACGCGCGACACGAGCAGCAACAGCAGTGGCAACACGCAGGCGGCGCAGCCAATCACGATCAGCGCATGCGACTTCTGTCGCAGCCGCCACGCCCCATAAGCCGCCAGCGCTGCGATCACCACCGACAAGCCGGGCACCGCCGCCGGCAGCGTATCGAAGGTGATGAAAGCCGAGATGCGATCGAGGTACACCGGGCCGATGATCGCCCACAGCGCCGCCCATTTCTCCGGCAGCGCCCAGCCCGGCCCTTCGAGCGCGGCACCCTTGCTGAGATAGGCGACCGCGGCCAGCGCCGGCAACCATAGCGCAAGGATCACCGCCTGGGTCACGGCCCAGCGCCGCAAGAAGAATCGACGCGCTGGGGCCTGCCACGCGATCACCAAAGCCGCGATATTCGAAGCGACAAGCCAGGGCACGGCAACGTTGAGCACGCAGAGCGCCGCCAGCGTGCCGCCGCCATAAGCGAGCCACGCGCCCCACCAACCTGGTTGGTAGCTGCCCGCTTGCGGCTCTCGCGCGGCAGCCCGCCGTGCCAGGCGCACCAACCCCCACAGCGCTGCCAGAATCAGCGCCGCGACCAACGTGTAGGAGCGTGCCTCCTGTCCGTATTGTACGTCGAAGGGTGAAAAACCGAGCAGCACCCCGGCGGCGATCCCGGTGCGCGGCTTATCGGCTTCGCGGCCGATCACGACGATCAGCGCCGCCTCAATGGCACCGAACACTGCCGAGGGCAGCCGCAAGAGCCAGGTCGACGCGCCGCCGAGCTTCACGACCAGCCATATCAGCGTGAAATAAGTCGGATAATGCTTGCTGTGGAGCGACTCGGTAACCATGGCTGAAAAGCCAATGGTGGCGCGATGCAATGTCGAGACTTCGTCGAGCCAAAGCGGCTTCGCGTCCAACCCGTGCAACCGCAGCGCCAGAGCCATGATGCCGACGGCGAGCGGCGGGCCCCACGCAGCAAAATGGTCGAATGCGATTCGGCGCGGCATTAATTGCATTGCCCTAACCAACGAACGCGGGACCCAACCACGCACGCGGTCCCCTCTCATCTACATACGATGCAAAACACAGGCCGTGCCCCAAACGCTGCGTCCATCGCCAAAAAAACGCGGCGCATAGGCAGTTGTGGCGGCCCGCGCTACAGTTAACTCAAACCAAGGGAGGAACATTTCCGATGAGCGCAACCAAGCCGATCATCCATTTTGTCGGCAGCATTCCGCTGCCCGACGGCGAGACTGTGTTCAGGACGCTCTCGCAAAGCGCCGGCCCGCATCTCGCGCGGCTGCCCGATGGCGAGACCGGCATCCGCAAAAGCTGGATCCGCTTCCTGCAGGACGTCCTCGCAGAGAATCCCGCGATCGAACTCGCGAAAGACGAGCCGCCATTCCAATTCAAGCAATGGGACGGCAAGGTCGTGCGCGAGATCCCGCGCTTGCGCATCAAGCCGGGCCAGGTCCCCGCGGCGCGCGGCTTCGTCACCAATTATGGCGACATGGCCATCGCGTCGTGGAAAATCTTCGAGCAGATGCAGAAAGCCGGCGCAATCCGTGCCGACGTCAAATTCCAGGTGTCGCTGCCGACACCGATCGCGCCAACCTACAACAACATGGTGCCGAGCGATCGGCCGCGCACGCTGTCGGCCCTCGTCGATCACTTCGAGGGCGAAGTCGCGAAGATGGTCGCGGCCATCCCCAGCGACAAACTCGCGATCCAATGGGATGTCTGCCAGGAAGTCCTCGCCTGGGAAGGCTATTACGACGCCGGTCCGGTCGATTTCCGTACCGAGGCGATCGATGTGCTGACCAAGATCGGCGACGCGATCCCGCGCGCTGTCGATCTCGGCTATCACCTCTGCTACGGAAGCCCGGCCGACGAGCACATGGTGCAGCCGAAAGATGCTGGGCTGATGGTCGAGATGGTCAACGCCGTCAGCGCCAGCGTGAAGCGGCCGATCGAGTTCTTCCACCTGCCGGTGCCGAAGCCGCGCACCGACGAAGCCTTCTACGTGCCGCTCGAAAAGCTGAAACTAAAGCCCGAGACCGATCTCTATCTCGGCCTCGTTCACCGCGACGATGAAGCCGGCAACGCCAGCCGCCTCGCGACCGCCAGGCGTCACGCCAAAGTCGACGGCATCGGCACCGAATGCGGCATGGCCCGCGGCAACCCCGCGACATTCCCCGAGTTACTGGCGGCGCACGCGAAGCTCGCGGACGCCCGCACGTAGGACCCAACGCCGTCATTGCTGTGACGGTAGGAATTAGGCATAGCGCAATTCCTTCGTCGCGAGCGCCGCGCCGTCGCCGAGAGCTTTCAGTTTCGCCCAGGCGATTTGCGGATGCGAGCGGCCGCCGAAGCCGCAATCGGCGCAGGCGATGACGTTTTCTTTGCCGACGGCTTTGGCGAAGCGGATAATGCGTTGCGCGATCAGCTCGGGATGCTCGATCACGTCGGTGGAATGCGTGATGACGCCGGGCAGCACGATTTTGCCGGCAGGCAGCTTCACGCTTTCCCACACGGCGTATTCGTGTTCGTGCCGCGCATTCGCCGCCTCGAAAGAATAGGCGCCGGCCGTCACCGCCAGCATCACATCGACGAAATCCTTCATCTCGAGATCATAGGCATGCGGCCCATGCCAGCTGCCCCAGCAGAGATGATAGCGGACGCGGTCTTCGGGAATGCCTTTGAGCGCATCGTTCAGGATCTCGACGCGCAGCATGCAGCGCTTCTTGAACGCCGCGAGACCCATCTCCATGCCGATGCGATCCCAGAGCGCGGGCAGCCACGCATCGTCGACCTGCAGCACGAAGCCGGCATCGACGATCGCCTTGTATTCGACGCGCATGGCGTTCGCGATGCCGACGAGGAATTCCTCTTCGCTCTTGTAGAATTCGTTGTCGCGATAGGGCTCGAGGCTCGCCGGCGCCGTCGTGGTGATGAAGCCTTCCTCGCCCGGCTTCAGCGCCTCTTTGAGCAGCGCGATTTCGCGCTTCAGCGCCGCCTCGGCCTTGTAGGTGATCGGGCCGGTGCAAACCCAGCTCGGCCGCATGCGGCGGATCAGCCCGCCTGGCTCGTAGAACAGCGTGCCCTTCTCGGTCGCGTATCGATAGTACTCGGCAAAATCGGCGCGGTCCTTGCCTTGCGCCAGGAGATGCACCGCGCCCGGCTTGGGCGGCCGCGCGTCAAAGCCGCCGAAGCGGTCTTCGATATAGGAGAGCCAATCGCCGCCCTTGGCGTATTCGCCCTCGTTGATGATGTCGAGGCCGCAGTCCCGCTGCTTCTCGACGACGGCGGTCACCGCACCGGCCAGCTTCGCCGGATAATCCGGTGCGGCTTTGTCGAGTTCCACGAGATAGGGCAGGCTGCCGACATGGCTGGCCAGAATTTTCTTATCGCTGCGCTGCATGATTTTTCCTCCCGTTCCTTTTATCGTTGCAGCGTAAACCCGATCGCGCAACCCGAAACGCCCAACCCATCCCCCAGCCTTGCGTCCCACTCAGCTTAACCCCCTCTTTGCCTCGGTGACCGCGCTCAAAGGCGTGGGACCGCGCTTGGGCAAGATGTTCGAGAAGCTCGGCGCGCCGCTGGTGGTGGACCTGCTCTGGCATCTGCCAACCGGCCTCATCGACCGCCGCCATCGGCCCAAGGTGATCGAGGCCAAGGACGGCGAGATCGCCACGCTCACCGTCACCGTCGACCAGCATCAAAAGCCGCATAACCAGCGCCAACCTTACCGCGTGCGCTGTCGCGACGAGACCGGCTTTCTCTTCCTCGTGTTCTTCCATGTGCAAGGCGATTGGATCGAGAAGCAATTGCCGCTCGGCGAGACGCGCATCATCTCGGGCAAGGTCGAGCACTACAACAACCAGATCCAGATCACCCATCCTGATCACATCGTCGCGCCCGAGGAAGCCGAGACCCTCAAACCAATCGAGCCGGTCTATGGGCTGACCCAAGGCCTGACGCCGCGTATCCTCGGCCGCGCTGTCGACGGCGCGCTCGCGCGCGCGCCCAAGCTGGAGGAATGGCTCGATCCGGCCTTTGTCGACCGACGGAAATGGCAGCCGTGGCGCGAGGCGCTTGGCGCCGTGCACGCGCCCGAAAGCGATGATGCGCTGTTGCCGCTGACTCTGCCGCGTCAGCGGCTCGCCTTCGACGAGTTGCTCGCCAATCAGCTTGCTCTCGCCTTGATGCGCGAGCATGTGAAGCGTGTCGCCGGGCGCCCGCTCATCGCCAAAGGCGATCTGCGGCGCAAGGTACTTGCTACCCTGCCCTTCAGCCTGACGCGCTCGCAGCAAACCGCGATCGACGAAATCACCAACGACATGCGCCAGCCGATTCGCATGATGCGGCTGCTGCAAGGCGATGTCGGCAGCGGCAAGACGGTCGTCGCTCTGGCGGCGATGCTCGACGCGGTCGAGACCGGCGCTCAAGCGGCCTTCATGGCGCCGACGGAATTGCTCGCCCGCCAGCATCACGCGACCTTGACGCAGCTCGCGCAAGGCTCCGGCCTCAAGATCGCGCTCCTGACCGGCCGCGAGAAAGGCAAGCCGCGCACGCAATTGCTTCATCTCCTGGCGCAAGGCGATGTCGATATCGTCGTCGGCACGCATGCGCTGTTCTCCGACGACGTCGAATACAAGGACCTCGCCCTCGCCATCATCGACGAGCAGCATCGCTTCGGCGTCGAGCAGCGGATGCTGCTGGCAGAGAAAGGCAACGGCGTCGATATACTGGTGATGACCGCCACGCCGATCCCGCGCACCTTGATGCTGACGGCTTATGGCGATCTCGATTCATCCAAGCTCACCGAAAAGCCCGCCGGCCGCAAGCCGATCAAGACGGTGACTTTGCCGATCGATCGCTTGGGCGAAGTGATCCAGGCCGTCGACCGCGCCATCGCCAGCGGCACCAAGATCTACTGGATCTGTCCGCTGGTCGAGGAATCCGAGCTCAGCGACCTCAAAGCCGCGACCGACCGCTTCAAAGAATTGCAGAAACGCTTCGGCGAGCGCGTCGGTCTGGTGCACGGCCAGATGAAAGGCGACGAGCGCAACCGCGTGATGGAACAATTCGCCGGCGCCGGCATCGATCTGCTGGTCGCGACCACCGTCGTCGAAGTCGGCGTCGACGTACCCGAGGCAACGGTGATGGTGATCGAGCATGCCGAGCGCTTCGGCCTAGCGCAGCTCCATCAGCTTCGCGGCCGCATCGGCCGCAACGATCAGCAATCGAGCTGCTTGCTGCTCTACACGCCGCCGCTCGGCGAGACCGCGAAAGCGCGGCTCTCGATCCTGCGCGAAAGCGACGACGGCTTCCGCATCGCCGAAGAAGATCTCCGTCTGCGCGGCGCCGGCGAAGTACTCGGCACGCGGCAAAGCGGCATGCCCGAGATGAAACTCGCCGATCTTGCCGTGCATGGCGAACTGCTCGCCATCGCGCGCGACGATGTGCAGCTCATCTTGACCCGTGACCCCCATCTCGCGGGTCCACGCGGTAAAGCGCTGGTAACACTGCTTTACCTCTTCGGGCGCGATCAAGCGGTTAAATACATCCGGTCGGGGTAATTTCTTATTAAACATCGTGGTGCGGTCGGTCACGACACGGCAGCTTGATACCCCCCCGTCATTGATCAATAGAACCTTGAGACTATCATAAGGAGCAATAGATTCGGTTTAGTAGATCATAAAGAAATATAGCTACTATACAGGGCGTATGAACCAATTAACGCCCCAAGCGCAGCGTTCTCTTGGAATTGCCGCCTTTTTTTGCGCCACGCTTTGCTTCTATGGTTGGTGGTCGACCGCGCCGGCTTTCAACGCCAATCCGTTCCAGGATTGGGCTGTCTTCTATACAGCCGCGACCCGCTACCTTGAACTAGGAAGCTGGCAGGCGATGGTCGCGGGGTGGCCGCTCGCGGGTCACCCATGGCTCTACCCGCCATCCTTCCTGCTGCTCTTGTGGCCTTTCGGCTTCTTATCCTGGGGCTTCGGCTGCGTCGCGTTCTTGCTCGCGACCTTCCTCGCCTTCGTCGCCGCGCTCTGGAGCGGGGCGGGCGAGCGGCGCGTGATCCATGTGCTTGCCGTGTTCCTAAGTCCGGCGGCGATGATCAATTTTTATCTCGGCCAAAACGCGTTCCTCTCCGCCGCGCTGCTCGGCGGCGGCGCGATGCTGTTGCGGCGTCGCCCAATCGTGGCAGGAATTCTCTTCGGCCTCTTGGCTTATAAGCCCCAGCTCGCGCTCCTGGTGCCGGTCGCGCTGATCGCTGCGCGGTGCTGGAAGACCTTGGCCAGCGCAGCGGCAACGGGTGCGGCGCTCATGCTGATCAGCTTGCTGATCTTCGGCGCTAACGCATGGCACTCCTGGTTCGCGCTGACGGCTGGCACAGGCGGTCTGGCACCGGCTGTCCTCAAAGGCCGCCTCGCCGGCGTCAGCGTCTTTGCTTGCGCGACCCTACTCGGGGCCACGCCTATCCTCGCCACCGCGCTGCAAGCACTCGCCACGATAAGTGCCGCCGCCGCCGTTTATGCGAGTTGGCGTAGCCCGATGTGCGACGAGCTGCGGCTCTCCGTGTTGTTCGCCGCCATCGTACTCGCCGCGCCGCATGTGACAGGCTACGATTCCCTCCTCCTCGCCTTCGCCGCTTCGCTGTTGTTCGTTCACGGCCTCGAGCACGGTTTTCATCGCGGCGAAGTGATTATCGCACTACTCGCCTGGGCGATGCCTTTGATCACGCCGCCGGTTGTGTATCCGATCGGACGGCTCGCGCCGCTTTTCGTGGCGCTTGCAATCGCGGCGCCGTTGGTGCGGGGCTTACGCTTCGCCGCCGGCGCTTCGGCGCCTAACGCTCGCATTTTCGCCGATGACATCCCAGCCGTCGACGCGCTAGGCAAAGCGATGAGACGAGGGACCGCTGAGCAAGCTTTCGCGAGCGACGATTAGCCAAAGACCCTCGGAACAAGTTCGCGGGTGACAACAAAAAATTAAAACGAGCGCGCCTACCGCCAATACCCAAAGGTCACACCGTGGCCGGTGCCGGCGAGCGAGCGGTAGCACGGCAGGTAGTCGACCAGAGTCATCGTCTCGGGCGCCATCGCTCCGGCGACCGCGACCCAGTTGAGGATTTCCGGCGTGCCCGGCCCGCGGTTCAAACGCTCGCGCGACAGCGCGCGCAGCTTTGGCGCATCGCCCGCAACCAGGGCAGCGACAACCATCCGGTCGAGTTCCTCGTCCATGACCTGATGGCTCAAGCCACCCGAAGCGACGAGGCCGACCCGCACATCGAGCGGCGATGATTCGATGCAGCGCCGCAGGGCGACACCAAGATCGTAGCAGCGGTTTGCGTTGGCCTGGTTCGGCAGGTCGCGGCTGAGGAGGAAAGGCACCAGCGGAATCTTGCGTCCGGCAAAGAGCCATTCGTAAGCGAAAGAGTATGCGTCATCGAGCACGGCGCCTTCGGGAACCTGCTCGATCGACGCAACATCGAATCCGTCATCGATCAGCCCGGTGAGCAGCGCCGTCGCAAGCGCGGGATGACCGGGCGTCATGCTGGTCGGCACCGTCTCGCGCTCTCCCTCGGCGAAGCGTGCGTCGGGATTGTAATTCTCGATCGCGCGCTCCAATACCGGGAAGCTTTCGCCGCGCATGATGCCGAAGACCGGATGCGGCTCGCTGCGGCGGATGCGATGCGCGTTGCTCACCATCACCACGACATCGGGCTTGGCGTCGGCGATGCGTCGCGTCAGCGTTGCCATGCCAGCGCGCGCGGCCGCGTGCCGCGTGCGCTGGACATCGTTGGCGATCTCCTTCTCGAGGCCGGGCTTGGCGCTCTTTACCAGTGCCTGGTAATCGAAACGCGGATCGCGCGTGTCGCCGTCGCCGAGCCGCGCCCAGCCCTCGACCGGGCTTTGAATCATCGGCCCATGCGAACTACCGACGGCGAAAACGATCTTGGCCATGACGGCGCCTCTCTGGCTTAGAGTTTCAGGTTGAAGACCTTCTTCGCGTTCTCGGAGAAGATATTCTTCTTATCGGCATCGCTCAGCCACGAAATGCTCTCGATCAGCGGTGCGGTGTCGTCCATCCACTTTCCGGTCTCGGGGTCCTTTGCCGTGCCCGCGCCCGGGCGCTCGGTGCCGAACATACAGCGATCGGGCGTCGCCCAGCGGAACAGCATCTCGAGCGCGTCTTTCGTATAGAGCGAGCTGTCGAAATAAAGCTTGCGCAGCCCGTCGAGGAACGAGTCCGAGCCCTCGCGCTTCGAGCGCCCGGCGAGGAAGCGGCCGATCTGATAGGGGATGGCGCCGCCGCCATGCGAGATGATGATCTTCAGCTTGGGGAAGTCCTTGAAGACGCGCGATTCCGCGAGCTGAAAGACCGCGATGCTTTCCTCGAGGATGAAGTTGAGCGTGTAGGAATAGCGCGCGGCACGGCAGCCCGCGCCGTGGATCAGCGCCGGCACGTCGAGCTCGCACAGCTTTTCATAGACCGGATACCAGAATTCGCTGCCGAGACCCGGCGGCTCCGGCGCCGTGTTCTCGTTCGGATCGGTATTGAGCAGGCAGCCGACGAAATCGTATTCCTTGACGCAGCGCTCGAGCTCTTCGACCCAAGCCTCGGGCGACGTGTCCATGCTCTGCGGCAGCGACGCCATGCCGAGAAATTTCTTCGGGAAGAGCTGGCATTGCCGCGCGGTCAGATCGTTGCACGCCTCGGCATAGCGGCGCACGACGATCTCGGGCTTTTCCGAATGCATGAGCTGATAGGGCCGCGGCGAGATGATCTGCATGTCGGTGCCGACCTCTTCGAGCTGCTGGAGATGCGAGGTGCCGCCATGCACCGGCTGATGAAGCGCCGCGACGATCGCATCGTCGGAGAGCTTCAGCCGCCCCCGCCCCCAGCCGCGGCTGGCGAGCAGATTGGCCTTATAGGCGTAGAGCGCTTCGGGTGCAGTGAAATGGGCGTGGATGTCGATGATCATGATTTGCTCCCTCAACGCTTTGTCGCACTGGGCGTGTTATTTATAATAGCGTCCCATTATAGGATTGGAGCGCGCGATGAGCCACGCAGCCGATTTCAAACGCCTCGTCGAGACCGGACAAGGTACGCCGGGCGGCGAATTGCTGCGCCGCTACTGGCAGCCGGTCGCGCTGGCCAAAGAGCTCGGCAAGCGCCCGCTCGCGATCAAAGCGATGGGCGAAGACCTTGTCCTGTTCCGCGACAATAACGGCAAGGTCGGGTTGATCGGCCGCCACTGCCCGCATCGCGCCGTCGACCTCACCTACGGCCGTATCGAGGATGGCGGCTTGCGTTGTCTCTATCACGGGTGGCTGATGGATCATCGCGGCCATTGCCTCGATCAACCGGCTGAGCCGGTCGAGAGCACTTATAAGAACGAGATCCGCCACCCCGCCTATCCCTGCCGCGAGGCAGCGGGAGCAATCTTCGCTTATCTCGGCCCCGGCGATGCGCCGCTCTTCCCCAATTTCCATTTCCTCTCGGCGCCCGACGCGCATGTCCATCAGACAAAGCTTCATCATGCGTGCAACTATCTGCAGGCGAATGAAGGCAACTTCGATCCAGCGCATCTGTCCTTCCTCCACAGCTTCCACACGCCGCTGACAGATCGCCAGAAAGAGGCGCAAAAACTGCAGGGCGTGCTGATCCGCAACACGCGGCCGAAGATCAGCATCGCGCGCACGCGCTATGGCTTTCGCATTTTCGCGACGCGCGCGGCCGAGGAAGGCAAGAACTACATGCGCATCACCAATTTCGTTCTACCCAATCTCGGCTTCTTCGCCGGCGACGGCGGCCAGCGCGGCCCCGGCGGTTACGCCGTGCATTGGCACGTGCCGATCGATGACGAAAGCCATTGGCGCTACGATTTCTACTATCACCGCGCCGAAACCCTCGACAAAGCCGAGATGGACGCCAAACACGCCGAGGAAGCCGACGAGCATTTCATGCCGCGGCGCGGGCCGGAAAATCACTACCGTCAGGACGCGCAAGAGATGGAGAATTTCTCCTTCGCCGGCATGGGACGGAATTTCTCGGCGCATGATCTTTTCGCCGTGCAATCGCCCGGAGCGATCCACGACCGGACACGCGAGCATCTTGCGTCGAGCGATGTCGCCATCGTCGCGATGCGCCGCATGATGCTCGACGCCATGACCGAGATCGAGCGCGGCAACGAGCCGCCGCTGATCCTGCGCAGCGCCAACGAGAACGTCTTCAACGATATCATCGTGCTTGGCGCCGTCATCGACGAAGGGCAGGACCAGAACACCTATTGCGAGGAGATCGTCCGCAGCGGCGATTACCACGCGCTACGGGTTTAGGCTGCGCGATTTTTCGCGTCGTCATTCCGGCGAAAGCGGGAATCCATCATTATCGACGAGCTGTTGCTATGGACCCCCGCTTTTGCGGGGGTGACGACTTTTAATTTGCGGGACCGCTGACTTTTCAAAAAGTCGCTCCCGAACCTCCCTCATCTCCCGATCGCCTCGACCAGCGCCTTCTGATATTGGCCGACGTATTTCTCGAGATACCAGCTCTCGACATACTGATCCATGTACTGAATACCCGGTTTCGGCACGACGTAATCGGGTATGCCGTCGACATGGACGTCGGTGCGATTGCTCGGCGTCTTCCATACGCTCGAGAACAGTGTCTGGCCCGGCTGGCTGGCGTACCAATTGAGGAACACCGCCGTCGCGTTGGGATGGGGCGCGAGCTTCGGCTCGGAAACGACGCTGCTGCCGCCGAGCACGGCGCCCGGCCCATCTTTCATATAGATCGTGCCGAGGTTGCCGACACCGGCAGCACGGAACGATTCGATTTCTGCCGCCAACGTCGCCAGCGCGATCGGGTAATTGCCGTGGGCCACCCAATCGACGAGCTGTCGGCTGCTGTTCGACAGCACGACTTTCTGATCGGCATAGAGATGCTTGACGAAATCGATGCCGAAGAGATCGGCGATGTAGGACGCGTTCGCCTGCCCCGGCCCGCCGACGCGCGGATCGAAGGACGCGATCTTGCCTTTGTATTCCGGCTTCAGCAGATCCTTCCAGCTTGTCAGCTCGCCCGGCTTGATCACGTCGGTATCGATGAGGATCCAGCCGAATACATATTCGCTGCCTTCGAACATGTATTCCTGTTCCTTGTCGACCCACTTGATCTTGTCGTTGTGCCAATTTTTCAGATCGTTGATACCGGGCAGCAGGAGTTGCGGCTTGATCGCCTTGATGTAGCCGTCATTAACGAAGGGGATCAGCGATTGGCCATCGAAGATCACATCAATCGTCACCTGGCCGGCGCGCATCTCGCGCGCCAGACGGGTGAATTGCTCGCGCCCCTCGCCGCCGAGGAAATCGAGCGAAATGCCGGTGTCGCGCTTGAAGGCCTCGGTCATCGGCTGGGCCATCTCGCCGCGGCCCGCCACCACGAGCGAGCCTTCCTTCTGGCCGGCGGCAAGCAGCTTCCGCCAGTCGTCACCCGCCCCCGCCTGCCAATCGTCGGCGTGGCTTTGACCGGCAAACAGCAACGCGCCGGCGAGCAGCGCGGCGACCCAGACGGCCTTCATCATCGCTCCTTCCCCAAGCCGGCATCATGTGTGCCGTTCCTTCTATGCTGCGACTATAGGCGAGGTTGTCTTACGCTAAAAGCCAACCAGGCGAGCCGGATTATCAACCAGCAGTTTGCGCTGCTGCGTTGCATCAGGCGCGATCAGCGGGATCAGATCGACGAGATCGGCATCGTCCGGATTCCACGGATTGTTGGGATGCGGCCAATCCGTCCCCCAGATCACGCGATCGGGCGCCGCCGCGGTCAGCGCTTGCGCGAACAGGAGCGCTTCGTGATAAGGCGGCCCGGCGATGGTCAAACGATCGCTGCCGGCCAGCTTGACCCAGCCGTGATCGCAGCGCACAAGAGCGAGCAACGCCTGAAACGCGGGCTGTTCGAGCCCGTGCGCGACGTCGATCTTCCCCATGGCGTCGATAACAAAAGGCACCGGAAGCGAACGGAGGAAATCGGACATATCGATCAGCGCCTGCGCCGCGCCGAAAAAGAAATCGGTGTGCCAGCCCAGCTTCGCGATGCGTTCGACCGTCGCGCGCATGATCGCGAAATCGGGCGGCCGGCCATGCCGCCCTTGCGTGAACGCGAAGCGCACGCCGCGAAACCCTGCTTCATGCAACGAAGCGATCTCTTTCTCCGACGGCACTTCGAGGACCGGTGTGATCGCACGGTAATTCGGTCCGGCCAGTGCGAGCCCCTGCAAAGTGATTGCCCGGGTTTCCGGCAGCGCTTGAACCAGAATGCCGCGGCCGACGCCAAGTCGGCGATGCACCGCTAGCGCCGTATTCATTTTATGCGCGGGGAAACGCGCGTCGTTGTCGTAGACATGGAAATGGCAGTCGGTCGCGCCCGCCGGCATGACGAAACGGGGCAGGCGCTGCTCACTTGGATGATCGGCCATCGCTCCTCAGGGGCTCAAAAACCAGGTTTGGATCATAAACGTCGCGGCCCTTTTTATCTATTTCGGGCTTTATCCATTTGGCCTTGCTCACACGATGCGCTAAACCGCCAGAAATCCGAAAAGATCGCGAATAGGAGAGGCTGCGATGCGGTTGGTTGCTTGGTTCGTGTTCGGCTTGATGGCCGTCGGCGGCGCCGGCTTTGCGCCCGCCCAGGCGGAGACCGTCAAAGTCGGGCTCTCGAAGCTGGTCTCCTATCCCGGCGTGCCGATCGCTTTGGCGCGCGGCTATTTCAAGCAGCAGGGTCTCGATGTCGAGATGGTGTTCTTCGACAGCGCGCAGCCGATCAGCGTCGGCGTCGCCTCGGGCGATATTCAATTCGGCGTCGCCGGCCTCTCGGCCAGCTTCTACACCCTCGCCGGCCAGGGCCAGCTCAAGCTCGTCGCCTCGTCGGCCGGCGAAGAGCCGGGCTTCTATAACCTGACATTCGTCGCCTCGAACAAGGCCTACGATTCCGGCCTCAAATCGGTGAAGGACCTGCCGGGCCGCGACGTTGCGATCACGCAACTCGGCACCAGCCTGCATTACGCGATCGGCCTCGCCGCCGAGAAATACGGCTTCGCGATGAATTCGTTCAATCTCCGGCCGCTGCAATCGAACAGCAACGTCATCGCGGCGCTGACCGGCGGCACCATCGCCGTGGCCGTGATGCGGAACACGCCGACGCTGACGCCGGTCGCCAAGGGCGAGATCAAGCGCATCGCCTGGGTCGGCGACATCACGCCGGATTGGATGGGCAGCGCGTTGTTCAGCGGCACCAAGACGCTCAACGGCCAGGGCGACATGGTGAAGCGCTTCCTCACCGCTTATCGTCAAGGGACCCGGGATTATCACGACGCATTCTCGACCTCGGACGACAAGCGCAAGGACGGGCCGGATGCGCCGGCGGTGCTGAAGATTCTCGCCGATTTCGCCGGCGTCTCGGCGCAATCGATCGACGAGGCGACGCCCTATCTCGATCGCGACGCGCGGGTGAATGTCGGCGATGTCGCGCATCAGATCAGCTGGTACAAATCGCAAGGCCTGCTCAAAGGCGAGGTCAAGGCCGAGGACATCGTCGATACGCGCTACGCCACAACGACGCCGGCGAAATAGGCACATATAACACCGTCATTCCCGCGAAAGTGGGAATCCAGTAACTTCCATGGACCCCCGCTTTCGCGAGGGTGACGATGAAAAAGAATACGGCTACGGGGAGGAAGCAATGCGCCGCAGGATCGCACCTATCCTGATCGCCGTCCTGGGGCTTTCCGTCCTCACCCTCCCCGCTCATGCCGAAACCGTCAAGGTCGGCCTCTCGCGCTTGCTTGGCTATCCTGCCGTGCCGATCGGGATCGCGCGCAGGTATTTCAAGGCACAAGGTCTCGATGTCGAGATGGTGTTCTTCGACAGCGCCCAACCGATCAGCGTCGGCGTCGCCTCGGGCGATATCGATTTCGGCGTCTCGGGCATGTCGGCTGGGTTCTACAATCTCGCAGCGCAGGGCCAGCTCAAGCTGATCGCGGCATCGGGCGGCGAGGCACCGGGCTTTCATGCCATGGCTTATCTCGCCTCGCCCAAGGCTTATGAAGCCGGCCTTACCTCGCCCAAGGATCTTGCCGGCCATAGCGTCGCTGTGACGCAGCTCGGCACCAGCCTCCATTACAGCATCGCCGTCGCGGCACAGAAATTCGGCTTCCCGCTCAACAGCGTCGCGGTTAAGCCGCTGCAATCCAACACCAACGTCATCGCCGCTTTGGGCGGCGGCACGATCGACGCGGCCGTGCTGCCCGAAACCACCGCCGCCACCGCGATCCAGAAAGGCGATGCGAAATTCATCGGCTGGGTCAGCGATCTCTCGACCAATCTCGTCTCGGCCAGTGCCTGCTTCACCTCGACCAAGACCGCGAACACGCGCGCCGAGATGGTGACGCGTTTCCTCATCGCCTATCGCCAGGGCCTCAAGGATTTCCATGACGCCTTCATCACCGCGGACGGAAAGCGCCAGGACAGCGCCACCGCGCCGGCGATGATCAAGCTGATGGAGGATTTCACCGGCACGTCGAAAGACGAGATCGAGCGCACCATTCCCTATGTCGCGCCCGAAGGCGCTATCGATGCCCACAGTATCGACACGCAGATCGCGTGGTATAAATCGCAAAACCTGATCAAGAGCGACATCAAGGCCGCCGACATCATCGACTCGCGTTACGCTATTCTCCTCCCGTCTCCGTAAGACTAATCCTCCATCCGACCACTTAGGGACCATTATGAAACTTCGCGCTCTTCTTACCGCCCTGCTCGCCACCGTCGCCGCCGCGGCCTTCGCGCTTCCGGCGCACGCTGAATCGATCAAGATCGGCATCTCGAAGCTGCTCTCCTATCCGGCGGTGCCGATCGCCATCGACCGCGGCTATTTCAAGGAGCAAGGCATCGACGCCGAGATGTCGTATTTCGACAGCGCGCAGCCGGTCGCGGTCGCGGTCGCCTCGGGCAGCGTCGATTTCGGCGTCTCCGGCCTCTCGGCCGCCTTCTATACGCTCGCCGGACAGGGCCAGCTCCGGATGATCGCGGCATCGGGCTATGAAGAGCCCGGCTTCTACAACATTGTGCTTCTCGGCTCGCTGAAATCTTACGATGCGGGCTTTAAGTCGCCGAAAGATCTCGCCGGTCATTCCGTCGCCGTCACCCAGCTCGGCACCAGCCTCGAGCTCAATCTCGCCCGTATCGCGCAGAAATTCGGCGTCGATTTCAAATCGCTCGAGATCAAGCCGCTGCAATCCAACACCAACGTCGTCTCGGCGCTGACCGGCGGCACCGTCGATGCCGGTATTATTCCGGCGAGCCCCGCATTGCCGCTCATCGGCAAGAACGAGGTGAAGGTCCTCTCCTGGGTTGGCGACGACGCTCCCGGCAACACGGGCAGCGCCGCCTATACCGGCACCAAGACGGCGAACGATCGCGGCGATCTGGTGAAACGCTTCCTCGTCGCCTACCGCCACGGCATGAAGGATTTTCACGATGCCTTCACCGATGCCAACGGCAAGCGCAAGGACCAGGCCGGCGCACCGGCGATGCTCGAACTGATGGCGAAATTCACGGGCGCGCCCAAAGAAGAGATCGAAAAGGCGACGCCGTATGTCGATCCCGAAGGCCGCGTCGACGTGCCCGAGATCAAGAGCCAGATCGAGTGGTACAGCTCGCAAGGCCAGATCAAAGGCAAAGTCGACGCCGACGAGCTGATCGACAAACGCTACGCGATCCCGCTGCCGGCGAGCAAGTAAGTAAATAATCATCGTCGCTCCGGCGAAAGCCGGGGCGACGTGGGAGGAGACGATGAAGATGAGTCGAGCAACACCCGCGGCCCTTCTGGCTCTTGCCTGTGCCGCAACGTCCGCGCACGCCGAATCCATCAAGATCGGCATCTCGAAGCTCATCGGCTATCCCGGCGTTCCGATCGCGGTGGAACGTGGCTATTTCAAGGAACAAGGCATCGACGCCGAGATGGTCTATTTCGACAGCGCGCAGCCGATCGCGATCGCCGTCGCATCGGGCGATGTGCAATTCGGCACCGCCGGCATGTCGGCGAGCTTTTACAATCTCGCCGGCCAAGGCCAGCTGCGACTGATCGCGTCGTCGGGCGGCGACGCGCCCGGCTTCTACAACCTCGCTTATGTCGCCTCGAACAAGGCCTATGATGCCGGACTCAGAAGTGCCGCCGATCTCAAAGGCCATACGGTCGCGATCACCCAAGTCGGCACCAGCCTCCATTACGCGATCGGCGGCGCGGCCAAGCGCTACGGCTTCACCATGAGCGACCTCACGGTGAAGCCGCTGCAATCGAACACCAACGTCATCGCAGCGCTCTCGGGCGGCACGGTCGATGCCGCCGTGATGCCAGGCGGACCAATCCTCATTCCGATCCAGAAAGGCGAGATCAAGCTCGTCGCCTGGGTCGCCGATGTCTCACCCAACCTCACCGGTAGCGCGACCTTCGCCTCGACCAAGGAGACAGACGAGCACGGCGACACGGTGAAGCGCTTCCTCATCGCTTATCGCCACGGCATGAAGGATTTCGCCGACGCCTTCATGAACGCGCAAGGCAAGCGCGAAGACGGGCCAACCGCGCCGGCGATCCTCGCCATCATGTCGAAATTCGCCGGCGTTACCGCGGCCGATATGGAGAAGGCGATCCCCTATGTCGACCCCGAAGGCCGCATCGACGCCAAGAGCGTGGCCGATCAGGTCGCCTGGTACAAATCGCAGGGGCTGCTCAAAGGCAATGTCGATGTACACCAGCTGATCGACAGCCGCTACGCGCTGACGAAGGTGGCGGAGAAATAAGCGGTGTTCTCTAAATCGTCATTGCGAGAAACGCAGCGACGAAGCAATCCGGTTCTTCGCGGTGCCCTGGATTGCTTCGCCGCGCTCGCAATGACGATGTTCTTTTTGACCGTCCCAGGCCACGCCGAATCCATCAAGATCGCTCTAACCAAGCTCCTCTCTTACCCGTCCGTGCCGATCGCCATCGAGCGCGGTTATTTCAAGGATCAGGGGCTCGATGCCCAGATGGTTTATTTCGAGAGCGCCGAGCCGATGGCGGTGGCGCTGGCCTCGGGCGATGTCGATTTCGGCGTCTCCGGCCTCAGCGCCGCGTTCTATACGCTCGCCTCGCAGGGCCATATGCGGATCCTGGCGTCGTCGGCGATCGAGCAGTCGGGCTTCTACAACCTCGTCTTCCTCGGCTCGAGCAAAGCCTACGATGCCGGCCTTACCACCGCGCATGCCCTGCCCGGCCACAGCTTTGCGGTCACGCAGATCGGCACTTCCTTGCAATACACGCTCGGTCTGCTCGCCGAGAAAGACAAATTCGCCATGAGCGACGTGTCGGTCCGGCCGCTCAGCACGATCCCCAACGTGATCAGCGCGCTCTCTGGCAGCCAGATCGACAGCGCCGTGCTGCCGGCAACGCCGGCGCTGCCGCTGTTGGATCGCGGCGCCATCAAGCTGCTCGGTTGGGCAAGCGATCTTGTGCCCGGCTGGATGGGCGCGGTCGCCTTCACATCGACCAAACACGCCGATTACGACAGCGATCTGGTGCGGCGCTTCCTCACCGCCTTCCGGCACGGGTCGCTGGATTATCACGACGCTTTCGCCGGCGCCGACAACAAGCGCCAGGACAACGCCGCGACACCGGCGATGCTCGATCTCCTGTCGAAATTCACCGGCATCCCCGCACCGATGATCGACCGCGCCGTGCCTTATATCGACGGCGAGGGCCGCGTCGTCATGTCGGACCTCGCGCATCAGATCGAATGGTACCGCGCCCAGCGCCTGATGAAAGCCGACCTCGATCCCAAAACGATCGTCGATACGCGCTACGCCATCCTGATGCCGGAAGGCAAATAGCCCCGCTCTTCACATGAAGCCGGGATTGCGCGGCAGATAGCACGTCCAGTCGCCGAAGGCGCGCGACGACATCAGCATCATCGGAAAGGCAATGCGCGCGCCCTGCGCCATGGCCGTCTTAAGAGCCTCTTCGGCGATGCCGGGGACCAGCGCCGAAACCTGCGCGCCGCCCATTTCGCGCGCGCGCTCGAGCGCCGCGGCGAAAACCGGCCGCATCGCCTCGGGCCGGCTCACCGCGAGCGGGCCGACATGGCCCTGGGGACTGATATAGGCGTAGCCGATTTTGGCGCTGCCGTCGCCGAACAGGAAGCCTTTCAAATCGCTTTCGGCGATGAGGTAGCGATGATGCTTCTCGCGCGAGAGGCCAAGAGCGTGCGCATCGATCGCCGCGAGTTCCGGCAGATCGCCGATGGTGATCGCAGCCCCATCCAATCGGCGATCATCCGCGCGCACCGGCCAGGCCTCGCGCGGGGCATTGAACAGATAAAGCGGAATGCGGGGAAAGAGGCCGTGCCGAATGTAGAGCCCCTGCGAGACCTTGTTGAACGCAAAAGTGATGAGAGCTTTCTCGCTCGCTCCCGCCTTCCGCGCATGCTCCAGGGTCCGACCCAGCAATTCATTCCCGACGCCGCGTCCCTGCTGATCGGGTGCAATGAACAATTCCGCCAAGAACCACAAGCCGCCGCACACCCAACTGAAAGCGAAGCCGACAATTGCCCCGTTATCTTCGGCGATCCAAAGACCGGCGGGATCATCACGCAGCGAGAATTGCTGAAAATGCGGCGGCCGCGCCGATGCCATGCGGCCGAAACCGTGACGCACCGTCAGATCGTTGATGCTCTCGGCGACAAGTTCCTCGGCATGCGCCAGTTCTTGCGCACGCGCCGGTCGGTAGGTGATCGGCATCGAACTCACGTCTTCGGCAGGAATTTCTCGGTATAGAATTTCGCCATGTCGGGCTTGGTCGGCAACTGCTTCATATCGACATAAGACTGCGCCAGGATCTCGATGCCTTTCGGATCGAAGCGGCCGTCGCGCGACATTTTCGGAATGACGATGTCGTAGGTCCTGGCGATGATGGCCGGGTCGAGCTTGGCGATCGGCGCTGCGATCTTCACAGCCTGATCCTTGTCCTTCTGCATCATTGCAGCCGCCTCGAACCACGCGGCGCAAAACGCCGTCACCGCTTCCGGGTTCTCGTCCATGATCTTGTTCGTGGCGAAATTGGCGTGCATGACAAAGTCTTTGACGTAGTCCGAGCAGGGGATCAGCAAGCGCCCGACCTTTTGCGGCTCGAGGAAAAAGCCGATGGCGATATCGACGACCAGGGCATCGACCTGCTTGGCGCGAATGGCCGCGACCGCGGCGTCGGTGCCGCCGATGCCGACCGTCTTTACATCGGTGATCGGCCAGCCCTTCTGCCGCGCTATCTCGAACGCCATCCATTCGGTGACCGAGCCCGTCGAGGCGACGCCGACGATCTTGCCGCGCATATCGTCAAGGGTTTTGATCGACGAATCATAGGGCACGACGATAGCGATATCGGCTGGCGGACCGAGTGTCTGCGCGATGCAGAGCATCGGCGCACCCTTGCCGATATCCGCCATCGAAGCGCCCGAGCCGAGGCCGATATCGATCGCGCCGCTGACCAGCGCCTGGTTCATCCGCGCCGCGCCGTTGAAGGACACGATCTCCAGCTCGAGTCCGCGCTTCTGATAGAGATTGTTGGCGAGGCCAAAGTCGATCGGCGTATAGGCGAGCAAGGTCGGGATCGATTTGCCGATAACGAGCTTGGTCGGCGCGGCCCGGCCGATCCGCGGCATGGCGATCGATGAAGCGCCGACGGCGGCGGTGGCCGCCATGGCTTTGAGAACCGATCGCCGTGCCGGCTGTTTCACGCGCATGCCAGGAACTCCCCATTCATCGATTTATTGCCGGCGACTATAGCGCGGGGTTTCTCGCTCTCAAGCGAACGCCGCGTCAAACCTTCGGCAGGAATTTCTCGGTGTAGAATTTCGACATGTCGGGCTCGGTCGGGAGCTGCTTCATCTCGACATAGGAGCGCGCCAGGGTCGCGAGGCCTTTCGGATCGAAACGCCCGGTGCGCGACATCGATGGAACCACGATGTCGTAGCTCGCGGCGACGATGGTGGGATCGAATTTCATGATCGGCATCGCGATGCGAACGGTCTGCTCCTTGTCCTTCTGCATCAGCGCGACCGCATCGAACCACGCGGCGCAGAACGCGCTGACGGCTTCCGGCTGCTCGGTCATCGCTTTGGTCGAGGCATAATTCGCGTGCATGATGAAGTCGCTGATATAAGTCGAGCACGGCACCAGCATGCGACCGACCTTCTGCGGCTCGAGGAAAAGCCCGATCGCAACATCGCCGACCACGGCATCGACCTGCTTGGTGCGGATCGCCGCCACCGCTGCTTCCGAGCCGCCAAGGCCAACGGTTTTCATATCGCTGATCGGCCAACCCTTTTGCCGCGCCAGCTCGAACAGTACCCATTCGGTGACCGACCCGGTCGATGCGACGCCGGTCACCTTGCCGCGCATATCATCGGGGGTTTTGATCGGCGAATCATACGGCACGATGATCCCGATATCGGCCGGCGGCCCGAGCGTTTGCGCGATGCAGAGCGAGGGCTCGCCTTTGGCGACATCCGACATCGTCGCGCCCGATCCGAGCGCGATATCGACGGCGCCGCTGACGATCGCCTGATGCATGCGCGCCGAACCGTTAAAGGAAACGACCTCCAGCTCGACGCCGCGTTTCCGATAGAAATCATTGGCGAGGCCGACATCGATCGGCGTATAGGCGAGCAAGGTCGAGACCGATTTGCCGACCACGAGCTTCGCCGGCGCCGCCCGGCCAATGCGCGGCATGGCGATCGCGCTGACGCCGACAGCGGCCGTTGCCGCGAAGGCTTTGAGTACGCTTCGTCTCGCCGGGCGTGTCGCGCTCATGGCTCTATTTCTTCGCTTCGCTCAACAGCTTGCGATAGGCATCGAGGATCGCCGGCCCGTTCGGCACGGCGTTCGCATAAGCCGTGTCGTTGGGCGTGACCTTGTCGCGCCACGTCTCCGCCTGTTTGGGCGAAAGAGCAGTCACGGCCTGATTCGCCTTGAGCACGCCATCGCGCGTGTCTTTTGCTTCGCTGTCGATATAGGCGCCGAAGCTGCGCGACATGCCCTCGCCCGAATTGTCCACCAGTACTTTCTGCGCCGCCGGAGGCAAGGCGTTGAAGCGCTTCTTCGCCATGAACACCATGCCGGTCGAGGTGCCGAGCTGCGCTTCAACGTGATAGCGGGTGACGTCGCCCAGCCGGAACGGCTTGAAGGTGCTCCAGGACGCCACCGCGCCATCGGCCGCACCGCGCTGCAGCGCCGTATATGTCTCGGTGAGCGGGATCGACAGCGGCGCGCCCCCCAACGCCGTGACCGCGTCGGCCTGCGCTTTGCCGACCGCGATCAGCTTCAGCCCTTTGAGATCGTCGAGCGCGGCAATCGGATGCGTCAGATGAATACCCGACTGCGGAAACACCGTCAGGAAGAGCGGGACGATATCGTCGTATTCCGCGCTGATCTGTCCCGAAGCATAGAGCCGCCAAAGCGCGACCGATGCCGTCTCACTGTCGGTGGAGACGAAAGGCAAGCCCGCCATCGTCGAGCGGATGAACTTACCGGCGATCGCATTTTGCTGCGCGAACGAGACTTGGACGACGTCGTCCAAGACACGATTATAGACATTGTCGAGATTGGCGAGCGCGTAGCCGTCACGTTCCTCGAGACGGACGAGACCTTTCCCGGCGGCGTTTACGCGGTCGACCCAAGGATGGTAGGACGCCGCGACGACAGGCGATTCGGCCGGCACCATCGACAGGAAAATAAGCTTCACCTCGTCGGCGCGCGCGGCACTAGCGCTGAGTGCCAACCCCAAGAGCGCGCTCTGCATCAAATGTCCAAGCTTCATAATCCCCCTCCCAGGTTCCTCAGGCGCCAAGATGTGTGCGCAAAAAATCGTTGGTGCGCCCATCGGCGAGCTGCGTCACGGCGGCGTCGTAGGTTTTCGCGCCGATGCGGTTGAAGGCGTGATCGGCGCCCGGATAGGAATAAAGCGTAGCCTTACCAGCGAGCGTCGCTTTGATCAGCGCCTGCGCTTCCGGCGGACATTGATGATCCAACTCGGGCATATGGAGCAGCAAAGGCTTCGTCAGACGCGGCGCTTCGTCGAGATATTTTTCGACGGCGACGCCAAAATAGCCGATATTGGCTTCGGTATCGGCCTGCGTCGCCATTTGGTAGGCGAGGCGGCCGCCGAGGCAGTAGCCGATCGTGCCGACCTTGCCGTTGCAGGCCGCATGCGTCCGCAAGAACGAAACCGTCGCTTTCAGATCGGCGATCGCATGCGCCGTATCGAAGCGGTTCGCGAGATCGAGCGCCTTGGCGATCTGCTCTTTCGGCACGGGATGATTGATCTGCACGCCCGGCTCCATCCGCCAGAAGAGATCGGGGCAAAGCGCGACATAGCCTTTCGACGCGTAGAGATCGGTTAAGCTCCGCATCTCGGCGTTCACGCCGAAGATCTGCTGCATCATGACGATGCCGGGCCGCTTATCCGTCGCGCCTTGCGGCAAAGCAAGATAAGCGGCGAAACTTCCGCCATCGGCAGCGGCGATCGTTACGTCAGGCATCGGACCTCTCTCGCTTATGCTCTTCCTATCATATTCGTCGATGCCGACCGCATCGCGCCAAGCCGAAGAAGTCTACAGACTGTGGACCATACTGAACAGGCCGATGCCTTGCTTTTGGCAATCACGGCTGCAAAGATGTGCCGTGAAAATGGGAGGAAATAACAATGTTCGGTAGAGTGGCATGAGCGGCGAACCCATTACCGGACCCGCGATTCTCGATCAGATCGCCGCCAGCGGCATCCACTACATCGTCTCGGTACCCGACATCACGACGAGCGCCGCGCTGCTTTGGCCGATCGTCGATGACAAGCGCTTTCGCCTGATCCGCGTCTGCAAAGAGGACGAAGGCGTCTCGATCTGCGCCGCGATGTCGATGGCCGAGAAACGCGCGCTGCTGCTGATTCAGTACACCGGCCTGCTCGACAGCATCAACGCGTTGCGCTCGGCGGGATGCGAATACAAGATGCCGGTCTGCATCATGGCCGGACTCTTGGCGAAAGAGCCGGGCGTACCGCCGAAGCAAGCGAAGTCCCTCGGTCTTCGCATCGTCGAGCCCATCCTCGAAGCGATGGAGATCCCGCATGCGCTGATGGAAGATGCCGGAGACGAGCGCCATATCCGCCCGGCGATCGATACGTCTTACGCCGATTCCTATCCGACCGCGCTGTTGATCGGGAGGCAGATGTGAGCAACGCCGCCACCAATAAAGCGACCGGCAACGTCATGCGCCGCGATCTCTGCTTCAAAATCCTCGCCAAGCACATCACCGATCAGATCATCGTGCCCGTCTATCAATCGGCACAGGAATGGCATGGTATCGCGCCCGGCCACGCTCTCACCTATTACTCGATCGGCGCGATGGGGCAGGCTTCGTCCTGCGCGCTCGGCCTCGCCATCGCGCGACCGGACAAGCGCGTCGTCGTGCTCGACGGCGACGGCAGCCTCCTGATGAATCTCGGCACGCTCGTCACCATCGCCAATCAGAAGCCGGCGAATCTCTTACATTTCGTCTGCCAGAACGGCGAATACGAAGCGAATGGCAGCCATCCGATCCCCGGCCGCGACACGGTCGATTTCGCCGCCATGGCGCGCGCCGCCGGCTATCGCCGCACCGACACGATCGACACGCTCGAAGATTTCGAGGCCAAGATCTCCGGCCTGCTCAAAGAAGACGGCCCGGTCTTCGTCGCGCTGAAACTCGTCGCCGGCCCACCGCCCTCGCAAGACTACGCCTTCATCCACGGCGCCCCGACCCGCGCCGCCTTCAAGGCGGCGCTGAACAAGGCCTAAGCCTCGGGGGCACGTCAATCGGCGTGCCTGCCTCGAATTCAGGCAATAAGGCGTGGCGCCGACGCTAGATCGTCTTCACCGGCTCGCCGGTGCCGGCTGTGATTCCCTCGGGCGGCGCCACGATGCCGGTCGAGATCACGTATTTGATCGCGTCCTCGACCGACATGTCGAGGGTGATCGCGTCCTTGCGCGGCACGAACATGAGATAGCCCGAGGTCGGGTTCGGCGTTGTCGGCACGTAGACGGCGATCGCATCATCGCCGGTGCGGCGGCGCAGCTCGCCTTCAACCGCTGCCGTCACGAAAGCGATCGTCCACATGCCCTCGCGCGGCCACTGCACGAGAACCACCTCGCGGAAGCTGTTCGATTGCTTGGCGAGCACGGTCTCGAAAATCTGCTTCACCGCGGCATAGATGCCGCGCACCACGGGCATGCGCGTGATGATGCGGTCGGTCAGGCGGACATAGACCCGGCCGAGCACGCCGGCCGTCAACGCCCCGATCAGGGTCAGGCAGACCACGACGATGATCAGGCCTATGCCCGGAACATGGAGGTAGGTCTGGGGATTATATACGTCCGGCAGCAATGCACCGACCGAACGGTCGATGAAAGTCACGATGAGCCAGATGATGTACAGCGTCAGCAGCGTCGGGCCGGTGACGACGATGCCGGCGATAAAATAGCCCCTCAGATGCTCGCGCACGCTCCAGCGGAAGCGGCGGCGCGGCGGCGGATTGTCGACGCTCGCCATGGGCTACTCCGCACCTCTGCTGGTCATACTACCCTCGAACATGTGATGTGCGCCGAGATCGCCCACTCGTTAGCTTAGGAAGACGACGAGCCTAGGACGGCGAGCTTGGCCGCGAAGCGGCTTGAACGATCACACTGTAACCGCGCCAGGAAACCACCGCCAGTGACGCAGCCCTCTTCCGTGACCCGTCCCCGCCTCCTTTCCCTCGCGACCGCCGTACCGAAGCATGTGCTCGGCCAGGAAACGGTGTCCGAGACCGCCCGCCACATCTTCGGCATGGCGGGCATCGCCGATCTCGAGCGCATGGTCGCGGTCTTCGGCAATGCCGGCATCGACCGCCGCTATTCGACCGTGCCGGTCGAGTGGTACGAGCAGCCGCATGGCTGGACCGACCGCAACAACCTCTATCTCGAACACGCATTGGCCCTGATCGAGGAAGCCGCGCGCCAAGCACTCGCCGACGCCCATCTCCGGCCCGAGGATATCGACCAAGTCGTCACGGTCTCGACCACCGGCATTGCCACCCCAAGCCTCGATGCGCTGCTGCTCAATCGGCTGCCGCTGAGAAGCGATGTGCGCCGCTTGCCCATTTTCGGCCTCGGCTGCGCCGGCGGCGTGCTCGGCCTGGCGCGCGCCGCCGACCTCGCCCGCGCCGCACCCCAATCGCGCGTGCTGTTCCTCGTCGTCGAGCTCTGCGCGCTGTGCTTCCGGCACGGCGATTTCACCAAGAGCAATCTCGTCGCGACCGCTTTGTTCGGCGACGGCGCCACCGCCGCGGTGATTTCGACCGAGAGCACCAACGCGGAAAGCCCGGCACTCGGCGCGGGCGGCGAATTCACCTGGCCGCATTCGCTCGACATCATGGGATGGGATGTCGCCGATGACGGGCTCAAGGCGATCTTCTCGCGCGACATTCCGGCGCTGGTGCAGCGCGATCTGCGTCAGGCGACCGAGGATTTCCTCCGTCACCACGATCTCACCGTCAGCGATATCGATTATTTCGTCTGTCATCCCGGCGGCGCGAAAGTGCTCGATGCGCTCGAAGAGGCGTTCGCCCTGACGCCCGGTGCGCTCGGCCATGCGCGCGCAACCTTGCGCGACTACGGCAACATGTCCGCGGCGACAGTGATCTTCGTCCTGAAGCGCATGCTCCAATCCGGCGCGCATGGCCGCATGCTGATGACCGCGCTTGGTCCCGGCTTTACCGCCGGCTTCCAGCTCATCGACGCGTGACCCCCGCCTTTCCATGAATTGGCCGGCCCTAATCGTCGGCCTGGTCGCGCTCGAACGCCTCGCCGAGCTTGTTTACGCCAATCGCAATACGCGAACGCTCGTGCGCGAAGGCGCCTATGAGATCGGCCGCTCCCACTACAAGCTGATCGTGCTGCTGCACGCTGCCTGGCTGATCAGCGTTTATCTCGCCGCGCCGCCGGGCGCCCCCGCCTGGACATGGATCGCGCTATTCCTGCTGCTGCAGATTGCCCGCTATTGGATTCTCGCGACACTCGGCCGCTATTGGACGACGCGCATCATCGTCGTGCCGAACGCGCCGCTTATCGCCGGCGGGCCCTATCGGTTCCTGCGCCACCCAAATTACGCGGTGGTGATCGCCGAGATCGTGGTGCTGCCTCTCGCTTTTCGCGAATACGGCATCGCGATCGTCTTCTCGCTGCTCAACATGGCGCTGCTGTGGTGGCGCATCCGCGTCGAGACGGCCGCTTTAAACAAAAGACACTAACTTCTCCGCTGTCATTCCCGCGAAAGCGGGAATGACAGGAGAACAGAGCATGAGTGCTTTAATCCCGCGCGATCAGTTCGATCTTGTAGCCATCGGGGTCTTCGATGAAGGCGATCACCGTCGTGCCGAACTTCAAGGGACCGGGCGGGCGCGGGATTTTTACGCCTTCCTTCTCGAGAATCTTGCACAGGCCGTAGATATCCTGCACGCCGACGGCGAGATGGCCGAAACCAGCGCCGAGTCCGTAAGCCTCTTTCTGATCCCAGTTATAGGTCAGCTCGACCACCGTGCCGGTCGCATCGTCCTCATAGCCGACGAAGGCATTCGTGTACCGCCCCGCCTCGACCTCGCGCTTGCGCAGCAGCTTCATCCCCATGAGGCGGCAATAGAAGTCGATCGACTTATCGAGATCGAAGACGCGGATCATCGTATGCAGCAGCCGGAAGCGGCTGGTATCGATGCCGGTCGAAGGCTTTGCATTGGTCGCGGTATCCATCTTTCCTCCTCAGCCTCGCAGCTCTTTGCGCGCGATCGCCGCCAGCACCTCGTCGGCCGCGCGCAGCGCGGGCGATACGCCGCCATAGCCGAGCACCTTCAATGCCTCTTGTCCAGCGGCGATCTGCTCGCTCGCGGCAACCCGATTGTCGAGGAGCCGCGTCACCGCGGCGGTAAGCTTCTCCGGCGTGCAATCGTATTGCAGCAATTCCGGCACCGCCTCGCGATTCAGCACGACGTTGACGAGGTTCGCGTAATCGACCTTCACCACGCGGTCGACATAGGCATGGGTGATCGGGTTGATTCGGTAGGTGATGACGCTGGGCAGCTTCGCCATGGCAAGCTCCAGCGCCACCGTGCCCGATGCCGCGAGCGCCGCGTTGCTGGCGGCAAAGGCGTCGTATTTCTCGGCGACGCCGCGCAGCACGATCGTGGGCAGCGGCCACGAAGCGAGCGCCGCCTCCACGGTATCCGCGACATTCGCCGTCGTCGGCACGACGATGCGCAAATTCGGATGCGTGGCGGCGATGCTCTGGGCGACCTGGGCAAACACCGGCAGCAACGTGCCGACTTCGCCGCGGCGGCTGCCCGGCAGCATGGTCAGCAGCGGCGCGTCATCGGGGATCGCGTGACGGCGGCGGAAGCCCGGCCCGTCGCCGCGATCGGCGCCGCTCTCGACCACCGAATGGCCGACATAGCCGCAGGAGAGCCCTACCGCGGTGAAATACGGCGGCTCAAACGGCAGCAGCGCCATCAGATGATCGTACCAGCGCGCCATGCGCTTGGCGCGGCCGCCGCGCCACGCCCAGACCATCGGCGCGACGTAGTGGATCATCGGCAAGGTGCTGCCGGCTTTGCGCAGCCGCTGGGCAATGCGCCAGGTGAAGCCCGAGCTGTCGATGGTAACGAGCGCGACCGGATTCTGGCGCTGGATATCCTCGACCGTCTCAGCCACACGGCGGAAAATGCGCCGCGCCGCGGGCAGCACCTCGAGCACGCCCATCACTGCGAGCTCCGACAGCGCAACGCGGCTTTGCAGACCTTGCGCCGCCATCGTCTCGCCGCCAATGCCCGCAAAACGCACATGGCCGTCCGTGCGCTCTTTCAGAGCCTGCATCAGCCGTCCGCCCAAGAGATCGCCCGAGGGCTCGCCGGCGACGATATAGATCAGGGGCGCCTCGCTCAGGCGGACCTCGTGCGATGCGTTCACCCCGATGACGAAAATACCGGCGCGATCCGCCGCCTCGGTAACCGCCGTTCTATCGAGCACGAGACAGCCGCCCGCTTCAACGGCGATGCCTTTGAGCCCCGCCGCCGCCGCGCCGGCCACGGTTTGCGCGCCGATGGCGGGCAAATCGGCCCGGCGCTCTTGTTGCGGCTTCGCCATCTTCACCAGCACGCCGCCTTGTGCCGCGCCCGACGCCGCACAGCGGCGCAGCAGCGCGTCGGTACCCTCCTTATCCTCGTGATCGACGGCAAGGCCGCCGCGCATCACCACAGCCTGGCCGAGATCCTTGGCGCCGTGCCCCCGCGCCGCTGCGATACCGGCACGGACATCCGCTTCGGCTCCCGCATCGGGCGCCACGCGGCCGAACAGGCCTTCGGTCGCGACAAGATGGGAGAGGATGCTGTCGGCGCCGACGATGCGAAATCCTTCGTTTTCGAGGACCTCGATGACGGTGCGAAAGAGCGCATCATCGCCGTGATGATGCGCGAGCATGTGCAAGCCGACCTTGAACGAAAAACGGATCGCTCGCCAATCCGGCCGCAATTCCCCGAGGGTCGGCCGCCGCACGCCCCCGGCCAGCACCAATTCCTCGACGGCGTTCTCGCGCAACAGCTTCAGCCCGCCCCCGGCGGCGCCGAGACGGATGAACGCGTGCGGCACGCCGACCAGCGAGGCCGGGTCGCAAAACCCTTCGAAACCGAGCACGAAAAAGGGCCTGGCTTGCGCGCGGCAGGCCTCGATCAAACGGAGCGGCAGCTCGCCAGCGCCGGCGAGAATACCGAGCTTACCCGCCATTACCGTTGGATTTGGGCTGAACCAGGCCGCGCGAGCTATCGTCCTTGATGAAGCGCAGCACGTCTTCGACCGGACGTACGCCGGCGAAGCGCGTTGTCACCTCGACAACCCGCTCGGCAAAAGTTCCTTTATCGCTCTCGAACAGCGCCTGATACGCGTTGCGCAGGCCATTGATTTCTTCGCGCGTGAAGCCGCGGCGCTGCATGCCGACGATGTTGAGGCCCGAGAGCCGCGCGCGGTCGCCCATCACCGAACCGTAAGGGATGACATCGCGCTCGACGCCGGTGACGCCGCCGATCATCGCATAAGGACCGACGCGCACGAATTGATGCACCGCCGAAAGTCCGCCGAACACCGAAAAATCGCCGACCTTCACATGGCCCGCGAGCGTCGCGTTGTTCGCCATGATCACCTCGTTGCCGATGATGCAATCATGCGCCACATGAACGCCGACCATGAAAAGACAGCTGTCGCCGATTTTCGTCAGCATGCCGCCGCCTTCGGTGCCCGGATTCATCGTCACCTGCTCGCGGATGACGTTGTTGCGGCCGATGACAAGGCGCGATTCCTCGCCCTTGAATTTCAAATCCTGCGGCTGATGACCGATCGAGGCAAAAGGGAAGATACGCGTGCCGTCGCCGATCGTCGTGTGGCCGGCGACGACCACATGGCTGATCAGTTCGACATGCTCGCCGAGCCGCACATGACGGCCGACATGGCAGAACGGGCCGATCTTCGCGGTCGCCCCAAGCTCCGCGCCCGGCTCGATCAGTGCCGTCGGATGAACGTCACTCATTGATCGTGTTGTCCATGATCATGGCGCCATAGTTCGCCTCGGCCACCAGCTTGCCGTCGACCATCGCCTTGCCCTGGAACTTCCACACCATCCCGCGGCTGGCCACGCGCTCGACATGGATATGCAGCGTGCTGCCCGGCACCACTGGGCGACGGAAACGCGCGCCGTCGATCGAGGTGAAATAAACCAGCTTGCCGGCGGCAAGATCGCCGATCGCATCGACCACCATCACCGCAGCTGTCTGCGCCATAGCCTCGACGATGAGCACGCCCGGCATCACGGGCCAGCGCGGGAAATGTCCCTGGAAGTGCGGCTCGTTGATGGTGACGCTCTTGACGCCGACCGCGCTTTGGCCGCGCACCACATTGACGACCTTGTCGATCATCAGAAACGGGTAGCGGTGCGGGATCATCTGCATGATCTGCTTGAGATCGATCTCCGCGGTGACGATGGGCTCGTCGCCCTTGGGGGGCGTGTCTGTCATTGTCATATCACTCGCCTCTATGCTTGGCGGCGAGACGCCGGACGTAGGCCGTTACGTAATGAAACTCGCGGATCGGCATCGCTGGCGAGCCAAGCATTACTTCCCCTTTTTCGATATCGCGTATCACGCCTGCCTGGGCACCGATTTTCGCGCCGTCGCCGATCGTCAAATGGCCCGCCATCCCGACTTGGCCACCGACCATCACATAATCGCCGAGTCGCGTGCTGCCGGAAATACCGGCCAGAGCGACGATCACGCAGCAGCGACCAACTTGCACGTTGTGCCCGATCTGCACCAGATTATCAATCATCGTGCCCGAACCGATGATTGTGTCGGGTCCCGCACCTCGATCGATCGTCGTGTTGGCGCCGACCTCCACATCGTCGCCGATGATCACCCGGCCGAGTTGCGGCACCTTCACCGGCGCAGTGGGATCGGGCGCGAAGCCGAACCCGTCCTGGCCGATGCGCACGCCCGTATAGACGCGCACGCGCGAGCCGATGACGCAGTGGCTGAGGGTCGCATTGGCGGCGACGCGCACATCGTCGCCGAGCACGACCGATCTGCCGATCACGACATTCGGGCCGATCGCGCACCGCTTACCGATGACGACACCGGGACCAATTATCGCGTTGTGTTCGACGGCGCAGCCCGCGCCAAGCGTCGCGCTCGGATCGATGACGGCGCTCGGCGCAATGCCGGGCGGCGGCGGCGGCTCGGGATAAAAGGCCTGCGCCGCCAGGGCATAGGCGCGATAAGGCTGCGGCGTGATCAGCACAGTCGCGCCCGCGGGCGCTTGCGACGCGAATTTCGCTTCGACGATCACCGCCCCGGCCTTGGTCGCACGGAACTGATCGAGATAGCGGCGGTTGTCGAAGAAGGAGAGATCGGTCTCGGTCGCGGTCTCGAGCGGGGCAACATCGCGCAGCACGCGTCCTTCTTCCGCCGCGCCGCCGATCTTCGCGTCGACGCGCTTCGCGATCTCGGCCACCGTGAAGGGGCCAGCAACCTCGAAGAAACGCGGATCGGCCATGGGCTTACCGCGGCGGCAGCGGCAGCGTCGGGCTGCCCGCGTCCGGGAGCGGACCCGGCGCAGGCGCTGTTGCCGGACTTGATGAAATCTGCGGCGCAGCGAGTTGAACTTGCGGTAATTTCACGTCGAGGCGCTTGATCACCTCTTGGGTGATATCGAGCTCGGGCGCCTCGAACAGGACCGCGGCTTTGGCGACCACAAGATTGGCTTTTCGCTCCGCCGCGATGTCGGCGATGATCTGCAACGCGGTGTTCTCCACCTTGGTCATCGCGTCATTATAGGATTGCTGCAGCGCCTGTCGCGTGGCCTGGACGCGGTTGTCGAGCGTGTCGTAGCGGCGCTGGAAATCGCGCATTTTCGCGTTGAAGGCGTCGGGCGCCAGGGTGGTGCGCTCCTTCTCGAGCTCCTCCTGGGTTTTCTGCAGCTCGGTCTCCTGGTCGCCCACTTCCTTCGTGTAGCGATCGGTGCGCTGATCCATCTGCGCCTGCACGTCCTTGGCGACGAGGCTGTCACGCAGGATCTGCTGCACATCGACGGTGATGATCACCGGCGCCGCGACCTGTTGGCCACGCGCTCCGAGCGGCAACAGCGCCGTCAGCCCCAGGGCAGCGGCGACGCCAAGACGGGCTCCGACGTGCATTTAGAAGTTCGATCCGAATCCGACCCGGAAGAATTCTTTCTTGTCGTAGTTCTGCTTGATGATGGGCATCGCCAGGTCGAGGCGCAAGGGCCCGAGCGGCGACTGCCAGGAGAACCCGTAGCCGGCGGATACACGGATCGAATTGATATCCTTGACGACGTCGCTGTTCGGCGGCGCCGTGTTGGTATCGAAGCCCCAGGCGCTGCCGAAATCGGTGAAGACATGGCCGAGGAGACCGAACTCCTTGGGAAGGCCCAAAGGCATGCTGAGCTGCAGGGAGCCGAGCCAATAGGCGTTGGCGCCGAGCGCATTGTTGGTCGTGACGTCGCGCGGACCGATACCGCCGCTGGCGAAGCCGCGCAGATTGTCGCCGCCGATGAAGTAGCGATCTTCGATGCGCACACCTTGGCCAAGGCCATGCACATAGCCGGCCTCACCCGTCACGCTGCCGACCCAGTTGGTGGCGAAGGGATAGTAGTAGCCGCCATTGATGCCGTTGCGGATAAAGAAGACCTGACCGCCGAGGCCGGCGAGATCGGTGCTGTAAGACGCGTAATAGCCCGAGGTCGGCTGCAAGCGGCTGTCGCGTTTGTCGTAGAGCAGAACCTGACCGACGATCGAGGCGAGACGCGTGCCTTTCTGCGCCACGATGAAGGGCGAAGCGCCGTCGACGATATCCGACACGGTATCGGATCGAATCGTGTAGCTCAGCGTCTGGCGCAGCGCCTCGTTGTACTGATAGCCGGCGCGCAGCGAGCCGCCATACGACGTCTCGATGTAGCCGGCGAAGGTCGTGTAGTCGCGCTGCAGGGCAAAGATATCGAAGCCGGCCGCCAGCTCGCGGTTGAGGAAATACGGCTCGGTGAAGCTCAGATCGACCTGGCGCGTGCGGTAGGCGATCGTCGTATCGAGACGCAGATCCTGACCCTTGCCGAGCAGGTTGCGCTCATGAATGCCGATATTGGCGAGCGGACCGTCCGAGGTCGAGTAGCCGACACCGACCTGGAATTCGCCGGTCGATTGCTCCTGCACGTTGACGTGAATGATCGTCTTGTCGGGCGAGCTGCCGGGCGTATTGGTGATATCGACTTTCTTGAAGAAACCGAGATTGTTGATGCGCTGTTCGGAGCGGTGGAGCTTCGTCGTGTTGAACGCATCGCCTTCGACCAGGCGGAACTCGCGGCGGACGACGCGATCCTGTGTGCGCAGATTGCCGGTGATGTCGATGCGCTCGACATAGACCTCCGGGCCCTCTTTCACATCATAGGAGACGTCGATCGTATGCGTCTCGGGGTTGCGCTTGACCGTCGGCGTGACCTGAACAAAGGCATAGCCGCGATCGCCGAGCGCGTTGCTGACGGCGGTCACCGAGCTGTCGATCAGATCGGCGTTGTACCAATCGTCCTCTCGCGTCGTGAGCATCGCCTGCAGCGTCTTGGGATCGACATCCTTCAATTCGTTGGTCAGGCCGATCTTGCCGAAACGGTAGCGCGTGCCTTCCTCGATCTGGAACGTCACGAGGAAGCCCGAGCGATCCGGCGCCAATTCGGCTACGGCCGAGACGACGCGGAAATCGGCATAGCCCTGCGACAGATAGAATTTGCGCAACAGCTCGCGGTCGTAGGTCAGGCGATCGGGATCGTAGGTGTCGTCGCTCGACAGGAAGCGCCACCAGCGCGATTCCTTGGTCGAGATCACTTCGCGCAGCGTCTTCTCGCTGAACTTGTCGTTGCCGAGGAAGGTGACGCCGCGGATACCGGTCGAGGGACCTTCGTCGATCTCGAAGACGAGGTCGACGCGGTTCTGCGGCAGCTCGATCACTTTCGGCTGGACGGTCGCCGCGAAATGGCCGGACCGGCGATAGAGCTCGAGAATGCGGACAACATCGGCCTGCACCTTCTCGCGCGTGAACACGAGACGCGGACGGAGCTGGACTTCGCTGTTGAGATTATCGTCCGTTAGCTTGGAATTGCCCTCGAACTGGATGCGGTTGATGACCGGATTCTCGACGACGTGAACGACCAGCGCGTCGCCCTGGCGCTGCATGCGCACGTCGGAGAAGAGTCCGGTCGCGTAAAGCGCCTTCAGCGAAGCGTCGAGCTTCGACGAGTCGTAAGGCTCGCCGGGTTGGACCTGGAGGTAGGAGCGCACCGTGTCGGGATCGACGCGCTGTGTGCCGTCGACGCGAATCTCGCGGACGACATCGCTGCCGGACACCGCCGCGGGTGCGCCGGCGGGCGCCGTCTGTGCAAGCACGTTGATCGCGGTAATGCCCGCGGCCAAAGCGACCATGCTAACGATGAGAGCAATCGCGAAAGCGAAACGCCGGGCGACGTCGAGAACGATCCGCAACTAATCCCCCTGTCCCGAGCGCATTCTATGCCGGTTTCAGCGGCGCTGGCCTTAAGTCACCAACGCCTTCAAAAACTCAACCACACGCAGGTGGACCAGATCGTTCCAGGTGGCGAACACCATGAGCGTCAACACCAAAGCCAGCCCGAAACGGAACCCGTATTCCTGCGCGCGATGACCGAGCGGGCGTCCCCGCAAGGCTTCAGCGGCATAAAACAGAAGATGTCCACCGTCAAGCACAGGAATCGGGAAAAGGTTGATCAATCCGAGGTTTATCGACAATACCGCCATGAAAGGAACGATCGCCGAGAACCCGTATTGCGCGACCTCACCCGACATTTGTGCAATACGCAGCGGGCCGCCGAGCTCGTCGGTCGAACGCGCGCCGATGATCATCTGCCACACCGCCTGCAGCGTGCCGCCGACGATGTCGAAGGTCTCGCCATTGGCGCGAGCCAGTGCCTCGATGGGGTTGTAGCGCACGTATTGCACGCCCTGCCCCACGATTCCCAGCAAACCGTATTGATGCTTGTTGCCGAACCGGTCGGTGACTTCGCTCAGCTTCGGCGTCACCGACAAGGTGACGTCCTGATCGCCGCGATGCGCCACAACCGCGAGCGGCTGGCCGGGATCGAGCCGGACGATGCGCTGCACATCCTCGAAGCGCT
>DASZLU010000148.1:0-3077 GCA_035552195.1 Allostellaceae bacterium | reverse complement strand
CCGACCGCCGGCATCGATCCGCAGGAATTGCTCGACACGCGGCCTTATGCGCGCGAATGGCATTTCCACATTCTCAACGACCGTTCGCTCTACGGCCTGCCGCGCAAGTTCAATGTCGGCTTCGACGGCGGCGGCATCATCGCCGTGCTTGAGGACACCAACGATATCGGTTTCCAGGCCGTCGAAGTGAAAGACGGTTTCGGCGTCGAGCCCGGCATTTGGTTCCGGCTATTGCTCGGCGGCATCACCGGCCACAAGGACTTCGCCCGCGACACTGGCGTCATCGTGCGGCCCGACGAGGCCACCAGAGTGGCCGACGCGATCGTGCGCGTCTTCATCGACAATGGCGACCGCACCAACCGCGCCAAGGCGCGGCTCAAATACGTGCTCGACGCCTGGGGCTTCGAGAAATTCCTCACCGCGACCGAGGAGAAGCTCGGCCGCAAGCTCGCCCGCGTGCCGGCCGACACCATCGCGCCGCGCCCGGCGTTCGATCGGCTGGCCCACATCGGCGTGCGGCCGCAGAAGCAATCGGGTCTCAACTGGATCGGCGTTGCGCTGCCGCTCGGCAAGCTCACCGCCGAACAGATCCGCGGCGTCGCCAAAGTCGCGCAACAATTCGGCGACGGCGATATCCGCCTCACCGTCTGGCAGAATCTGCTGATCTCCGGCGTCGCCGACAAGAACGTGGCGGCGGCGGAAGCCGCCATCGCGGCGCTCGGGCTTTCGACCAAGGCCAATGCGATACGCGCCGGCCTGATTGCCTGCACCGGCAATGCCGGCTGTCGCCTCGCGATGTCCGACACCAAGCGCCATGCTGCCGAGATCGCGGCGTGGTGCGAGACCCGCGTGCAACTCGACAGCGCGGTCAATATCCACCTCACCGGCTGCCCGAATTCCTGCGCGCAGCATTACATCGGCGACATCGGACTGCTTGGCACCAAAGTGCAGGTGTCCGACGACGGCGACCAGGTCGAGGGCTATCACGTCGTCGTCGGCGGCGGCTTCGGGCCGGATGCCGGGTGCGGCCGCGAGGTCTATCGCGACGTCAAGGCCGACGACGCGCCGGCCACCGTCGAGCGCATGCTCAAGGCCTATGTCGCGCACCGCGCCGCGGCGGATGAGAACTTCCTTGCCTTCACGCGGCGGCACGAGACCGAGGCGCTCAAGGCGCTGTTCGAACAACAGGCGGTCGAATGACGCAGACCATCCCGCCGCCGATTCCAAGTTTGATTCCGGAGAGCGCGCCGTTTTCCGCCGAGCAGCGCACCTGGCTCAACGGCTTCTTCGCCGGCTTCCTGTCGCTCGACGGCGGCGTCAATCCGCTGTCGCCCGAGGAAACCACGGCGCTGTTGGGCGACGTGATGGGCGGCGGCGCGCCGGCGGCGGACGGCCCATTCAACGACGGCGATGATGGCCAGGCGCCGTGGCACGACACCGCGATCGCGCTGCCCGAGCGCATGCAGCTCGCCGATAAGCGGCCGCTGCGGCGGCGGCTGATGGCGGCGATGGGCCAGCAGGATTGCGGCCAATGCGGCTATAGCTGCGAGGATTACGCCAACGCCATCGCGCTGAAAAGCGAGGAGCGGCTGAACCTCTGCATTCCGGGCGGCAAGGAAACCACCCGCATGGTGAAGGCGCTCTATGCCGAACTCGGCACTGCGCCTGCGGTGGCGAAAGCGCCGGCAGTCGCGGACGCGGCGCCGGCGGAGGTCACTACCGGCGCGCCGCTCGCGCCGTCGCGCGACAAGCCCGCCGAGATCGCGTTCATCTCGCGCGCGCGGCTCAACAAAAAAGGCTCGAACAAAGAAACCTGGCATATCGATCTCGACCTCACCGAGACCGGCATCGAATACACCGTCGGCGACGCACTCGGCATTTTCCCGCATAACGACGCGGTCCTGGTCGATGCGGTGATCAAAGCGCTCAGCGCACCGCCCGATTTCCCGATCGCCGGGCGGACCTTGCGCGCGGTGCTGACCGACAGCGTCTCGCTCGGGCTCGCGCCCGACATGCTGTTCCAGCTGATTTCCTACATTACCGGCGGCGAGCGGCGGCAGAAGGCGAAGGCGCTCGCCGCCGGCGAGGATCCCGATGGCGACGCGAAGACACTCGACGTGCTCGCCGCGCTGGAAAAATTTCCCGGTATCCGGCCCGACCCGGAAGCTTTCATCGAAGCGCTCGATCCGCTGGCGCCGCGGCTCTATTCCATCGCCTCGTCGCCCAAGGTCGCGGCCGACCGCATCTCCCTCACCATCGACGCGGTGCGCTACGCCGTCGGCAAGCGCGCCCGCGTCGGCGTCGCCTCGACCTTCTTTGCCGAGCGCATCCCGCCCGGCACCAAAATCAAGGCCTATATCCAGAAGGCGCACGCCTTCGGCCTGCCCGCCGATCCGTCGATACCGATCATCATGATCGGCCCCGGCACCGGCATCGCGCCGTTCCGCGCCTTTCTGCACGAGCGCATGGCGACCAAGGCGCCCGGCAGCAACTGGCTGTTCTACGGCCACCAGAAAAGCGATTGCGATTTCTTCTACGAAGACGAACTCACCGGCATGAAATCAGCCGGCGTGCTCACGCGTCTCTCGCTCGCCTGGTCGCGCGACGACAATCAGAAATTCTACGTGCAGGACCGCATGCGCGAGGTCGGCCGCGAGCTGTGGGCATGGCTCGCCGAGGGCGCGCACGTCTATGTCTGCGGCGCCATCGCGATGAGCAAGGATGTCGAACGCGCGCTGATCGACGTCATCGCGGCGCATGGCGCCCGCACCCCCGACCAGGCCGTGAGCTTTTTCGCCGAGCTGAAAAAGACCGGGCGTTATCAGGCGGATGTTTATTAGAACAAATTCCGCCCCCGCGAAGCGGGGGAGGATGCAATTTACTCCAGCTTCGCGCCCGAGGCCTTGATCACCGCGGCCCATTTCGGAATCTCGGACTTGATATAGGCCGAGAATTCATCCGGCGTATCCGGCGCGATCTCGACGCCGAGGCCGGCGAGCTTTTGCTGCACGTCGGGATCTTTCATCGCCTCGACCACCGCGCGGTGCAGCGTGTCGATAATGCTCTTCGGCGTTCCC
>DASZLU010000147.1:0-27687 GCA_035552195.1 Allostellaceae bacterium | reverse complement strand
GCCGCGATCGCGGCCGAGATCGGCACGATGCGCGTCACCGATCAGATCGACGCGCTCTCGACGCTCTCGACCAACCCGATGAAATACCTTGTGGTGCCGCGCATCCTCGCCGGCCTCGTCACCCTGCCGCTCCTGGTGCTGGTGGCCGACGTGATCGGCGTGTTCGGCGGCTATATCGTCGCGACCTATAAGCTCGGCTTCAATCCCGGCAGCTATATCAGCAACACGATCACCAACCTCACCTCGGAAGATGTGTGGTCGGGCGTCATCAAGGCCGGCGCCTTCGGCTTCATCGTCGCGCTGATGGGCTGCTATTACGGCTATCACTCGCGCGGCGGCGCGCAAGGCGTCGGCGCGGCCACGACCTACGCCGTGGTATCGGCCTCGGTGATGATCCTGCTCGTCGACTATCTGCTGACCAGCGTGCTGTTCTGATGCGCGGCGCGATCACTCTTCATTCGTCATTCCCGCGAAAGCGGGAATCCACAACCGCCAATGGCTGGTTGCCATGGACCCCCGCTTTCGCGGGGGTGACGACGGGGATGGGTCATGGCTGAAATTCCGAAAATCCCAGCCCCAAAAATTAGTGTCCGCGGCCTGAAGAAATCCTTCGGGCGGAAGGTCGTGCTCGACGGCATCGATCTCGACATCGGCCACCAGGAAAGCGTCGTCGTCATCGGCGGCTCGGGCACCGGCAAATCCGTCGCCGTAAAATGCATCCTCGGCCTCATCGATCCCGACGGCGGCTCGATCAAGATCGACGGACAGGAAGTGACGACCTTGTCGCGCGGCCATCGCGAGACGCTGATGCAGAAATTCGGCATGTTGTTCCAGGGCGCGGCGCTCTTCGATTCGCTGAGCGTCTGGGAGAATGTCGCGTTCGGCCTGATCCAGGGCCGCGGCATGGATCGGAGCAAAGCCAGGGACATCGCGATGCAGAAGCTCGGCGCGGTGGGCCTCGGCCCCGAAGTCGGCGAATTGCGCCCGGCCGAATTGTCGGGCGGTATGCAAAAGCGCGTCGGCCTGGCCCGTGCCATCGCCGCCGAGCCCGAGATCATCATCTTCGACGAGCCGACCACCGGCCTCGATCCGATCATGGGCGATGTGATCAACGATCTCATCGTCAAATGCGTCAAGGATCTCGGCGCGACGGCGATCTCGATCACGCATGACATGGCGAGCGCGCGCAAGATCGCGGACCGCATCGCCATGATTCACAGAGGCCGCATCATCTGGAACGGCAAGGCGAGCGAGATTGAGCATTCGGGCAATCCGTATGTCGATCAGTTCATTCACGGTCGCGCCCAGGGCCCGATCCAAATGGAAATCCGCGCGCTTTGACGCGGTATCGCGTAATCTAAGGTATGGCCAAGCGCGAGACCCAATTCGTCTGTCAGCAATGCGGCGCCGCCCATTCGAAATGGGCCGGGCGCTGCGACGCGTGCGGCGGCTGGAACACGCTGGTTGAGGAGGCGGTCGCCACCGGCCCCGCCAACAGCCTCGCCAAAAGCGGCGGCGGCAAAGCGAAAGGCCGCCGCCTCGAATTCAGTGGCCTCCAAGGCGACTCGCGGGAAATTCCGCGCCGCGTCACCGGCATCGCCGAGTTCGATCGCGTCTGCGGCGGCGGCATGGTGCCGGGCTCGGCCCTGCTCGTCGGCGGCGATCCGGGCATCGGCAAATCGACCGTCCTGCTGCAGGCGCTCGCCGCCCTCGCGGCAGGGAAAAGCGGCAAGGCCTATCGCTGCGCCTACATCTCCGGCGAGGAATCGCTCGACCAAGTGCGGCTGCGCGCGGTGCGCCTCGGCGTCGAGACCGCGCCGGTCGAGCTCGCGGCTTCCAATAGCATCCGCGATATCGCGGCCGCGCTCGATAGCACCGGCAGCGCCGAGATCGTGGTCATCGATTCGATCCAGACCATGTATCTCGATACGCTCGACAGCGCGCCGGGCTCGGTCAGCCAGGTGCGCGCCTGCGCGCAAGAGCTGATCGGCCTCGCCAAGCAACGCGGCTTCTGCGTCGTGCTCGTCGGTCACGTCACCAAGGAAGGCGTCATCGCCGGTCCGCGCGTCTTGGAGCACATGGTCGACACCGTGCTCTATTTCGAGGGCGAGCGCGGCCACCAATTCCGCATCATGCGCGCCGTCAAGAATCGCTACGGCCCGACCGACGAGATCGGCGTCTTCGAGATGACGGATCGCGGTCTCGCCGAAGTGCCCAACCCCTCCGCGCTGTTCTTGGCCGATCGCCGCAATCAGGTGACCGGCGCCGCGGTCTTCGCCGGCATGGAAGGCACGCGCCCGGTGCTCGTCGAAATCCAGGCGCTTATCGCGCCGACCAGCTACGGCACGCCGCGCCGTGCCGTGGTCGGTTGGGACGGCAACCGCCTCGCCATGGTTCTCGCCGTGCTCGAAGCGCGCTGCGGGCTGCAGATCGGCGCGCGCGACATCTATCTCAATGTCGCGGGCGGCCTGCGCATCAGCGAGCCGGCCGCCGATCTTGCGGTCGCGGCGGCGCTGGTTTCCGCTCTCACCTTGGAGCCGATGCCGGCCGATACCGTCGTCTTCGGCGAAATCGGCCTCTCGGGCGAAATCCGGCCCGTCGGCCAGGCCGAGGCGCGGCTGAAAGAGGCGGCGAAGCTCGGCTTCGGCACCGCCATCGCGCCCGCCCGGCGCAGCTCGCGCCACAACGCGAAAAGCAGCGACGTCAACGGCATCGCCTTGCGCGAACTCGCGCATTTGCGGCAGCTTGTGGCGATGTTTGAAGATACGGCGCCGCGCCCGGCGCGCGTCCTGGGGCCTGCCGCGTCATGACGATATTCGATTTCGCCGTCCTCGGCGTGGTCATCCTTTCCGGCTTTTTCGCCTATTCGCGCGGCCTCGTGCGCGAGGCGCTGTCGATCGCCGCCTGGATCAACGCGTCCTTCGTCGCGCTCTATAGCTTTCCCTATGTCGTACCGCTGTTCGAGAGAGTGCTGCCGAAAGGCGTGATCGCGAATGGCGCCGCCGCGGCGGTTGTCTTCATCCTCGCCCTCATGGTCCTGCACATGATTTCGAGCGCGCTGGCGCGGCGCGTCAAAGGCAGCTCGTTGTCGCAGGTCGATCGCACTTTCGGCCTGATCTTCGGGCTGGCGCGCGGCCTGATCTTGGTTTGCGTTGGCTATATCGCCCTCGCGTGGATGCTGCCGCCCGGCAAGGACAGGCCGAGCTGGTTCGCCGATGCGCGCTCTATTCCCTATCTCGATGCCGGCGCGGCCAAGCTCCGCAGTTTCGTGCCATTGCCGCATTCCGCCAGCGCGCCGCGGACCGCGAACGCCAGCGCCGCCTCCACTTCCACCTCCGTGGAAAAAGAGGCCGAGAGCGCGATCAACGCCTTCCGCAAGCCGTCCGCCAACGCAGCGCCGCCGGCCAACGCAGCGCCCGCCTACACGCCCGACGAGCAACGCGGCCTCAACCGGCTTATCCAGCAGCAGAATTCGAAATAGCGATCGGCGCTCGCCCGACACGCCGGCACGACGCGGACAAAAACCGGCGAATCGACGCGCCACATCGCAAATGAGCCTTGTCCGTCGTGCACGGTATTAACCCTGGCGCGGAAGGTCGCGGCGGGGCTAAAACGGTGGTGTTTCCGGTGTCCGCTCCCTACCTTCAGCACGAGGCTCCCCGCCGCCCATGACCGAGCCGAGGCCGATGCTCAACACCCTGCCCTTCGACGACGATCATCCCCACGAGGAATGCGGTGTGTTCGGCATTTACGGACACCCGGAAGCCGCGGCGCTCACGGCGCTCGGTCTGCATGCCTTGCAGCATCGCGGCCAGGAAGCGGCCGGCATCGTCGCCTATGACGGCGAGCAGTTTCACGCCCATCGCGGCCTCGGCCATGTCGGCGATAATTTCAGCGCCAAGGATGTGATCGAGCGCCTCAAAGGCCATTCGGCGATCGGCCATGTGCGCTATGCGACGACCGGCGAGGTCGCGATGCGCAACGTCCAGCCGCTCTTCGCCGATTTCGAATTCGGCGGGCTCGCGATCTGCCATAACGGCAACCTCACCAATTCCTACAAGCTGCGTCAGGCGCTCGTCCGCCGCGGCAGCTTGTTCCAATCGACCAGCGACACCGAAGTCATCGTCCATCTCATCGCGACCAGCCTCAAGCACTCGGTCGAAGAGCGGATGATCGACGCGCTGCACCAGGTTCAGGGCGCCTACTCGCTCGCCGCGCTCTCGGGCGAAGGCCTCGTCGCGGTGCGCGATCCTCTGGGCGTCAGGCCGCTCGTCCTCGGCAAGCTCGGCGATAGCTGGATCGTCGCCTCGGAAAGCTGCGCCCTCGACATCATCGGCGCCGATTTCGTGCGCGATGTCGATGCCGGCGAAATGATCATCGCCGGCCCCGCCGGTCTGCGCTCGCTGCGGCCCTTCGATCGCGCGAAGAAGCGGTTGTGCATTTTCGAATACATCTACTTCGCGCGGCCCGACAGCGTGGTCGACGGCATCAGCGTCTATGAATCGCGCAAGCGCATCGGTGCCGAGCTGGCGCGCGAAAGCCACGTGCCGGCCGATATCATCATCCCGGTACCGGATTCCGGCGTCCCGGCGGCGATCGGCTACGCCGCCGAGGCGAAGCTGCCCTTCGAGCTCGGCATCATCCGCAATCACTATGTCGGCCGCACCTTCATCGAGCCGACCGATCAGATCCGCAATCTCGGCGTGAAGCTGAAGCACAACGCCAACCGCGCGAACATTCAGGGCAAGCGCGTGGTTCTCGTCGACGATTCGATCGTGCGCGGCACGACCTCGACCAAGATCGTCGCCATGGTGCGCCAGGCCGGCGCCGCCGAAGTGCATATGCGCATCGCCAGCCCGCCGACCACCAATTCCTGCTTCTACGGCATCGCGACGCCGGAGCGCGACAAGCTCCTCGCCTCGCATATGTCGATTCAGGAGATGGGCAAACATATCGGCGCCGATAGCCTCGCGTTCCTGTCGATCGACGGGCTTTATCGCGCCGTCGGCGAGCACGCGCGCGACGCGCGCGCGCCGCAATTCTGCGATGCGTGCTTCACCGGCGAATATCCGATCCCGCTGGTCGATCACGACGCCGGCAAGGTTTCGACCCAGCTCTCGCTGCTGACCGAGACGGTCTAATGCAGAGCCCGCCCGGGCTGGCAGGGCCGGCCCCCGCCGGCGAAGAGACGCAGAACGTGGCCTTTACGCCGGGCCAGCAGGAAATCTCCGCCCGCGACGACAAACGCGGTGCCCGCCTCCAGGATCGTATCGCCCTCATCACCGGCGCTTCGCGCGGCCTCGGTGCGGCGCTCGCCAAGCGCTTTGCCGCCGAAGGCGCGCGGCTCGTGCTCCTGGCGCGCGACACCGCCGCGCTTGAAAAGCTCGACGACGCGTTGCGCCGCGACGGCCACGGCGCGACATTGGTGCCCTTGGATCTCCGGCAATTCGATCAGCTCGACGCGATGGCGGCCTCGCTCCACCAGCGCTTCGGCCGCATCGACATTTTCGTCTCTTGCGCGGCGTCGCTCGGCCATCTCGCGCCGACCGGACATTTCGATCCGGCGCTGTGGCAAGAGATCATGGATGTGAACGTCACCGCGAATTGGCGGCTGATCCGCGCGCTCGATCCGCTCTTACGCGCGTCGCCCGCGGGCCGCGCCATCTTCACGACCTGCATCGCCGCGCGCGAGACCGAGCCCTATTGGGCGCCCTACGCGGCCAGCAAAGCCGCGCTCGAAGCGCTGGTGAAATCCTATGCCGAGGAAATCGCGCAGACGAGGCTGCGCGTGAATCTCGTCGACCCCGGCGCGATGCGCACGGAGCTGCGCTTTGCCGCCTTCCCCTTCGAGGAACGCGACAAGATCAAGCCTCCCGAAGACGCGACCGGCCCGTTCGTCACACTCGCCGAACAATCCTGCACCAAGAACGGCGCGCTGATTACGCTCTGAAGCGAACGCGACTCATTCCTTGTCGAGCCGCGCCTGCGCGAGGAACGCTTCTTTCGAACCGGGCGCGAGATCGATCGCGCGTTGGTAGCGAACGCGGGCGAGATCGTCTTGGTTTTGCCGCGCGTAGCACTCGCCGAGATAATAATTGGCGCGGCCGTCGCCAGGATCGATCGCCAGACCTTGCTTGAAGCCGACGATCGCCGCCTCGAGCTCGCCGGCTTGAAACAGCTCGAAAGCCCGCTTGAAGCTCGCTTGTGCCTTGCCCTTCTGCGCGGCCGACAGCTTCGTCGAGACGGCCTTCGCGGCCTGCGGCGGCGGCTGATTTTCGGCCTGCGCCTGTGCCGGATCGGGCGGTTTGAAATGCGCGTTCGGAATCAGGCCTCTGTCGTCGCGACATTCCACGGGATCCGTGAAGGACGTATTGGGAAGACCAATCTCACCCTTTCCCGTTCTCACGTCGGTGCCGATCCAATAAGCAGCGGCGTGGGGATGGTCGGTATCCATCCTCAAGACGGTCCCGCGCCATTCGAGCTTGAAGTGATCACCGTCAGCTGATGCGCCGGTCATGGTCGTGAAATCGACCCGATAGGGCGAGGCCGGCGAGTCGCACCGAATGACGTCTTCGCCCCTGTATTGATCGGCAAAGGCGTTGCCCGTCAAGAATAGAGAAAGCGCCGCGACCACAAGCAACCGTATCGAATTCACGCGACCTCCGTCTTCCAGCAGCGCGTCGCTTTTATCGTCGTCCTACCTATCGACCGTGTCTTTGCCGGGCGTCACCCCGAGGAACGTCTTGGGAGAATTCGTCAGATGGCAATCCGGACTAAAGTCGACCGGCGTGCCTGCCATTTTCGTCGGATCGTCGGTGTGGATAACGCTGCCATCGGGGAGGCGGCACGCGTAGTCGGGCGTCCACGCGGCCGGCGGGTCCTACGGCGCGTCGACCTTCACCACCGGCGGCGGCGGGGGCGGCACCGTGGTACCGCCGCCTCCTCCACCCTCGCCGCCGCCGGGCGTACCGGTAACACCCCCGTTGATCGCATTGGCAAGATCGTCTTTGAACTTCTGGAGCCGCGCTTTCTCGGCCGCCTCTTTGGCTGCCGCGTCTCGCTCGGCATCGAGCTGCCCTGCGTCATAGGCGCAATACTGGAAGCCGCCATTGTCCATCGTGATGCCGTGAAGCACGTTGGCGCAATCGTCGCGTGTGATGCCGAGCGCCCAGCACGCGCCGCCGTGGATATGGCCGGCGGCGTCGCCGCATTGCTCGCCTTCATGCGGACCGGGATGCGCCGTCATTGGATTGGCGGGCGCGCTCGTCGCGCAGAACGGCGTCGGATGATCGTCGTCGCCCGGATCGAAATTGCCGCCCACCGCCGCGCAATCGCCCGGCGACACGTCGGGGATCAAGCATTGACCCGCTTGCCGGCGGCCATGTCCCGCGGGGCCGCATTCGAGCCCCTCGTCGTTCGGCACCGGCAGCCCGGCGAGGATCGCCGGCAGCGAACCGATCGTCTCCGGCGGCTTGCGCTGAGCTTTCGTCTCGGCGTCTTTTTTGAGCAGGTCTTGGACCGTCTTCTGCTTCGCCGCGATCTCTTTATCCATCTCCTTTTTCTGCGCCGCGACGTATTTCTTATAGGCGGGCGAGCTGCTGCGCGCGCTCATTTCCACCATCTGACACACGCTCGGATTGCCCGAGTTCGCGCAGTCCGTCTTGATCTGCGCATCGGTCTTGAAGCCGCTTTGGCTGGCACCGCTGCTGCTGTTCGACGTCGGCGCGGGCGTGCTCTTGATTGCGGGTGGCGGCGCGGCCGACGCCGTCGTCGCGAAAGGATTGCTGCTTTTGCCCGTCGGCGCAGCGAAAGGATTGCTGCCGCCCGATGCGGTGCCGCCGCCTGAGTTGCTGCCGAAAGGATTGGCAACGGCCTGGCGCTGCTGCGCATCGAGCGCCGCCTGCGCAGCGCGCGCTTGCGCAGCGGCAGCGCGTTCCGCGACGGCACGCTGTGCGTTCGCGATCTCTTCTTGGATCTGTTGCTGCTCTCGCTCGTATTGCTGCTCTTGCTCGCGCGCCGCCTCTTCCTGGTTCTCGCGATCGAGATCGTCGAGCAGATCGCCAAGCGCCCCCAAAGCATTGGCCGCCGCCCCGAGCGCGTTCGCCGGATTGTTGCCGCCGCCGCGATAGGGCGCGCCGCCCCCGCCGCCGGGCCGGCCGGCATTGCCGGTGCATTTGTCGTTGTAGAGGCCGACGTAATCCGTCAGCACCTGCCGATCATCGTTGGCGGCATCGCGCGGCTCGCGCGGGATCTGCGCCTTGAGCTGATTGATCGAACTCAGCAGCGAGCTGCACCCATCGGCGCGCGCGATATCCGGCACGAGCAACAGCGATAGAAGACACGCGCCGGCCGCCGCCATCGTTGCTAATCGCACGATCAGTCCCCCGAACTTACCGCCACAAACAGGAAGCGCTGCCCTACAACCTGTATTTATTTTAATGAAAGCAAGGCATTCGACACAAGGACTGTCGAAACCGCTGTGAGGGAAACCGATATGAAAAAGAGAATTGCACTCGCGCTTTGGACGGTGATGGGTGTTATCGGCGCGCCCGCGGCGCAGGCCTACAACCTTTGCATGTCGACGCCGCTCGCGAGCTTCGACGGCAGCGGCACAATGTCGCCCGACGGGAAATATCTCGCGGCGGGCGGAAAGCTGTTCAGCCTGCCCGATCTGCGCGAGCTCGGCCCCATTCCCAACGGCGGCAAATTCACCGCCGACAGCCGCCGCTACTATCGCCTTGCCGATGAGGGACGAGGCGGGCTCGACCTCGTCGACGTCGCAACGCCAAGCGCGGTGCGGCATCTCGATTTCACCACCACGCTGTTCGCGCAAGAGTCGCCGCAGGCGAATCTCGTTCTTATCCATCCCGGGAGCCGATCCGTTTCCAATCCAAGAGCATTGTATGGAACCGACGATTTCTACAGTTGGCGGCTGTTGCGCACGAGCGACGGCGCGCAGATCGCGGGTTCCGACAACGCTTACGAATCGTATGACTTCGCCGTCGATGCGAGCGAAAGCCATGCCTTCCTCTATGCTTACACCGATCATCCGTCGGCGAATTACGCCGCCATCATCGATGTCGCCAGCGGCCAGGTGCGCGAGCTGCGCACGGATTTCGGCCAAAACAACGGCAAGATCGCGATCGCGCCCGATGGCCGCGTCGCCGCGACCAATTCCTTCGATGGCGACCGCGTCGCCTTCTTCGATACCGCGAGCGGCAATCGCCTCGGCACCGTTCCCGCGGGCAGCGGCATGCTCGAGGCCGTGCCGGATTCGAGTGGCTTCGTTGTTGGCGGCGCGCATAACAGCGCTTTTGTCGTACGCGCGGGCAATTGGTCGAGCCCGCTCGCGGTGGCCGGGCTCGACGGCTACGCCGATTATCTGAGGGCGGCGGGCGGCGGGGTGATCGGTTTCACGAAGGGCCGGGTCGCCGCGGTCGACACCAACATGCAACGCCGTTTCGCGGTCGCGCTTGGCGGCCGGCTTTGGGATGAGCCGCGTTCTTCGGCGCAGGGTGAGATCGTCGCCCGAACGAGCAGCTATGACGATCATCCCGACGATGGAGACAACGGCACTTCGGCGCTCGTCGTGCTCGATGGACGCAGCGGGCGCGTGCTGTGCGCGCGCGAAGTGCCGCCGCCGAACGAGTTCTCGATTAACGGCCTCAGCGTCAGCGCTACGCAGATCGCGGTGGTCATGGACAGCGGCAAGCCAGACTACAAGTCGCACACCGAGCTCTATGCGATCGAGGACGAGGCCGCGGCGTGCGCCCGCGCGCAGCGCGAAGCGGTGCAGGCCAAGGCGATTTCGGCGAAGCTCGCCGCGGCCAAGCGCGCCGAGGCGCAGGGCATCTTCAAGCAGGGCTTCGAGCTGTTCCAAGCCGGCGAATTCGCCGGCGCATCGAAGCTGTTCAATGCCGGCCTCGCCATCGATCCCGGCAACGTGCCGGCGAATTATTATCTCGGCGAGACGTATGCGCGTCTCGGCGACAAGGATCACGCCGCCGTCACCTACACCCGCGCCGCCGCGATCGCGCCGAACAGCAAGGAAGGCGCGCTCGCGGCGGCGCGGCTCGGCAACTGAAACGAGCTGGCCGGCCCCCTGCATTGCGAGAGCCCTCATCCGCGCCCTAAGCTCAGCGCGTCATTCCGGGAGAGGCATCCATGCAGAAGAAGACCATCACCTTCGCGACGCACGATGGCGTGGCGCTGATCGGCGATCTCTATCAACCCGACGGCGCCGGCCCTTTCCCCGCGATCGTCGCGGTGCATGGCGGCGGCTGGCAGGTCGGCTCGCGCAGCTCTTATCAATATTGGGCGCCCTATCTCACCGGGCTCGGCTACGCGCTATTCTCGATCGACTATCGCCTGTGCAAGCCCGAGACGAAGACCTTCCCCGAGGCCGTCCATGACGTGCGCGCCGCCGTGCAATATGCGCGCGGCGCGGCCGCCGATCTGAAGATCGATCCCAAGCGCATCGGACTTTGGGGCGACAGCGCCGGCGCGCAGCTCGCCGCCCTGGTGGCGCTTGCCGGCGATCATCCGCTCTTTGCCGAAGGCACGAAGAGCGATCCGTTCGGAGCCGTCAGCACCAAGGTCAAATGCTGCGTCGGTCTTTATGGCGTCTACGATCTGGCGGCACAGTGGCAGCACGATCTCGTCGCGCGGCCGAAGGATCAGATCACCGAAAAATTCCTCGGCGCGGCGCCGATCGACGACCGCAAGCTCTATTTCGACGCTTCGCCGGTCAGCTATGCCACGCGCGCCAACAATCAGACGGGCTTTCTCATCGCCTATGGCACCGAGGACGACGTCGTCGATGTCAAGACGCAATCGGAAGCCTTCGTCCTCGCGCTGAAGCAAGCGAGCATCTTCGTGCGCACCTCGATCGTGCAGGGCGCGCCGCATTTCTGGGGCTCGGAGCCGCTCGAGGAACATGGCAGTTTCTCCGCCTTCTTCGCGCCCCGCCTGACCCGCTTCCTCGCCGAACGGCTGTAGCCCTCGTCGTTGCGCGGCGAAGCGACGCAATCCAGTGATGAAGCAGACCGGATTGCGTCGCTTTGCTCGCAATGACGAACGTCAAATTTGGGCGTAAGCAAACAAGACCGAATGCCCTCTGAATCGACAGATCGCGAATCTTTCGACAAACGCCGTACGCTTTTCCTCGAAGGCCCGATCACACGCGCTTTGGTGACGCTGGCGATCCCGATCATCCTCGCCAACATCCTCCAGACCGGATACCAGCTCACCGATTCCTTCTGGGTCGGGCGGTTGGGCGCGGCCTCCGTCGCCGCCGTGTCGGTCAGCTTTCCGGTCACCTTCCTGGTCATCGCCCTGGGCTCGGGCCTCGCCATGGCCGGCGCGACGTTGAGCGCGCAATACGCCGGCGCGGGACGGCAGGACATGGTGAACCATGTCGCCGGCCAAACCATGATCATGGTCGTCCTCACCTCGATCGTGCTCGGCGCGCTCGGTTACATCAGCGCCCCTTATCTGCTGACCCTGCTGGGCGTCGCCACCGATGTTTACGACGGCGCGCTGGGCTTCATGCGCGTGTCCTTCGTGGGCATGATCTTCGCGTTCGGCTACGGCATGTTTCAGGCGCTGATGCGCGGCGTCGGACAAACGCGCATGCCGCTCGTCATCGTGCTCGGCACGGTGATCCTCAACTTCATCTTCGATCCAGTGTTCATCTTCGGTTGGGGACCGATCCCGGGCTCCGGCGTGATGGGCGCGGCGCTCGCCACGCTGGCGACGCAGGCGCTCGCGATGGTGCTCGGCATGGCGATTTTTCTGCGCGGGCGCCACGGCATCCAGATCGCATGGCGCGCGCTTGTCCCCGATACGCCCTATATCAAGCGCGCTTTCCTCTTGGGCTTCCCCGGCTCGGTCGAATTTTCGACCCGCGCCCTCGGCCTGATGGTGATGTCGTTCCTCGTCGCGAGCTTCGGCACTCTCACCATCGCCGCTTACGGCGTCGGCTCGACGGTGTTGCAAGTCGTGACCATCCCGGCGATGGGCATGTCGATGGCGGTCTCGACCCTGGTCGGACAGAACATCGGCGCCGGCAATCTCGAGCGTGCATCGCGCATCACCTTTCTCGGCACCGCGCTCGGCTTCGGCATTCTGACGGTCGCGGGCCTCATCGCCTTTCTCTGGGCGCCCTACATCGTCTCGTTCTTCATCCCGGAGGATGCGGACGTCATCGCCGAAGGCGCGCATTTCATCCGCATCATGGCCTTCGCCTGGGGCGGCATCGGCGTTCAGCTCTGCGTCGTCTCTGCCTTCCGCGCCTCGGGCAACATGCTGACCGCCATGGTGATCGCGATGGTCTCGCAGTGGATGGTGCAGTTTCCGCTGGCCTATGTTCTGGCAAAGCACACGAGCCTCCAAGCCGACGGACTCTGGTGGTCCTTCCCGGCGACCAACGTCGCCGTCGCCATCGTCTCGATCTGCTGGTTCCTGACGGGAAGCTGGAAACGCACGCGCTTGACCGAGGAGGACGAGCTCGTCGTCGCGACGACGCGCGAAGCGATCATGGACGAGCCGATGCACTGAAGCGTTAGTTTGCCGCGGCGATCTCGGCGTGCAGCTCGAGGATCGGCAGCAGATTGTCTTTGCTGACATGGGCGAGGCCGCATTCGGTGCCGAGGGCGAAGCGGCTGAGATGCTTCCGCGCCGCGGCGATGCGACGCTCGGTGCCGGCGATGCCGTCGCCGAGATGGATGAGGCCGAGGGCGATCGTCGTCTCGGGCGCGAGGGCGAGATCGCGCAGCGGCGCGAAATACGCAGCGTCGTCGCGGCTCTTCGGCACCGGCATGTGAACGAGCTGGATCGGGCGCGAGCGGCCGAGCAACGCCGCGATGCGGTTCACCATGATCACCGCATCGCGCGTCGAGGACGGCTCTACCGAATGCTTGCCGTTCGAATTGCCGTAGCAGAAGTGATAGAGCAGATCGATATCGCGCGGCACGGCACGGCCGAAGCGTGCGAGACGCGCGGCGAGCGGCCCGTACATCTCTTCGCGCCTGCGCCCGAAGCGCGACGGCTCGCCGCGCTCCAAGGTCGCGAACACCGCCGAGGCGCAATCCCATTGGATCGCGAGCTGATCGTGCGGGATCGCGGCGGCGATCTTCGCCACCTCGCCGAGCAACGCCGCCTCGAACGCCGGCTCGATCGCGTCTTGCAGGTCCTCGGGGAAATAGCGGCGGATCACGGGGATCGGATGCGCCAGCGTGCATTGGAACTTCGCCTCTGGCCGCACGCGGCCGGCCTCTTTCAACCGCTTGAAGACGCCGTAGCTCGCGATCGCGATCGCGGCGTGGCGCAGCCCGGTGAAGCTCACCTCTTCCGGCCGCACGCCGTCGCGCAGACGATAGCGAAAGCTCGGCAGACCGCCGGGATGAGGACGAAATTCCTCAGCGGTTTTCTCGAGAAATGGATTCTCTTCGACGATCGGCGCGAACCACGTCATCCACGGCCGCCCGACCTCGCCATCGGGAATGCGCGGCAGCGCCGCGCCAAGGATGCGGCTGGTCGTCGCGAAGACATCCTCGGCGCTCGCCAGCGGCACGCCGCCGACGAGATGAAGCTGAGAGCCCGCCATCGATTGGTTCTCCCCGAAGCCCGGTTTTCGCGCCGCGCCATTCTAGCAAGCGCCGGCCTTCTGCGTAGGACACGCGAAGGTTACGTGCTTGTCATGAACGCAACGGGGCGTCGAATATCCGCGCGACGCCGCTTTTATGGGCGCGGCCAATCCCTATGTCATCGCGACGGGCCAAGAAACGGGCCGGCCTTGGCGAGGCCCTTATCTTGCCCAAATCGCCGCACGCCGGCGGCGTTTTTGCGGCTTCCGTACCTTTGGCGGAACCGCCCCAAAATACGCGCGTTTCAGTCCCCGCCCCCGGTTCGCAATAGGGCTTATTGGAGTTTGGGAATCATGCAGCGAAATCTTTGGGCCGAAAACCAGGCGAACACCTATCTCGACGCGGCCACACGGCTACGCGCCGCGGCGACGCAGCAGCAAGATACGACGATCATGCATCACCTCGAGGAGATCGCCGAGCGCTACGAAAAGCTCGGCAAGACGATCGCCGATCTGTCGCTCACGTCAGGCTCTCTTTAGCCTAGCCCGTCGGGTCGGCCGCTTCTTCTTCGGCGACTTGGCTCGCGCGCGCCTCTTCGTCGGCCTCGAACAACTCGAGCAATTCCTGCGTCGCTTCCTGGCGGTCCTGGATCAGCCGCTGCTCGTCGCCCGAGATCGATTGCGTCGCGATGAGGTTGCGCTCGTCATGCTCGCGGAAGAGGTCAAGCGCGCGGCGCGCTCGTGCCTCGGGCACCCCGAGCGCCCGCAGCGTGAGATCGGTGAGGCGCAGGCTGGAATCGAATGTCTCGCGCACGATCCCGTCGATCTTGTATTCCATCAACTGATGCACGTGCCAGCGATTGCGCGCCCGCGCCAGGATGGTGAGGTTGGGAAAGTGGCGCTGCGCCGTCTCGACGGTCTGAACGGTCTCGTTCATGTCGTCGAGCGCGACGACCAGCACCTGCGCCGTTTCGGCGCCGGCCGCGCGCAGCACTTCCTCGCGCGCCGGATTGCCGAGATAGACCTTGGTGCCGAAGCGCCGCACGACATCGACCTGACCGACGTCCTTTTCGAGGGCGGTGAAGGCAATGCGCTGCATATGTAAGACGCGCCCGACCACCTGCCCCATGCGCCCGAAGCCGCAGATGATCACGGGCGCGGGCGGCTCGTCGATCGCATCGGGCGGCCGCGGCCGGTCGCCGAGACGCGGCGCGAGAAAGCGCTCCGATGCCGCGAACATCACCGGCATCACCACCATCGAGAGCGCGATCACCACCGTCGCGATGTCGGATGCTTCCTGGTCGAGCGCGCCGCTCGCCACCGCCGCGGCGAAGAGCACGAAGCTGAACTCGCTGCCCTCGGGCAAAGCGAGACCAAAGCGCAGCGCCGTCTTCGCGTTGCGCCGCTTCACCCATTCGACCGCGAAGGCGACGCCGATCTTCGCCGCCAGCAGCAGCACGAGCGCTACCGCGACCAGCGCCGCGTTGTGATAGGCGAGCGCGAGATTGGCCGACATGCCGACCGAGATGAAGAAGAAGCCGAGCAGCAGGCCTTCGAAGGGCTGGATATCGGCCTGGATCTCGTGGCGGTATTCGCTGTCCGACACCAGCACGCCGGCCATGAACGCGCCGAGCGAGGCCGAGAGCCCGGCCCAGGTGGCGAGCGCCGCGGTGCCGACGACGAGCAGCAGCGCCGTCGCGGTGAAGACCTCGGGCGTCTTCGCGCCGCCGACGAGACGGAAGAGCGGCCGCACCAGGAACGTGCCGCCGATCAGGATGACGGCGATCGCGCCGACATCGCGCGCCACGATCTCCCACGGCACCTGCGCTACATGCGTCGGGATCGGCATGTGGCCGTCGGCGAGCAGCGGCACCAACGCGACCAGCGGCACGAAGATCATGTCCTGGAACAGCAGCACCGCGAAAGCGTCGCGCCCTGAGGCGGCGGAGAGGATCTCGCGCTCGCGCAGCATCGGCAGCACGATCGCGGTCGAGGACAGCGCGAGGCCGGCGCCCAAGGTGATCGCGCCCGGCCACGGCATGTCGGCAAGCCAATACGCCAGCCCCGCGAGCAGCAACGCCGACGGCACCATCTGCGCCAGGCCAAGGCCGAAGATCGCGTTGCGCAACACCCAAAGCCGATGCGGCCGCAATTCGAGACCGATCAGGAACAGCAGCATGATGACGCCGAGCTCGGATACGCCCGAGATCTCATCGACATCGGTGATGAGGCGAAGCCCCGCCGGCCCGATGACGATGCCGGCGATGAGATAGCCGAGGATACTGCCAAGTCCGAGCCGCCGCGACAGCGGTACCGCGATGGTGATGGCGGCGAGCAAAGCCACAAGCGTCTGAAGCATCCAAAAATCCTGCTGCGGGCGGTAACGATCGTGCCAACCGTAGCAGAATTGGCCGCCCGATTTCCCACACCGGTTGTGGCACCCAAGGATTGTCCTAAGATCGAGTCGTGGCCCAACCCAAGCCCGATATCTGGCGCACCGCGAGCGCCCTCGTTACCGAGCACGGCCGCGACGCCCGTTTCGTCGCTCGTTTGCACGCCGACGCGTTGCTGGCGCAATACGATGTCGACGGCCACCTCTGGTGGAAACGCATCGCCACCGCGGTCCGCGAGCTGCAGCGCGATAAACGCGCGGTCGGGGAATGGTTGAATTAGCGGGTGAGCCGGCAGCCGCACGCTGCCTTGAGCTTGTGCGCACTCCCATAAACTTGCCGGGCCATTGCCCCACTCTCGACATTTTCTGACGGAGAATCGAAGCGGGCTGGTCGCCAGCCGAACCCATAGCAACTTTGGTTTTTTTCACTTTACGGGGGCCTGTCCCGCTGATGGCGTTTCGAAATTCGGTCAAAGTCACGCTGCTGTCGCCCGAAAGCGAGAACGCGCGTCCCTATCCGGCGCAGCCGGCGTTCCTTCTCAAGGAGCCCAGCCTCGCGGAGCAGATCGCGCGTACGCCGCAAGAGGTTGCGCCGCCGGTCTCGAACGATTCGGCGCCGACCCCCGCGCCGGCGACAGACATCGACCGGGTCGAGGAAATCTCCGCCGCCGCGATGTGGCACGAGCGCGCCGATGAACTGCGCGCCATGACCGACACGCTGCCGAGCGCGATCACGCGCGGCCTCATGCCGAAGATCATCGCGCTTTATGACAGCTTCGCGCGCGCCGAAGGCTGGTCCGACACGCGGCTCGAACAACACGAACCCGCCGCGCCGGAAGCGCCGCTGCCGGATGAGTTGTTGCTTGGGGAATGCGCCGAAGAATTTCCTGACGACGATGCGCCGCTGTCGCACGCCGCACCGGAACCGGCGTGGCTCGCCTTCGCGCGCCGCCCGCTGCCCTCGCCCCGCCGCCGCTCGATCCGGCGTTAGCGCAGAGCGCGAAGGCCACCGACAAAAAAGCCCCGCCGAAGCGGGGCTTTTCGTCACACGCTGCGCGAAACGTTTAGAAGTGCCAGGTCGCGTTCGCGGTGATCACATGGCCGATGAAATCGCCATTCGAGAAGAGCGGGATGCATTGCGCGAGCGCATCCCGGGGCAGTTCAACGCGGGATTGAACGCCGCTTTGAAACGCGAACCGTTCCGCTCGGAACATGTCCCGTACGCGAAACGCGGCTTCTCAGACTAACATACGCGATGACTTCAATCGTGTCGTCGCAACGACATTGCTCATCGGCCGGTGTCGGCGCGGATGCATTCCTGGCGGCCTCTGCCCCGAACCGGAACAGGACCCGGCACGCTTAGGTGGCCGCGCGTTCCGCATACAGCACATCGTCCACGCCGTGGCGCTGCTCGATGAAGCCCGGCGGGAAGCTTACCGGCGCATCGAGCGGAAAGTCCTGCGTGTCGCCGAAGATCAGCTTGCGATGGGCGACGCGCCATTGCCCGCGCCGTTGCTCGAAGCGGTCGAGATAGCGCGCCGTCGCCAGCTTGCGGATGCCCGCGGCGCCGGTCGGCACGCCCGGCGCGCCGGGGCCGAAGCGCTGGAAGACGAGACAATAGGTTTCGACCAGCGCACGGTCGCGCGCATCGAACTCGATCAGCATGTTCGACATCACATGCATCGAATGTTCCTGATGCACGTGCAGCGCCTTCACGCGAGCCAGGAATTCGTCGGGCGGACCGGTGAAGAAGCCGTGCTCGTCGATGGCGTCGTCGTGATAGGTGGAGCGCGCGAGCGCCCAATCCTGGCGGTCGATACCGCGGATGAAGCGCTTGAGCGTGTCGCCAATCTCGGCGCGCGCTTGCAGCTCGTCGACGAAGCTGTCGAAGAAGGGGCTGGGCATGCGTGGGTTCCTCTTGCGCGCGAACCACCCAACGACGTCACCCCCGCGAAAGGCGGTCCAGCGAAGCGAGCTGGATTCCCGCTGTCGCGGGAATGACAGTAAGAGGGATTGCGCCTCGTCGATCTTGGTCGAGACGGCAGACACAACCAGCGCCCGCCCGCTTCACATATTGACGCCCGGGCGTTTGAAGTTCCGGTCGAGGTGGCCTTTGCCCTGTTGGTCGCCCTGGCTGAAGATCCAGCGATAGCCGCCTTCGGGGTTGGTCAGAATCTCCCAGCAATTATCGTCGGCGTCCCAGAAATAGAAGCTGTAGGTGCCGTGCTGGAGAACCGGCTTGCTGATCTTGGTGAGCTTCCACTGGGCCGCCTGCGCCTCGACGATGCGATGCGCCTCGTCGACCTCTTCCTTGGTTTCAACGTCGAGGCCGTTGTGATTGAGGAGGTTCATCGCGCCCAAGCCCTTCTTGCTGTAGACGACGGCGATGACGTGATCGCCGCCGAGGCGGATCATCAGCGAGATCGGGCTGGTCTGCACCACCTCGAGGCCGAGAAACTCCTCGTAGAATTTGCGCGAGAAGGCGATGTCGATGCTGTCGAGCGTGCCGTGCGACAGGAAATTGAGCTTCAGGGCCGGACCGGTTTTGGTCTCGGCCGGCGCGGCGCTTTGCTGGGTATCGGTCATGGTCATGGCGCATCTCCCGGTGCTTTTCATGTGAAGGCGCCCGCCCTTGCGGCCGCGTTTCGCGGACGAGGCAGGTCGTATTTTTCGCTAGCGGGAATGATAAGCCGGATTCGGGAGCATTGTCATCGCCGCCCCGCCGGGCAGCCGTGAGCCCGTCGGTCGCCCTACCGGGCCGAGCAGTGCGTCCCGTCCCAGGTGCCATGAGCCTCGCGACACCCCTGGAGATCGTCGACACAGCCGGCGACCAGGAGGCAGAGAACGAGCAGCGTGGCGCGAACCATCATCCTGTCGGCCCTCGAACGGTTTGACCCGCTCCTTTAAGCCGCGACCCGCACGGTTCGATCCCCGCGCGGGCTTGGCTTTTTGTGGAACCGCCCGTCCTTCATGATCATGAGGATGCGGGCGTGGTCCTGGAACAGCGTGACGTCGCTCAACGGATCGCCGTCGATCAGGATGAGATCGGCGAGGTAATTTTCGCGAACCAGGCCCAGCTCGTCGCCTTTCAGCATGAGCTGGCCGCCGAGCTTCGTCGCCGCGGTCAGGATTTCCGCCGGCTCGTAGCCGAAGAGCGTCTGAAACAGCTCGAAATCGCGCGCGTTCATGCCGATCGGCGTCCAGGCGAAGCCGTAATCGCCGCCCGGAAGCACTCTGATCCCGCGCTTCCTCATCTTTTGATAGACGTTCACATAGCGCTCGAGCGAGGCGAAGGCGCCGCGCGCCTGCGCCTTCTCGCGCGTGATGCCCCAGGCCTCGGCGCGATAGCAGGTCGCATGGACGATGCCGACCGCGGGCGCGACGAAGGTCTCGTCCTTCTTTGCCTCGAGCGCGTCGAGGGTTTCGTCGTCGGCATAGGAGCAGTGATAGATCACGCGAAAGCCGCGACGCAAAGCCGCCTGCACGGCACGCGCCGCCTGCGCGTGGCAGCAGAGATCGAGGCCCCATTCGCGTGCCTGATCGGCGATCGCCGCGACCTCTTCGTCGCTGTAGCCCATCGCATCGGAGAAGCCGGCGCGGCCCGAGGCGTTGTCGCCGGAAAGATTGAGCTTGATGTTCTCGATGCCTTCGCGGGCGCAGAGCCGCACCACGCGGCGCAGCTCGACCGGTCCGTCGGCGATGAGCTCGGTCGAATGATGATCGAGATGCAGCTGGCGCACATCGCCGAAGCCGCCGGTCGCCGTGATCTCGGGCGAAGCGGCGCGCAGGCGCGGGCCAGGAATGCGGCCGGCATCGATCTCGTTGCGGATCGCCACATCGAGACGCAGCTTCGCCGCCGAGGCCGAATAGGCGCTGGTGAAGCCGGCGTCGAGCAGGCGCTTGGCGTTGTGCATGGTGATCAGCGTGTGCTCTTCCGGCGGCACGCGGCCCATCTCTTCCAAGGTCGCGCAATGCGGAAACGAGAGATGCGCATGCGCCTCGACGAGGCCCGGCATCAGCGTCGCGCCGGCGCAATCGACGATCTCGGCATCCGCTCGATCGAGCGCAGCGGGCGCGGCCGCCACCGCCTTGATGCGGTTGCCCTCGACCAGCACCTCGCCGCGAAACCGCGCGCCCTCGCCGGCGAAAATCCAGGCATTCGTAAACAGGACCGGCGCCATTCTCTTCTCCCCGACAGGCCCTTCTTCCCGACAAACAACGGCCTCAAGTTTAGGAAATCGCGCGGATGCGTCCAGCGACGCCACGATCTGCAGGCCCATTGTGCACTCTTCAAGCTCTCGTACCCTTGAGTCCCGTGAGCGAACGACGCCGCATCACCTTCAACCCCACTCAATGCGGCGGCCGGCCGTGCATTCGGGGCATCCGCATCCGAGTCAAAGCTGTTCTCGATCAAAGCTGTTCTCGACATGCGGGCGAGCGGCGCGACAACGGCGGAAATTCTCGAAAGCTATCCCGAGCTCCAGCGCGAAGAGATCCAGGCAACTCCCGAATATGCTGCGGCTCAGGTCGATCACGCGGTCATCGCGCCAGCTAGTTGCGTGTAGATGCCGCGATGAGCCTGCGCTCTGTCCGTTGATGGGCGATGACGGTAAAAAGCGGGTGCGAGCAGGCTGCTCAAGAGATCAGTTCGGCGTGGAGATCATACCAATCCCCGGCGAGGGGTAACCGCTGCCGCGCAGCATCGATTAATGCTATCGGAATGCCGATCTTCGCGAACCGTTCCAGCATTCCGGCCAGCCGGTATTGCCGAATCACCGCTCGAATACGCTTATCTGCAGTGCGACGGTCAAACCATTCCAGGGGCAACTCTCTCCCGAATAGGCCAGTGCATTTGTCGTTGAAGCGATAATCGGCGTATTGGCCCTCGCGGGCATTCAGCGGCGGAATTTGGCTCGGGACCGTGCTCTGGCCGACCAGAGAAAAGCGGCAATATCCCATCTTCTCTAATTGGTCCATGAGTTCACGTGACGTAGAAAAATCAATTTCTACGGACATATATCGCGGCTTCTCTATGAATTCCGCGAACGCTCTAACGCAAAGCAGATCAAAGCCCTCAATATCGATCTTCGCGTAGTAAGGCACGCCATACCGGGCAATAAGTTCGCTTGGCACGACACCCATGACTTCGATTTCATCAAAACTTTCACCGCGAGCACTCCAGAACTCGCGCAGGCGTTCCGATGCGGTGCTGCGCGCAGGCTCAGTGGTGTTCAGATAGAACCTGAGCGGCTCGTTAACTCGTGAGATGGCACGATTGACGACCGTGAGTTGTCCCGATGCGATGGCCTGCGCATTGCGGCGCTCAGCGTCGCGACAGGCGACTGGGTTCGCCTCGATAGCGACGACGCGGAAACCCTTTCTGAGATAGAAGTCGGTGTCTTCGCAAAAGTACATGCCGAAATCAAAAATGAGATCGCCCGATCTCCTTGGTTCGGCACCGGCCTCGTCGCGCGCTGAGCCAGTATTCATGCGAGCATCCCTTAGACGGTCCCCCGAACGTCACGCTAGAGATTGCTGTCGTGGCCAATTAGGTCCGGTACGGCCCCGTTACCCAAGTCCGCTTTTGGCACTACCCGGACCTTCGGCGATTATAGTTTTCCTGCCGCTGTCTGAGGCATAGCGGACATCGTCTCGCTACCCAGGTAGCAATTATTCAGATCGCTCGCCGCAGAAAACCCGAACTCGTCCGTATCCAAGCGCCGGGGTTTTTGTGCAGAATTAGCAGTTACACAAAAACGCTGGTCCGTTATGCCCTTTTATGGGCAAAGCCCCTCGAGGGGGAGGGAGGGACCCACGCGTTAGCGTGGGCGGGTGAGAGGTTCTCCTCATTTAACATTGTCGACGATCATCCTCCGCGGCCGCGCACCCTCACCTTCCCAATCGCTCGGGCGATTGGGTTCCTCTCCCGCAAGCGGGAGAGGAACCAATAAGCGGATCAGCTCACTCCGAACATCGCTGCACGAAGAGTCCCTGGCCGCCCGTGGCGGCGTCGCTCGCGCCGGTATTGCCGACCGCCACCCGCGGCAGGTATTCGTTCGGCTTGTGGCTAACCATGCGGGTCGTCACGAAACCGTTGTCGACCCGGCGCATGTCGATCTCGTTCCATGCGCCGCCGGGATCGTCGACATACATGATCAGCGTGTCGGGGCCGATGCGATCGGCGCGCACGATCCTCGAGCGGAACGTGCCGTAGCGATTGACGGCGGTGAAGGTCGCGTCGCCCGAAGCCGGCACGTCATAGACCGCCCGCGCGCCGCCCTGCGCGACGCTTCTCGAGCAATCCTCGGCGAAAGTGCCGACGACGCCGAATTGCCGCAAGGCTTGGCCGGGCCCGACGCAGCCGGTGAGGAAACCCAGCGCCAGCAGCGCCGGAACGGCAGAGCTTACGCCGCGCCCGCTGCGGGCACGGCCCCGCGGCAGGGAGTTCGATCGGTCCATAGGACTATAACGGCGCCGGGCGCCTCGGGCTCCGCCGTTCCCCGCGCCCGCCCGATCAACGCACCAGCGCGGCGCCTTCGGACAGGGCGCGCAGTTTTTCCCAAACGATCGTCGGAAAGACCGTCGGGATCGAGGCTGCGAACGTGCCGAAGCCGCAATCGGCGCCGGCGATGACGCGCTCGGCCCCGACGGCGTCGATGAAATGCCGAAGCCGCTGCGCCACAAGCCGCGGATGCTCGACGAAATTGGTGACGCTGTCGATGACGCCCGGGATCAGCACCATGTCGTCGGGCAAGCCGGCGCTGCGCCAATCTTCCCATTCGTGCTCGTGGCGCGGATTGGCCGCCTCGAACGAGAGTGCCCGCGCCTTGGTTTGGCGCAGCAGCGGGAACAGCGCGGCCACGTCGAGATCGTGCGTGTGCGGGCCGGCGTAATTGCCCCAACAGAGATGCAGGCGCACCCGGTCGCCCGGGATGTCGCCGATCGCGATGTTGGCCGCCTCGATGTTGCGCGCGATGATGCGATGGTAATCGACATCGCCGCTCGCGTATCGCATCCGCTTCGCGATCGGCAGATCGGGGCAATCGATCTGCAGGGTGACGCCGGCCTTGGCAATGGCGGCGTATTCGGGCTTCATCGCCTCGGCCAGGCCGAACACGTAATCGTCCTCGGTCGCATAATAACTCGTCTCCGAGGCGAACATCGCGATGACGCCGGGCGACGCCGCGGTCATGAAGCAATCGCGCGCCTGCGATTTCGCCGTGGCCTCCTTCAACAGCGCGAGATCGGCGTTCACCGGACCCGCATCGCGATAGGATAGCGGCCCCGTGCACACCGGCGGCCTGGCGGAAGCGGGCCCGCCCGGCGCGGCCATCCGCGCCGCCGTGTAATCGGGGAATTCGGGATAAAAGGTGCCCGTCGTCTGAAACCGCCGCAGCTTGACGCCGCGCTGCGCGACGACATCGGCACTCTCGAGCCCGGCGAGCCGGTCCTGGACGTAATAGGCGTAAGAGATCTTCGCCATCTCGCCGTCGGAGACGATATCGACGCCGCTCGCGACCTGCTTGGCGACGCAATCGAGCACCGCCGCGCGGCACGCGGCGGCAAAGGCCGCATCGTCGATCGGCTTATCCTGATGACGCGCGCGCAGAAACGGGACGAGCTGCTCGGGCCGCGGCAGGCTGCCGACATGCGTGGTGCGGATCTTCGATGGCATCGGTGCTCCCTTTACTCTTGTGGCTCGCCCAGTTTTTTGGCCGCCTGGCGGAGCGCGCGGCCGAGGCGGAACGCGGTTTTTGCCGTGCCGCCCTTGATCGACGCCGGCGGTGCCGTGGACTCTTTTGCACGCCGCACGGCGCGGCCGACGCGGAATATGGCGTCGCTCCAATCGCCTTGCGGCACGCCTTCCTCGGCGAGCTTTGCTTGCAGCCGCGCCTTGAGACGCCGCGCATTCGCCTGCTCATGCTCGGTAGCGCCTGCGTCCTCGATAACGGTGACGAGCGCCCGCAGCTTGCGCCGAACATCCTCGCTCTTCACGGCCGCAGCCCGCCTTTAAGGTCGAAGAACCGGTCCGCGTTGATCCGGCACCGTCGCGCCCTTCTCTTTCCAATCCTTCGACCACGGCGTCACCGGGCGCGGCTGCGCCTCGCCGTCGACGAAGATCGCATCGACGTGTTCGTTGAAGAAGCAGAGATAGTCTTTGATCTTCGGGCATTCGGCGATCGGGGCGGGATAGAACCAGACGATATCCTCGAATACCTGGTCGCCGATCTTGGCCGAGTAGTAGCGCGCTTTTCCCTTATAGGGACATTGCGTCGCCTTCTCGCTCGGCATCAGCAAATCCATGCGCACGTCTTCGCGCGGAATGTAATAGCGCGTCGGCAGCCGCGTCTCGAACAGGAATCGCGCGCGCCGCGTATCGGCGATGGTCTCGCCGCCCAGCACCACGCGCACAGGGCGCGATGAATCGATCACATCGACGCGCTTATAGGGATCGCGCGGATGGACGAAGATCTCCTCGTCCTCCTCGAGCCATGCATCCATCTTGTTCCAATAGAAGGCGACGTAGTCCTTGATCGACGCGACCTCGTCGAACGGCGCGCGATAAGACCAAACCGCGTTCTCCGCAATTTTGCCGTCGACCGTCACCGACCAATAGGACGCGTCGCCCTTATAGGGACAGAAGGTTTGATGCGGCGTGCCGGCGAGCAAATCCATGCGGACGTCGCTTTGCGGAAAGTAATAGACCGGCAGATGCCGCGTCTCGAACAGCAGATGGGCGTGGATGCTGTCGACGATCGTCGCGCCGTTGAAGCGAACCCGCACGCGCCGCGGCGACGGCTCGAAGGTGATGCGATAATCGGGATTGGTCCTGAAGCCGGATTCGCGTTTCTCGGTCATGACGTCACCCTCGCTGTGTTATCGCGCCATTCTTTTATCGCGTCCGACGCGTCGTGATACCGCGGTTCGGCCGCGGCGACAGTTTCGCAGTGAAGCCGCCGCCCTTCGCCGTCTTCGCCGTCTCATCCGTCACGAACGCCGCGAACCGATCTTGCTCGATTTCCAGCGCCGCGCCGCAGAACGGGCAATCCCATACCGGAACCGTCCGCAGCCAGCCGACATCTTTCTCGGTCGTGTGGCGACAGGTCGGACAGATAACGATGACCGTGCCGGCTCCATCGGACATAGGCATTATTCCTTGGGATCGGTATTCCTTGGGGATCGGGCGCTGCGAAGCCTGATTTAGCCACCCGGCGCCGCTCCATGCAACAAAGGGCTCCCGCGTGGTAGACTGAGCGCCGGCAAAAGCGGGAGGTCGCCATGGCTGAATCCGAACGCACGCGTCTTCGAGAACGCGAGGCGCCGAGCCAGAACGCCTACGAGATGGGCATGGCGAAGGACAAGGCCTGGGCCGAGCGGCAACAAACCGGCCGCATCGTCGTGCGCCTCGCCGACGCGCCGCAAGAGCTGATGCGGCAAGGCTATCTCCGCTATTACCTCGACGCCGGGCGCCGCGTCCTCGACACGCCCTTACAGAACTGGTCGGTCTTCACCCACGAGGTGCGCAAGATCTCGGGCAAGCATCGCCATCAAGGCGGGCTCGTCATTTATGTGATCGACGGCAGAGGCTATTCCGTCGTCGACGGCGAGCGCGTCGATTGGGAGAAAGGCGATCTCGTGCTGCTGCCGATGAAACCCGCCGGCGTCGAGCACCAGCATTTCAACCTCGACCCCGACAAGCCCGCGCTCTGGATGGCCTTCATCCACCAGGGCATGCGCGAATACGTGGCGTCGGAAGTAACGCAAACCGAGCCGTCACCCGATTGGAAAGCGAAAGAGGATCAAGGAGGGCGGTGAGCGCCTCGACCTTGATCGCGCGGCGTCCGGCTCATACCATGACGTAAAATATATATCGGGAGGGCCGCATGATTGCTCGGGCAACGCTTCTCCTCTTTGCACCCCTTCTTTTTGCGTTGGGTCTTGTTGCGGTGTCGACGCCGGCGCTGGCGCAGGCGACGGGCGACGCGTCGCCGGACGGGCATCGCCTCTTCGTCCAATCCTGCGCCGTCTGCCATCTGAAGCCCTCGCCCACGGCGAAGACCTATGGCCCGGCGCTGACGCAAGATCTCGTCAAAGGCCATGAAGACGCGATCGCCCAGATCATCCGCGACGGCAGCGCCAAGATGCCGGGCTTCCAATACGATCTTCAGCCCGGCGAGATCGCCGCGATCGTCAAATACCTCGCGGGCGCGACCGCATCGGCGCCCGCGGCGGCGGCGGCGCAGCAGCAAACCGCGAGCGGCGATGGCTATCTTTCCGGCAAGGTCGCCGGGCTCGATGGCAAGCCGCTCGGCGGCGTCACCGTTTCGGCGAAAGCGGCCGGCTCGACCATCACGACCACCGTCTTCAGCGACGCGCGCGGCGCTTATTATTTTCCGGCGCTGCCCGCCGGCGCCTATGCGGTTTGGGCCGAGACCGACGGCTTCGCCACGGCGCACGACGCGGCGCTGTCGCTGAGCGGCAACAAGAAGCAGGATTTCGCGCTGAAGCCGCTCGCCGATCCCGAGCGCCAGCTCACCGGCGACCAGATCCTCGCCTCGCTGCCGCAATCGACGCCCGACGATGCGCGGCTCGAGCGCATCGTTCACAACAATTGCAGCGGCTGCCACACGCCGTCCTACATTCTGCAGCGGCGCTTCGACGAGAAGGGCTGGACCGCGATCCTCGATCTGATGAAGCGCGTCAATGTCGGCGGCATCTATCAGGGCGACGATGCCAAGCCCAACGGCATCATCGATTTCCACGAGAAAGAGCTTGCCGCCTATCTCGCACGGGCGCGCGGGCCCGGTAAGAGCGCGATGAAACTGAAGCTGCGGCCGCGGCCTTCGGGCGAGGCGGCGCGCGTCGTGTGGCGCGAATACGACGTGCCGCGCGATCCGGCGCTTTACGGCGAGAATTCCTATCCTCAAAGCACCGGCAGCGATTGGGCGCTCGGCACGCCGACCGGCATCGACGGCGGGCATATCGTCCACGATGCGTGGCCCGCTCTCGACGGCAATCTCTGGTTCACCAACAACACGCCGAGCAAGGACATCTCGATCGGCCGCGTCGATGCCAAGACCGGCGCCGTGCGCCTCTTCAAGATCGACGCGCCCAACGGCGAGGCCGCCAACACCCACGGCATGACGCGCGACGCCAAGGGAAATCTCTGGTTCAACGTCTCGCAGACCGCGATCCCCAATCACGGCGGCATCGGCCGCGTCGATCCGGCGAGCGGCAAGATCGATGTGTTCGTGCCGCCCGCGGATATCTCGGGCTCGGGCGGCGCGCCGACCATCGATGTCGACGGCACCGGCAAGATCTGGGTCTCGGCGGCGGACGGCATCCTGCGCTTCGATCCGGAGACGCAAAGCTTCACCGGCTTCAAATCGCCCGCCTTCAAGACCGCGCACGGCACCGGCCTCACCTACGGCGTCGCCGCCGATCGCGACGGGCACGGCTATTGGGCGCAGATGGCGCTCGATATCGTCGATCGCGCCGACCCGGCGACAGGCAAGATCAACGCGCTGAACGTGCCGCCGGTCGCCGCCGCCCAGCGAGGCTTGAAGCCCGGCGAGAAGGCGCTCTATGCCGATTATCCCGCGCTCGATTTCAACACGCCGCTGCCCTGGGGCGAAGGGCCGCGGCGCATGGGCGCCGACAAAAGCGGCAGCGTCGTCTGGGTCAACAATTTCTTCGGCGGCAGCCTCTT
>DASZLU010000146.1:0-4517 GCA_035552195.1 Allostellaceae bacterium | reverse complement strand
AGGCGCGCAAGTGTCGGTTCACACCGTCAACGGCTCGCGCGAACCACGGCGGACAGCGATCGATACTCATTCGTCGACGGCTTCCTGCTTCTGTACGTGACGGCCGAGCGCACTACGGGTGCGGGTCGCGATCCATTCATTGATCTCGTCTTCGTGCCATGCCCGCTTATGTGTGCTCAACTGAACCGGCACCGGGAAGCGACCGGCAACGATTAACCGGTTCAGTTGGCTGCGCGACAACGTGATGCCGCGCGCCCGAAGGTCAGCCGGCCCAAGGAGCCGGGGCGCTTTGCCTTCTTGTTGCAATTCCATTTTACCTACTCCGCATCAACCCATTCGTGCCCCCTACTGACTTACATACAGAGCGCCTCCTACGATTCTTGGCGCGTCACAGTGGTCTGCCGCCCGTAGCCAACCCAGGGCCGGACAAAAAGGGTTCAGGTGCGGCGGCCTGCCGCGCCCCTTTTTTGGGTTTTTTGCGCAGCCGGTTGCCGGGCCGCGCGGGGGGTCCCCCCTCGGTTGCTATCTCCAGTGCTATTTTTTGCGATGAAGTTGGGAGGCCTGCCTAGCAGGTTTCCACTAAGATATTGATAAAACTGGTGTCCCCGGGGTGACTCGAACACCCGACCCACAGTTTAGGAAACTGTTGCTCTATCCAGCTGAGCTACGGGGACGTGGCGGCGATGATAGCGAAAAAGCCGCGCACGCCCAACCGTTGCGCCTCTGTTACGCGGCCTTTGCCGACGAGCGGCGCGCGCGCCGCCCCGTAAGCAAGAAGTTCACCGCATCGGCCAGCGACAGAAGCTGTCGGTGACGATCACGTTGGCGTTGTCGGCGATCGTCAGCGTCAGGGCATCACCGGTTTGCGGGAACGTGCCGCCGACATTCGTCGTCGCGTGGATGCTGGTCGTGCTGCGGTTCGCCACCGTACCCGTCGCATGCGCGCGCGCATTTGCACCGTTCCCAAGCAGCGCAACGGATCAGCTTTCGCTTCGCGTCGGGGCCGCGATATCAGCAATTGCCGGATTTTAGCAGCTCAGCTAAAATGTTTTTAATCTTCCCGCCCGCCGGTGAGAGAAGACGAAGTAAATCTGTGAGGGAGAACGTCATGGCATCTGCAACGACGATGGGGGTCGCGGCGTCAACGCCGCAACGTAGCTTAGGCTATATCATCGGTGCATCCTCGGTCGGCACGCTGATCGAATGGTACGACTTCTATCTCTACGGCGTGCTCGCCGTATTTTTCGGTCAGCACTTCTTCTCGCCGAGCCTCGACCCGACAATTTCATTGATCTTGAGTCTGGCCGTGTTCTGGACGGGGTTCCTGGTGCGTCCGTTCGGCGCGCTGCTCTTCGGCCATCTCGGCGATCTCGTCGGCCGCAAATTCACCTTCATGCTGACGCTCGGCTTGATGGGTTTCGCGACCTTCCTGGTCGGCTGCTTGCCGACCTATGACAGCATCGGCGCGCTGGCTCCGATCCTGCTGGTCACATGCCGCGTCGTGCAGGGCCTGGCGCTCGGCGGCGAATATGGCGGTGCCGCGACCTACATCGCGGAACATGCACCCGACGGAAGGCGCGGCTTCTATACGAGCTGGATCCAGACCACGGCGACCATGGGTATCGTCACCGCGCTGCTCGCGATCCTTGCCTTCCGTCTCGGCCTCGGCGACCAAGCGTTCGCGGCTTACGGCTGGCGCTGGCCGTTCCTCTTATCGGCGGTCCTCGTCATCCTCTCCGGCTATATCCGGCTGCAGCTGCAGGAATCGCCGCTCTATGCGCGATTGAAGGAACAGGGCAAAGTGTCGACCAATCCGGCACGAGATACCTATAGCAGCGGCAAGAATTGGGGCCTGATGCTGCTCGCCCTCTTCGGCGCGACGGCGCCGGAAGGCGTCGTCTGGTACACGGGTCAGTTCTACGCCCTGACGTATCTCTCGGCGGTGCTGAAGCTGCCTTACGTCGAGGTCTATCTGATCCTGATCATCGCTTTGATCTGCGCCGCGCCGTTCTTCGTCGTCTTCGGCGCGCTGAGCGATCGCATCGGCCGCCGGCCGGTCATGATCGCGGGGTTCCTGTTGGCGGTGCTCACCTATATCCCGGTGTTCAATGCCTTCACGACCTTCAAGGACAATCCGACGCTGATCTGCCTACTGACCTTCTACATGGTGATCCTCGTCACCATGGTGTACGGGCCGATCGCGGCGTTCCTTGTCGAGATCTTCCCGGCGAAGATCCGCTACAGCTCGATGTCGATGCCGTATCACATCGGCAACGGCGTGTTCGGCGGCGTCGTGCCGTTGATGGCAACATCGCTGGCGGCGGCCTATCCCGGCGTCAATCTGGTCGGTCTCTATTATCCGATCGGTGTTGCCGCGGTTGGCGTGGTGGTCGGGTTGTTCGGCTTCAAGCAGACCTACCTGCACCGCATATGGGACGAAGTCGGCGGCGAACCCGGCGAATAACCGGACTCCCGCCTCTGAGCTACCGCGGCCCCGGAAGCGATTTCGGGGCCGCTTTCTTTTGCCGAATCACTTCGATCTGCTCGGGAAACATGACCGCGATCGTCGGCCGGCGTGTGCCGTCGACATAGCCGCGCGTCAGCACGGCCTTGCCGACGAGCGCCGCGGGATCGAGCCCCGCCTCTCGGCAGAGTTTCACGACATCGGGCGCGACGCTCAGCACGAAGCCGTTATGCTGATCGGCGCCGAACACCAACAACGTGCCGCTCGAATTATTGACCAGCTGTGCCACTGTTCCGGTGACGAGCGCGAAGCTGCCGGCGTGGCGGCCTGCCTCGGCGGCAGGGACGATCGCATAAGCCGGCTCGGCCCAGAGCCCGCGGCGATAGCGCCGCGCCTGGCGCTCGAGCTTCAACATCTCAGGCAGGCCGACGCGATGATCGGCGGTCCCGGCAACGCGTGCCAAACCGCGCCGCAGCAGCTCGCCCTGGACCCATTTACCGCCGGCATAAAGCTCGGCCAGCACGCGGCCTTGCCGATCGCTGGCGCTGCCGGAGAATTTCACGCTCAGCGCTTGGCCGTCGATCAATGCGGCGAGCGCGGCTTTCGCTTGCGCCGCGAGCGCGCCGCGCTGCGGCACGTCGATAGCGACGAGACGCATCACGCGCTCATCCGCCAGCACCAGCGTCTCGCCATCGACGACGCGCGCCACGTCGACCGCGCCGCCATCGGTGAAGGCGGGCGCAGCAAATGCGGGCGCGGCTATGAGCGGGACGATGAGCGCCAGGAGAAAGCGGCGCATGAGGAGCGAGCTCAGGCTTCGATGTGATCGACGATGCTGCCGTCGGGCGCGAAACACGCCGCCATCAGCGGGCCGCCGAAGCCGCTGCCGCCATCGATCGACACGCCGTAGCGGCCTTCGACAATGCCGCTGTGTTTCGGATCGACGCCGCGCACGACGCGCTTGTAGCCGGCGAACGGCGCCTCGAGCAGCAAGATGTCGCGATCGCTCCACCAGAATGTGTCGCCTTGGAGATCGAGCGGCTTAGCCGGATTGACGCCGGCATGAACGAAGAGCAGCGCGCCGTCATCGGTGAAGGCAGCGCGGCGCAGCGAGGTCATGAGCTGGCGATGGCCGGAACGCGCTTCGATCGCGGCACGCAGGCTTGCGGTCCAGCGCGTCAGCGACAGCACGCCGTCGCGCGCTGCGGCAAGCCCTTGTTTGGTATCGACGCCGTAGGAATCGAGCGTCGCGCCCATGCCGTGATCGAGCATCCAGGGCAGTACCTCGCGCGGGTTGGGCGCGAATTGCAGCTCCAGAAGCTTCTGCCACATCTCTTCCTGGCTGCCGCGCAAGAAGGCGATGTCGCCGATGAACGCGTTGCGTCGCGCCAGGAAGAGACGGCGGAAGAGGATCAGCGCGTCGAGCGTCGCCGCGGCCGAAGGGCCGAAGCCGATATAATTGCCAAGATAGACGAGGCGGTCGCCGGCATTGAGCCGCAACGCCATGCGCGCATGAAGCGCGACGACACGATGCACGTCGCCGTGAATCGAGCCAACCGCCCAGACCCGCCGGGCGCGCTGCAGCCGGCCGTAGATTTCAGAATCGCAGGGCGGGATGGCGGCCAATGCCGCATCGCCCGCTTTATTACGCCGCCGCGCTGAGGATCTGCTCGACGCGCTTCACCGCCGCGTCTTCGTCGATCTTCTCGACGGCGGCGAATTCGCGCACGAACCGGTCCAGGGCCGCCTGATAGATCTGGCGTTCGCTGTACGACTGCTCGGGCTGGCTGGCGTTGCGATAGAGATCGCGGACCACTTCGGCGATCGAGCCCGGATCGCCCGAATTGATCTTGGCCTCGTATTCCTGAGCACGGCGGCTCCACATCGTGCGCTTGGCGCGCGAGCGGCCTTTGAGCTTGGTCAGCGCCGTTTCCATCTCCTTCTTGGTGGAGAGGCGGCGGAGACCGGAATTCTTGGCTTTGGCGACCGGAACGCGAAGAGTCATCCGGTCCTTGTCGAAATGAACGACGAAAACATTCAGCGTGTGACCGGC
>DASZLU010000145.1:0-73180 GCA_035552195.1 Allostellaceae bacterium | reverse complement strand
GATGGGCATGATGATGTGAGCTGGACTACGTTCGATCGCTGGGCGCCCAGCTCGTCGCGACCGCATCGATCTGTCGCCGCGCGCAGCTCGGCTTATTCTCTCCGTCGTAAAGAAAACGCTTGGAGAGGAACGGACGAAGGGTGTCGCCGCGCTCGCACTATCGTCGCTTATCGCATTTGGCACCGCTTCGCGCGCGGATGAGGCGATCAAGATCGGGTCGGGCCGGTCACCCAGGCGGGGCCGCTTTATGTCGCCGTTGATAAGGCTACTTCGCCGCCGAGCATCTGACAGTCGACATCATCAGCCTCGATGCGGCGCAAGAGGTCCGCAAGCGCATCCCGCCCTACCGTCGGTCCTGCTGTCCGAATTCGAAGCCGATGTGAGGGCCGTGAGTGTGGAGCGGGTGATTTAGGCTCGGCGTTGCAAGACACCGTGCGTTAGGTCCGACAAACGAGTAGTGACCCGCTAGCGCGTCCTCGCTTGAGAATTTGGTGGATTTTATGGCTGATACATTTAACCCAGCACGAAAAATAGGAGAAGAGCGAACAGACGAACTCGTCGATCGAGAAGATGACATTCCGTTCGATGTGCTTTGGTTCAATAAGTTCGGCAAGCTTACAGCACTATGGCTATGGCAGTCGAAAAGCCTTTACGAAAGTGCCGAATTGGTAATGTTGAGTCGAAGAAAGGAGGCGAGCACCCTCTTCAATGTGCCTTTAGGCATGATGCTTGGCAGTTATGCGATCGAGACCCTACTGAAGGCAGCACAGCTTGCGGAATTGAATGAAAAGAAACAGGAAAAGATATTCTTTAGTAGCGCAAGGCAAATGCACTCGACCTCTCACGATCTAAACAAGCTCGTTGATGGGATAGCGATTAGAGTGAGCAAAAAGGATCGAAACTTGCTCTCGGAATTAACTGAGCACGCAGTCTGGAAAGGAAGATATCCAATTCCAATGACGGCAAAAGAATATAAAGGGCCCGCATTGTACGGTGCTCTGAAAGCTGCGCTAAGAGGTAAATCGCCGGCCCGTAACCTGGGCGCAGGTATCGAGGCTTTACAGGAAGCTCGACAAACAAGTCATGCGAAGGATTGAGGCAGGGAACCGTCAATAGCGCATATTTGGCGCGCAAATTCATCGGGTTGGGGCGCGTCGGCTTTCCCGCTAATCTGCCGGAAATTCTTCCGGAGTAGCACCCATGCCCGACGATCAACGCAAACCTTCCGCCTGGGACAAGTCGAAGCTGCCGAGCCGGCATATCACGGTCGGTCCTGAGCGCGCGCCGCATCGCGCGATGTTCTATGCGATGGGCGTCACCGAAGATCAGTTGAAGCAGCCGATCGTCGGCGTCGCGACCACGTGGAACGAGGCGGCGCCGTGCAACATCTCGCTCTCGCGTCAGGCGCAGGCGGCCAAGCGCGGCGTCGCGGCTTCGGGCGGCACGCCGCGCGAGTTCACCACCATCACCGTCACCGACGGCATCGCCATGGGTCATGACGGGATGAAATCCTCGCTCGTCTCGCGCGAGGCGATCGCGGATTCGGTCGAGCTCACCATGCGCGGCCATAGCTATGATGCGCTGGTCGGTCTCGCCGGCTGCGACAAGTCGTTGCCCGGGCTGATGATGGCGATGCTGCGCCTCAACGTGCCCTCGGTCTTCATGTATGGCGGCACCATCCTGCCGGGCCGCTTCCAGGGCCGCGACGTCACCATCGTCGATGTGTTCGAGGGCGTCGGCCAGCACAGCGTCGGCAAGCTGAGCGATGACGAGCTGCACGAGCTCGAATGCGCCGCGTGTCCGTCGGCCGGCTCCTGCGCCGGGCAATACACGGCGAACACCATGGCCTGCGTTTCCGAGGCGATCGGCCTCGCGCTGCCCGGTTCGGCCGGAACGCCCGCGCCGTTCGAGAGCCGCGATCAATATGCCGAGGCGTCGGGCGCGACGGTGATGCAGCTCCTGCGCCGCAACCTGCGGCCGCGCGATATCTGCACCCGCAAGGCGTTTGAGAACGCCGCGACGGTGGTGGCCGCGACCGGCGGCTCGACCAATGCCGGGCTTCATCTGCCGGCGATGGCGAACGAGGCGGGGATCGATTTCGATCTCCATGCCGTCGGTGAGATCTTCAAGCGCACGCCCTATATCGGCGACTTCAAGCCGGGCGGCAAATATCTGATGAAGGATCTGCACGCGATCGGCGGCGTGCCTGTGGTGATGAAGGCGCTGCTCGACGGCGGCTATCTCCACGGCGATTGCATCACCGTCAACGGCAAGACCATTGCCGAGAATCTGAAAGACGTGAAGTTCCCCGAGAACCAGGATGTCGTCTATCGCACCGCGAAGCCGATCGCGCCGACCGGCGGCGTCGTCGTGCTGAAAGGAAATCTCGCGCCGAAGGGCGCGATCGTGAAGGTCGCGGGCATGCAGCATAAATCGCTGAAGTTCCGCGGGCCGGCGCGCTGCTTCGATGGCGAGCCGGCGGCGTTCGAGGCAGTCGAGAAGCGCCAATACAAAGAAGGCGACGTGATCGTCATCCGCTACGAAGGCCCGCGCGGCGGGCCGGGCATGCCCGAGATGCTGGCGACCACCGGCGCGCTCTATGGCCAGGGCGTTTCCGACAAGGTCGCGCTTATCACCGATGGACGGTTCTCCGGCGGCACGCGCGGCTTCTGCATCGGCCATGTCGGGCCCGAAGCGGCGGACGCCGGGCCGATCGGCCTCATCAAGGACGGCGACATCATCGTCATCGACGCGGTTGCCGGCACGATGGATGTCGAGTTGAGCGATGCCGAACTCGCCGAGCGCAAGAAGCAGTGGAAGCCGCGGGTGAACGATTACCGCTCGGGCGCTCTGTGGAAATTCGCGCAACTCGTCGCCGATGCCGAGAAGGGCGCTGTCACCAACCCCGGCGCCCGCGCCGAGGTGAAGACCTACGCGGATATCTGACGGGCACGGCACGATGGATTTTCCGCCCATCGATTTTCCAAAGGCCGGTGGGTGCCAATGCGGCGCCGTGCGGTATGAGATCACCGGGCCGCCCGCCGCGGTTTACACGTGCCACTGCACGGAATGCCAACGGCAGTCCGGTTCCGCCTTTGCGATGGCGGCGGTGATCCCCGAGGCGTATTTCCGCATCACGCGCGGCACGCCGAAGATGTATGCGCGGCCGACCAGCCAAACGAAAATTATGGAATGCTGGTTCTGCGCCGATTGCGGTACGCGCCTCTATCACATGCCGGGCGGCGCGGCCTATGCGAACCGCAACGTCAAACCCGGCACGCTCGACGACACGTCCTGGCTGAAGCCCACGTTTCATTTCTGGACACGCAGCGCGCAGCCCTGGGTGCATATCCCCGACGACGAGACGCGCTACGAAACGCAGCCGGACGGTCCTCTGCCGTGGATGGTGCCGCGGGCGTAGGCAGCAAGCTGTCGACCCGTCACCCCTGCGACAGCCGACAGCGGGGGTCTATGGAAGCGGCTTGACGCTGATCGTGGATTCCCGCTTCCGCGGGAATGACGCGGAGGAAGAGGACATCGTGGGTGCCGGCATCATTGCGCTGCGTCTCCCTTGGATGATGACACGCTAGAGCGCTGCTTTCGGGAGGCAGTGGCCGGAAGTGGAGCACATGGTTTTCTTCCGTCATTCCCGCGAAAGCGGGAATCCAGAAGCGACAGCGGGATCGCTGCCCTGGCGCCCGTTTTGGAATGACAAAGAGAGGTCGGGGCTTGAACTCGAGCGCTCATCGTCGCATTTCTAGGTCTTGGCCGCGCCGCGGCTAAGCAATTGGAACACCGTGCAAAAACTGAAAATTACCAAACGAAGCCAAATCGTCGAGCGATTCCAATGAGCGACACGCTGCGCCGGCCCCAGGATTTCGTCGAGGCCGGCCTGATCGCGCCGGAGCGCGCGGCCGAGATCGCGGCGGTGGCCAACCGTTATGCCGTCGCGGTCACGCGCGATGTCGCTGCCCTGGTCGATCCGGCGGACCCTGCCGATCCGATCGCGCGACAATTCGTGCCCGATGGCCGCGAGCTGGTGACGGCGCCGGAAGAGCGCGGCGATCCGATCGGCGATCACACGCACGAGCCGGTGAAAGGCGTCATCCATCGCTATCCCGACCGCGTGCTGCTGAAGCCGATCCATGTCTGTCCGGTCTATTGCCGCTTCTGCTTCCGGCGCGAGGATGTCGGGCCGGGCTCGGAAGCATTAAGTCCGGCCGAACTCGACGCGGCGCTCGATTACATCCGCTCGCACGAGGCGATCTGGGAAGTGATCCTGAGCGGCGGCGATCCGCTGATGCTCTCGGCGCGCCGCCTCAAGACGATTATCCAGGCGCTCGAGGCGATTCCTCATGTTGCGGTGATCCGTATCCATACCCGGGTGCCGGTGGTCGATCCGAGCCGGGTGACGGCTTCGCTGGTGGCCGCGCTGCGGGCGGAGAAGGCGGTCTATGTCGTCCTTCACGCCAACCACGCGCGCGAGCTGACACCGGCGGTGAAGGCGGCGGCGGGCCGGTTCAATCGCGCCGGCATCCCGCTGCTCAGCCAGTCGGTGCTGCTGAAGGGCGTGAACGACGACGCGGCGACCCTCGAAGGTCTCTTCCGCGCTTTGGTCGCGATGCGGGTGAAACCCTACTATCTCCACCATCCGGACTTGGCGCACGGCACGGCGCATCTCCGGACCGGGCTCGGCGAGGGGCGGGAATTGATGCGAGCGCTGCGCGGTCGAGTCTCCGGCTTGTGCCAGCCGGCCTATGTCCTCGATCTGCCTGGCGGCCATGGCAAGGTACCGGTCGGGCCGTGCTATGTCAGCGAGACCGGGAAAGCCGGCGAGTGGCGGGTCGAAGATCCGCAAGGCGACTCGCATGCTTATCCGCCACAGAACTTCCTTACCAAATAGCGGTCTAGAAAATTCAACGAGTTAAAGGACGATCTTTAACCACGACATTTTTGCAACGCTCGCAGAGGTTTGCAGGGATTTTAGATAAAAGGGGTTGTTAACCCGCTACGACTACAATGTAATATCCGCTTCGACGGGGAAGCATGTTGAAGACCATTCGCAACAACTTTGATCGGACTGAGGCTAGGCGCGACCGGCGCTATCCTTTGCCGCCGATCACAGTGACGCTCGCTTCCGGCAGCTACACGACCAGCAACTGGTCGCTGGGCGGTTTCCTGCTTCCGCCGGGTCTCAATCTCGCGCTCGGTGCGTCCGTCTCGGGCAAGGCGACGATGCCCGATGCTCGCACGAGCCACGATTTCGGCGCCGAGGTCGTGCGCGTCGATGCCGACGGCATCGGCTTCCATTTCGCGGCGCCGTCGGAAGCGCTGGTCGGCGCGCTTGATCGTGCCATCGCGAATCGCCTGTTCCGGAAGCGCGCATGAAGCGCCGGCTTGCCATAACCGTCGCCGGCATCTTGTTCGCCGCTGTCGCGGTGGGCCCCCTCGCGGTTGGGCGGGCGCATGCCGACAGCACGCTCGGCAACAACTCGCCGCTGGTGCGGGGTGGGGCGCTGGTGCGGGGCGGCGCGCCGCTGCCGCAATTCAATACCTCGTTCCCAATCCAGATCGGCAATCCCGATCCGGTCGGCGCGCCGAAAAGCGATCTCGAAATTTCCCTGACATCGCCTGACCACAGCGTGCTGCGCTTCCTCTTCTCGCCGCGCAGCCTGTCCGGCGTGACGCCGAGCGTCGGCACGACCGCGGGCACGCAATACAGCGGTCTCGCCTGGAACATTTTCGACGGCGACAAAATGTTCGGCAGCATCGCCCTGACCGGCGCGGTGACGCGCCCGCTTGCGAACGATCCGACCACGCGCCTCTACGGCCCGCTGATCTCGCTGCACAGCACGTTCGAACTCGGCTACGCCTTCGATCCGCGGTCGAGCCTGTCCTTCGATATCGACCATGCCAACGCGGCGCCGCTGCTCGGCGATCGTAACGTCCCGGCCGAAAATCTCCGCCTGCAATACGGCTATCATTTCTAAGCGAAGCCGACACTGAGCCGGCCCGCTCGACGCAAGCCGGGCGCGCTGGTCGCTGCGTCGCTCTCCTGCTATGGAATTGCCGATAAGAAATTACGGGGAGGCCGAGGATGCAACTCGCAAAAATATTGATGACCGCTGCGGCCGCTCTCGGCGCGCTCGCGACCATCGGCGCAACGACGATCGGCACGGCGCAGGCCGATCCGGTGAAGATCCGCATCGCCTATATCGTGCCCGCGGGCGACGCGCCGCTGGCGCTGCTCGGCAAGGCCGGCATCGCCCAGCATGAGGGCAAGAGCTACTCGCTCGAATTCACCCATTTCACCGCGACGCCGCCGATGATCTCGGCGATCGCGTCCGGCCAGGTCGATCTCGTGCCTTTCGCGTATTCGTCCTTCGCCCTCGCTGTCGAGAACGCGAAGCTCGGCGATCTGCGCATCATCGCCGACGGCTTCCGCGACGGTGTCGAAGGCTATTACAGCACCGAGTTCATGGTGGTGAACGACAGCCCGATCAAGAAGGTCGAGGATCTGAAGGGCAAGGTCGTGACCTCGAACGGCGCCGGCAGTGCCGTCGACATCGCCTTGCGCGAAATGCTGAAGAAGCACGGGCTCGAGGACAAGAAGGATTACTCGCTGATCGAATCCGCTTTTCCGAACATGAAGTCGGAGCTTTTCGATCACAAGGTCGATCTCATTACCGGCGTCACGCCGTTCAGCATGGATCCGCAGCTTCGCGCCGGCGCGCATGCGCTCTTCCGGCAGAAAGAGGCGATCGGCGTCTCGCAAATGATCTCGTGGACGGCGCGCGCGGATTTCATCCAGAAGAACCGCGCGGCGTTGGTCGATTATCTCGAAGACAATTTGCGCGAACTGCACTGGTATTACGATCCGTCGCATCACGACGAGGCGATCAAGCTGGTGACCGATTTCACCAAGGCGCCGGCCGCGCTTTTCGAGAGCTGGCTCTTCACCAAGGGCGATCTCTACCACGATCCGAACGGCATGCCCGATCTCGACGCGTTGCAGAACAACATCGCGGCGGCGCACGGCCTCGGCTTCGTGCCGCAAGAGCTCGATCCGCATAAATACGCGGATCTGTCGATGGTCGAGGAAGCGGCCAAGCGGTTGAAATAGTCAGCCGCGTCCACGCGCGGACGACGCCTCGAAGCTTAGACGAGGGGTGGGCGCGCCGGGCCGAGCGTGCACCACACGGGCGTGTGGTCGGAGGCCTTTTCCTTGGCGCGGGGCGCCTTGTCGATCTCGCATTCCTGCAGCCGGTCGGCGGCTTCGGGGCTGAGCATCAGGTGGTCGATGCGCAGCCCTTCGTCGCGATGCCAGCGCCCAGCCTGGTAATCCCAAAAGCTGTAACGATGCGGCTCGGCGTGAAGCGCGCGGAACGCGTCGACATAGCCGAGATTGGCGATGGTTCGAAACGCGGCGCGCGATTCGGTCTTACAGAGCGCGTCGTCGCGCCAGCCAACCGGATCGTAGACGTCGTCGTCGGTCGGGCAGATGTTGTAATCGCCGGCGAGAACGACGGCCTGTTCGCTCTCGAGCAGTGACCGAGCTTGCGCCGCGAGCCGCTTCATCCAGCCGAGCTTGTAGGGATATTTGTCGGTGCCGACGGGATTGCCGTTCGGCAGATAAAGCGAGGCGACGCGCACATCGCCGAACGTTGCCTCGATGTAGCGCGCCTGCGCGTCGCTCTCGTCGCCGGCAAGGCCGCGTTTCACGTCTTTGCCCGGCTCGCGCGACAACAGCGCGACACCGTTATAGCTGCGCTGGCCTAGCGCCTCGACGTGATACCCCAGGCCTTTGATCTCGAGTGCCGGGAAATCCTCCGTGAGGCATTTGATCTCCTGCAGGCAAACCACATCCGGCTGCGCGTCTTCCAGCCACGCCAAAAGATGCGGCAGCCGCGCCTTGACCGAGTTCACGTTCCATGTCGCAATCTTCATCGCCTGCCGCTCATCCCGATCCGCTATAGCGTTGTTCCACAATTGCTATGGCGAAATTCCTCGTTCGCTATAGCGCGCTCAGTCTGGCTTAGACTCAGCCATTCCGATGATTTCGGTCGTCACGATTGATCATAAAAAAGTCTCCGTTGCCACAAAAGGGCCACTAGTATCCAGTGTGGTAAATCGCTGCGGCTCAACTGGCCTTGGGGGTGGGGGATGCTGTTCGTTAACAGTCGACGAATCTAAACTTCCTTTCCACGTTCATGTGGGATGGACGTGAGCCCACGCTCCAAAGCCAGGCAAGCGACGCGACGACAGGCCATGCCCAAGCCAGTGCCGCGCCCACCGCCGCTCAGATCGCGCAAATCGTGCAGTTCGAGACGGGTATTTTCACGGCGCAGATGTTCGACACCAAGGCCAAGAATCTGGGCGCCAACGGTGCACAAGGAGGGCCGACGGCGCTCTCAGCGCAACTCGTCTCGTCCTTTATCGGGATCAACGATCCCCTTGGCCAGAACCCGAAAGGGACTCCCTTCACCTCGAATATCTTCAATCTCTTCGGGGCGTGGGATAACCTGCCGGGCAATGGCGGGGTTCAAGCCGCTCGCGAATCCGTCGCGCGCGGCGAGGCACTCTTCAATACCACGCCGATCACCATTACAGGCGTTGCAGGCCTCAACGATAACCCGGCGGTAGGGCCGACACTCCACGGCTTCTGCGGCACCTGTCACGACACGCCGAATGTCGGCGATCACTCGGTGAAAGCGCCGCTCGACATCGGCATCGCCGACGCCGTGCAAAGGCACCCCCGGTTTTGGACATCGCGGCGCTGCAGGTCTTCCACCTGACGTGCAACGCTGGCCCGCTGGCCGGCAATACATACGACGTGACGGACCCCGGGCGCGCGTTGATCAGCGGTAATTGCGCCGATATAGGAAAGCTCAAGGGCCCGATTCTACGCGGTCTCGCGTCGCGCGCGCCGTATTTCCACAACGGCTCGGCCGGGACGCTGCTCGATGTCGTGAATTTCTACGATCGGCGGTTCAACATCGGCTTTTCGGATCAGGACAAGCAGGATCTGGTTGCCTTCCTGCAAAGTCTCTAACGGCGACCGGGTGCAGGCTAAAGTTTGGCTTCATGCTGTCGCTCGAAAAGCGCCGCCGTCATACTGCGTTTCATCTCGCTGTCGTCCCCTCTCGGGATGGCAGCGGGAAAATGCTGGCGCACGGAGCGCGCCCGTCATTGCCTGCGCGAGCCGATAGTTCAGCCGATCGAGAAGGAATTGCCGCAACCGCATGACGACGCGGCGTTCGGGTTCTTCACCTGAAAAGACGCGCCCATCATGTCTTCGACGAAATCGATCTCGGCACCCTTGACGAGATCGAGCGAGACCTCATCGATGATGAGAGTCACACCGTCGCGCTCGAAAGCGCGATCGTCCTGATTGCGCGACTGGTCGAAGCTGAAATTGTACTGAAAGCCCGAGCAGCCGCCGCCCGACACGGCGAGCCGCAGGAACGCATCGGGCGCGTTCTCCTGGACCTTCAACACAGCGACGCGCTTAGCCGCATTGGAACTCAGCGTGACTTGTTCGGGCGAGGGAATGGCTTGGCCTTCGGGCATGGCGTCCAACCGTTTAGTCAGCATTCTATGTGGTGATTCTCAAGGAATTGTCAAACGAAACGCCCTCTCCCTGGAAGAAAGGGCGTCCGTAAGGGATTGGTCCGGCGGGCTTATTTGGCCAAGTAGAAATAGCCGACCTTGTTGTTGGCGGGCGTGCCGAACCACATCCGGCCCTCCCCATCGAGATAGAATTCGCGCATCGTGTTTTCGGATTGCGGCGTCGGGTATTTCGTGACCTTGCCGGTCGCCGGATCGAGCCGGCCGATGTAATCCATGTATTCCGAGGAATACCAGATCGTGTGATCGGCGCCGATGCCGAGCGCGTAGGGCGTCGCCTCCGGTCCGGGCAGATCGTATTCGGTGAAGTGCTCGGTCTTCGGATCGAAATGCGCGAGCTTGCCGGCGGTGTATTCCGCCACCCAGATCGTACCGTCCGTGTCGACCTGGATACGGCGCGGGAAGGCGCGGTTGGTCGGCAGCTGGTACTTCGTCACCGCCAGCGTCTTCGGATCGATGCGGCCGATCTGTCCTGCCGGGGTGAACTCGGCGAACCAGATCGTGTTCTGCTGATCGATCGCGATGCCATAGGCGCTCGGGATTTGCAGGATCTCTGTGAATTTCGCGCTCACGGGGTCGTAGACCGAGAGCGGTCCGCCTGTCGACCAGACGCGGCCATCGGCGGCGACGCGCAGCGTGTGCTTCGAGCCGCCCGCGAGCGTATTTTCCTTGCCGGGGATCATCGCATCCTGGAATTCGCTGATCTTTTGCGTTGCTGGATCCCAGCGCCCGATCTTGTCCGAGCCCTGCTCGGTGAACCACACCGACCCGTCGGGCGCGGGCACGGCGGAGTGGATCGCCGCAGTGCCGGGATTGGGTGCCTTGAATTCGTCGACATGGCCTGAATTCGGATCGAGCCGCGCGATCATGTTCGCGTCGCCGTAATAGGGGATCCAGTATTTCCCGTCCTTGGCTGGGAACGCGCTCCACGACATGCGGTTGGGCCCCGGCATGTCGTATTCGACATAGACGATGTTCTGCGCGTCAGGCCCGAATGTCTGCTTTACGTCGGCGAACTTCGCCAGCGTGTCGGGCGCGGGCAGATGCGAATTCGGCCCGAAATTCGCAGTGAAGTAGCTGACAAGTTCTTTTTCCTCATCCGGCCCGACATGGCCGACCGGGCCGATGAAGAAATGCATTGAGCTGACCATGTAATCGACCAGCGTCTGCCATTCCTGTTCGCTATGCGGGCCGCGCTCGGCCATGCGTGTCTCGAAACCGTGACAAGCAAAGCAGTTCTGGAACATGATCGTCTTGCCCTGGGCATCGGGCAGCAGGGTCCGGCCTTGCGACATCGATATTTCGGTCCATTTGAGCGGCGCCGGCGTTGCCTTCACCGCGAGCGTCAGATTTTGATCGGCCGTGACGGTCGCGGTTTGCGGTGTGCTGTCGAGCCCATTGCTGCCGGTGCCGTGTGCCAAGACCGTCCATTGCCCAGCCGCAAGCTCGGGCAGCTTGTAATGCCCGGCACTATCGGAGAGGACGCTGACGAGGCGATTGGCAGCGCTGTTCTGCGCCGTGACGAAGACACCGGCGACCGGCGTGTTATTCGCACCCGTGACCATGCCGCTGATACTTGCCGCGTGCGCGCCACTCGCCACGCCAAGCGCTAAGGCGGCGCACGCCAATTCCCGAACCAGCATCGTTTCCTCCTAGATTAGATTGTTATGCAGACTCCCCAAAAAGAATGCCGAGGCCGAACACGCTTCAGACATTGACCGGCGCCAAGGTCGGGCGGCCGCGGATGATATCGGCCATCTTCTCGGCGATCATAAGGACGGTGGCATTGATGTTGGCGCCAACGAGATCGGGCATCGCCGCGGCGTCGACGACGCGCAAGCCGTCGATGCCGCGCACTTTGCATTCGGGATCGACGACGGCCATCTCGTCGCTATCGACGCCCATCTTGCAGGTGCCGAGCGGATGATGCGCGGTGGCGCCGATCTTGCGGACATGCGCGTCGATCTCGGCATCGCTTTCCTTGCCCGGTCCCGGCGCGAGCTCGGCGGCGGCGAATTCCTGCACCGGCTTCTGGCGGCAGACCTCGCGCACCATCCGCACGCCTTCGCGGATCAGCTTGATGTCGGCATCGGTACCGAGGAAGCCTTGATGGATGCGTAGCGCGGCACTCGGATCGGTCGAGGCGAGTTCGACCGAGCCCCGGCTGGTCGGGCGCAACAGCACGGCGCGCGGGCCGAAACTGTCGGCGGCAGGCTGATGGACGAACGGCCAATATGGCTTGAGGCCGACCGGCGCCATGCGGAAGAGGATCTGGATGTCCGGCATCTCTTTCGCTTGTGAGCTTTTGATGAAGCCCATCACGCCGCCGGGCAGGTCGGTCGCGCGGCCGGTGCCGAAGAGATAGGCCTGTGCCATCTCCATCGTGATGTTGTCGATACGCATGCGGGCCGGGAAGGGGCCTTGGCCGTTTCGCGCATATTCGACGCCGACCGAGAGATGGTCTTGCAGATTCTTGCCGACGCCTTTGAGCGCGACCTTCACCGGGATGTTGTGGCGCTTCAGCTCTTCGGGATCGCCGATGCCGGAAAGCATCAGCACTTGCGGCGAGTTGATGACGCCGCCGGAGAGCAGCACTTCGCGCTCGGCGCGGAGCGTTGCGGTTTGGCCGTCCTTCGTATACTCGACACCGATGGCACGGTTGCCTTCGAAGACGAGCCGCGTCACTAGCGCGCCGGTCTCGACCTGGAGGTTCTTGCGGCCGAGGGCGGGGCGGAGATAGCCCGTGGCGGCGCTGGCACGGCGGCCTTTGACCACGGTCGACTGCGTGCGGCCGAAACCGTGTTGCCGGGCGCCATTGTAATCCTCGGTCGAGGGATGGCCGAGCATACGGCCGGCCTCCTTGAAGGCCTCGACGAGTGGATCATCGTAGCGCGTATAGCGCGTGGTAATGGGACCGCTGCCGCCGCGATATTCGGTCTCGCCGCCTTCCCAGCTTTCCTGGCGTTTGAAATAGGGCAGCGCGTGGGCGTAGGACCATTGCGTTAGGCCGCTATTCGCCCAGCGGTCGTAATCGCCGCGATTGCCGCGGACATAGCCCATGACGTTGATCGAGGACGAACCGCCGATCACCTTGCCGCGCGCGCATTCGATGCTGCGCCCATCCATGTTCGGCTCCGGCTCGCTCCAATATTGCCAATCGTGGAGGCGATCCTGGAAGATCTTACCCCAAGCGAGCGGGATGTGGATCAGAGGGTCGCGATCCCAGCCGCCGGCTTCGAGCACGATGACGCGGACGTCGCTGTCCTCGGTCAAGCGATGAGCGAGGCAGCACCCCGCCGAGCCGGCGCCGATGATGATGTAGTCGTAGCCGGCCGTTGCCATTCTCGCGCGCCTCTCCCCTGGATTTCTTGCCCTCATTCAACAGGCCGAAACGCCCGGCAGCAAGCGGGAAAGCCGACTCGCGTGCATCGTTGCGCCTGCGTGCGCTGCGGATTAGGTTGCCGCCATGACGCAACCGGCGCTCGCCGCCTACGCCTGCCGGCCCGAAGAGAGCCGCGGCCGGCTCCATTCCGAGCCCGAGAGTCCCTCCCGCTCGGTGTTTCAGCGCGACCGTGACCGGATCATCCACTGCTCGGCTTTTCGCCGCCTGCAATACAAGACGCAGGTCTTCGTCTATCACGAGGGCGACCACTATCGCACCCGACTTACCCACAGCCTCGAAGTGGCGCAGATTGCGCGCACGATCGCGCGCCGTCTCGGTCTCGATGAGGATCTCGCCGAAGCGCTGTCGCTTGCCCACGACCTCGGGCATACGCCGTTCGGCCATGCCGGCGAGGAAGCGCTGAACGAGGTGATGAAGGATTTCGGCGGCTTCCGCCATAACGACCAGACGCTGCGCGTGCTGACGAAGCTCGAACATCGCTACGCGGCGTTCGACGGGCTCAACCTCACGTGGGAGACGCTTGAGGGCATCGCCAAGCATAACGGCCCGGTGCGCGGGGAGTTGACACCGACCATGGCTGATTATGTGAGCCAGCACGATCTCGAGCTTTTGACTTGGCCCTCGGCCGAGGCGCAGGTCGCGGCACTGGCCGATGACATCGCTTACGACAATCACGACACCGACGACGGGCTGCGCGCCGAGCTCTTCCAGATCCTCGATCTGACGCAAGTGCCGCTGCTGGGGCCGATCTTCGCCGAGGTCGACCGGTCCTATCCCGGCGTCGATGATTCGCGGCTGATCCACGAGGCGATCCGCCGGTTGATCGATCGCATGATCGGCGATGTGGTCGAGGAATCGCAGCGACGCATCGCCGCGTTGAAAGCGCAAAGCGCCGCCGATATTCGTCGCCATTCGGCGGCGGTGATCGCATTCTCGGCGGGGATGCGGGAGGAAGAGCGCGGCTTGCGCCGCTTCCTGTTCGAGCGCATGTATCGCCACTACCGCGTCAACCGCATGGCATCGAAAGCGCGCCGCATCGTGCAGGAGCTGTTCCGTCTGCTGCTCGCCGAACCGCAATGCCTGCCGACCGAATGGCAGAGCCAGGCGACGGGGGCTGGTACGCGCGAGACCGCGCGGGTGGTGGCCGATTACATCGCCGGCATGACCGACCGCTTCGCGCTCGATGAGCACTACAAATTGTTCGACAGGTACGCGACGACGTGAGAGACATCTTCACCCATTTCCGTTTCGTGGTCGTCGGCGAGATCGACGCTTTGGTGAAGGCTGGCGCGTTGCCGGATGGCCTCGACATGACGCGCGTCGCGGTCGAGCCGCCGCGCGATCCGGCCCATGGCGATCTCTCGACCAATGCGGCAATGATCCTGGCAAGGGCGGCCAAGATGCCGCCGCGCGAGCTGGCGCAGAAGCTTGCCGCGCGTCTTGCTCAGGAAAGCGATATCACCGCTGCGGACGTTGCCGGGCCCGGCTTCATCAATCTCAGGATTGCCGATGCATTTTGGCAGGCGCGGCTCGCCGAAATCCTCGACGCGCGGACCAGTTACGGCGATAGCGATCTGGGACAGAACAAGCGCGTAAATATCGAGTACGTCTCGGCCAATCCGACAGGGCCGATGCATGCGGGTCATGTGCGCGGCGCGGTGCTTGGCGATGCTTTGGCAAACCTTCTCGAGAAGGCCGGCTACGAGGTCACGCGCGAATATTATTTCAATGACGCCGGCGCGCAGGTCGACGTGCTGGCGCGTACGGCCTTCCTCCGTTACCGCGAAGCGCTGGGCGAGAGCATCGGCGATATCCCCGAAGGGCTTTATCCCGGCGAATATCTGAAAGATGTCGGCACGGTCCTGGCGCAGCGCGATGGGCGGAAGTGGCTCGACAAGCCGGACTCCGAATGGTTGGTGCCGATCCGCGATTTCGCCGTCGAATACATGATGCGGGAGATCCGCGGCGATCTCGATCTTATTGGCATCAAGCACAGTGTCTTCACCAACGAGCGCGAGCTCATCCAGAACGGCACGCTGCAACAGGCTTTCGATATCCTCGACCAGAAGGGCCTGATCTATACGGGGACCTTGCCGCCGCCCAAGGGCAAGGCGATGGAGGATTGGGAGCCGGCGGAGCTGACGCTCTTCCGCTCCAGCCAATTCGGCGACAGCACCGATCGGCCCTTAAAGAAACGCGATGGCGGCTGGGCCTATATCATGCCCGACATCGCCTATCACTTCGACAAGGTGCGGCGCGGCTTCAAGCTGATGATCAACGTGCTCGGCACCGATCACGGCGGCTATCTCGAGCGCATGCGGCCGGCGATCGCGGCGCTGAGCGGCGGCGAGGCCCAGCTTGAGGTGATCTTCAACAACATCGTCAAAGTATTCCGCAACGGCGAGCCAGTGAAGCTGTCGAAGCGTTCCGGCAATCTCGTGACCTTGCGCGAGATGGTGGAGCAGGTCGGCGCCGGCGCGGTGCGCTTCATGATGCTGACGCGCGATCCGAAATCGCCGCTCGATTTCGATTTCGCGAAAGTCATCGAGCAATCGAAAGACAATCCGGTCTTCTACGTGCAGTACGCGCATGCCCGCATCTCGTCGGTATTGCGTCACGCGCGCGACGAATTTTCCTCGCATGAGATCGCGCCGGCACAGCTCGCGAAAGCCGAGTTGAGCCTGCTGACCGATCGCGATGAGATCGGGCTGGTGCGTCTGGTAACGCAATGGCCGAGCCTCGTCGAAGGAGCGGCGGAGAACCACGAGCCCCATCGCGTCGCTTTCTATCTGCAGGAAGTCGCGGCCGCGTTTCATGGGCTCTGGAACAAGGGCAACGCCGACGCGACGCTGCGTTTCATTCAAAGCGACGCGAAGCCGCTGACTCTGGCGCGGCTCGCATTGGTACAAGCGGTCGCGTTCGTCATCGCCTCCGGCCTCCATGTGATGGGGGTGACGCCGCTCGAGGAATTGCGTGGATGAGCCCGCGTCTCGACATCGACGACGACGAACGTCGCGATAGGGACGACGAGCCGGAGCGGCGGGGCACGCGACCCCTGCGCGCGGCGTTGCTGGCGCTCGCGGTCGCTGCGCTGGTGGGGGGCTCGTGGTGGGCAGGCCATAGCAGCAAGCCGTCGTCGCAGGACGTCGCCGCGGTGCCGGAAATCCATCCTGATACCGCGCCGGTGAAAGAGCAGCCGAAAGATCCGGGCGGCATGGTCGTCCCGGGCCAGGATTCGGTGCTGCTCAATCGCGAGACGAAAGAAAAGCCGGAAGAGTTGCTGCCGTCACCGGAAGCGGTAAAGCAGCGTCCGGCGCCGCCAACGCCGCCGCCACAACCGCAAACCGCGACCACCAACCCGCCGTCGCCACCGGCTGAACCGCCCGCGGCGAATACGCGGCCACCGACCCTTCCGCCAGCACCGCAAGTCGCAACTGCTCCACCGCCCGCCGCCGTCGCGCCGCCGACATCCGTCGCGCCGAAAGTTGCAGCTCCGGCGCCGGTTGCGCCAAAAGTCGTGCCGCCACAACAAATGGCCGGGTCTTATCGTCTCCAACTCGGCGCGCTCAAAACTGAGGACGCAGCGAAAACCGAATGGGTCAAGCTGCAACGGCAGAATGCCGATGTGCTGGGGAAATTGTCGCTGTCGGTTTCGAGCGTCCAACTGGGCGGTGGCAAAGGCACCTACTATCGCATTCAGGCCGGACCGATCACGGAAGAGGCGAGGGCGACACAGGCCTGTGCCGCGCTCAAAAGCCGCAATGTCAGTTGCATTCTTGTGAAGCCGTAAGCGCGCGTGATCAAACCAGTCATCTTCGGTTGTGAGGGGCCGACGCTCTCGGCGAGCGAGCGGCAATTCTTCCGCGATGCCGATCCGCTCGGCTTCATCCTTTTCGCGCGCAATTGCGAGGCGCCGGCGCAGATCAAGCGACTCGTCGCCGATTTGCGCGAGATCGTCGGTCGCGGCGATGCGCCGGTTCTGATCGATCAGGAGGGGGGACGGGTCGCGCGGTTAAAGCCGCCGCATTTCCCGGCCTATCCGGCGGCGGCAAAAATCGCTGCTCGCGGCGGCATACGCGCGCGCCACGCAGCTTGGTTGGCGGCGCGGCTCATTGCCGACGATCTCGGCCAGCTTGGCATCACCGTCGATTGTGCGCCGGTGCTCGACGTGCCGGTGTCGGGTGCCGACCCGATCATCGGCGATCGCGCCTGGGGGCTCGAGCCACGACTCGTGGCGGAAAACGGCCTCGCGGTGTGTGACGGGCTGATGGCGGGCGGCGTGCTGCCGATCATTAAACATATTCCGGGGCACGGGCGCGCCACTGTGGACAGTCATCGCGCCCTGCCGGTGGTGGAGACGCCGCGCGCCGAGCTCGACTCGACAGATTTCGCGCCGTTCCGCGCGCTTTCGGGAATGCCCTGGGCGATGACGGCGCATGTGCTATACACCGCCATCGATCCCGACCGGCCCGCGACATTATCGCCGCGCGTGATTGGCGAAGTGATCAGGGCTGGAATCGGATTTGACGGCGTGCTTCTTTGCGATGATCTATCGATGGCCGCACTCGGCGGAAAGATCGAGTCGCGGGCTTGGGACGCGCTACAGGCGGGTTGTGACTTGGTGCTTCACTGCAATGGCATTCTCGATGAGATGGAGGCGATCGCCGGTGCGATCGGTCCGATAAGCGATGCCGCGCGCCGCCGGGTCACGGCGGCCGAAGCGCGCCGCCACGCGCCTGGTGCCTTCGATCGCCACGCGGCCGAATACGAATTCGCGGTGTTGCTGGCGAACTCATGAATTCCACGGTGATTTCCGCGTTGGTTCAGACCATCACCGTGATGGCGCTGCCGATGATTTTCGCAATCACGTTGCACGAAGCGGCGCACGGCTTCGTTGCTCACCGTTTGGGCGACGATACGGCCTGGAACATGGGTCGCGTGACCTTCAATCCGCTCAAGCATATCGATCTTTTCGGCACCATCATTTTGCCGCTGGCGCTGATATTTGGTTCCGGCGGCAAATTCATCTTCGGTTATGCGAAGCCAGTGCCGGTACGCTTCGACCGTCTCAACAAGCCACGCCGCGACATGGTCTACGTTGCGCTCGCCGGCCCGCTGACGAATGTGATTCTGGCGATCGTCTCCGCGCTGTTACTCGTCCCAGCCGCGTTTTTGCCTGGCTATTTTCAGGACTGGGTGCGCGCCAATCTCGAAATTTCGGCGGAATTCAACATCATCATCGCCGTCTTTAACATGCTTCCGCTGCCGCCCCTGGACGGCGGCCGAGTCGCGGTCGGATTATTGCCCGATTTTCTCGCGATCCCGCTGGCGCGGACAGAGCGCTATGGCATGCTGATCCTGCTCGGGTTGCTGTTCATCTTGCCGATGATTGGTCAGCAATTGCATATGGACCTGAATGTGCTGTGGTGGATCATCCAGCGTCCGGTAAATTGGTTTGCGAGCGCACTCCGTTGGTTGACAGGGATTGATTTGAATCAATGAACGACGTCGAGCCATTCGAGATGGAGAAACCCGAGGTCGAGCCGGCAGTCGAGCTCGTTGTCGATCTCGAAGGCTACGAAGGACCGATCGACGCGCTGCTGCAATTGGCGCGCGAGCAGAAGGTCGACATCACCAAGATCTCGATCCTGCGCCTCGCCGATCAATATCTCGCTTTCATCAGCGCAGCGCGGCGGCTGCGGCTGGAGATCGCCGCCGACTATCTGGTGATGGCGGCGTGGCTCGCCTATCTCAAATCGCGTCTCCTCCTGCCGCAGCCGGCGGACGCTGCTGAGCCCTCGGGCGAAGAGATGGCCGCGGCGCTGGCACATCAATTGCGTCGCCTCGAAGCGATGCAGCAGGCCGGGCAGGGGCTTTTCGCCCGCGATCTGCTGGGCCGCGACGTGTTCACGCGCGGTGCGCCGGAAGGTCTGCCGCGCGTGCTGATCCCGGTCTACGAAGCGACCCTCTACGACTTGCTCAAAGCCTATGGCGATCAGAAGGCGCGCAAGGAATCGGGCGTCCTCCATATCGATGCACCCGAGCTTTATTCGATGGACGATGCGCTGCAACGTCTCGGCCGCTTGCTTGGCCGCATGCCGGATTGGCGCACGTTGGTCAGCTTCCTGCCCAGCAACCTGCAGCCGGGGCTAGTCCATCGCTCCGCCGTTGCCGCCACCTTCGCCGCGACGTTGGAGCTTGTCCGCTCGGGCAAGCTCGAGCTTCGCCAGGACGAAGCTTTCGGTCCGATTTATTTGCGTAGCCTGCCGAACGAGAACACATGAGCCTGACAGAACCCGAGATCATGAATTCCGATGAGACTACGACGGACACCGCCGCTGCCGATCCCGCGGCCGTATCGAATGACGATCTCCGGCTGCTCGAAGCGCTGCTGTTCGCGTCGCCGTCACCGGTGGATGTTGATGCCATGCGGCAACGCCTGCCCGAAGGCACCGATATCGCCGCGCTGCTCGATGAGTTGACGGCGATCTACGCGCCGCGCGGGGTCAACATTGTGCATGTTGGCGGTGGCTGGACCATCCGGACCGCCGCGGACCTCGCGCCGCGCCTCAAGCTGACCCAAAAAGTCGCGCGCAAATTGTCGCGCGCCGCGATCGAGACGCTGGCCATCTGCGCCTATCACCAGCCGGTGACGCGCGCCGAGATCGAAGAGATCCGCGGCGTCGTGATCAGCAAGGGCACGCTCGATACGCTGATGGAAGCGGGCTGGATCGTTCCGAAGGGGCGCAAGCAGACCGCCGGCCGGCCCGTGACCTGGGTCACGACCGAAGCCTTCCTGCTCCATTTCGGCCTCGCCTCGCTGGGCGACCTGCCGGGCATCGACGAACTGCGCGCTGCCGGCCTGATCGGGCCGCGCCCGGATATCACGCTGGCCGAGACCATTGGCGTGCCTGCCGAAGAGCGGCTGCCCGATGTGCCGGGTGAGAACGACGAGGATAACGACGGCGAGGCCGTCCAGACGCTGGTCGTTGACGCGGAAACGCTTGTCGAAGACGAGGCGGTCGCCGAAGAGGCGGTTGTGGCCGAGGCAAAAAAGGACGCCGGTGACGAGGCGGACGACGATGAGGACGACGCTGACGACGAAGACGAGGATGGCGACGACAGCGACGATGACGACGAGGAAGAAGACGAGGACGGCGACGCGGACGACGATGACGATGACGAGGCGGAGGAGCCGTCATCGGAAGATAAGGGCGGAGGCCACGGCGCGGCCTAATCCGCGCCGGTTTGCGGGCTCGGGCTGCTTCTGCCATGATCCGCGCCTCTGTCGCCAAGACGTAGTGACTTAATTCGATGTTCGATTTCGCCTGGTCCGAACTCGCGTTGATCGCCGTGGTCGCGCTGGTCGTCATCGGCCCGAAAGACCTGCCGCGCGTGATGCGGATGGTCGGGCAGTGGACGCGCCGCGCCCGGGCGATCGCGCGCGAATTCCAGGGCAGCCTCGACCAGATGGTGCGCGAGGCCGAACTCGACGAGGTGAAGCGGCATATCGACCGCGCGACGAGCTTCAATGTCGAAAACGAGTTCCGCCGTACCATCGATCCGGCGGGCGATCTGCAGCGCTCGCTCGACGAGCCGATGATATCCAATCCGTTGGCTGAGCCGGTAAAGCCGGTGGAGCGATCCGCACTCGAGGAGAAATCGATGGCGGAGATTGAAGGGCGTGCATCGGCGCCGGCTGAGACGCCAGCCGAACCGGCAGTCGAGACAATCGAAGCCAAGCCAGCGGTCGTACCTGAGCCCGAAAAGCATACGCCGTAAGCGATGAGCGAACGTGAGGAAGAGCTCGAAGATGGGCGGATGCCGCTGCTCGATCATTTGGTCGAGCTGCGCAAGCGGCTGATGTATTCGATCCTGGCGTTATTCGTTGCGTTCTTCCCCTGCTATTATTTCAGCAAGAACATCTACAATTTCCTCGCCCAGCCGCTGGCCGATGCGCTCACCAAGGCCGGCGGCGGTCATTTCATCTTCACCGACGTCACGGAAGCGTTCTTCACCGATCTGCGTGTCGCGTTCTGGGCGGCGTTCTGTCTCTCGTTTCCGATCATTGCCAGCCAGATATGGATGTTCGTCGCGCCCGGTCTCTACAAGCAGGAGCGCCGCGCCTTCTTTCCCTATCTCGTCGCGACGCCGGTGCTGTTCATCATGGGCGCCGCGCTCGTTTATTACGTGATCTTCCCCGTCGCTTATCCATTCTTCATGAGCTTCGGCTCGCGCGGCGGCGACGGGGCACTCGCGATCGATCTTGAGCCGAAGGTCAGCGAATATTTGACCTTCGTGATGCATCTGATCCTGGCTTTCGGCGTCGCGTTCCAATTGCCGGTGCTGCTCAGCCTGATGGCGCGCGCCGGGTTGGTCACGGCGGCGGGTCTCGCCAAGCAGCGACGCTACGCGATCGTCGGCATGTTCGGCCTGGCGGCGGTGCTGACGCCGCCTGATATCTTCAGCATGATGTCGCTGGCGGTCCCGTTGCTGATCCTGTTCGAGGTCTCGATCCTTTCCTGCAAGCTGGTCGAGAAGCAGCGTGCGAAGCGCGAGGCCGCGGAAGAGGCCGCTGCAGAAAATTCCGATGAATGATCTATAGTGGCGAGAAATGTTCGATCTGAAGACCATTCGCGACGATCCGGCGGCTTTCGATAAGGGCCTCGCCCGGCGCGGCCTGCCGCCAAAATCGCTCGAAATCCTCGCGCTCGATAAGGAATGGCGCGCGACCCAGACCAAAGCGGAGACGCTGCAGGCCGAGCGGAACAAGCTCGCGCGCGAGATCGGCGCGGTGAAGGCGAAGGGCGGTGACGCCAGCGCGATCATGGAGCAGGTCGCTACAAGTAAGGACGAGCAGGCGCGGCTCGAGGCCGAAGCCGGCAAGCTCAAGACCGAGATCGACACGTTGCTCGCCGGCATACCGAACCTGCCGCTCGACGATGTGCCTGACGGCAAGGACGAGCACGACAACAAGCTCATGCGCAGCCACGGCACGCCGCGCGAATTCGCCTTCGCGCCGAAAGATCACGTCGCGCTGGGCGAGGGGCTCAAGCAGATGGACTTCGCGCGCGCCGGCAAAATGTCGGGTGCGCGTTTCGTTGTGCTCAGCGGTGGCCTCGCGCGCTTGGAGCGCGCCTTGGCGGCGTTCATGCTTGATATGCATACGCGCGAATACGGCTACACCGAAGTCGCGCCGCCCTTGCTCGTGCGCGACGACGCGGCCTTCGGCACCGGTCAACTACCGAAATTCGCCGAAGATCTTTTCCGCACGACAAACGACTTCTGGCTCATCCCGACGGCGGAAGTGCCGCTGAGCAATCTCGTCGCCAATGAAATCCTCGATGAGGCGGCATTGCCGCTGCGCTTCACCGCCTGGACGCCCTGCTTTCGTTCGGAAGCAGGGGCGGCTGGTAAAGATACCCGCGGCATGATCCGCCAGCATCAATTCAACAAGGTCGAGCTCGTCTCGATCGCGCATCCCGACCAGGCGCATGAAGAGCATGAGCGCATGACCGCTTGTGCCGAGGAAATCCTTAAGCGGCTCGATCTGCCCTATCGCGTGATGTTGCTCTGCACCGGCGATATGGGATTCTCCTCGCGCAAGACGTACGACATCGAGGTCTGGCTGCCGGCGCAGAACGCCTATCGCGAGATTTCGAGCTGCTCGCAATGCGGCGAGTTCCAGGCGCGGCGCATGAACGCGCGCTTCAAGCCCAAAGAGGGGCCCAATAAAAAGTCAGGGGGCAATCGCTTCGTCCATACCTTCAACGGCTCCGCCCTGGCGGTCGGCCGCACGCTGATCGCGGTCCTCGAGAATCATCAGCAAAAAGATGGCTCGATCGCGATCCCTCCGGCGCTCCGGCCCTATATGGGAGGGGTGGAGGTCCTGCGCCCCGATGGGTGAGGGCATCGATCTCGCGCACGCCCGCATTCTGGTTTGCAATGACGATGGTATCGAAGCGCCCGGCATCAAGCTGCTGGCGCGCGTCGCCCAGAGTCTCAGCAAGGATGTATGGATCGTCGCGCCCGAACAGGAGCAAAGCGGCGCCAGCCACTCGCTGACCCTGACGCGACCGCTACGCGTGCGCCAACTCGGGCCGCGCCGCTTCGCCGTCGACGGCACGCCGACGGATTGCGTGCTGCTTGCGATGAATGCGGTGCTGAAAGATCAGCGGCCGCCCGATCTGGTGCTGTCGGGCGTCAATGGCGGCGCCAATATGGGTGAGGATGTGACCTATTCGGGCACGATCGCCGCGGCGATGGAAGCGAGCCTGCTCGATCTGAAAGCCATCGCCTTCAGTCAGCATATCGGCGATGACCGCAAGATCGATTGGTCGGCGGCGGCGGACTGGGCGCCGAAGGTGATCCGCCGTCTCGCGGCCCTGCCTTGGCCGCAGGATTCCTTCTACAACGTGAATTTCCCGCAACTAAAGCCGGCGCAAGTGAAGGGCATCCTTCCGGCGGCACAAGGCGGCCGCAAGATCGGCGACCATCTGATCGAGCGCGTCGATCCGCGCGGCCGGCCCTATTACTGGATCGGGCCGCAGCGCGACGAGGCGAAGACGCGGCCGGGAAGCGACGTGCGCGCCGTCGCCGAAGGCTATGTCGCCGTGACGCCGATCTTCCTCGATCTCACCAATCGCCGCGCGCTGAGTCGGTTGCGGCAGTCTTTTCTCGAACCGCCGCGGGCGCGGAAGAAGCGGCGATGAGCGTACGCGATCCGAAGGCGGCGCGGCTGGTCGAGGAATTGCGTTCCCAAGGCATCAGCGATGAGCGGGTGCTGAAAGCCATCGCCGATGTGCCGCGCGAGAAATTCGTGCCGCCGACCTTCCGCGACCGCGCTTACGAAAATGTCGCGCTACCGATCGGCCACGGCCAGACGATCAGCCAACCCTATATCGTGGCGCTGATGACGGAGGCGCTCGAAGTGACCAACCGGCACATGGTTTTGGAGATCGGCACCGGCTCGGGCTATCAGGCGGCGGTGCTGGCCAAGCTCGCGCGCCGCGTTTTCACGGTCGAGCGCCATCGCGCCATGGCGGCGACGGCGGACAAGCTCTTCAAGGATCTGCGGCTCAACAACATTACGGCCCGGTTCGGCGACGGCACCAAGGCCTGGCCGGAACAGCCGAGCTTTGATCGCATCATTGTCACCGCGGCGGCGGCCAATCTGTCCGATGCGCTGATGGAAAGCCTGGCCGAGGGCGGTGTCATGGTGGCGCCGATCGGCGAGGATAAGCGCGACCAGACCCTCATGCGGCTGCGGCGGACGGCCGAGAGCTGGCAGAGCGAGGATCTCTGCCCGGTACGCTTCGTGCCCCTGGTCGCCGGCCTGCCGCGCAGCGCCGCGCGCTAACACACGTTGTCGGCGATTCGTGTGTCATGGCATAACCATAGGCCATGATCCGTTTGGGGCCGTTTGCGGCAATCATCGCGACGATCGTATCGGGAGCGCTCGCGGGCTGCGCGCGTAGCGGCCCGCCTGCGCCATTGTCCTTTCCTGGCGGGCCCGAGCCCGGCACGCAGGCCAGCCCTGTCGCGCAGAGCAATTCGGGCGCGCCCGCAAAGCCGGCGAAGCCTCAAGCCGCGCCGCCATCGCCGCCGGCAACCGCCGCGCCGCAAGAACATCTGGCGCATCCGAGTCAGATCACCATCGCCAAGGGTGAGACGCTCTATACAATCTCGCGACGCTACGATGTGCCGTTGCGCTCGATCATTGACGCCAACCACCTCGATCCGCCGTTCCAGGTCGCGGCCGGCACCAGGCTCGACCTGCCGCAAGAGCGCTTCCACATCGTGAAGCCGGGCGACACGCTCTATGGAATCGCGCGGCTCTACGGCGTCGAGGTGAGCACGCTGGCCAGTCTCAACCGCCTTGAGCCGCCCTACGGGCTGCGCGCCGGTGAGACGCTTTTCCTGCCTGCCGAGGTCGAGCCGCCCGATCATTCACCTTCGGCGGTTGCTGCGGCGCCTGAATCTGCGGCGCCGGGCTCGAAGCCGGACACAATTGCGGGCGCACCGTCGGAAAAACCAAGCCAACCGGGCACTGCGGCAGCACCCACGCCTGAACTAACCAGGCCGATACCGCCGCGTGTCGGTAAGGGCTTCGATTGGCCGGTGCAGGGCAAGATTATCGAGCGCTACGGCACCGGTCCGAATGGCACGCATAATGACGGCATCAATATCGCCGCGCAGGCCGGCGAACCGGTTCGCGCGGCCGATGCCGGTGTCGTCGCCTATGCCGGCAACGAGCTGCGCGGCTACGGCAATCTGGTCCTGATCAAGCATCCCGGCGGCTATATGACCGCTTACGCGCATAATTCGCAGCTTCTGGTGAAGCGCGGCAACGTCGTGAAGCGCGGCCAGGAAATCGCCAAAGCGGGCTCGACCGGGACGGTCGATACGCCGCAAGTGCATTTCGAAATTCGCCAAGGCACGCGCGCGATCGATCCGATCGGTCTGCTGCCGAGCATTCAAGCCAGCGCGCGCTAGTTTCCCTATCTTTAGCGGATAGACAGAATTGTGACTGTTCTTTAGCGGAAAGACAGAATTGTGACCGTCGAAACAACTGGTTAGGGTCCGCTACTTTACCGCCCGTTAAGCATGGCCGTGCACAATCGGGGAGGCAGCCGACGGGGGTCTCCATGCAGGTCGAACAACGTCTTTGGCAAAAGCGCCATGGTTGGCGGGTACTCGGCGAAGAGACGCGTCTTGCGCCGTCGCTCGTTCTCTATTTCGCGGCGCCCGGCACGCTCGGCGACGGCGGGCGTTTCGCCGAGTTGCGCGGCTTCTATCCCAACGCGGCGCTGGTCGGGTGCACGACGGGCGGCGAAATCGCCGCGATCGATGTGCATGAGGGCTCGGTGATCGCGACCGCGATCGCCTTCGATGCGACCGAAGTAAAATTCGCCGACGATCGCGCGGCGCCCGGCAAGAGCTCGTTCGAAATCGGCACGCGGCTCGGGGCCGCGTTGCCGCCGCGCGGTTTGCGCAATGTCTTTGTCCTCTCCGACGGCACCAAGGTGAACGGCACCGAGCTTGTTGCCGGCATTCAGCACGTGCTCGGTCGCGAGATTTGCGTGACCGGCGGTCTTGCGGGCGATGGCGCAGATTTCCAAACGACCTATGTCGGCTTCAACGCTAATCCCGAGGCCGGCCGCGTCGTCGCGATGGGGTTCTATGGCGACAAGATTCGTATCGGCCACGGCAGCGTCGGCGGCTGGGATGCGGTCGGCACCAAACGGATCATCACACGCTCGAGCGGCAACACGCTCTACGATCTCGACGGTCAACCGGCGCTCGATCTTTACAAGCAATATCTCGGCGCCGAAGCCGCCAATCTGCCGGCAAGCGCATTGCTCTTCCCGCTGCGCATCCATCCGAAGGATCAGCCGGATTGGAGCTTGGTGCGCACCGTGGTCGGTGTTGACGAAGAGAAGAAGGCGATGATCTTCGCCGGCTCGATGCCGGAAGGGCAGGTCGCGCAAGTGATGCTCGGCAATTTCGATCATCTGATCGCGGGCGCCGGCCGCGCCGCCGAACAGGCGATCATTCCCGATGCCAAGCTCGCTATTCTCGTGAGTTGCATCGGCCGGAAACTGCTTCTCGGCCAGCGGATCGCGGACGAGGTCGAAGCCGTTGCCGATGTGCTCGGGACCGGCTGTCGTACCACCGGCTTCTATTCCTACGGCGAGATCGCCCCGATGGAAGGCCTGCCGTTTTGCGACCTGCACAACCAGACCATGACCATCACCACCTTCGCCGAAGCGTGAAATGCACAAGCTGCTGCAACGACAGCTTCGGCAGGCCCAGCGAGCCAGTTCGGACGGTTCGCTGGACCTCGAAGCGTTGTTGTCGTTGGTGGGAGCGGGCTATGACGAGATCGATCGCGAGCGACGCTTTACCGCGCATGCGCACAAGGTGCTGCGCGATGAATATGCCGCGCTGACCGAGCGCCAGCTCAAGGTCGAGGCCGAGAAATCCGAAGCCGAGCGCGCCCGCGCCGCCGCGGAGGCCGAACTCCTGCAACAAGAGCGGCTCTCGCTTTTGGGCCGGCTGACATCGTCGCTCGCCCATGAGTTGCGCAACCCGCTGAGCACGATCCGCAACACCATCCATGCCATCGGCGAGGCTGCGACGCAGAACGGTCTCGATATCGCGCGGCAGATGAGCCGCGTCCATCGGACGATCGACCGCTGCGACGGCATCATCGGCGATCTTCTCGATTATGCGCGCTCACGCGATCTGGTGCCGGCGTCGATTCGTCTCGATTCGTGGCTCGCCGATGTGCTGAACGCGCAAAGGGTGCCGGAGCGGATCGCGATCGAGCGCCACTTCGGCGCCGCCGGGGCGGTGATCGCCATCGATCCGGATCGTCTGCGTTGCGCGATCGTCAAGGTCTTCGAAAACGCGCTCGAGGCGCTGGTCGAGACGCCGGACCTGATTCGACCGCGTATCACCGTCTCGACCGCGATCGGCGATCGGATCGAGATTGCCATCACCGATACCGGCCCCGGCGTTCCGGCCGATGTTTTGCCGCATATTTTCGAGCCGCTGTTCAGCACGCGCAGCTTCGGCACCGGTCTTGGTCTCGCGACGGCCAAGCAGATTGTCGAGAATCACAAAGGCGATATCGCTATTGCGCGTGGGCCCGAAGGCGGCGCGCGCGTCATCATTCGCCTGCCGATGGCTGCGATGAAAGGCACCGTCGCCGCTTAGCAGGCGATTGACGCTTCCCCGATTGACGCGTCCCGGGCCGCATCCGCATGATGCGCGACGAGGGAGAGTTCATGCGGCGCTACACGCGATCGATCGAAGAGTTGTGGCAATTCTGGCAGCCCCAAGCCAAGGGCGCGCTGCATCCGATGGTGTTCACGCAATACGAAGACCATCAGGGCGTCTTCGCCAAGCTGACCTCGCTCGATCGCGACCAATGGGCGGCGGCCTATAGCGCGGCGGCGGCGCCGTTCGAGAAGCTGGCGCGCGAGGCGGAAGCGAAAGGCGACGACCGCGCGGCGAAGGATCACTACTTCCACGCCTACGGGCTTTATCGCATGGCGCGATTTCCGACGACCAATTCCGAAGGCAAGCGCGCGGCCTATCGCAAATCGCAAGAGATGTACCGCGCGGCGTTGCGCCATCTGCCGTATCGCTTCGAGCGCGTCGAAATTCCGTTCACGGGCAGGCCGGACGAGGGCGACCGCTCGATCGGCTATCTCATTCGCCGGTCCAACGACGACGCGCGGCGGCCGCTGCTGATCATGTGGGCCGGCATCGACACGTTCAAGGAAGATCGGACCGAGATCTGGGAGCCGGTGATCGCCGCCGGCCTGTCGCTGCTGATCATCGACATGCCGGGCGTCGGCGATGCGCCGCTCAAAGGCTCGGAAGATGCCGAGCGCCTTTGGGACGCGGTGCTCGATTGGTGCGCGACGCGGCCCGAGATCGATTCAAAGCGCGTCGGCGCGTGGGGCGGCAGCACGGGCGGTTATTGGGCGGCGAAAGTCGCGCATACGCATCGCGATCGGCTTGCTGCCGTCGTTGCGCAAGGCGGCTGCGCGCATTTTGCTTTCACGGCCGAATGGATCGAGAAGGCGCAGCACGGCTCCTACGCTTTCGAGCTCGCCGAAACTTTGGCGAGCGCTTTCGGCCAGGACGGATTCGACGCTTGGGTCGAATTCTGTCCGCGTCTGTCGCTGCTGAAGCAGGGCGTGCTCGATAAGCCGTGCGCACCCCTGCTTCTTGTCAATGGGACGCAAGATACGATCTTTCCGATCGAAGACATGCATCTGTTGCTAGAGCACGGCAATCCGAAGGAGGCGCGGTTTTATCCGGTAGGCCATATGGGGTATACGCCGGACACGAACCCGACGATTATTCGCTGGCTCGCAGCCCGTCTCCTCGCGTAGAAAAATTGCAAGCGCAAAATTCGCGGTTGCATTCGCTGCGATCGTGTTAAGCTCTTTTTGCGTCTTTTTGAATGCAAGATCGTTTTCCCGTAGCGGTCAGGAAACACGAGTAGGGGAAAAACTATGTTTGCACGCGAGAAGGATGCCAAACAAAAATCGGACGATCGGATTCATGAGACAGTGACGCCGCTCTCCGATATGAGCGGCACCACGGCGGTGCTGCCCAATCCAACGGAAAAACCGACATCGATCTCGGTGGCGCGTGTTACGACGCCGACACCCACGCCGCTGGTCGGGTCACGCGACAATCGAAACGAGGCGAAGAACGAGACCAAACGCCTCACCGTCGGCCGCGGCATTTCGCTGAACGGTAAGATATCGTTCTGCGATCGTCTCGTGATCGACGGCAAGGTCGAAGCCGAACTCGAAGATTGCCACACCGTCGAAGTCACCGAGAACGGCACGTTCAAAGGCGCCGCCGAGATCACCGGCGCCGAAATCTCGGGGCACTATGACGGCTCGCTCACGGTGCGCGAGAATCTGCTGATCCGCAGCACGGGCCGCGTCAGCGGCACCGTGCGTTACGGCAAGCTGCACATCGAAGATGGCGGCGAAATCAACGGGGATATCAAAAGCATCGCATCCGATAAGAAATAATCGGGGCCAAAAGCTAGGCCGCGAAGCTGTCGGCGGCTGAGGAGTTACTCCGCCCGGGGGACCATGATCGTATCTCTTGGATCGCGGAGGCGATCCGAGCGATACGTGAATCATGGTCCTCGTTTTAGATTGAGAGCAAGATTCACGCGTTAGCCGGAAGCGGCCTGTTTCCGGCTAACGCGATCGTGCTCGGGTGGCACGCGCAGGGCGCCGGTCGGATTGGCCGACGCGCGTAGTTGGTTGGCGTATGTCTCGAGCCAATCGACATTCTCGGGCGCAACGAAATCGCCACCATGCGCGCCGAGGAAGATATCGCCATTCTCCGCGCCGGGCGGCTTGATGCCGCGCTCGGCAAGATCGCGCATCGCGTTCAGCATGCGCTGGCGCGTCCGCGTGATCATCAGATCGCCAATGGTGAGGTGCTCGATGTTGTGATCGACGCACTCGCCCATGCTCTCGGTGACTGCCTGATCCTGCAGATGCACGCCGTCGATACCGGTGTAGGTCGAATCGCGCTGCGCGTCGCGATCGATCATCCAATCGTTGCTCTCGTCAGGCACAATGCGCCAGCGGCCGTACCAACCTGTCGATTTCGGCTGATAATTGAAATTGAGCCCCAAGCCCGGCACGCGATCGGCCTTCGCCAGATTCTCCAGCGTCGTATCCCACGAGCATTGCAGGAACATCGTGTGCGTGTCGTCCATCGGGATCCATGCGCGTGCCGTGAGGTTGGTGCCGAAGGCGGCGTTCGGGATCATCGTCCAGAACGGAAAGAGGTAATGCGCGACGCGATAATAAAGATGGCCCGGCGTCGCCGGACGGTAGGCGGCATACATCGTGCCCCAATCGGTCTCGACGCAATGATAGTCGGGCGAGCGGTCGTCGAGCCGATAGCGGATCACCGAATCGGCGGAATAGCTCTCGGGCGCAGCCTTGCCTTCGTGCAGGAAACCGAAATGCGAGGTGTCGATGTCGCCCTCGATCGCCTGCAGCCAGTTACAATGGCGCTGTGCCCAACGCATTTTGAGCCGCGCCTGCGGCAGCAGCAGCGGTTCGAGGCCAGGGAAGGGCGGCGCCTCGGCGGCCTCGCCCATATAGACCCAGATGAGGCCGTTCCGCTCCAGCGCCTTGTAGGCGATCGCCTTGATCTTGCCGGCGAAGGAATGGCGCTGCTTCACGTTCGGCATGTCGAGGCAATTGCCGTCGACATCGAATTTCCAGCCGTGATAGACGCAGCGCAGCCCGCATTCCTCGTTGCGGCCGAGGAACAGCGATGCGCCGCGATGCGGGCAGCGATGATCGAAGATGCCGACGCGGCCCTCGCTGTCGCGGAAGGCGATGAGCTTTTCGCCCAGCAGCATCAAGCGGAGCGGCGGGCCGTCGGCGGCGATCTCATCCGAGGCGCAGGCGGGAATCCAGTAATGGCGGAGCAGCTTCCCCATCGGCGTGCCGGGACCGACCTTGGTCAGTTGCGCGTAATCCGATGTCGTCGCCATCGCTTCGCTCCCTTTGAGCCCGGCTGGGCCGGGTCTAGTCGAGTTTTTTGCCGAGCCTTCCCGCGAGATCCTGGATGTATTGCCACGCGACGCGGCCCGAGCGCGAGCCGCGGGTAATCTGCCATTCCGAGGCTTCGGCCTTCAGCTTGTCGTAAGGATAATCGAGATGGAAATGCTTTGCATAGCCCTCGACCATCGCGAGATAGGTCTGCTGATCGCACGCATGGAAACCGAGCCAGAGGCCGAAGCGATCGGAGAGCGAGACCTTTTCCTCGACCGCTTCGCCAGGATTGATCGCGCTCGCGCGCTCATTCTCGATCATGTCGCGCGATAGAAGATGCCGCCGGTTCGAGGTCGCATAGAGGACGACATTGTCCGGCCGACCTTCGATGCCGCCTTCGAGCACCGCTTTCAGCGATTTGTAGCTCGTATCGTCGGCGTCGAAAGAAAGATCGTCGCAGAACAGCAGGCAGCGGCGCTGGGTGCCACGCAGCAAGGTGAGGAGGTTGGGCAGGCTCGGAATATCCTCGCGATGGATCTCGACGAGGACCAGCGTGGCTTTCTTCTCGGCATTCACCGTCGCATGCGCCGCCTTCACCAGCGACGATTTGCCCATGCCGCGTGCGCCCCAAAGCAGCACGTTGTTGGCGGGCAGGCCCTGGGCGAAGCGGCGCGTGTTGTCGAGCAGGATATCGCGGACGCGATCGATGCCTTGCAAAAGCACCATCTCGACGCGGTTGATGCTCTTGACCGGCTCGAGCCAGGCGCGGTCGGCATGCCAGACGAAGGCATCGGCGGAATCGACATCGTTCTTCGGCCCCGCCGGCGGGGCCTGGCGCTCAAGCGCGGTCGCGATGCGCTGAAGCAGTTCCTCGAGCTTCGCGCTCTCGCTCATTCTCTTACCCTAACCACCAAAGCAATTACCGATAGAACATCCGCCAGGCCGGGCCGTCGGCCATGGTCATGCCGTCGCGCTGGGCGTTCAGGACGCATTGATGGAGCGAACGGTACATCAGGCGTTCTCGCAAACATCTTGCTGGCCGTTCGCATCGTGCATCACGATCGTGTCGGTGCAGCCCGTCAAAGCCAAGCGGCAAGTCCCAAAAACATAAACGTTTTCATCGCCGTCTCCCGAAGATGAATGCCATGATAGCGACCGTCGCAGCGGCCGCAAAGCCATTGTCTTGCTTGCGCTTTATGCTTCCATCCAGTAGGAATGCGCCACGGTTTACGAGGGCCCGGAAGCGGCTCTTTTCCCATTGATGCGAAGGAGTTGGAGGATGCTGATTACGCCCGCTTATGCGCAGGCGGCCGCCGGCGGCGGCGATGCCTCCAGCATGATGGTTCAGCTTGCTCCGCTGGCGCTGATCTTCGTCGTTTTTTACTTTTTCCTGATCCGGCCGCAGCAGCAAAAAGCGAAGCAGCAGCGCTCGATGCTCGACGCGATCCGCCGCGGCGATCGCATCGTGACCGCGGGTGGCCTGATCGGCACCGTCGCGAAAGTGGTGAATAACGAAGAGGTCCTGGTCGACCTCGCCGACAATGTGCGGGTGCGCGCCGTGCGCTCGACGATCTCGCAGGTCCTCGCCAAGACCGAGCCGGCGAAGACAGCAAAGACCGGCGACAGCGATACGCCTGCCAATGACGACAGCGCCACGGCGACGACGCCGCCGGCGAAGGATGCCGACGACAAGACGCCGGCGTGGCGGCGTATGCTGGGCTTGCGCTAAGCCCGCCCGCGATCCCACGCGTTAGGTCGAAGCAATGCTCTATTTCCAGGGATGGAAGCTCACGCTGATCCTCGGCGTATGCTTCCTCGGTTTCCTTTTCGCACTGCCGAACGCATTCTCGCCCGCGTCGCTCGATCATTGGCCGAGTTTCCTGCGCAAGCAGATGTCACTCGGTCTCGATCTGCGCGGCGGCTCGTACCTGCTGTTCTCCGTCGACATGAACGCCGTCGAGCAGGAGCGGCTCACAAGCCTCCTCGATGAGGTGCGCACGCAGCTCGTTGCCGCGAAAGTCGGCTACACAGATCTCGCCGCGGCGGGCAACCATGTCAGCTTCACGGTGCGCGATAACGACCGCATGAAGGACGTCCGCGACATCGTCACCAAGGTCGACCCGTCGATGGACGTGCAGGTCAGCGCCAGTGGGACGGTGACGCTGACGCCGAACCAACAAGCGGTGATTCAACGGCGCAATTCGGCGATCGATCAATCGATCGAGATCGTGCGCCGCCGCATCGACGAAACCGGCACGAAAGAGCCATCGATTCAGCGCGAAGGCGACGATCGCATCCTGGTGCAGCTTCCCGGCATCGACGATCCGGAGCATGTGAAAGAGCTGATCGGTCGCACGGCAAAGATGACTTTCCAGCTCGTCGATCCGAACGCGTCGCCGCAAGATGCGCGCGGCGGCAAGGTGCCGGCAGGCGATATTTTGCTGCCGAGCTCGACGACGGCCAACGGACAGCCGACGCAATATTATGTCGTGCGCCGGCGCGTGATGGTGAGCGGCGACACGCTCACCGATGCGCAGGCGACGTTCCAGAACAGCGCGCCGGTCGTCAGCTTCAAATTCGATTCGACCGGGGCGCGGCGCTTTGCCGACGCGACGAAGGAAAATGTCGGCAAGCCTTTCGCCATCGTGCTCGACAACAAGGTGATTAGCGCTCCCGTGATCCGTGAGCCGATCCTCGGCGGTGCGGGCGTCATCGAAGGTAGCTTCACCGTGCAGACGGCGAACGATCTTGCGCTGCTGCTGCGCGCTGGCGCCTTACCGGCGCCGCTTACCGTGCTCGAAGAGCGGACCGTCGGTCCCGGTCTTGGCGCGGATTCGATCCACGCCGGCGCGCTGGCCAGCATCGTCGGCGTGATCCTCGTCGTGATCTTCATGGTCGTGTTCTACGGCCTGTTCGGCTTGTTCGCCGACATCGCGCTGTTCTTCAATCTTTGCATCATGATGGCGGCGCTGACCTTGCTCGGCGCCACGCTGACCTTGCCTGGCATCGCCGGCATCGCGTTGACCATGGGCATGGCGGTCGACGCCAATGTGCTGATCTACGAGCGCATCCGCGAAGAGGTGAGGGGCGGACGCTCGCTCATCTCCTCGCTGCAGGCCGGGTTCGAGCGCGCCTTCGGCACCATTCTCGACAGCCACGTCACGACGCTGGTTGCCGGCGCGTTGATGTTCTGGCTCGGCTCGGGCCCGGTGAAGGGCTTCGCCGTAACGCTGAGCCTCGGCGTCCTGACCTCGCTCTTTTCGGCCATCCTCGTGACCCGGCTCCTTATCGTGACCTGGCTGCGCCGCACGAAACCCAAAGTCATTCCGATCTGATCCCGATGCGCCCGCTTATCATCATCCGCCGGATTCCGAACATCAACTTCATGGGGATGCGACAGGTCGGTTTCGCCCTGTCGCTCCTCATGACCATCGCGTCGATCGCGCTGTTCTTCACGCGCGGCCTCAATTACGGCATCGATTTCAGCGGCGGAACGATCATCGAGGTGCGCAGCACCACAGGCGCGGCGGACCTCAACACGATGCGCGCCGATCTCGACAGCCTTGGTCTGCGCGATGTGACGCTGCAGAATTTTGGCGGCCCCGATGATGTGTTGATTCGCCTGCAAGAGCAGTCGGACAAGACCCAAGAGGAGACGGTTAATCAGGTCAAGCAAAAGCTTGGCAGCACGTTCGAATATCGCCGCACCGAAGTAGTCGGTCCAACGGTCGGTGCCGAGCTCATCAAGGCCGGCGTCGAAGCGACGATCCTCGCACTTTTCGCGATCGCGTTTTACGTGTGGTTCCGCTTCGAATGGCCGTTCGGCGTCGGCGCCATGCTGTCGACCTTGCACGATACGATCACGACGATCGGCCTGTTCTCGCTCCTGCAGATCGAATTCAATCTGACGACTCTGGCCGCGATCCTCACCATCGCGGGCTATTCGATCAACGACACCGTCGTCATCTATGACCGTGTCCGTGAAACCATGCGCCGCTACAAGTCGATGGAGTTCGCCGAGCTCATCAATAAGAGCCTCAACGAGACCCTGTCGCGGACGATTCTCACCGTCAGCACCACCGCGCTCGCGGTGCTGTGCTTGCTGCTCTTTGGCGGCGAGGTGTTGCGCGGCTTCTCGATCGCGATGCTGTGGGGCATCGTCGTGGGCACGTATTCGTCGCTCTTCATCGCCGCGCCGATGCTCTATTACATCCGCCCGAAACGCGCCGGCGCGTCGGCAGGCGAAGCTGGTGATGCCCCGGCGCGCGGAAAGCCCTGAGCTTGGACGTTACGCCGCTCGTCGCAAAAGATCGGCAAGTCATCGAGAGCTATGGTGCGAGCGGCTTCCGTGTCAGCGGCACTTCCTATGACGGCGCAATTCTTGTCCTGCCGCACGCAACCCGGGCTTGGCCGGTCACGACAATCGCCGACATATCGGCAGCGTCGCTCGCGCCTGTCGTCGAATCCGGTATCCAAATTCTGCTGCTCGGCTGTGGGCACCATATGCAACTGGTCCCGCCGGAGTTGCGCCAGGAACTGCGTGCTCATGGCGTCGTTGTCGATGCCATGGATACGGGCGCTGCTTGCCGCACTTATAACGTGTTGCTCGCCGAGGATCGCCGGGTCGCTGCGGCCCTGCTCCCGGCAGGCTGAGCGGGAACCAAGCGGGCAGGCATCGATTATGTTTCCGATGACAGCACGTTTAGCGTGGGCGAGTCGGCGATGAGCGGACAACTGCCAGGTACCGATCCCAAATTCAGCGGGCGCGACATCCTCGTGGTCGAGGATGAGGAGATGATCGCCTCGGTCATCGAGGAGATGCTGCTCGATCTCGGCTGCAATCAGGTTTGGGTTGCGGCCAATACGAAGGCCGCACAGGCAATCCTGGCGCAGCACAAGCCGCATGCCGTGATCCTCGACGTCAATCTCGGCGGCGATTCGGGCTATCAGCTCGCACAGGCATTGGCCGACGCCAAGATCGCATTCATCTTCGCGACCGGCTACGGCCGGCACGGCCTGCCTGAGCAATGGGCGACGCGTCCGATCATGCAAAAGCCGTTCAAGATGGAAACGCTGCAGGCCGTGCTCGGCGCTGTGCTTTAACGCGCGCCCGCCGCATCTCCGAAGTGGAAACGGGGCCGCAAAGCCCCGTTTCGCTTATCACCGAGCGGCCGGAAGCGTTAGTAGAAGTGAACGCCGGCCATGCAATAGAGCATCGGGATCGAGAGCATCGTGTTGACGCGCGAGGCGAGACCCGCGGTGCGCGCGGCAGCCTTGATCTCGTCGGGCGTCGCGGGCGTGATGCCGATGTTCTTCTTCTGGTTCGGCCAAATGATGAACCAGACATTGAACCACATGATCGTGCCCAGCCACATGCCGATGCCGATCGTGGTGTTATGCGTGCTGTGATCGCCGATGCCGAGCTTGATCGCCGACAGCAGATAACTATTCATCCCGGCGAGGATCAGGCCGAAGATGATCGTGAACATCGCGCTCCAGCGGAACCAGAAAAGCGCTTCGGGTAGGATGTACTTAGCGACGCCGGGGCGAAGTTCGGCCGGGATCTTCGGCATTGTCGGCGTTTGGGTGAAGTTGAAGTACCAGAGGTGACCAATCCACATCACACCGCTGGCGATATGGCACCAACGGAAAAAGAAGTTCCACCAGTCGAAAGAGGCGAACTCTTGCATGATGTTCCCCTTTCGCTCAAGCGATTGCGTGGATCAAAAACACCACGACAACCGTGAGCACGAGGCCCAGCACGATAGTCTGTCCTAAAGAATCCAATGGATTTTTCATGAGCGTTCCCCCTGGATCGTTAATGTGCGTTGCGGTGCTGTGCGGCCCCCTCGAGCCGCACAGCATCGGGCAATATTATCGTGCTTTGAGATTCGCCGCGACAAAATCCCAATTGACCAGATGGGTCAAGAAGGTCTCGACGAAGTCCGGACGCCGATTCTGGTAGTCGAGGTAATAAGCGTGCTCCCAGACGTCGCAGGTCAGAAGCGCGTTTTGCCCTTGCGACAAGGGGTTAACGGCGTTCGGAGTCTTGGTGATCTTGACCTTGCCGCCGTCGGCGACCAGCCAACCCCAGCCGCTGCCGAATTGTCCGACGCAGGCCGCCTTGAATTCTTCCTTGAACTTGTCGTAGCTGCCGAACGACGAGGTGATCGCGGAAGCGACATCGCCCGAGGGCTGACCGCCGCCATTCGGCTTCATGCAGTTCCAGAAGAAGGTGTGATTCCAGACCTGGGCGGCATTGTTGAAGACGCCGACTTTCGACTCGTCTTTTGCTGTCGCCTTGATGATATCCTCCAAGGACTGCGACGCCATCGGCGAGTCCTTGACGAGGTTGTTCAGGTTGGTCACGTAAGCCGCATGGTGCTTATCGTGATGAAACTCGAGCGTCTTGGCCGAGGTATGCGGCTCCAACGCGTTCTTCGGATAGGGAAGCGGGGGGAGTTCAAATGCCATCTTTATCTCTTTCCACCGGTTGTTACTGAAAGGAAGACGGCACCCGCGTGGTGCCGACGGGGTAGAAGATAGCTTCACGGAGACTCGGCGGCAATTTGAGGCGGATGCCATGAGCGCGGGCACAAAAATTCGATGTTCGAAGTGCGACGCGAGCTTTGCCTGCGATCCTACAGGCGATTGCTGGTGCAAGGCGCCGCCCTATCTGCCGATGCCCGCTTCCGGCGCAACCTGCCTTTGCCCGGACTGTTTGGCGCAAGCGCGCACCGCCATGGCAGGCGGCTCGAAGCCTGGGACGCCGTCGCCCTCATGAGCGATCCCACGCTGGCGAGGGCGCTGCGCGGCCACGATCGCGACCGGTATCAGACCGCTCTTTTCGCGCCGGCGGATCGCCGCGACGCATTGTTCGCGCTTTATGCCTTCAACTACGAGGTCGCGCGCATCCGCGAATACGTGCGCGAACCCATGCTGGGGCTGATACGCCTGCAATGGTGGCGTGATGCGCTCGACGAGATCTATGCGGGCAAGCAACCGCGCCGGCACGAGGTGGCGACGCCACTCGCCGCGGCGATTGTCACGCACCGTCTCTCGAAAGCCCATTTCACGACGCTGCTCGATGCGCGTGCGCACGACATGGAAGATGCGCCGCCGCAATCCATGGCGGCGCTCGAAGAGTACGTGGACAGAACGTCCGGCGCGCTCAACCTGCTTGCGCTCGAGGTGCTGGGTATTGGAGACGCCCGCGCCGCGGAGGCGGCGCGGGCCGCCGGGACCGCTTACGCGCTCGCCGGTTTGCTGGCCGCGGCGCCGTTTCATGCACAATTTCGTCGGTCTTACCTGCCGGCAGACCTCACGGACGGGCATGGCGTCGATCTCGAGGGGAGTCTCTTCGCGCTGAAGCCCTCGCCGGCGCTGGCGGCGACCGCGCGCGATATCGCGGCGCGGGCACGACAGCATCTCGACGCGGCCCGGCGCGAGCGCGCGTCCATCCCGCGTGCGGCGTTGCCGGTTTTGCTCCATGCCACGTTGGCCGAGCGCCGGCTTAAGCAACTCGACGCGATCGGCCATGATTTCTTCGATCCCCGGCTCGCGCGCGAAGACACGATGCAAAGCCTGCGGCTTTCCTGGGCGGCGTGGCGAGGCGTTTATTGATCGGCGACTGCGAAGCCCGCCGGCGCCAATCCATCGCGGTGGCGTTGCCACATCGTCGTGTAAGCGGTTTCGAGATGACGGCAATAGCGTGGCAGGTCGAAGAGTGCCGATCCGGCGCGCGAGGCGGCGAGTTTTTGGCGCAACGCCGCGAGCCGATCGGGTTCCCGAGCGAGGGATAGGGCGAGCGTTTCGTAAGCGGCGAGGGACGGTGTCGCCAATTCCGGCAATCGCGCGGCGGTGAGCACGCTGGTCGCGGCCCGTGCGGCCATGCTGTTGCCGGTGCAGGTGACCAACGGTACGCCAGCCCAGACCGTCTCGATCGCCGTGTTGTGTGCGCCATAGGGCATCGTATCGAGAAAGAGATCGGCTGCGCCGAGCCGCGCCAGATGCAACGCGCGTTCGAGCGGCGGCGCGAAGATGAGGCGCTGCGGGTCAATGCCGTGCTGTTCCGCGGCGCGGCGCAAATTCGGCTGTGACGCTTCGCCGGTATAAAGCCACAGCACGCTGCCATCGATCTGCGCGAGCAATCGCGTCCAAATCTCGAACACCGCCGGCGTGATCTTCTGCGGCGCATTGAAATTGCAGAAGACAAATCCTTCGTCGGGAAGCCCGAACACGCGACGGTCCGGTCTTTCGCTCTGCGGCGGCATCGCCGCGCTCGGCAGATAGCAATCGGGCAGTGTTACGATCCGCTCATTGAAATCCCCAGCGAGGGCATCATGCGTAGCGATGCGATCGCCAATGACGTAGTCGATGAAATCCGCGCCGTCCGTGCCGGGATAGCCGAATTGATTGACCTGAAGCGGTGCTGCGCGAAATGCGAACACGCCCAGCCGCGTATTCTCGGTGTGGCCCATGAGATCGATGGCAATGTCGATCTCCTGCTCACGGAGCAGCGTCGCCGTCGCGCGATCGGATAGAGAAGCGGCGTCGATGAAATGATCGAACCCGACGATCAGCCGCCGCCGGATCGCGCTGTCGGGGGCCGGTGCCAGCGATATGCCCCAGAGCTCGAAGCGCTGGCGATCGAGGCGTTCGAACAGATCCACCAGCGTGTGACCGACGACATGATTGCGAAAATCGGCGGAGAGATAGGCGAGGCGGATGCGTCGATGCGCTGGATAGACTGGCAAGGGCTCCGCGACCACTGTGCCGAGCGTTTTGATGGCGTTGCGAGCGGCTAGCGCCTGGAGCGCTGGGTCATCGTTGAAGCCAAGGACGATCAGCGGCGCGATGGCCTTGCCGTCTCGGATACGCGCCACGATGTCGCTGGCCCGCTTTTCCCAATCCTGCCAATCGCAGAGGATGGCGGCGAGGCCGAAAGCGGCGCCGGCGGCATCGGCATGGGCGGGTTGCAATCTCAGCGCAGCCTCGTGACTGGCCAACGCGTCTTCGAACCGCTTCATGCCGGCCAGCGCGACACCGCGATTGTACCGTGCCTCGGCGTCGTTCGGATCGAGCCCGATCGCGCGATCGAAGCTCGCCAACGCCTCATCGAACCGGCCGAGCATCTGCAAGGCGATGCCGCGATTGTTGTGCGCGCCGGCAAAGGACGGGTCGAGCGCGATGGCTCGATCGTAGGCGGCAAGCGCCGCAGAGGCGTGGTTCAGCGCGCGCAACGTGTTGCCGCGGTTGTTGACGATGATCGTATCGTCGGGTGCTCGAGCGAGGGCGGCGTCGTAGCTGCTCAGCGCGTCTTCGAAGCGGCCCAGCGTGAAAAGAATGTTGCCGCGGTTGTAGAGCGCTCCGGTCGGGTCAGGCATGAGCGCGGCTGCAGCCGCGAAGCTGGCGGCGGCATCGTTCAGGTGCCCGAGCGCCGCTTGCGCCATGCCGTGCAAATTCTGAACTTCCGCGATGCGTGGATTGATGACGGCCAAACGCACGGCATAGGTTTCGGCAGCGGCGTAATCGCCGCGATCGTAGGCGATGGTCGCCAGCGCGAAGAGTGCGCGTAGATGATGGGGGTCCGCGGCGATGATCTCGCGGCACAGTTTCTCGGCACCGGCGAGATCGCCGTGGCGATTGGCATCCGCGGCCCGCTCGAAGAGAGCATCGAGCGCGGATTGCGTCATGCGCTGCTACTCCGCCGCCGCTTCGGCTGGCTCGAGCCAGTTGCCGAGATCGGCGAGGGCACGTTTTGCCATCAGCGGTTTCTTCTCGCCGCGATTGCTGCGGGTGATGACCCCGGCGGGTAGATCAGGGAAGAGACCGAAATTCACATTCATCGGCTGGAAGCTGACGGCATCGGCGCCGCCCGTGATATGTGCCACCAGCGCACCGAGCGCGGTCGTCGGCGGTGGCGGAGCGAGCATCTCGCCTTGCCGCTCGGCGGCGGCGAAACGTCCGGCGAGCAGACCGATCGCCGCGCTCTCGATATAGCCTTCAACGCCGGTGATCTGGCCGGCGAAACGGATTTTCGGCCGCGATTTGAGGCGCAGGCTGTGATCGAGCAATTTCGGGCTGTTGATGAAAGTGTTGCGATGAAGGCCGCCGAGCCGCGCGAACTCGGAGTGCTCGAGGCCGGGAATGGTGCGGAACACGCGCACTTGCTCGGCGTGCCGCAACTTCGTCTGGAAGCCGACGATGTTGTAGAGCGTGCCCAGCGCGTTGTCCTGGCGCAGCTGCACCACCGCCCAGGCGCGCCGCCCCGTCGCGGGGTTGGTGAGACCCACCGGCTTCATCGGTCCCCAGCGCAGCGTGTCGGCGCCGCGCGCGGCCATCACCTCGATTGGGAGGCAGCCGTTGAAATAGGGCGTGTTCGCTTCCCATTCGTGGAAAGCGACCGCATCGGCAGCCAGCAAGGTCGCGACGAATTCCTCGTATTGCGCCTTGTCGAATCCGCAATTGATGTAGTCGGCACCGTCGCCCTTATCGTAACGCGATTGCCGCCAGGTCTTCGTCGGATCGATGCTGTCGGCATAGATGATCGGCGCGATGGCATCGAAAAAGGCCAGGGATTGTTCGCCAGTCTCGGCGGCGATGGAGTTGGCCAGCGTCGGCGCGGTGAGGGGACCGGTGGCGATGACGGTGCTGCCCCAATCGGCGGGCGGCAGGGTATCGATGACTTCGCGGCGGATTTCGATCAGAGGTTCGGCCTCAATGGCCGTTTGGATGCGGTCCGAGAACCCATCGCGATCGACGGCGAGGGCGCCGCCCGCCGGCAACCGGCTTGCATCGGCGGCGCGCATGATAAGGCTGTCGCAGCGCCGCATCTCTTCGTGTAGCAAGCCGACGGCATTGTTCTCGGCGTCGTCCGAGCGCAGCGAATTGGAACAGACGAGCTCGGCGAATTTATCGGTGCGATGCGCATCGGTACTGCGCACCGGCCGCATCTCATGCAGCATGACGCGCGCGCCCCGGCGGGCCGCCTGCCACGCGGCTTCGCTGCCGGCGAGCCCGCCGCCGATCACGTGGATGGGGTTGCCGCGATCATTTCCGCTCATGGCGGAGGTTATAGCCAATCTCACGCGGGAGGGCAGGCCAACAAATGGGCGCACCACAGGCCTCGCCATCGAGTAAGGTGAAACACCCTGATCGGGGCGCCGACCGCCGTGGCGCTCGCTTCTACGCCCGCTTGAGCTTCTTGTTCTCGGCGCTCTGCTTGAGATAGGGCTTCAGATAGTCGCCGGTGTAACTGCCTTTGGTGGCGACGATCTGCTCGGGCGTGCCGCTGGCGACGATCTTGCCGCCGGCATTGCCGCCTTCGGGTCCGAGATCGATCAGATAATCCGCGGTCTTGATGACCTCGAGATTGTGCTCGATCACCAGGACCGTGTTGCCTTGTTCGACCAGCGCATGCAGCACGTCGAGCAGCTTCTTCACATCCTCGAAATGAAGGCCGGTGGTCGGCTCGTCGAGGATGTAGAGCGTGCGGCCGGTGCCGCGCCGCGACAGCTCTTTCGCCAGCTTCACACGTTGCGCTTCGCCGCCCGACAGCGTCGTTGCCGCTTGGCCGACATGGATGTAGCCGAGGCCGACGCGCTCCAGCGTTGTCAGCTTGTCGCGGATCGCGGGGACGGCGCGGAAGAACTCGGCGCCTTCCTCGACCGTCATGTCGAGGACATCGGCGATGCTCTTGCCCTTGAACATCACCTCCAGCGTTTCGCGGTTGTAGCGCTTGCCGTTGCAGACATCGCATTGCACGAAGACGTCGGGCAGGAAATGCATCTCGATCTGGATGACGCCGTCGCCTTCGCAGGCCTCGCAGCGTCCGCCTTTCACATTGAACGAGAAGCGGCCGGGGCCATAGCCGCGCGCTTTCGCTTCCGGCAGACCGGCGAACCAATCGCGGATCGGCGTGAAGGCGCCGGTATAGGTCGCGGGGTTGGAGCGCGGCGTGCGGCCGATCGGCGATTGATCGATATCGATGATCTTGTCGAGATGCTCGGTACCCTCGATGCGATCGTGCGGGCCGGGATGCTCATGCGCGCCATTGAGCTTGCGCGCGAGCGCCTTGTAGAGCGTATCGATCACCAGCGACGACTTGCCGCCGCCGGACACGCCGGTCACACAGGTGAAGGTGCCGAGCGGGAAATCGGCGGTGATGTTCTTGAGGTTGTTGGCGCGGGCGCCGACGATCTTGAGCCGCTGGCCGAGATGGCCGGGGCGGCGTTGCGCCGGTACGTCGATGCGGCGCCGGCCGGTCAGGTAGTCGGCGGTGATGCTCTCGGCCACCTTCATCACCTCGGCCGGCGTGCCAGCGGCGATGACTTTGCCGCCATGGATGCCGGCTTGCGGGCCGATATCGATCAGGTAATCCGCGGCACGGATCGCTTCCTCATCGTGCTCGACGACGATCACCGTATTGCCGAGATCGCGTAGGCGTTTGAGCGTCGCCAGCAGCCGGTCGTTGTCGCGCTGATGCAGGCCGATCGACGGCTCGTCGAGCACATAGAGCACGCCCGTGAGGCCGGAGCCGATCTGCGAGGCGAGGCGGATGCGCTGGCTCTCGCCACCCGACAGCGTACCCGAGGCGCGCGCCATGGTCAGGTATTCGAGGCCGACATTGCGCAAGAAGCCCAAGCGCTCGTTGATCTCTTTCAGGATACGCTGCGCGATGTCACGTTGCTTCGCGGTGAGCGATTTGGGCAGCGCGCCGAACCATTCGCAGGCATCGAGGATCGAGAAATCGCAGACCTCGCTGATGTCGAGCTTGTTGATCTTGACCGCGAGCGCCTCGGGCTTGAGGCGACGGCCATGGCAGGTCTCGCATTCGGTAGTGTTCTGGTAGCGGCCGAGCTCTTCCTTGAGCCACGAGCTGTCGGTCTCTTTGAATCGCCGCTCCATGTTGGGGATCACGCCCTCGAACGGCCGCGTCGTCGTATAGGCTTTCGTGCCGTCGTCGTAGCGCATGGTGATCGGCGTCTCGCCGGAGCCGAACAGCACCGTCTTGCGGACTTTCTCCGGCAGGTCCTTCCACGGCGTGTTGGTCGAAGCTTTGAAATGCCGCGCGATGCTGTCGAGCGTCTGGGCGTAATATTGCGAGCTCGATCCGGCCCAGGGCGCGATCACCCCGTCGCGCAAGGACTTGGCCTCGTTGGCAATCACCAACTCTGGATCGAAGAACAGCTTGGTGCCGAGGCCGTCGCAAGCCGGGCAAGCACCATGCGGATTGTTGAACGAGAACAGCCGCGGCTCGATCTCGGGAATGGTGAAGCCCGAGACCGGGCAGGCGAATTTGGCCGAGAAGATCGTGCTCTCGCCGCTATCCGCGTTCTCGGCGATGGCGATGCCGTCGGCAAGCTTCAGCGCGGTCTCGACCGAATCGGCGACGCGATTGCCCAAGCCTTCGCGCACGATGATACGGTCGACGACGACTTCGATATCGTGCTTGATCTGCTTATCGAGCTTCGGCGATTCGTCGATCTCGTACATCTTGCCGTCGATCTTTACGCGCTGGAAGCCGCGCTTCTGCAGATCGGCAAGCTCTTTACGGTATTCGCCTTTGCGGCCGCGCACGATGGGGGCGAGCAGCAACAGCCGCGTGCCTTCCTTCATCGACATGACGCGGTCGACCATCTGCGACACGGTCTGGCTCTCGATCGGCAGGCCGGTGGTCGGCGAGTAGGGGACGCCGATGCGCGCGTAGAGCAGGCGCAGATAATCGTAGATCTCGGTGACCGTGCCGACGGTCGAGCGCGGATTTTTCGACGTCGTCTTCTGCTCGATCGAGATCGCCGGCGACAGGCCTTCGATCAGATCGACATCCGGCTTCTGCATCAGCTCGAGGAACTGGCGCGCATAGGCCGAGAGGCTCTCGACGTAGCGGCGCTGCCCCTCGGCGTAGATCGTGTCGAAAGCGAGCGATGACTTGCCCGATCCCGATAGGCCGGTGAGCACCACCAGGCTATCGCGCGGCATGTCGACGTCTATATTTTTGAGATTGTGCTCGCGGGCGCCGCGAACGCGGATGTATTGCATGTGCGAGAAAATAGGGACGCTCCAGCGGGTTGGCAACGTGGCGTGGGCCGCGGCAAAGCGGCTTAAACCCTACACGGCCGGTTTTGCCGTCGCGATCGACCTAGTCGATTCGATTCCCGGCTCGAAATCCGAGAATTCCGGAATCCGGCGCGCCAAACGGGCGCGTTTTACCCCGGCTTTGACGAATTCCTCGATATGGGCCGGAACGAGGTTCAGCTTCCCGAGGTCACGGTCCAGCGCTTGCTGAACCCGCCGCCGCGTCAGTTCGTCGGCGACGCCGAAGCGGTCGAGATAAAGATCGAGAATGAGCTGGCGATCGGCCGCGCTCGGGTAGCCCATCCGCACATGCGCATCGAAGCGCCCGGCACGCTTTGTTAGAGCATCGTCAATGGCTTCCGGATGATTGGTTGTCGCGATCGTGACGACATCGCTATAGGCCGATCCCCCAGAAAGAACCTGCAGGAGCTCGCCAGTCACATCGTCTTTTCCTATCGAGGGGTACAAACTCTGGCGATTCTTTGTGATCAGGTCCAAATCCTCGAGAATAACGACAGTGGGCGCGAGAATTTGGGCCAGGTGATAAATCGCGCGCAAATGATCGACGGCCTCGACAATAATGATCGTCGCTTCTCCGGCGATCTCATTCACGAAGCATTCGATCGCACTCGATTTTCCATCACCCGGTGGGCCTGAGAGCAGCAAACCGCGCCGGATGGTGAGCCCTTCAGCTTTCAGCATTTCCCGGTCGCGAACCGACGCCGCGATGAAATCGAGTTCTGCCTTTGCTTGTTCGTGTGGAACAATATCGGCCCAAGAACGCGCAGACATTCGCGAGCGCACGGTTCGCAGATCGCGATTGACCAGAACAATTCTGTTTTTGAAAGGATTGGCCTCCCGCAAGAGGCGCGTGATCAGGGCAATGACGGCCGCTTCGTCTTCCTCGCGATAGATCAGACCAACGCTGTCGATCGTATATGGAGCGCGATTTCCCCTTTGTGCGACGACCATGAACTGCGACCCCGTCTCCGGCAACGTGCCGCGAAACACGGTGCGCGGCCGAACGACCTGCAGTTCGCCATCGATGTTAAGGGTGACCTTATTGGGTGTGGCGCGCGGCATCACGTATTGGTGCTCCGCCAAGCCTGGACCTGAGAGATCGCTCAACCACATCCAACCCGGCATGCCGCTAAGCTTTTGTCCAAGAAGAGCAAGAGTGGCATCGTCGACGGGGAGGGAATAGGTGCTCGGATTGTCGCCACCGCAAAAGACACGGAAGAGTGTTGAATAAGTGATCTGTGGATCGGTGGTGCGCCTGATGTTCTTGTGTTGAGCAACGATGTAGCCGAGAGAGGCAGCTAGTGCCGCGAAGCCTTTGATGGTTTCCGTCGGTATATCGGCGAGCAGCTGGTCTTTGAGCGATAAAGACGCAGCCGCAGATTCGGCGAAAAGTTTCTTGATCAGCGCGTTCGTGGCTTCAGCGGCGCCCTCGGCGAGCTCGTAAACGCCATAAACAAACTCGCCGTCCTTATCCTTACCGTAGACGGTTGCGGTGACATTCATGGCCGATGCGAGTACCTCGGCCGCTTTTCGCGCCGCTGGGGCGCCCTGCACAGGCCGTTCTTCGACGACGGTCTTGCCACCCATTTCCGAGGTGCAGCGGACAACATAACGCTGTCCCGTCGACGAACGCGTATCCTCCACCTTGAACCACATGTGCTACGCTGCCCCCTTAGCGCGGCTCTTGGCATTGTTCGCAATTTGTTCTATATTGAAAAAAACGTCAAGCCGCTAAACAGCATCGAGAAACACTTCCGGGGTCCAAGGAGGCAATTCGTATGGCCGGCAGCGTCAACAAAGTCATTCTCGTCGGCAATATCGGGCGCGACCCGGAAATCCGCTCGACCCAAGACGGAACGCGCATCGCCAATCTCTCGCTCGCGACGTCGGAGACGTGGCGCGACCGCGCTTCGGGCGAGCGGAAGGAAAAGACCGAGTGGCATCGCGTCGCCGTGTTCAATGACCGGCTCGTCGAAGTCATCGAGAAATATGTGAAGAAGGGCGCCAAGCTCTACATCGAGGGTCAGTTGCAAACCCGCAAATGGACCGACAAGGAAGGCCAGGAGCGCTACACCACCGAAATCGTGCTCGGTCGCTTCAATGGCCAGCTTACGATGCTCGACGGCCGTGGCGGCGGTGGCGAGGGCTTCGGCGGCGGTCCGGATGACGACATGGCGCCGGCGCCGCGCGCATCGTCGGGTGGCGGCATGAGCCGTGGCGGCGGTGGCCGCGCGCCGGCGACGCAAGACCTCGACGACGAAATCCCGTTCTAAGCGGCGGCTTCGGTCTTCGCGGTCTGACGCCAGACACCGTCAGTGTCGAGCGTAAAGCCGTTATCGCGATAGATATTGCGGACCGGCGCGTTGCGCGCGGTCTCGATGATCCGTGCCGCGACCGGGACGCCATCACGAGTCAGCTCGGCAACGATGTGCTGCAGGAAGCGATGCTCGACGCCAAGGCCAAGAACGCGGCAGCTGAGCACGAGGCCGGCGATCTCACTACTTTCAACGATCGCCGCACCGACAAGGCCGTGATCGCCGAAGCGGTCCGAGACCTGCAGCGTGAAGATGCGGGCCAAGGGGTTTGCGACCAGGGTTTGCAGTTCGGCAATGGGGAAGCGGCGGTTCGTGGCATTGAATTGCGTCGTGCGCGCGAACATCTCTTCGATGCGATCGAGCTTAGCCGGCTCGATCAGCCGCTCGATGCGGCAGGCGATCTGCAACGAGGCGACGTAGTCGCTTTCGCTTACCGCCTCGGCACGGAATTGCTGGCGGTTAAGTTGTGCTTTGACGAGCGACGTGCGTGACGCGGCCTCGTCGGTGATGACCGGCAATTGCAGCCGCGGATCGGTCAGCAGCATGCGCCGCAAGCCAAGGAGATCCTCGCCCCAGACTTCGATCTCGGGCAAACGCTGACGCACGCGATCGCGCTCGATGGGGTGATCGTCGACGAAGAGGAACGTGTCGAGCGCGAAGCCGATCTCCTTGGCGATCGAGCGGATGTTCTCGACCTTGTCGTGCCAATTGATGCGGCAGGTCACGAAATCGTCGAGGGTTAGCAGCCGCTGTTGCGGATAGTGGCTCGGATATTTCCAGAGCTCGCGCACCGTCGCTTCGTCGTTCTTGCTGACGCAGGCGAGGACGATGCCGCGTTTCTTGAGGCAAAGCAGCGCTTCATGCAGGCCGAAGTAATGACCGATGAAGGAGAACGCGCCGCTCACGGTGGGCTCCCAGGCGAAGGGGCGGCCGGTCTCGGCGAGAACGCCGGGCCATAACACGCCGTCGAGGTCGACGATCACGCATTTCTTGCGATCGATGCCCAGCGCGACGGCGACGGCATCGATATGAACGCGTGCCATCGCCGCTTCGCGCGCATAGGGATCGCCGCCGACCAATTCGGCGAGCGATTTGATATCGGGAAAGAGACCGTGCACCGCTTCCTTCTCGCTCTCCGGCCGCTGCAACAGCCAGCCGGGCGAGCCGAGGTGAGTGAAGCCGAAATGCCCATCATCGATCATGCGCTCACTGCCGATTGCGGCCACCGCGGCGTTGATGTCGACGACGTGAACATCGGGCAACTGCGCCGCGAGATCGGCGAGCACGACGTTGGTCGTGCGGAACCGCGTGCGGTGGCCATTGAGCCCGCGCTCGGCGAGACCGAGAGGCTGCACGGTCGGTTCGGGAAGATTATCGATGAGGATCGGCGCGGCGCTGCGCCGGCGCAGCTCTTCGAGAATCTCGCGCGCCTGCAGAATATAGGCCGCATGTGGCGGGCCTTGGAGCTGCGAGGCATCGAGGGTCATGTGATGACGCGCGCGTAGCGCGCCGATCAGGATTGCGTCATGCCTACGCTCGCTGGCCAGGCGCACGTCGTCGGGCGACGTCGCGGCGATGCGCAGATCGATGCCGCGCCGCGCCGCTTCCCGGCGCAGGAAGTCGCTCTCCATTTGGATGTCGCAATCGCCGAAAAGCAGCAGATCGACGCGTTTGCCGGTCGCGCCGAGATCGGCGATGCAACGCGCCGCGCCCGCCGACCAATAGGCGTGCGCACCTTCTTTCAATTCGCGGCGATAGCGATCGAGCAATTCGTCCGGATCGCGGCCATAGGTGGCGCAGAGCTTCTCGGTGGTTTCGGCGAGTTCTTCATCCGCGCTTTTGTCGGTGATGAAACCGCGCTCGATCAGATCGGCGATGCAATTCGACAGCGTTTCGCGATCGTAGGAAATGCTGACTGCGAGGCTTTGATACTCATCGGGCCAAGCGCGCGGCGTCGCAAAGAAATCGACGACGGTGTTGAGCTGCTGGTCGATGGTGAGGCGGGCATGCGTCACGGCATGGATAAGTAGATAGCGCTGTGCGCCGACGGGCAAGGAATGAAGAAAGCGCGATCGCTGCAAATTCATGATGATGCTCGGCCTGAAGAAAATTGCCGCATCATCGGGAGAACTTGGTTAGCGCCCAGTTAACGCGGTCGGATGCCGGTGTTCGCGAGCGAAAACGGCAGCAACGATGCGGCAAAATTTGCCGCCGTAACCTCTGTGCCGCTTTTCATGTCCGAAAACCGGCGGCTTTCCAAGGCCGTTATTGGCATGCCTCTTGCTCCCGCACGTCTGTCTTTTTTTGCGGGCGTAGCAAGGGGGGTTCAATGATGGAGCAGTTGATCAGCGCAACCGTCAGGCTCGGCGATCCGGCGCCGTGGTTTAGCGCGTCGACGATCACCGGCGGCAGCGCCGACCTCCATGTAAGCGGCGGCCGCTGGACTGTGGTCTCGTTCCTGGACGATCTCGCCGCGCCGCGTGCAGAAGCGGAGCGCCAGGCGCTCATCGGCTCGATCGCAGGTATGACAGAGGATCATCTGGTCGCTTATGCGGTGCTGACGGTTCCACCTGTCGCGCTGGGCGCCATCGCCAGCATGGCGCCGGCGACGCTGCGCTATGTCGCCGATTACGACGGTGCGGTCACGCGGCTCTATGGCGCGGTGGGAGCGCAAGGCAGCGTGGTGCTCGATCCGATGCTGCGGGTTGTCGCGATCGTCCCCTGGGATCATCCGGCCGGCCACGCCACGATCCTTCGGCAAATGCTGAAAGGCCTACCGAGTGTCGATGAGTCCACCGGCGTGCCGATGACGGCGCCGGCGCTGATCGTACCGCGGGTTCTCGATTTCGATCTCTGCGATTTCCTCGTGAAGCTCTACGACAAAATGGGCGGCGATGATTCCGGCTTCCTCCTCGACGTCGAGGGCAAGACGCGCACTGTCGTCAATTATGATTTGAAGCAGCGGCGCGACATGCCGATCGTCGTGCCGGAGCTGCGCGAAAAGATCCGCGATCAGTTGGTGCGGCGCTTACTGCCGGCCATTGATCGCTACTTCCAGTTCGCCGCGACGCGCATGGACCGTTATCTGGTCTCTTGTTACGATTCACTGGAGGGCGGCCACTTCTTCCGCCATCGCGACAACATCAATGCCGGCGCCCAACATCGACGTTTCGCCGTTTCGATCAATCTCAACCGCGATTACGAAGGTTGCGATCTGATCTTCCCGGAATTCGGCCGACGCACCTATCGCGCCCCGGTCGGCGGCGCCGTCGTCTTCTCGTGCGGTGCCCTGCATGAGGTGACGCCGATCACCCGCGGCCGGCGTTATGCGTTCTTGCCGTTCCTCTACGGTGAGGCTGATGCCGCCCTGCGCGCCAAGAACAACGCGCTGATCGAGGAAGGCTCGGCGCGTTATCAGGAAGGCAACGATCTGCTCTATCCGGCGGATGTCGCTGCGCCATCGCCGGCGCACGCCGCCTAACGCTCTCTTTTCCCGGTTTCTCTCGACAGGCCGTCCCGAGCTCGCTTTTTGGTGAGCGGGGCGATGGTTGCGCGCGCCTCCGCTTTGTGAAATGAATGACATATCGCCCGAAGACAAAGGGCCGCTTTCCCGAGGGAGGGAACGATGTCGAAGCGCAAAGACACGACCGGAGTCGGTCGCCGTGGATTCCTCAAAGGTGCAGCCCTCGCCGGTGCCGCGACGACGCTGGCATCGCCGCTAACCGCACAAGCAGCACCGACGCCGCCGAAGCGAGGCAAAGTGCCGCAAGGCGTTTCCGAAATTCAGAAGGTTGCCGAAACTGCGCAGCCGAACCCGATGGCCGGTGTGCCGAAGGGCGCCGAGAACCTGGTCTCGCCGACCAGCGGTTCCGACTTCATGGTCGACGGCTTCAAGAACTTGGGCTTCGAGTACCTTGCCTCGATGCCGGGTTCGAGCTTCCGCGCGCTGCAGGAATCCTTCATTAATTACGGCAAGAACACCGCGCCGCAATGGATCGAGTGCTTCCACGAGGAAATCTCGGTGGCGATGTCGCATGGCTATGCCAAAGTCGAAGGCAAGCCGATGCTGAATCTCGTCCATGCGACGGTCGGCCTGCAGCACGCCTCGATGGCGATCTACAACGCCTATGCTGATCGCGTGCCGATCGTCGTCGTCACCGCCAACATCGCCGACGCCACCGAGCGCCGACCGGGTGTCGAAGTCGATCACACGGTGCAAGACGGGGCCGTCATCGTTCGCGATTACACGAAATGGGACGATTCGCCGGGCGGCCTGCAGCATTTTGCTGAATCGACCGTGCGTGCCTATCAGATCGCGACCACACCGCCGATGGGCCCCGTGCTGCTGGTTGCCGATAGCAGCTTGCAGGAAAATCCGATCCCCGAAGACGAGAAGCTGACCCATCCGAAGCTGCCGCGCTTCACGGATGCGCAGGGCGATCAGAATGCTGTGGCCGAGTTGGCCAAAATGCTGGTCGCGGCCGAGAACCCGGTGATCATGGCCGATCGCGGCCAGCCGGGCCCCAATGGCGTGCTGAACCCGCTGGTGCAGCTTGCCGACGTGTTGCAATGCTCGATCGTCGATATCGGCGGCCGCATGAACTTCCCGACTCAGCACGGACTCAATCAGAGCGACCGCCGCGGCGCGGTTTTATCCCAAGCCGATCTCGTGGTCGGTCTCGATATGACCGATTTCTGGGGCGTTACGCACGCCTATAAGGACCAGCTGCATCGCTCATCCCGGCCGCTGCTGAAGCCGGGGACCAAGACAGTGTCGGTGACCTCGGCGAATCAGTTCATCCGCTCGAACTACCAGAATTTCCAGCGCTTCACGGACATCGATCTCGAGATCAGCGGCGACGGTGCGCAGACGATGCCGTACCTGCTCGAAGCCGTGAAGAAGGCGATGACCGACGACAAGAAGAACGCCTTCGAGGCGCGCGGCAAGAAGCTCGCCGATGCGCGGAAGGCGTCATTCAAGGCGGCGGAGACCGAAGCGGCTTCGGGCTGGGATGCGACGCCGATCAGCACCGCGCGGCTCTGTATGGAACTGTGGAATGTGATCAAGGACGAGGATTACTCGCTCGTCTCATCGACGCAGCCGGGCGGCTACTGGTCGCACAAGCTGTGGAAAATGGACAAGAGCTATCACTACCTCGGCGATTCCGGCGCCTATGGCGTCGGCTATGACGCCGGTGGCGCGATCGGCTCGGCGCTTGCCAATAAAAAGCACGGTCGCTTCTCGGTCTCGATCATGGGCGACGGCGCGTTGATGGTGGGGCCTGGCGCGCTCTGGACCGCGGCCAAGTATCAGATCCCGATCCTCACAGTCATGCACAACAACCGGTTCTACTTCCAGGAAGTGATGCATCTACAGGCAATGGCCAATCGTCATATGCGCGATCCCAAGACCGCGCATATCGGCACCGAGATCGCCAACCCGAATATCGATTTCGCTAAGATGGCCGAGAGCTTCGGCATGAAGGGCTTCACGGTCACCGATCCGGCGAAGCTCGGCGAGGTTTTAAAGACAGCGGCAGCTATCGTCAAAAAGGGCGAGCCGGTGTTGGTGGACGTGGTTTCACAAGGACGTTGAGGGGGACACACATGCGGGTTGGTTTCGTTGCCGCGGCGGCGGCATTGGTGATCTGTGCGTTCGCCGTTCTGGTGTCCAATGCCGGGGCACAACAAAACGGGGGCGGTCAGGAAGCCGCCCCTCAGGGCGATGCCAAGGCCGGCCAGCAGACCTTCCTCGCGGATGGCTGTTGGGAGTGCCACGGCACGGTGGCGCAGGGCGGGGCGATCACCGGGCCGCGTCTCGCTGCCACGGCGCTGCCCTTCGCGGCGGTGCTTCAGCAACTCCGGACACCGCAGAACGCCATGCCGCCTTACGAGCCGGCGAGCCTGTCGGATACGGACGCGGCGAATATTTATGCTTGGCTGAAGACGCTGCCGGCCGCGCCGGCGGCCTCCAGTATCCCGCTGCTCAGCAACTAGCGCGCCGAGCGCTGTTTCGACCTCGCCGCGGGCGGCTTCGGTGGCTCGCGGCGAATCATTTTTGCGGGGATTTTGCGCTGCGGAATCGGCCGATGCTCCGGCGCGGCCAAGCCAACGCCATATGGGCTACAATTTCAGGCGAAATAATTAATATAAGCTATTGATATAAAATGATAGTATTTTTGCCAAAGCAGGCGCTGTCATGCGCCGCGGGCAACCCTCCCCACGTTGCTGACAGGCGCAAAATTCGCTAAGGTTTTTTGACGATTTCTGCTGGCCGATTCGTAGCGTTTCCCGCCTTCTCAGCGCCAGTCTTCGGACCCCATTTTGGCTGACACACCCGCGCCGCCGCCGCTCGACATAACGCCCGTTGCCATCGAAGAGGAGATGAAACGCTCCTACCTCGATTACGCGATGAGCGTGATCGTATCGCGCGCTCTGCCGGACGTGCGCGACGGGTTGAAGCCGGTGCATCGCCGCATCCTCTATGCGATGAAGCAGGCGGGCTACGACTGGAACCGCGGCTATCGCAAATCGGCGACCAGCGTCGGCGAAGTGATGGGTAATTTCCATCCGCATGGCGACGCGCCGATCTACGAAGCGCTAGTGCGTATGGCGCAGGACTTTGCCATGCGCCTGCAATTGATCGACGGCCAGGGCAATTTCGGCTCGATGGATGGCGATCCGCCGGCGGCGATGCGCTACACCGAGTCGCGTCTCTCGCGTGCGGCTGATGCGTTGCTCGACGATATCGACAAAGAGACGGTCGACTTCCAGCCGAATTTCGACGGCAGCCGCGAGGAGCCGAAGGTTGTTCCCGCGCGCTTCCCGAACATCCTGGTCAATGGCGGCTCGGGTATCGCGGTTGGCATGGCGACCAACATCCCGACGCATAATCTCGGCGAAGTGGTCGATGCCTGCATCGCCTATATCGACAATCGCGAGATCACGATCGAAGAGTTGATGGAGATCGTGCCGGGCCCGGATTTCCCGACCGGCGGCATCATCCTCGGGCGCGCCGGCATTCATGCGGCTTATGCGCTGGGCCGCGGCTCGATCATCATGCGGGGCAAGACCGAGATCGAAGAGATCCGCAAGGATCGCGAAGCGATCATCGTGACCGAGATCCCGTATCAGGTGAACAAGGCGCGCATGGTCGAGCGCATCGCCGAGTTGGTGCAGGACAAGACCATCGAAGGCATCGCCGATCTGCGTGACGAAAGCGATCGCCACGGCGTGCGCGTCGTCGTCGAGCTGAAGCGCGATGCGATGGCCGATGTCGTGCTCAACCAGCTCTATCGCTATACGCCGCTTCAGACCAGCTTCGGCGTCAACATGCTGGCGCTCGACGGCGGCCGGCCGCTGCTGATGAGCCTGCGCGACATCATCGTCGCCTTCGTCGAATTCCGCGAGCAGGTGGTCACGCGGCGCACGATCTATCTCCTGCGCAAGGCGCGCGAGCGCGCGCATACCTTGCTCGGCCTCGCGGTCGCCGTCGCCAATATCGACGAGATGATCGCCCTGATCCGCCGTGCGCCCGACCCGGCGACGGCGCGCGCCGAAATGATGGCGCGTGCCTGGCCGGCGCAAGACGTGCTGGCGCTGATCGCGCTGATCGAAGAAGCGGGCAGGGGCGGTGCCCGTCCGGACGGTACCTATCACCTGACCGAAGAGCAGGCGCGCGCGATCCTCGATCTCCGCCTGCAGCGCCTGACCTTGCTCGAGCGCGATAAGATCGCCGAAGAGCTCGGTGGCATCGTCGTCGAGATCAAAGGCTATCTCGAGATCCTCGGCTCGCGCCAGCGGCTGATGGAAGTGATCCGGCAAGAGTTGCGCGAGGTCAAAGAGCAGTTCGCGACGCCGCGGCGTACGGCGATCGAGGAATTGGAATTTGAGACGGATATCGAAGCGCTGATCCAGCGCGAGGATATGGTCGTGACGGTGAGCCATAGCGGCTACATCAAGCGCGTGCCGCTTTCGACCTATCGCGCGCAGCGCCGCGGCGGCCGCGGCCGTGCCGGCATGTCGGTGCGCGACGAGGATTTCATCGATCAGATTTTCGTCGCCTCGACGCACGCGCCGATGCTGTTCTTCACAAGCTCGGGCCGCGTCTACAAGCTCAAGGTCTATCGCTTGCCGGTCGGCACGCCGCAGGCGCGCGGCAAGGCGATGGTCAATCTGCTGCCCAATCTGGCGCAAGGCGAGACGATCTCGACCGTGATGCCGTTGCCGGAGGACGAGAGCACCTGGGCCGATAAATTCGCGGTGTTTGCGACACGCAAAGGCAATGTTCGCCGCAACGCGCTCTCCGATTTCGCCAACGTCTTTGCGACGGGCAAGATCGCGATGAAGTTCGAAGGCGAGGATGCCGACGACCGTTTGATCGCGGTGGCGGTCTGCGGCGAGAATGACGATTTCCTGCTGGCGACCGGTAACGGCCGCAGCATTCGTTTCCCGGCGGCCGATGTGCGCGTCTTCTCGAGCCGCAGCTCGGTCGGCGTGCGCGGCATTCGTTTGGCGCCCGGCGATGCGGTGATCTCGATGTCGATCCTGCGTCACGAAGATGTGCCGACTGCGACGCGCTATGCCTTCCTGCGTCTCGATGCCGAGCGCCGGCGCGCCGAGCCGGAAGAGGCCGAGGTCGCCGCCGAAGACGGTGAGAACGAAGCCGCGGCGCAGATCAGCGAAGAGCAGTATCAAGATCTCGCCGCGCGCCAGGAATTCGTCCTCGTGCTGACCGAGAAAGGCTTCGGCAAGCGCAGCTCGGCCTACGATTATCCGATCACCGGCCGCGGCGCGCAGGGTCGCGAGAACAACGATCCGAGCCGCGGGCAGGGAGCGACCGTCGCCGTCTTCCCGGTCAACCACGATGACCAGATCGTTCTTGTCACGAATCTCGGCCAACTCATTCGCGTGCCGGTCGACGACATCAGCATCCGGCGGCGACGCAGTGGCGGCGTGACCGTGTTCAAGGTCGACGAGGGCGAGCGTGTCGTGTCGGTGGCGCGTCTGCCCGATACCGGCGAAGATGTCGGCAACGGCGATTCGGCCGGCGAGGTGCCGGGCGATTCTGAAGCGGGCGAAGGCGGAGAGGCGTGATGAGCGAACGAATCGGCGTCTATCCGGGCACCTTCGATCCGATCACCAATGGGCACTCGGATATCATCCTGCGGGCGGTGAAAATCGTCGATCGGCTTGTGGTCGGAGTCGCGCGCAATGCCGGCAAGGGGCCGCTCTTCACGACCGATGAGCGCGTCGCGATTGTGCGCGACGAGCTGCAGCTTCTCGATGCCGATGCCGCAAAGCGCATCGAAGTGCGCGCCTTCGATAATTTGCTCATGCATTTCGCCGTCGAGATGAAAGCGTCGGTCATCATTCGCGGTTTGCGCGCGGTGAGCGATTTCGAATACGAATTTCAGATGGCTGGTATGAATAATCGGCTCAACCCCAAAGTCGAGACTGTCTTCTTGATGGCATCGGACAAGTATCAGTTCATATCGTCGCGATTTGTCAAAGAAATTGGGCAGCTTGGCGGCGATGTTTCTCACTTCGTTAGCGCGCGCGTTGCTCAACGTTTGTCCGAGCGCTTCAGCCTTCCGGGTTCGTGAAATAAGTTTAACTTGGATCGTGCGTGCGTTTGCGCGGTAATGCGGGTCAAGCGGCTCTGCCGCCCGCCCGCTCGACCCCCTTGGCGGGCTTTCACGACCTTCGGTCCGTCTCGCCTGCACCCCCCAATCCTCCAGATGGCAGGCGAGGCGGCTCGGGGCGTCTCCTCCGAAAATCGTCTTCCTGAAAAATCGAGCTCGATTGTTCGTCCCGAGACTGCGGGATAGTCTCGCGCGGCCATGAGCCAGCTCTTCACACCCATCACATTGCGCAATCTCACGCTCGACAATCGCGTCGTCGTGCCGCCGCTTTGCCAATACAGCTCCGATGATGGCGTCGCGTCCGATTGGCATGCACAGCATCTGCCGGCGCTGGCGATCTCAGGCGCGGGGCTCGTCGTCGTCGAAATGACCGATGTCGAGCCGATCGGCCGCATCACGCCGTGGTGCGCCGGATTGTGGAACGATGCGCAAGAAGCGGCGATGACGCGTGTCCTCGCGTCGTGCCGCAAATACGGTGCGGCCAAGATCGGCATTCAGATCGCGCATGCCGGGCGCAAAGCGTCTTGCGACGCGGCATGGCGCGGCGGCAAATTCCTGCCGCAGGACAAAGGCGGCTGGCAGACGATCGCGCCCTCGGCGATTCCTTTCGGGGATGGCTACGGTCCGCCGCGCGCGATGGTGCGCGAGGATTTCGAGCGCGTGCTCGCGGCCTTCGTCGATGCAACGCGGCGGGCTGCCCGCGCCGGCTTCGATGCCTGCGAGATGCACGGCGCCCACGGCTATCTGCTCTCGTCCTTCTTCTCGCCGCTGTCGAATCGGCGCGAGGACGAATATGGCGGCTCGATCGAGAACCGCATGCGCTTCCCGCTCCAGGTTTTCCGGGCGATGCGAGAGGCTTGGCCGGCGGACAAGCCTCTCGGCGTGCGTCTTTCCTGCGTCGACTGGGTCGATGGCGGCACGACGATCGAGGACACGATCGTTTTCGCCACAGCGCTCAAGGCGGCGGGCTGCGATTTCATCTGCTGCTCGAGCGGCGGCGTCGTCTCGATGGTCCCGCCGCTGATCCGGGCGGGCTATCAGGTCAAATTCGCCGAACGGATCCGGCGCGAGGTCGGTATCCCGACCCGAGCGGTCGGCATGATCTTCACCGGCGCACAGGCGGAGGCGGTGGTCTCTGCAGGGCAGGCGGACATGGTGGCGGTAGGACGCGGCTATATCGACGATCCGCGCTGGGCGTGGCATGCCGGCGACGATCTTGGCGTTCAGACAGCCTTTGCCTCGCCGGCTCATACGGCGCGCACCCCAAACTGGATCAAGAATAAGCGCGAAGCGCTTAAATCAGCGGACAAATAGGGCCGAGCCGGCTGCCCGGGCCAATCCGGATCGCAACTGTGAGCGCATGCAAGAGTCCTGCGCCGCTTATTTGCTGCGTCCCGTGACGCATTGTTTTTCAAAGAATAATTCGCGCATTGCGGCTATCGATGACGCGCGTAGCAGTGCGGACTACGCCGACGCATCGCCGGTGGTTAAATCGGCCGACGCCTCCTCATCAAAGCCGTTCGCGATCGTCGGCAAATTCGCGCGCCAGGTCGCTCGCCAAGTAACGGCGGGAAAAACGAAGTAATTCGAGATCACAGCTCATCTTGGCAATCGCTTCGAGATCACGGAAATAAGTATAGAGCTCATTGAGACTAAGGCGGCTGGCCAGCCATCGCACGAAGTCTTCCGGCGTCTTGATCCAATTCGGCATTGGGCCGACTGGCTCCATCCGCGGCTTGGCACTATGCAGAATCCGCCACCGGCGGCGGGGAAGCTGGGCTTCCTGCGAATCTTCGGGGGCAATGGCCCAGCCCGGGCGTGACGGCGCACCGGTGCGATTACGGGACATTCGACGGGCTCCTTCCTCCAAACGGGCGTTTGCCCTTATTGCAAGGACGCAAAATAAAAAAAGGCCCTTAGTTAATTCAATACTTATTTCATGGAGATTTCATAAATCTAAGTTAACGCGTCGTTTTGTCCGTTTGGCATTATTTATTTGGAAACATTTGATTTTTTCTTGCGGCGTTTGGATGCTTTTGCCTGGGCCTTAGGCGCCTTGAGCGTATTGAGGGCGGCTCGCAACGCATCGCGCTCACGCTCGCAGCGCCGCAATCGCGCCTGCGCGCGAGTCAATTCGCGGCGCAGGAGGACGAGGTAGGGATCGTTGCGGTCCATGTGTTGCTCCGCTGCCACAGGTATTCGCCAAAATTGCCCAGTGCCTCATCAAAGCTTGCAGCTTAGGCACTGTCACCGGTATGAAATCATTTGGGTTTTCATCGCCAAGTACGGGTTTGGAGGAACAAATAATGACAGCACTTCGCGGCGCTCTTCTCGGTAGTGCCATGGTACTCGCAACGGCCGTGAGCGCCTTGGCACAAACCGGTCCTACCGGCCCCTACCTTCGCCTCGAAGGTGGCTTGTCGCACCCGGGCGACATGAGTGTGCGCGCAGGAGGGTTCAGCGGTAACGTGAACCGCGATGAAGGCTTCATCGCTGGTGGCGCGGCCGGTTATCAGTTCGGCCTCTTCCGCGCGGAGATCAACGGCGACTACAGCCGTAACCACGTGGACTCAATTACCGTCCCCGGAACGACCGTTCGTGTTAGCAGGCATACCGACAACTTTAGCCTGATGGCGAATGGTCTTTTCGACATTCCGCTCGGCCTGCCGGTTGTGCCGTATGTCGGTGCGGGTGTCGGCGCGACCGATCTTGGAAACGGCGCGACGGATCGTTGGGGAATGGCGATCCAGCCGATTGTCGGCGTTTCCTATTCGATCACGCCGCAGATTTCGATTGCCGGTGAATACCGTTACCTCTACGGCCTTGACGAGGTGCATTTCGGTCCCGCTACGGTCACCAATCGGGAGCATCATTTCCTGCTGAGCGCGACCTGGCACTTCGGTTCGCCCGCGGCTCCGCCGCCGGCTCCAATGGTTGCGCCGCCGGCGCCGCCGCCGGCCGCCGTTGCGCCGCAGCAGCAGATGTTCATCGTGTTCTTCGAGTTCGACAAATCGGCGCTCACGGCCGACGGCAAGAAGGTCGTCGATGCGGCAGCCGCTGCCTTCAAGTCGGGCAAGTCGGGTGTTGCGATCGCCGGCTATACCGATCTCGCCGGCACGCAGCAATACAACCTCGCGCTCTCCAAGCGCCGTGCGGAAGTCGTGAAGTCGGCCCTGGTTCGCGACGGCGTTCCGGCTGCGGCGATCAACGAGAGCTGGCACGGCAAAGAGAACCCGCGCGTCCCGACGGCGGACGGTGTTCGCGAGCCGCAGAATCGCCGCGTCGAGATCACGATGTAACGACCAGATCCAAGGGGGTCTGACGGCCATCGGCCCGGGAGAAATCCCGGGCCGATGTATTTTGGGGTGATGCATGAGGGGCAGGAAGCAATCCCGGCCCTATTTTTTTCGAGGATCCCTATTTTTTCGAGGATATTGTGCGATCGGCGAAATTTGGCGCGGCTGAGAGAACCGACGCATACCGACGGCAACGCCGGACAATCCCGCTGACGTCTCCGGAGACTAAAACGGCATCGGCCCAGGACCTCTCCTGGGCCGATATATTTTTGAGTATTATAACGAAGACGTAGCGGTGCGCGTCCGCTCGCTTAGCTTCGGGTGTTCTTCGACTCATCGAAGAATCGGACGCGCTTGGTCGGCGCGCCGAGCGAGCGGCGCTCAACAATCGGCGCGCGGCGCACGACGACCGGGGTAGGCGTGTAGTCCGCCATCGCGGCAGCGGCCGGCACCGCGGCGCGCGGCATATCCATACGAGGAGCCCGACGGGCCTGCGCAGGTTTGGCTTGGCCGGGAGGGCGTTTCTTCGGCTCGGGCGCCTTACGCACCTTCAGATGGCGCGAATCGATCACCTGGCCGTCGAGCGATTGGATCGCCGTTTCAACCGCGCTGGGCGGCGCCAGGCTGACGAGGCCGCGTGGCGCACGTTCCATGTCGCCGTTGGGGTGCTCGATCAGCGCACCGAGCACAAGGCCGAAATCGTCGAACAGCGCCGCGAGCGCCGAGCCGGTAAAGTTTTCCGGCATATTTGTGACGACGATGTTGCCTTTAAATTGAGCCGCGCGCATCTCAAAGTTCCCGTTCCATTTTGCAACGCATCATAAACGTATTCTCATCTCCTGGGCTCCCGCTTTCTTCGAAGTCTCGGCTACCGAGAACGCATAGGGGCCGGGCTTACTGAAAACCCGCGACCGCATGCGGGTTTGCTGGAAATCGCGAACGGTGCGATTTTCGCTAGCGATCGGGCCATGCAATTTTAGGCGCAGTTGCGCTCAAGCTTCCCCGTTCGGAGCGGCGATTCGCGAGTCGTGCCTAGGGCCGCGACGATCGGTCACCGACCGAGAAGTCTAGAAGGCGAGCCCGGCGCTCTGCAACAGCAGGACGAGATTGAGCACCAGCACAATCGTCGCGGCGAGCGCGGCAAGCACGGTCGTCACGCGCCCATTGACCAATTCGCCCATGACGTCAGGGTGTGCGGTGAAAATGAGCAACGCCGTCATCGGAATAGGCAAGGTCAAGCTGAGCAGCACCTGGCTAATGATGAGCGCGCTGGTGGCGTTCACACCGAGTCCGACAACGACAAAGGCCGGGGTCATGGTGACGGCGCGGCGCAGCCAGACCGGAATGCGGATGCCGACGAAACCCTGCATGATGAGTTGTCCCGCCATTGTGCCCACGGTGGCGCTCGAGATACCCGAGGCGATAAGGGAGGCAAGGAATACGGCGGCCGCGGCGCCGCCCAACAGCGGCGCCAGTGTCCGATAGGCGGTCTCGATTTCGGCGACGTCGCTATGCCCTTCGTGAAAGGCGTTCGCTGCCATGATCACCATCGCCATATTGACGAGACCGGCGAGCGACAGCGCGACGATGACTTCACGGTTCGAGAAACGAACCAGCGAGCGTCGCTCGGTTTCGCTCTCGACGGCAATGCGCGACTGAGTCAGGCCGGAGTGGAGGTAGATCGCATGCGGCATGATCGTCGCGCCAATGATGCCGACGGCGAGCAGCAACGCGTCACGGTCGGGCAGGGTGGGAACGAGCGAGCGCGCAGCCTCGCTCCAATTGACGGGAGCGATGAAGAGTTCGACGACATAGCAAAGCGCGATGACCGCAACGAGGCTGCCGATGACGATCTCGACCGGACGAAATCCCGAGCGCTCCAGACCTAAGATCGCGTAGACGAGAATACCGGTGACGATCATGCCGGCGAACAGCGGCAAACCGAACAACAGCGACAGGCCAATAGCGCCGCCGAGGAACTCGGCGAGGTCGGTCGCCATGGCAGCGATCTCGCTGACGATCCACATCGCGATGACCACTGGTTTGGGGAAACGGTCACGGCATTGCTCGGCGAGGTTCTTGCCGGTGACAATGCCGAGCTTGGCCGAGAGCGCCTGGAACAGCATGGCGACGATATTGGCCAGCACGACAACCCAGAGCAGCCCATAACCATAGCGTGCGCCAGCCTGGATGTTGGTCGCGAAATTGCCAGGATCGATATAGGCGATCGAGGTCACTACCGCCGGGCCGAGAAAGGGAAGGAAGCTGCGCCAACCATGACGCCTCCCCGCGAGGGTTTCGCGGATCTCGCGCTGTGTCCGTTGGCTGAGGTTTGGCCGGGGCGTCGGTTGGTCCATTGCTTTTCTTATCCGCGGCGCATTGTGGCCGATCTCGGCACCAGTGGCGATAACGCTATAATGTCGCGGCCTCTAGGGGATCAGAGGACAAAAGATCAGGAGGGAGAGGATATGACCGACGCGAGCAAAAACCGCAGCCTCGAGCAGCGCATACAGGCGATCGAAGATCGGCTCGAGATACTCAATCTCGTCGCCGCGCATCCGCCGGGTGCCGACAGCGCATCGCATGATTTTGCCGAATCCTTCTGGCTCGCGGACGGTACCGTCGATGCGGCCGGGCAGCCCAAACCCTATGAATCGATGATCGGCGTGCTCAATACGCCGGGCTTCACCGAAGCGCAGCGTCAGGGCATCTGCCACTTCGCTGGTCTGCCACATATCGCGATCGACGGTGATCGCGCAGTCGCGACCTCTTATCTCCAGATCCTCGCCGCTGATCCTGATGGCAAGCCTTTCGAGCTTTCGGCGCATGGCACATCGAAAGGCTTTCGGGTGCTGCGCCTCTCCGCCAATCGGTGGGAGTTGCAGCGCACGCCGGAAGGCTGGCGCATCAGGAGCCGCACGATGCGCGGCATGGACAATCCGGCATCGCGCGAATTGTTGAAGAAAACGACGAACGCCGCAGTTTAACGCGTCACGCCCCCGACACAGTAGGCCCCGACGCGTCACGCCAAGGTTTCGGCGAGAAGCTTCAGCGCGGCGGCCGCGAAGGTGCGCATATTCCCGATGCGATCGCTCTGCCGCGTCTCGATGGTGACGGCGCGCTCCGTCGCACCGACGATTGCGATGCAGCTATGACCGGGTGCGTCGCCGTAGCGATTGCCGGTCGGCCCGGCGGCGCCGGTCTCGCCGATCGCCCAATCGGCCTCGAAGCGCTCGCGCACGCGCCGCGCGGCGAGCAATGCGTAAGCCTCAGTCGATGGCCGCAGGCCAGCGAGGTCGGCCTCACCAAGGCCGAGAAAGACGAGACGCGACTTAACCGTATAGACGACGGCGCCACCGAGGAAGTAATCCGAAGCGCCGGGCATGCCGAGCAGCGCGCTGGCTATCAGCCCACCGGTCGACGATTCCGCGATGGCGATGCGCTGCTTCTTGACGCGCAGCAACGCGGCGGCTTTTTCGGCAAGCGGTATAAGCGTGTCCATCGCGTTTTCTCCTTTAACTCATCACGAAGATGCCGAGCACGCCGGCAGCGAGAAAGAGCCAGAGTGGATTGAACTTGGTGCCGAGCGCGACCACTGCCGTGATGACCGTGACCGCGAAGGTCAGGTAATCGTGATCGGCGGCGACGCTCAAGACCAAAGCGGAGGAAAAGATCAGGCCGATGGTAACCGGCGCGAGGCCCGTCTGCATCGCGCGGCGCCATGGCGCGTTGCGGAAACGGTGCCAGAGGCCGCCAACGAGGAAAGCCAGCGTGCCCGCCGGAACGATCACCGCGAGCGTCGCGGTGATGGCGCCGAGTACGCCCGCGACATGCCAGCCGATGAGCGCGAAAAGCAGGAAATTAGGTCCCGGCGCCGCCTGCGCGATGGCGAAGAAATCGGCGAATTGTTGATCCGTCAGCCAATGCTGCGTGTCGACGACGAAACGATGCGCGTCAGGCAGAATGACATTCACGCCGCCGAAGGAGAGGAGCGACAACAGCGCGAAACGCGCCGCCATCTGCCAGAGGACGCTGCCGGTATTCACGTCCGGTCTTCCACGATTGGCCCGTTCACGATTGACGCCACCATGCAATAGCGACGCTGAGCGGCGCAAGCACGAGCATCACGTCGACCAGTGGAAAACGCAAAATGCCGACGCCGAGAAATGCGGCGGCGCCGACCAGCATCGACACCGGGCGCCGCCGATGCGGCTGCGCGAGCCTGACGCCGATCGCGATGATGAAGCCCGCGGCGGCTGCGGAGATGCCGCTCAGGAAGCCATGAATGAAAGCGATCTGACCGAATTCGGAATAGAGAAAGCCGAGGAGGATGAAGATGAGAAGCGGCACCGAGAAGACCCCGGCGAGCGCGGCGAGGGACCCGGAAAGCCCATGCTGGCGCTGACCCAGGCACATAGCAAAATTGACGATGTTCGGGCCGGGCAGGAATTGGCAGAGGCTCAGCGTTTCGGTGAAATCCTCGTCATTCATCCAGCGGCGCTGCGTCACGAGCGCTTGATGAGCCCAATTGATCGCGCCGCCGAAACCCGAGAGGCTGATCTGCATGAAAGCGACATAAAGGTCGACGAGCCCGTCGAAGCCTTCGCGCGGCGCAGCGATCTCGCCCGCATTATTCATATTCATACGAGACGTCGCTCATGAGGGCGCCGCTCACGTGCGCCGCCCGGCACCCGCCACGGAACTTCGATCACGGCACGAGCGTGACGACGACCTGATGCGCAGCGACGCCGTTGACGCCGCTCGGGGGAGCATCGGCTTCTTTCTCGAGCTTGCTCGCGGAAACGCCTTGCTGGGTCAGCGCCTGCATCACAGCGACGGCGCGCTGATCGGCGAGCGTCGCGTCATGGGCGGTGCTGCCGTCGGCGCGGCCGGCGATCGCGACTTTAGACGGCGAGGTGTCTTTGATGCCTGTCACGATCGTACCGATGATCCGCTGAGCGTCGGGCGTCAGCGTCGCGCTGTCGTTGTCGAAATAGACGAGATAGCTGCGCGGCTGATTGAGGCTCGAGCCCGTGCAGGCCGCGAGCGCGGTCAGCAGAAGTAAAGCAACGAAGCGAGAAACGGGGACGAGCCGCATGTTCAATCGCCTTCCTCGACGATGTGCCCATCCGCGGTGACCGCGACACTGATCTGGGCATCGCCCTTCGTGGCGATGCCGTGCCAAGTGTTGTCGCAGCCTTTGCGCAGGTGAAGCGGGTTTTTATAACCAGATTTGATCAGGCGAGCGCGGATCTGGTCAGCCGTCGTCTTATCGATACGCGTGCCGGGCTCGCATTCGGCATGGGCGGCTGCGATGGGATGAAACCCGGTTTGCGATAGAATGACGGCAAGGGCGCCGATGCCCGCGAGAGCGGCGACTAAGGCCAGCCGTGCTTTCATGCTACACCGTCCGTCCTTTGGGGATCTGAACCAGCAACGAGCCAATGTCGCAAACTCAAGCCAAGGTCAGCAAGGACAATGGCGTGGCAAGGGGACTTTTGTTCGGGAGTATGGCTGGCGTGCCAGCCGCAGCGCGGGCCCGGTCCGCCTTCGCCCGTCGCCTTACGGCGCGCCTTCGCGCGAAGGTCGCGGGAACAGACCTGCTTCGCACCATGGGCTTCGGAGGACAACCTTCCCCCGCTGCGCGAGCGAAGGTTGGTGGGCCGGGAGGGGGTCGAACCCTCGGCCTATCGATTAAAAGTCGATTGCTCTACCACTGAGCTACCGGCCCGCCTAGAAGCGAGCCCGATCAACGACTTAAGAGCGAACTGACTTCCTGCGAAATCGATTGCTCTACCGGCTGAGCGACGGGCTCTTGCGAAGGTTCCGCACAATAGAAGCGAGCCCCGCGCGGGTCAATCTGAGCCCCCGCGTTTCCGTCGCCGGAAAATGCTGAGAAATTTAGGTCGAGTGCTCGGCGCGCGCGGCGGCCGGGCGGGCTGGAGCAGGAGCGTGCGACGCGGGCCGAGCGTCGCCGTTGTCGTCGGTCATTTTGAGTGCCGCGAGTGCGACGACGTTGAGCATCTGAATCATCGGCGCCGATAGCTTCACGCCCGAGAAGTCGACGGTATGACCGAGCGAAGAGAAGCCTGCGCTTGAACCGGAACCCGTGGCTGATCCAGCGCCGAGAGCGGACGCGACGTCTTTGAGGCCGAGTGTCTCGGCCACCGAGGCAATGGTGAAAGCTTTGCTCGGCGCAGTGGATGACGCAGATGCCATCATCGGTGCGTCGCCGGCAAAGGCGTCGGCGTCCTTCTCGATCTTGGACGCGACGGATTGATAGATATCGCGCACCGATTTGGCGTGGCCCGCGCCATCGTAGAAGATGCTGGGATTGGCGGCAGCGGCATCCGGCAACAATTGGGCGGCAGGTGTGCCGCCCTTGCTGTCGAGCGCCTTGAGGAATTGCGTGGCGCCGCCGGCGCCGAGGAAATGCGCCATGTAGAGATCGCCGCGCGATAGCGGCCGGCCCAGCGCCTGCTCCATCTCGCTCTGGTTCTGCTTGACGTATTCCGCCGCGAGATTGGCCGAGATCGTCGGGTCCTGGCGCAGATCGAGAATCTTTTGCTTAATGCTCGCGTCCGAGACGGTAAGTTTGCCGCTGCCGGTCTGCGTGATCTGCTGGGCAAGGTCGCCGACGCCGTATTTGTCGCCGAAGCGATGGACCATATCGAGCCAAGTGGAATCAACGAACTGGAAGAGGCCGGCGGCGCTGCTGGTCGAGGACTTGGCATCGGCGCGGAAGCCGCTTTCCCGCTGCGCCTGGGCCATCAGCAGACCGAAATCGGCTGAGGTCGATTGGCTCGCCTGGCGGATGCTGCGCACGACCGCAGGGTCGACCGCACGCGCCAGCGCCGGAAAAGGATTGTTCGGGACCGTCATGCTCCCGAACGCTAGGCGATTATGGTTAACGGGGCGTAAAGCTTGCCCGCGAAGGGTAGGCCTCTAGAAGGCGCGGAACGCGTGGATCAGCGCCCAGGCGAGGAGCGCGATCGCCACGAGGAGCGGCGTCAGGCGGGCAAGTTGCTTGAGGCGAGGAAATCGATTGTCGTTCGCCGGACGTGGCGGCCGGCCAGCACGCAGCCAGACGCCGGCGCGGCCCGAAGGGGCCTGCGCCGGCGCGCCGGGCTCGCGGCTGGGATCAGCCACGCTGATTGATCGGGACGTAGTTCCGTTGCGTCGGCCCCGTATAGAGCTGACGCGGCCGTCCGATCTTTTGCGTGGGATCTTCGATCATCTCGTTCCATTGCGCGACCCAGCCGACCGTCCGGGCGATCGCGAACAACACGGTGAACATCGAGGTGGGGAAGCCCATCGCCTTCAGAATGATGCCCGAATAGAAATCGACGTTCGGGTAGAGCTTTTTCTCGATGAAGTAGTCGTCTTGCAGAGCAATGCGTTCGAGCTCCATCGCGAGATCGAGCAAAGGCTCGTCGCGGATGCCGAGTTCGTCGAGCACCTCATGGCAAGCTTCGCGCAACACCTTCGCGCGCGGATCGAAATTCTTGTACACGCGATGGCCGAAGCCCATCAGCATGAAATTGTCGTTCTTGTCCTTCGCGCGTTTGACGAATTCGGGGATGCGGTCCTTGTGACCGATCTCCATCAGCATCTTCAGCACGGCTTCGTTGGCGCCGCCATGCGCCGGGCCCCAGAGCGAGGCGATCCCGGCGGCGATACACGCGAACGGGTTGGCGCCCGACGAGCCGGCGAGACGCACGGTCGAAGTCGAGGCGTTCTGCTCGTGATCGGCATGGAGGATGAAGATCTTGTCCATCGCCTTGGCGAGGGTCGGGCTGACCTTCGATTCCTCGCACGGCACGGCGAAGGTCATGTGCAGGAAGTTCTCGGCGTAATCGAGTGCGTTCTTCGGATACACGAACGGCTGGCCGAGGGCGTATTTGTAGGTCATCGCCGCGATCGTCGGCATCTTCGCGATGAGGCGGTGCGAGGCAACCATCCGCTGGTGCGGATCGGAGATGTCGGTCGAGTCGTGATAGAAGGCGGAAAGCGCGCCGACGACGCCGCACATCACGGCCATCGGATGTGCGTCGCGACGGAAGCCCGAGAAGAACCGCGACAGCTGCTCATGCACCATGGTGTGGTGCGTGACGGTGCGGACGAAATTGTCTTTTTGATCGCGGCTCGGCAACTCGCCGTAGAGCAGGAGGTAGCAGACCTCCATGAAGTCGCTCTTATCGGCCAATTGTTCGATCGGATAGCCGCGATAGAGCAGTTCGCCTTTGTCGCCGTCGATATAGGTGATCTTCGATTCGCAGCTGCCGGTCGCGGTGAAGCCCGGATCGAAGGTGAAGTGTCCGAGGTCGTTGTAGAGCTTACGAATATCCATGACCTGCGGGCCGATCGTCCCGTCGAGCAACGGCAGATCGGTCGACTTGCCGGTGACGTTGTCCGTGACGGTGACGGTCTTGCGGTTGGTTGTTTTCTTGTCCATTCCCCGGCCTCCTATTACCGCATGCTGCGGCGCAAAACCCCGATCCCTAATCAGAATAGAGGGCAGCCTACTATTTGGCAATTCGCCGCTTACGCGGTTGCCGCATCTGCGAGACGCGCCAGGCTTTCGGTACGGCCAAGCACGGCCATCACGTCGAAAATCGGCGGTGAGGCGGTGCTGCCGGTCAGGGCGGCGCGCAAGGGTTGTGCTGCCTGACCCAATTTAAGCCCCTGCGTTTCGGCAAAGTTGCGCACCGCCGCCTCGAGCGCGGCAGCCTCCCAGTCCGCGCTCGCGAGCGCTTGGCTGAGCGGGCCGATCAGCGCCTTGGCCTGCGCGAGCTGCGCCTTCGCCTTGTCGTCGACGGGAAGCGGGCGCGGCGCCACATAGAAGTGCGCGGCGCTTGCCAACTCGACCAGGGTCTTGGCGCGCGGCTTGAGGCCCGGCATCGCCGCGACCAGTCGTGCGCGCTCGTCGTCGTTCAGTGCGCGCGACAAGTTCTTCTCGATGAACGGCGCGGCGAGGGCAACGAGCTGCTTGTTGTCGGTTTCGCGGATGTAATGGCCGTTGAGATTGGCGAGCTTGACGAAATCGAAGCGCGCCGGCGCGCGGCCGACACTATCGAGTTCGAACCATTCGATCGCCTGCGCGGTCGAGATGATCTCGTCATCGCCGTGGCTCCAGCCGAGACGGAGCAGATAGTTGCGCAAAGCCGCCGGTAGGTAGCCCATGTCGCGATAGGCGTCGACACCAAGCGCGCCATGCCGTTTTGAGAGCTTGGCGCCGTCCGGCCCGTGGATCAGCGGCACATGGGCAAAGACCGGAACGTCCCAGCCGAGCGCGCGATAGATCTGTGTCTGGCGGAATGCGTTGTTGAAATGATCGTCGCCGCGGATGACATGCGTGATCTCCATGTCGTGGTCGTCGACGACAACGGAGAGATTGTAGGTCGGCGTGCCGTCGGCGCGCAGGATGATGAGGTCGTCGAGCTGCTCATTGGCCACGGTGACGCGGCCTTGCACGCGATCCTCGATGATGGTCTCGCCGGTCTGCGGCGCTTTGAGACGAATGACCGGCGGCACGCCCGCCGGCGCCGTCTCGGGATCGCGATCGCGCCAGGTGCCGTCGTAGCGCACGGAGCGTCCCTCGGCGCGCGCTTTCTCGCGCATCGCATCGAGCTCGGCCGGCGTGCAGAAGCAGTAATAAGCGCTGCCGGAGGCGAGCAATTGGCGCGCGATCTCGGAGTGACGCGCGGCTTGCTGCGCCTGGAAGACGATCTCGCCGTCCCAATCGAGCTCGAGCCAGCGCATGCCGTCGATGATCGCGTCAACCGCTTCGTGGGTTGAGCGCGCACGGTCCGTGTCTTCGATACGCAGGCGGAAGCGACCGCCATGATGCTTGGCGAATAGCCAGTTGAATAAAGCGGTACGCGCGCCGCCGATATGCAGGAAGCCAGTGGGCGAAGGCGCGAAGCGGACGGTGACACTCATCGTCCGCGCTTTAGCACATCAGCCCGGTCTGGTCATTCCGGCCGCGCGGTCGTGTTTGGCCTAACGCGTCACCGGGCCAGTGCGGGCCGCCAGCCGGCGGATTTGTAGGAATCGGTGCAGCCCTTTTGGGCTTCGTCGATCGCGTCCTCGAAGCCCTGCATCGGGCCGCATTCGGTGACGATTTGGCCGGTTTGCGGATTCTGGAACGCTGTACCCTGGGTCTCGACGGGGGTAAGGCCGCTGCAGGAAGCGAGCAGCAATAGGCAGGGCAGGGCGAGCGCGCGCGTCATCGGCTTTCCTCCAGCATTGTTGCTCACTTAATGCCCGATAACGCCGAGAGTTCACCCGGGTTAGCGGAAATCGCGGGGTTGGCTACAATCCGGCACATGGCTACTGTCGGCGATATCGCCCTCGAACCGCGCCGCACTTTCATCGCCGCGCTAAGCGAACGCCTATTGGCCGAGCGCGAACGCTGGCCGTTGTGGCTGCCGGTGCTGATGGGCGGTGGCATCGCGATCTTTTTCATGCTCGATCACGAGCCGGCGCGTTGGATTGGTGGCGTGGCCCTGGCTGCGGTCAGCATCATTTCCCTGCTTGCGTGGCGCTTGGCGCGATGGGTTATTCCATGCAGTGCGATCATCGCGGTCGCACTCGGTTTTGCCGCGGCGCAATTCGAGGCGTGGTGGGTCGCGGCGCCTGTGCTCGATCGACGCCTCGGTCCGGTCGAGATTACCGGTCGGCTGGTGTCGGTCGATCCGTTGCCGGAAGGCGCGCGACTGGTGATCGCGCCCAGTCACGTCGGGGATCTCGGTGGCGATCGCATGCCAGCGCGCTTGCGTGTGCGGCTGCGCAAAGGCGATGGCGGTGTCGTGCCCGGCGATTGGCTGACTCTCCGCGCGATGCTGATGCCGCCGCCGGCGCCGTCGACACCGGGCGCTTACGATTTCCAGCGCGCGGCCTGGTTCCAGCGGCTGGGGGCAGTCGGCTACGCGCTCGGCGCGCCGAAGACCATCGATCCGCCGGCGGGCGAAAGCATTTCATGGTGGCGTCACGCGGTCGAAGCGTTGCGCACGGCGGTGACGCAGCGCATTCGTGTCGCATTGCCCGAGCGTTCCGGCGCGATCGCCGCGGCGATCATCGCCGGCCAGACACATGACATCTCCCCCGACGATGCAGGCGCGTTTCGCGATGCGGGGCTTGCGCATATCCTCGTCATCGCGGGCTTGCATATGGGCATGGCCGCAGGCGCGGCGTTCTTCGCGTTGCGCGCGCTGTTCGCATTGATCCCGGCGATCGCGCTCAACTACTCGACCAAGAAATGGGCTGCGTCGGGTGCTTTGGGAGTGGTGTTCATCTATATGCTGTTGTCGGGCGCAACCGTCTCCTCGCGCCGCGCTTTCGTGATGATCGGACTGGTGCTGCTCGCGATCCTCGTCGATCGCGTCAGCGTCTCGGCGCGCGCCATCGCGCTCGCTGCGGTGGTCGTGATGCTGATGACGCCCGACGCGGCCACGGGGCCGAGCTTTCAGATGTCCTTCGCCGCCGTCTCTTGCATCATCGCCTTTTACGAGACGATGCGGCCGCAGCTCAGCGCGTGGCATCGCGGCGCTGGTCCGGTCAAGCGTTTCGGACTGTACGTGCTGGGCCTCGCTTTCACGACGATCGTGACGACACTCGCGACCGCGCCGTTCACAATCTATCACTTCAATCGCTTTCCGCTTTATTCGGTGATCGCCAACGCGATCGCGGTTCCGATCGCCGGATTCTGGGTGATGCCTTGGGCGATCGCCTCGTGCTTGATGATGCCCTTCGGCATCGAAAAGCTGGCGCTGGTGCCGATGTCCTGGGGCATCGATGCGATCTCATGGGTCGGCCACACCGTGACGTCATGGCCCGGCGCGGTGATGCAGTTACCGAGCCCGTCGAGCCTGGCGCTGGCCCTGATCGGCATGGGCGGGCTGTGGTTTTGCATCTGGCTCGGTCGCTGGCGGTGGTGGGGCTTGGTGTTAATCGCGCTCGGCATCGCCAATATCGCGGTGACGAGGCCGCCGGATCTGCTGATCGCTGGCGACATGCGATTGATCGCGGTGCGTGCGGACGACGGCAACTATCTGCCTTCGGCTACGCGCGGCGAGGCGGTGGTCGCCGATACTTGGACACGGCGTGCGGCGGCGCAGCTCGGCCCGATCTGGCCGGCGAGCGGAAGCGCCGATAACGGTGCGCTCGTATGCGACAGCCAAGGCTGTTTCTATCGCCGCCGCAGCGAGACAGTGGCGTTGATCCGCGATGGCGCGGCGCTCGCCGAGGATTGCCGCAGCGCCGATCTTATCGTTGCGCCGGTGGCGGCCCATCGCGCCTGCCACGCCGCGCACGTAATCGACCGCATCGACACCTATCAGAATGGAGGGTATGCCGTGTGGCTCGATCCCGGCAATATCATCACCGTCGCGACGGTGCGCGACTGGCAGGGCGACCGACTTTGGTCGCCGCATCACGCTTCAGCAACGACACAGGCCCCATGACACGCGATAACGAAGCAGCACCTTCGAGTGCCGACGAACAGAAAGCAGCGCGCCGGGCACGCTCCGAGCGACTCAATCAAATCATGTGGGCCTATCTCTGCGCCGGCATTGTCTTTCTATCGTTCTTCGTTGGCTTCACAGCAACCTTCATCCCGCTCGGCTTCGGCGTGCTCGGGTGCATCCTCGCCTGGCAGCTCAAGCAGAAAGGCGAGATGCGCCACAGCATGATCGCGGCGGCCATCCTGCTCGGCGGAATCCTGATCTGG
>DASZLU010000144.1:0-4540 GCA_035552195.1 Allostellaceae bacterium | reverse complement strand
CGCACTGGCGCAAGGGCGACCTCGACCTGCTGCACGAATGGGGCCTCGGCGGGCGCCGCTTCGGCACCGTCGTCACCTGGTTCCTGGTCGGCGGCGACCTCTACACCGCCTACACCTTCGTCGCAGTCCCGGCGCTGGCTTACGGCGCGGGGGCGGTCGCGTTCTTCGCCATTCCCTATACGATCCTGATCTATCCGCTGCTCTTCGTCGCTTTCCCGCGCATGTGGCAGGTCTGTCATAACCACGGCTACATCACCGCGGCGGATTTCGTGCGCGGCCGGTTCGGCAATCGCTGGCTGGCGCTCGCCGTCACGCTGAGCGGTCTTATCGCGACCTTGCCCTATATCGCGTTGCAGCTCGTTGGGCTCGAGGTCGTCATCGGCGGCATGGGCGTTTGGGGTACCGGCTTCGTCAGCGAAATCCCGCTGATCATCGCTTTCCTGATCCTCGCCGCCTTCACCTATACCAGCGGGTTGCGCGCCCCGGCCTCGATCGCGATCGTGAAGGATCTGCTGATCTACGTGACGGCTCTGGCCGCGATCATCGTGATCCCGATCGAGCTCGGCGGCTTCGGCAAGATTTTCGCCGCCATTCCCCAGGCCAAGCTGCTCTTGGCGCCGCCGCCCGCGAACAGTACGGGCTCCTACACCGCCTATGCGACCCTGGCCCTCGGCTCGGCGCTGGCGCTCTTCCTTTATCCGCATTCGATGACCGGCATCCTCAGCGCAAACAGCGCGCATGCGGTGCGGCGCAACGCGGCGATCCTGCCGGCCTATTCGCTGATGCTCGGCCTGCTGACCTTGCTTGGCTTCTTCGTGATCGCGGCGGGGATCGACAAGCTGCCGCAATTCGCGCCGGGCTTCGCCCAGTACAAAGCGAATTTCGCCGCGCCGGCGATCATGCTCTGGGCGTTTCCGTCGTGGTTCGTCGGTATTGCCTTCGCCGCGATCGGCATCGGCGCGCTGGTGCCGGCGGCGATCATGTCGATCGCCTCGGCCAATCTCTATGCCCGCAACATCCACCGGGAATTCATCAACCCCAACGTCTCAGGCCGGGACGAGGCGCAGATCGCGAAATGGGTGTCGCTGATCGTCAAGATCGGGGCGTTGGTCTTCATCCTGTTCCTGCCGCTGCAATACGCCATCCAGCTCCAGCTCCTGGGCGGCATCTGGATCATCCAGACCTTTCCCGCGGTGATCCTCGGGCTCTTCACCCGCAAGCTGAACGATTGGGCGCTGCTCTGCGGCTGGGCGGTCGGCACGGTCTCCGGTACGTGGATTGCCGCTGCCAACAATTTCAGCGCGACCTATCCGTTGGCGGTCGGCGGCTGGTCATTCCCGGGCTACACCGCGCTCTACACCGTGGTTTTGAATTTCCTGGTTGCGCTGGTCCTGACGCCGGTGTTCAGCGCGGTCGTGTCAAAGCCGCCAGCGGATGAAACCGTGGCGGCTGACTACGTGCGGTAAAGGATTAGAAAAATAGATTAGTGTACTGAAAATTAAAAGATTTTCAGTCTCGCACATCGCGCATAGTGATGAGCACGAGCGAGGCGATGATGACGCCGGCAAACTCGGCACCGGTGGCGATTTGGCCAATCAGGGCGCCGAAAACGGTCCCGGCAAGCGTAACGGTTCCAATCAACGTGGTCATGTGCGGGCCCTCCAAATGTTTTTGTTGTGGCCAAACCGACAACGCCTCGGTTTGCCGCTTTATTCACTCGCCAAACAAAAAAAGTAACTACGCGTCGATTTTGGCAGCAGCGAGGCGGGCGAGGGCCTGGGGCGTGTCGATGTCGGTTAGAACCGCGTCGCCGGCCATCTCGACCTCCACGATCGCCTCCGGATAGGTGTCGAACAGGTGGCGCGCGCCGATATCGCCACCGGCTGCCGTCATCTCGTCGAAGAAGCGCCGCGCCCAGAGCACCGGATTGCCGCGCTTGCCTCGCCGCGTCGGGACGACAATGGCGCGGCCTTCGACCGGATTGAAGGCGTTCACGAGCTGGCCGATCTCGGCGGCGGTGATCAGCGGCATGTCGCCAAGCGCCACCAGGGCGCCGTCGCTTTGCGCCGGCAGGGCATCGAGCCCGACCCGCAGCGAGGTCGACATGCCGGCCGCAAAATCTTTGTTATTCAGGAAAATAACGGGCAGTCCCTTAAGTGCTTCCTCCACCAGCTCTTGCTGATGGCCAGTGACCACGACGACCGGTGCCAGCTGCGCCGCCAGCACCGCCTCGGCGGCGCGGCGCACCATCGGCTTGCCCTCAATCGGGATCAGCAGCTTGTTCATGGCGCCCATGCGCGACGAGCGCCCGGCGGCGAGGATGATGCCGGCGATCTTGGCGCGCTGTGGCTGCTTGGGCGTATCGCCCTTCGGCGGTCCGCCGGCCCGGGCGCGCGGCAGTGGCCGTAAACCGATCTCCGAGAGCAACCCGCCGACGCCCATCCGCCGGATCGCGTCGGCGCCGACCGGCAGGCCGGCGAGCACGCGCCACAGCACCCAGTCGAAGCCGTTGACTTTGGGCGAGCGGGCGCAGCCGGGCAGGCCGAGGATCGGCGTGTCGCGAAGCCGTGCCATAAGCAGCAGATTGCCCGGATCGACCGGCATGCCGAAATGCTCGATCGCGCCGCCGAGGTCGGTGACCGCGGCAGGAATGACGTCGCGCCGGTCGAGGATTGCCGAAGCCCCGGCGACCAGCACGAGTTGCGCCCCGGCTTTGAGCATTTCGTCGATGATCGGGGCGAGCGCCGCCGGGTCATGCGGGCAGCGCTTTTCCCAATCGAGGGTGCTGCCGAATTCGGCGAGCCGGTCGCGGGTGGTTTCGACCGTCTTGTCGAGGATGCTGTCCTTGAGCCCGGGCAGGGTGGTTTGAATAAGCGCTGTGCGGTGCGGCTTGAAGGGCACGACCTGGAACAGCTTCTTGTCCGCGATCGCGGCGATTCCGGCATCGAGCGCCTCGGTGCGCACGGCGAAGGGGATGATCTTCACCGTCGCGATCATCTGCTTCGGTTCGACGATGCTTGACGGTTCGATGGTCGCAATGGTGATCGATTCATCGATCAGATTGAACTGATCGATCGCGGCGCGGTCGATCAGGCAGAGCCCGGCGGTCTCGGCATAGAAATTGGCGCGCCCGGTGAAGGCCGGTGCGATCGAAACACCGGAACATGTAAGAGCCGCGGCGACGCGGTCGGCGGCCTCGTTCTCGATGACGTCGCCCGGCTCGAGCCGTGCGGCGATGACACTGGTCTTGCCGGCGGCTTTGAGCGCGGCGATATCCTCGCCGGTGATCGTGCGGCCCTTCTTGAGCGCGCGCGCGCCGAGCTTGACGCTATGGGCGAGGATCGCCCCCTGCGCCTCGGCCAGCGGCGTCTCGCCGAATTTCATGCCGCTTCGCGCTCTTTCAAACGATCGGCGCGCAGCACCGCGATCACCTGGGCGAGCATCGAGATCGCCATCTCAGGCGGCGAGATCGCACCGATATTGAGGCCGACAGGCCCATGGATGCGGTCGAGATCGGCTTGCTGGAAGCCCTGTTCGCCGAGCCGCTTCAACCGCGCGGCGTGGGTCTTCCGCGAGCCGAGCGCGCCGACGAAGAAGGCGCCCGATTTAAGGGCTTCGATCAGCGCCGGATCGTCGAGCTTCGGATCGTGGGTGAGGGTGATGATGACGCTGCGCTTATCGGGCTTGAGTCGCGACAACGCCTCGTCCGGCCACTCCGTCGACAGCTCGATTTCGGGGAAACGCTCGTCCGTCGCGAAAGCGGTGCGCGGATCGATCACCGTCACCTTGAAGCCGAGCTCGGCCGACATGCGGGCAAGCGGTTGCGCGATATGCACCGCGCCGACGATGAAGCAGCGCAGCGGCGGGTTGAAAACCTCGACGAAGACCGGCCCATTCGGCGTTTCCAGGGTCGTGCTTTTGTCGTCGGAAAGGGCGCGGCCGATACCGGCCTGTATGACATCGTCGATCTTGAGATTGCCGGTGATCGCTGAGCCCTCGATCAGGCTTTGCTCACCCGATTTGAGGTTGGTTGCAATCGCGGCCGGCTTGCCGGCGCGGCTCGCGGCAACGGCACGTTCGATATACTGGAGTTTCATTCTGCCCGCTCCACGAAGATCTGGATTTTGCCGCCGCAGGCGAGCCCGACATCCCAGGCCTGTTCGTTGGTGATGCCGAAGGAAAGGAGGCGCGGCTTGCCGTCTTTGATCGATTCCTGCGCTTCGTGGATCACAGCGCCTTCGACGCAGCCGCCCGAGACCGAGCCGAGGAACCGGCCGTCCTCATCGACGGCGAGCTTCGAGCCGACCGGGCGGGGCGAGGAGCCCCAGGTCGTGACCACGGTCGCGATGCCGACGCCCTTGCCTTCGGCTTTCCATTTCTGGGCTTGGTCGAGAATTTCCTGATTGTCGTCCATGTTCGATTACCCCGCTTCGCGCCAGGCGGACGCCGCTTCGAGACGGCGCGGGCCGGGCTTGCTTAACGCTTTGACCAGTTCCGCAATGCTATCGAGACTGTGCACCGAGCGAAACTCGTCGACATG
>DASZLU010000143.1:0-9050 GCA_035552195.1 Allostellaceae bacterium | reverse complement strand
ATCGGCGATCTCGATATCGACCTTCTTCAACAGCGGCGGCGCCGAGGGCTGGCCGTGGCTGCCGACATGGTTGAGCGCGCCTTGCACGAAATGGATCTTCGACATGTCGACGCCGTGATCGTGCTGCAGCATGCCGCGAATGAAGATCGCCGCCGTCTGGGTGTAGAGCGGCGTGCCGACGCGCTTGCCTTCGAGATCCTTCGGCGACTTGATCCCCGAGCGCTTGTTGATCGTGATCATACTGTGGCGGAAGACACGCGACGGGAAAAATGGCAACGCGACGAACGGCGTGGTGCCGGCGCTGAGGCCCGAGATGAATTCCGAGCTCGAGAATTCCGACGCATCGAACTCGTGGCCGCCGCCCATGCGATCGAAAATCTCGCGCGGATTGTTGATCGCGAGGAAATTCACGTCGAGCCCGACGGGCTTGATCTCACCGGTATAGAGCGGCAACACGCGATCATAGAGGCCACAGGCGAAAGTCAGGGTCGGCTTCGACATGGTTCACTCCCTCTTGTTACGGCATCATTGCGAGCAATGCGAAGCGATCCAGGGCATCACGTAGAATTCCGGATTGCTTCGTCGCTTCGTTCCTCGCAATAACGTTTATTGTACTAAGCGTTTGCCGCCGGGCACTCGTCGCGCAGGAAGCCGAGCTTTTCCAGCGTCGGCGTATCGGTGACGCGGAACAGCACCGCATCTTTACTGGCGCGGTGATAGTGGCTGAGCCAGGACGGCACGACCAGCATGTCGCCGCGCTCCCACGGGAAACTCTTGCCTTCGACGATGGTCTCGCCCTCGCCCGAAACCGGCGAATAAAGATTGTTCGCAGTCGTGCGATAGGGCTTCGTCGGCTTGCCGGCATCGAGCTTCATCATGTGAAGCGCCGTCGTCGCCAGCGCCGGGCTGCCGAGCTCGATCTGCGTGCCAAAGCAACCGCTGGGATCGGGCTGCGTTGCGGCAAGGCGCTTCTTGGTGTCTTCCCACGAAAAATGCGCCGGCGACGGCGTGACGGGCGGCTTGCCCGGCGCGTATTCGTCGGGATTGCCCTCGAAGAACATCGGCTCGAGCAAATGCACCAACGGCACGTCGAGGAAATCGAGCCAATAGCCGTTGGCCTTGCTGTCGTTCCCATGGCCGTGCCAGCACCAGTTCGGCGTCAGCAGCACATCGCCCGGCATCATCTCGAGGCGCACGCCGTCGACCACCGTGTAGGTCCCTGGCTCGGCATCGACAATGAGACGCAACGCGTTCGGCGTGTGACGATGCGAGCGCGCATGCTCGCCAGGCATGATCATCTGATAGGCCGAGACCAGCGTGGTCGAGGTGGCGTAATCGCTGCCGCCGCCGGCATTGGCGAGAATGAGATTGCGGCGCTCGGCCAGTTCGGTGTTGATAAGGCGACCGGCGGCATCGAGCGCAGCTTTTGCTTGCTGGTAATGCCAGATCGCAGCGGGGAATTTCTTCTTCGGCGAAGGATAGAGCGAGGGCGTCGGCTTGTTCCAGCCCGGCCCCATGTCGACGGTCGCGAGCGAGCGATAAAGCTCTTCGAGCGAGCCCGCGTTGCGCAAAATTTGCGGTGTAGCTCCGGTCAGATTCATCTCTCGCCTCCTCTCTCGTCCCTTTAGGCAGCGGCGCCGCGAACGCGGTCGATCATCTGCAACGGCTGGGCCGGCGGTTGATCGTCGCGCCACGCAACGAAACCATCCGGACGTACAAGGACAAGCTTCCGTTCATAGGCGCTCGTCACCGCGTCCTCGTCAAGCGCGAGCACCGAGAGCGGCACGTGGCGCTGCTCCGCGGCGGCAACGATCGTATCGACCATCGGCGCGTTCTTCCCGAGACGCAGCAACACGAAACGCTTGCCGTAAAGATCGAGCGTCGACCGTCCGTCTTTCAGCCAGACATGCGGCGCACGCGCGCCCGGCCGGGCCGTCTGGTCATAGGTCATCACTTCGAGCGGCGGCTTCGGCGTGCCGTCGGGCACGATGACCGGCGAATCATCGTAACGATAGCCGAGGTGAATGCCGAGCGTATGCCATTCGCGCGTCATCGCCTCGGTGAATTCCTTGCCGAGGCGATCGCGCACCGCTTTGCCCGCAGGGGTGTCGTCGAGCAGCGCGTCGTTCTCGCCCGGCGAGCGCATGCGGCCGAGATTGCCGGTCGCCTCGTCGACATTGCGGATCGCGACCGGCCGGCGCTCCGGCGTATAGCTCGCCATAAGATGCGGCCCGCCCCAGCCGTTGATGCAGGCATCGAGCTTCCACGACAGATCGACCGAATCCTGGATGCCCATGTTCATGCCGAAACCGCCGGTCGGCGAGGTCAGATGCGCGGCATCGCCCGCGATCCAGACCCGGCCCTTGCCGAAATCGTTGGCAACGAGGGCGCGTCGTACCCAAGGCAGCACGCTGAGTATCTCATAATCGAAATCGAAACCGGCGGCGCGGCGGATGACGGCGCGGATTTCGGCTTCGGTGTGCATCTTCTTGTCGGCATTGCCGATGATCGACAGGCGCCAATTCTCGCGACCGTTGATCGCGACGATCGTCGCCCAAGTGCCTTCCGGCCCGACGAAGATATGGCGATAGGCTTTGCCCTTGTCGTGCATCTTCACGAGATCGGCACAGCGGAAGATGACGTTGGTCGTGTAGGTAAGGACGCCTTTGCCCGACATCGGGATGCCGAGGCCTTCGCGCACGGTGCTGGCGCCGCCGTCGCAACCGATGAGATATTGAGCGCGGATCGTCCGGCGCTCGCCGCTGTCGAGATTCTCGGTCTCGGCCGTGACGCCGTTATCGTCCTGCGTGAAGCTCACCAGCTTGGTGCGATAGCGCAGCTCGACGCTCGGCATCGAGCGCGCCCATTGCAGCAGGATGGGGTCGAACATGTTCTGCGGGCAGCGCTCGCGGTGCTGCGGGCTTTGCGGCGGACAAACTTCGTCCTGCATCGCCGGAAACGCTTCGCGGCCGAGCTCGTAGCCATTGAAGGCGGTCAGATACATATTGTCTTGCGGATAGTCGCGTGGATAGGGCGAATGCTCGACCGCATCGACCAATCCCCAGCGGCGGCAGAACTCCATCGTGCGCGGCCCGACGAAATCCATGCGCGGCTGATAGATCGAGCCGTCGCCCTGCTCGACGATCAGGCATTTCTGGCCGCGCCAGCCGAGATCGCCGGCCAGCGCCAGCCCCACCGGCCCCGCGCCGATGACCAATACAGGTACTGAATCGGACATGTCTCTTACACCATTGGAGTGGCAAGTGCGGCGCTGACAAGCGCCGCGGCGATCGTCACTGGTATCTCGCCGGGACGGAAAGCGCGACTGCGGTCGATTACCGCGCCGACATCACCAATGGCAGTCGCAGCCATGCCGTCCCATCCCCATTTCGTCCGACGATCCGATGGCGACTATAGAGGACCGGCGGCAGCGAGGCGAGGCGCCGCGCGCATGCCGCCCATGCTCGCGGGCGATGCGTTGAGTTGCTGCGCGAAAAGGCTAGGCTCGCGCTCGTCCGATCAAGGATCGGGCGATAAGGATTGGGGAGGACGAGAAGAATGGCTGCATCACCGCAACTGATTCGCGTTGCTGCGTCGCAGAGCGCGATCCTCAACGGTGTCGCCGTGTCGCCCAGCGGCCGCATCTTCTCAAGCTTCCCGCGCTGGATGCACGCACCGACGCCAAGCCTCGCCGAAGCGCTGCCGGACGGCAGCTTCCGCACTTTCCCCGGCAATGAATGGAATGAGTGGCGCGAAGGTCTCGATCCGGGGACGCATTTCGTCAACGTGCATTCGGTGTGCGCCGATGCCGATAACTATCTCTGGGCCGTCGACGACGCCGCCCCTAACCACCAACCCCGCCTGAAAGGCGGCGCAAAAGTTGTGAAGATCGATCTTCGCACCAACCAGGTCGTGCGGGCTTATCTGATGGACGAGAGCGTGGCGCCGCCAGGCTCGGTGCTCGGCCATATGCGCGTCCTCGGCAAGCACGCCTTCATCACTGAATCCGGTCACGGCGCGATTATCGTCCTCGATCAGGAGACCGGCGCGACGCGTATCCTGCTGCGCGGCGATCCGAAGACCCAGGCCGATCGCTCGATCGTGCCGGTGATCGACGGCCAGGAATTCCGCCGCGCCAATGGCCAGGTCTCGATCGTCAACGTCAACCTGCTCGAATTCAGCAATGACGGGCGCTGGCTCTATTTCACCTGCCTTTTCGGCCCGGTGCTGCGCTGTATCGAGACGAAATACCTGCTCGACCCGGCGATGAGCGACGCGCAACTCAGCGCGCAGATCGAGGACGTGGCACGCATCCCGCCTTGCGCCGGCTTCACCATCGACAGGCGCGGCCGCATCTATTTCTCGGCTTTCACTGAGAATGCGATGCTGATGATGGGCGACGACGGCAAGTTCCGGACGCTGATCAGCGACCCGCGGATCAGCTTCCCCAACGAGCCGGATATCGGGCCGGATGATTGCCTCTATTTCCCGGGTTCGCAGATTCATCGCCTGCCCGGCTTCCATGCCGACGGCAAATCGCGCGTCGTGCCGCCCTGGGAAGTGCTGAAGGTGCAACTCGGCGACTGAAGCGGCGCTGGCGGTTTCGCGACAGCCCTCTTATTGTTGTCATGACACGCTTGGGGAGGATGGCTTGGCCGACGCGAAGAAACCGATCGTCGATTTTCACGTGCACTTCAACGACCCCGCCGTTTATGTGAAGGGCAATCCGCATAACGTAATGTCGGGTTTCGGCACGCACGAATTCCCGCCGGCCAAGCCCGAAGACGGCTGGCGCTATCAGGTCCAGGAAAAGGTGAAGAGCGCCGAGTTGCAGGTCGCCGATATGGACAAGTTCGGCATCAGCAAGCATGTGATCTCGTTGATCGCCGTCTCCTGCAACACCGATTGGGCCGAGCCCGAGGACGCCGCGGCGATGAATCGCCACGCCAACCAAATGAATGCGTCGTGGGTCGAGAAATATCCCGACCGCTTCATCGGCAGCTTCACCATGCCGCTGCAAGACATGAAACTGGCGCTGAAGGAATTCGAATACGCCACCGACAAGCTCGGCGCCAAGGTCGTCAGCGTGTCGTCGAATTGCCGCGGCGATTATCTCGGCGATGCGAAATTCGCGCCGCTCTGGCAGGCTATCCACGACCGCAACTTACCGGTCTTCGTACATCCGCATGGCGTGCAGGACATGAAGCTGCAGAAATATTTCCTCTGGAACGGCATCGGCCAGCCGATCGAGGAAACCAAATTCCTCGTCTCGATGATCTTCGATGGGATGATGGACAAATACCCAGGCATGAAGATCGTGATGGCGCATGGCGGCGGCTATCTGCCGCATTATTCGGGCCGGCTCGATCGCAATTACGAGAACAACCCCGGCAGCCGTGTGAACATCTCGAAACTGCCCAGCGAGTATCTGCGGGATTTTTATTACGACACCTGCGTCTACGGTGCGGACGTGCTTGACGCGCTGATCGCCAAGGTCGGCATCGATCGCATCGTCTTCGGAACCGACTATCCGGTCGGCGAGCGCGATCCTTTCGCGACCTTGAAGGCCTCGAAGGTCCTGACCGACGCCGATCGCGAGATGATCACCCGCACGACGCCGGCGAAGATCCTGGGCGAGACCTAATCGCCGACCTTCGTTACCCCCGGCAGGACCAGTTTCTCGAACGGCACGTTTTCGGCGGAGTCGCCGATTGCGGTCATTTCTTTCTCGACCGTGGCGATGCTTTTGCGCGAGACGACACCCTTCGGCTCGAAATAGCCGATCCGGCGCATATAGTCGTAGCTCTTGGCGACATCGTCGCGCTGATCGGATTTCATCACCTTGAGCAGCACGTCGATCGCCGTGTTGCGGTTGTTGGTATCGTTGAACCAGACGCTGCTCTCCTCGAGCACGTCGAGCAACCGCAGCAGCGCGTCGCGATTGTCCTTGGCATAGGCGAGCGTTACGTCGGTCGAGCCGAAGGGCAGATCGTGGGCGTAATCGAGGATGAGGCCGACATTGTGGAAGCCCGCGTTCTCCGCATAGAAATTGAACGGCGCTGCCACCATGGTCGCGTCGGCCGAGCCCGATTTCAGCGCGGCGAAGCGGCCCGGCGTATTGCCGACGGTGGTGATATCGTAATCGCCGTCGTGGAGGCCGTTGCCTAGCATGATGCGATTGAGATAGACACGGTTGATGTCGAGGAGGCCGCCGATGACGACGGTCTTGCCCTTGAGCTCCTTCACCGTCTTGACGTTGGCGACCATCTCATAAGGCGGCACCGCGCCCATGATGCGCGCGATCGCGACCGGCGCGCCGCGTGCGATGGCGTGGATCGGCTCGACCACGCCAATCTCGACGGTATCCAGCGAACCGGCCGCCAATTGCTGCATCAAGCCGGACGGCGTCGGCACGTAAATGATATCGGGCTCGAGATTGGCCTTGGCGAAGAAGCCCTCCTCTTGGGCGATGTACCAGATCCAGCCGGCAGAATTCGGCGAGCCGAGCAGCCCTGCTTCGAATTTCTCGGTGGCACCGGCGATCGGCGCGCTCAGCCACAGCGCCAGCAGAGAAGCTGCGAGACGCTGCGTGCGCATCGCTAATCCTCCACCGGGGTCACGCTCGGCAGCACCAGCTTGTCGAACGGTACCTTGCCGTCGGTATCGCCGATCGCGGTCATATCATCCATCAGCGTGTTGAGCTTGTGGCGCGAGACTTTGGCACCCGGCGGGAAATAGCCGATCTCGTGGAAGAACTGGTAACTCTTCTCGACGCCATCACGATTGGCGCCCTTCATTTCCTTGTCGAGAAGATCGACGGCGGCGGCATGATTGGCGGGATCGTTGAACCACACGACGGCTTTATCGAGCGCCGTCAGGAACCCCATCATCGCGTCGGGATGGTCCTTGGCGAAAGCCAGCGATACGTCGGTCGAGCCGAACGGCAGATCGCTCGCGAATTTCGTCATCGTGCCGAGATTGGTGAAGCCGGCCGAGATGGCGGTGAAATTAAACGGCGGCACCAGCATCGTCGCCTGCGCCGCGTTCGACTGGATCGCCGCGTAGCGGCCGGCGGTCGCACCGATCACCGTGATCTCGATATCGCTATCCTTGAGCCCGCCCGCTTTCAGCACACGCTCGAGATAGACGCGGTTGATGTCAAGCAGCCCGCCGATGACGACGGTGTGCCCTTTCAAATCCTGGATCGTCTTGATCTCGGGCCGGCCGATGACCTCGTAAGGCGGCACGTTGCCGGTGACGCGCACGATGGCCACCGGCGCACCACGCGCGATCGCGTGGATCGGCTCGACGATGCCGATATTGACGACATCGAGCGAGCCCGCGGCGAGCTGCTGCACCAGCCCCGATGCCGTCGGCACATAGACGATATCGAGGCTAACCCCGGCGTCGGCGAAGAAGGCCTCATGAATGGCGATGTAATAAGGCCAACCGCCCGCTTGCGGCGTGCCAATGAGGCCGGTCTCGATCGTCTGCAGCGCCTGCGCCGTCGGCGCGACTAAACCGGCGGCGAGCGCCACAAGGACGCCGAGCAGCCGCATTCCAAACGCTCCTATGGAACACATGGCTCAGTCGCCGACTTTGGTAACGCCCTGCACCACCAGCTTGTCGAACGGGACCTTGCCATCGGTGTCGCCGATTGCCGCCATCTCGTTCATCAGCGTGTCGATATGCTTGCGCGAGATCGTGCCGTCATTCGGGAAGAAGCCGATCTTGCGGAGATAGTCGTAGCTCTTGGCGACGGAATCGCGATCGTTGGTCTTCATCTCGGTCGCGAGAATGTCGATCGATGCGTCGCGATGCGAATTGTCGTTGAACCAGGCAAAGCTCTTATCGAGCGCCGTCATGAAGCGCTTGATCGTGTCGGGATGCTTCTCGGCAAAGGCGCGCGCGACATCGGTCGAGCCAAAGGGCAGGTCCTCGGTGTAATCGATCATCAGCCCGAGGCTTTTGAAGCCTTCATTCTCGGCGAAGAAATTGACCGGCGGCGCCAGCATGGTGACGTCGGCGCTGCCCGATTTCAGCGCGGCGAAACGCGCCGCGGTGCTGCCCGCGACGGTGATGTCGATATCGCTGTCTTTGATCCCGACGGCCTTCAACACACGCTCGAGATAGACACGGTTGATATCGAGGAGTCCGCCAATGACCACGGTGTGGCCTTTAAGGTCCTTGATCGAATTGACGGACGATTTCGCCACGATGTCGTACGGCGAAACCGCTTCCGAAATACGCAGGATCGCGACCGGCGCGCCATGCGCCACGCCGTGAATCGGCTCGACCGCGCCGATATCGCAAATATCGAGCGAGCCCGAGGAGAGTTGCTGGACGAGGCTCGCCGGCGACGGTACATAGATGATCTGGAGATCGATGCCGGCATCGGCGAAGAATTTTTCGTGCTGGCCGATGTAATAAGGCCACTCCACCGCGTTCGCCGCGCCGAGCAAGCCCATCTGGATCGTGTCCGCAGCCTTGGCCGGCGCCGCATAAGCGAGCGCACAAGCCAGCGCCGCGCCGATCGCGTGTTTCATCTTCATAACATCCTCCCTCTTCCACATCGCGCCGGCCTTTTCGCTCGGCGCCGTTACTTATTCAGCGGCTTCGGCCGTCTCCGGCTCGTCCGGTGCGGCAGCGCCGCTGAGCTGGCCGAGCTTCATGCCCGAGAGATCGGGCAGGCCGAACAGGAAAATATCAGTCGCGGCGGTCGCCGTGATCATCGTGCGCTCGCCTTTCTTCAGATAGATCGTCGACAAGGCGCGATAATCGTTATCGGCGGCCGTGCCGGCGCCCGAGATCACGTAATAGACGCCGCGGCCCTTGGCATAATAGCTCGCGCCGGCATCGAGACGCAGGAACCGCGCCTCGGTCTTGCGCTCGGTGAAGACGCCGAGGAGCTTTTCCTCGACGCCGGTGGACGCCTCGATTGCGGTCCAGGCGTAATTCTTCGGATCCATCATGATCGGCGCGGGATAGCGGCCCTTGGGATAGAGCATCGGCCGCTTGTTGATGTGCTCCCAGATCGCCTGGAAGCCGTC
>DASZLU010000142.1:0-3042 GCA_035552195.1 Allostellaceae bacterium | reverse complement strand
TTTCGGTGACGAGATCGGCGGCCGCGATCATTTCCGGCTTGGCATTGCGGCCGGTGACAACGACATGCAGACCCGGCCGCCGCGCCGTCAGCGCGGCGATGACCTTGTCGAGATTCAAATAATCGTAGCGCAGGGCGATGTTGATCTCGTCGAGCACGATCATGGCGAAGCTTGGATCCTCGATCAGCTCGCACGCCTTGGCCCAGGCGCGCTCGGCCGCGGCGACGTCGCGCGTGCGATCCTGCGTTTCCCAGGTAAAACCCTCGCCCATTGTGTGCCACACCAGCTGATCGCCGAATTTGGCCAGCGCATCGCGCTCCGCGGTGTGCCAGGCGCCTTTGATGAATTGCACGACGCCGACCCGATGCCCGCGCCCGAGCATGCGCAGCGTGAGACCGAAGGCCGCCGTCGACTTGCCCTTGCCGGGGCCGGTGTGGACGATGAGCAGCCCCTTCTCGATGATCTTTTCAGCGACTTCGGCGTCCTGCACCGCTTTGCGCTTGGCCATTTTGGCGCGATGGCGCTCAGCGTCTTCCGTTGCTTCCGTCATCTCATGACCTCACAGCGTTCCCTTCACCGCAAGCGGTATGCCGGCGACCACCAGCATCACGCGATCGGCCCGTGCGGCGATACGCTGATTGAGCACGCCCTGCAAATCGCGAAACCGCCGTCCCAGCGGATGTTCGGGCACGATGCCCGACCCGACTTCGTTGGCGACCAGCACCACGGGCGCAGCCGCCGCCGCCAAAGCTTGTTCCAGAAGCGCGGTCTCAGCATCGATGTCGGCTTTCGCCAGCATCAGATTCGACAGCCACAGCGTCAAGCAATCGACCAGCACGGGTCGTTGCGCCGACTTCAAAGCCGCAGGCAGATCGCGCGGCGCCTCGATGGTCTTCCAGTTCGGCCCGCGCCGCGCACGATGCGCCGCGATGCGGTCCGCCATTTCAGCGTCGCCCGCTTCGGCCGTCGCTATATAGGCCCAAGGCGGCGGCAGGGCCGCAATCACGCTCTCCGCATAGCGGCTCTTGCCGGAACGGGCGCCGCCGAGAACGAGCGTGATTTTCGCAGCGCTGGACATGAGATCCGTATCGGTGCAGCCGGAACCTGGCCGCCAGATTGACAGCCCGGCCCGGCGAAATCTATCACTAGCCTATCGATGGTCCCTCGCGAGAGGGCGAAGAGGGAATGCGGTGCGGCAAGCACAAAAAGGCCTGCCAAATCCGCAGCTGCCCCCGCAACTGTGAGCGGGAAGTCTCGTTCCATAGCGCCACTGGCCCAGTGCCGGGAAGGCAGGACGAGGCGCTGATCCGCGAGCCAGGAGACCTGCCATCGGTCGGGTCGACGCGACAAACATGGGTCGGGGTGTACCTATGGATGATCCAAGAGACTTAAGGTCTTTTGGTCCTCGCTCGCGCCGACGGCAGGCCACGCGAGGACTTAATATTGCTCAGTTTCCTGAAAGCCACGGTCGGCGAGGCGTGAGGCGATATCCATGAGCCAAACGCCAACAATCTATGTCTGCACCACTTGCAAGCGCGTCGACACGCTGGAAAGCGATCCGCGCCCGGGCACGCTCCTTGCCGAAGCGACCGAACGCGCCGCAGAGGGCAGCGGCGTCGACGTGCGCCGGCTGCGCTGCCTGGCCAATTGCACCCGCGGGCCGAGCGCGGCGATGCGCTGCAACGGCTCCTGGACCTATGTATTCGGCGGGCTCGATGTTGAAAATGCGCAGGCGCTGGTCGACGGCGCCAAGCTTCTTGCCACGGCGAGCGACGGCATTCTGCCGTGGCGCGGCCGGCCCGACATCCTCAAGCGCGGCCTGATCGCACGCGTTCCTCCCATCGATTTCAACGAGGCTGATGCATGACCGTCTCAACCAACGGCCAACTTGCGCGCATCCCCTGCACCATCGTCACCGGCTTTCTCGGCGCGGGAAAGACGACGCTGATCCGTCACGTGCTGACCAATGCGAAAGGCCGCCGCCTGGCCGTTATCGTCAACGAATTCGGCGACGTCGGCATCGACGGCGAGATCCTTAAGGGCTGCGGCGATGCCGCGTGCCCGGAGGAGAATATCGTCGAGCTCGCCAATGGCTGTTTGTGCTGCACGGTGGCCGACGAATTCGTGCCGGCGCTCGATGCGCTTCTCGCCAAAGAGGGCATCGAGCATATCGTCATCGAGACTTCGGGCTTGGCGCTGCCGAAGCCCCTGGTGCAGGCCTTCCACTGGCCGGCGATCAAGAGCCGGGTCACAGTCGATGGCGTCGTCGTCGTCGTTGACGGCGCGGCGCTCGCCGACGGCCGCGTCGCGCAGGATCTCGAAGCGCTGTCGCGCCAGCGCAGTGCCGACGCGGCGCTCGATCATGACGATCCTGTCGAAGAAGTGTTCGAGGACCAAATCGCCTGCGCCGACCTGGTCGTGCTCAACAAGCGCGACCTGCTCGACGAAGCCGGCGTCAATCAGGCATTGGCGACGATTTCGAACGCGCTGCCGCGCAGCGTTAAAGTGCTGACCGTGACCGACGGCAAGGTCGATCAGGCCCTGCTCCTTGGACTTGGCGTCGGCACCGAGGACGATATCGCCAACCGCCGCACCCATCACGATCTCGAAGAAGATCACGACCATGACGATTTCGATTCTTTCGTCGTGCCGATCGGCGAGATCGAGAATCCCTCGCTGCTGTCGGCCCGCGTGGCCTCGCTTGCCGAGCGCTTCGACGTGCTGCGCGTCAAAGGCTTTGCCGCGGTGACCGGCAAGCCGATGCGGCTTCTGCTGCAGGCGGTCGGTCCGCGGGTGTCGCATCAATATGACCGGCCGTGGGCGGCCGCCGAGCCGCGTGAAGGCCGCCTGGTGGTGATCGGACTGAAAGGTTTGGATCGCGCTGCTGTAACGCAGGCGCTGACCGGGTAGTTCGCCGATGCATTTGTTGACGACGAGTTCAACCGGCCTCGACGAGCTTGTCGAAGCGGTCGATCTCGGCCAGTCGCCGGGCGATATCGCTATCCTGTCGTTCGCCGACAGCGACCTCACCGGCCTCGCCGC
>DASZLU010000141.1:0-53802 GCA_035552195.1 Allostellaceae bacterium | reverse complement strand
AAAGCCAGAATTGGGAGCCGGTGCTGCAGCGGCTGGCGGGCGATCTGACGAAGCTTGTGCGCTAGGAAGGGCCGATCTGCCGGCCACGCGATCCTCGTAGCGGAAGTACTTTATCCGCCCGTGCGATGCTTACCGCGAGTTCCGTCAGATCGGCGACCGCCCGCCTGAGCACCGGTTCCCAGCTTTGGCCTTCGTCTTGCCGGTAAAGCTTGACCGACCGGTACCAAGGACTGTCGTCCCGGTCCAAGAGCCAGCGCCAGCAGCTATCGAAACGATTGAGGATCCATGTCGGCTTGCCGAGCGCGGCAGCGAGATGGGCGGCCCGGTCAGCGGCCGAGATCGGTAATCGCGTCAGCCACCATGCGGGACCCCGCCGCGATCAGCAGAATGTCTCCGGAGACCTGTATATAGCGATAGCCAACGGGCGGCGGGGTCAATTGAACGACGAGGGCCGGCGGCGCGGGCGCATAAACCACGCTGGGCGGCAGGGGCCGGCCGACTGCCCAGAGCTTCTTCGCTTGGCCCGGCGGCAGGCAACCGTTGTTCTTTTTGGCAAGTCCGGGCGGACAATGCCCGCGACCAACCGCATTTTCGTAATAGCCGCGAACCGCTGCGCGGTCGTGCTCGTCGAAATGGCCCTGCTGCTGCTCAGCCTGTGGGGATTCGTGTTTGCCCTTGTCGTGGTCTTTCGCCGCCACGGGCGCGATCGCAAGCGCCCATGCAAGACCTAAACCAATCACGCCAACGCATTTCATCTGCCGCTTCCCAGGTTTCGCCTCTACTCAGCGGCCCAGCGGTAGCACATCCCGGCTGCTTCTCAAACGTCCCATGCGTTCGACGGCCGGCTGATGCGGCGGTGGCGAAAAGCCTTGGGCGGTTCGCAACCCGATCCTTAAATTGATCGACCTTGCGTAATAGCTAACGAACAATCGGCGACGAATAAGGCCTCACGCCCTCATGCCGGCCCCAAGCGCGCCACGTCCGCCTTTAGGGCGTGAGCGGAACCCCCGCCCGTTGCCCCGTCGCTCCTCGCAATCGCGGCCCGTGCGCACTCGTCAGCGGATTGGCATAACCGGGGTGATAACGAAGACCGGGAGGCTGGGCAGGCGTTCGCGTAAGCGCTGGACCAGCTCGATACGGTTCATCCCCGGCATGGCATAATCAGCTATCAGCAACTTCACGTCGCGATGCTCGTCGAGACGCGAGAGCGCGGCTCGCGCGCTGTCGAAATCAACGACCTCGAAGCGGCCTCTCGAGCGGACAGCCCGGTCGAACCGGACAGTGCTTCCGCACTGACAGCCAGTTGCATCGATCGGCAGAAGAACAAGGAACGCTCGGCCCCAAATCGCGCGATTATCCAAAAGCACTTAAGCGAAGAATTCGTCAGCGCTGGTGGCCGATTCGGCGCGACTAGACCGGCGCGGCGCCGACGCAACATCATGACGACCCGCTTCAGCCCCGGTCTCCGCGCTTGCGGCGCGGAGGCGGGTTTTCCCTGCCAACGCGTAGGCCCAACTCGTAGGCTCAGAACAAGCGCATAGATGCGAAGAAACACTTATCTGCGCCGATCAAAAGCGTGCTACGATCATCGAACGATTTTCTGCCCAATTTCCGAACTTTTTCGAATCCGCTTCGGGATCAGCAGGCGGCGGGGGGAACCATTGTCCTCCTCGCGTCCGCAATGGGGAGATCATCTTATGGACGATTGCGTCGCTAACCACGCCGGCCTTCGGCGCGCGCTTCAGCATTCCGAGAACCCGGCATCGGCACGCATGGCTTGGCAAAAGCCCAGCCGGGCATGGGGCTGGACCGTCGCCTGGTGCAGCGACTGTTCTGAGCGAGCGATTTCAGGCAGCATGGGAAGCGGCTCATGAGCAGCTGCGCGGAAGTAAACCTTTGGGCAGCCATTATTTTCTGGGGAAGCGTTTTGCTGATAACGCATCTCCACGATAGCGGGCAAGACGGGGGACGGAAGGCAGGTTCTCCTGCCTTCCGCTTCGGTGGATTTCTTCGCCGGGCTGTTTCCCTGAGCGTCTGACGCACAGAACGCGCGGATGCGCTGGCGCGAGATAAAAAAGCGGCCCTCCCGAGGGAAGGCCGCTGAAAACAGCGCCGGCGATCACTGCTGTTGAGCCAGCGCTAGCTGCTGTTCACCCCTTCAACGCGACGTCTCGGCGAATGGTTCCGCTGACGCTAAAAGAGTGCCGGCCGCCGGTAAACGATCGCGTCGTCGCCTGCGCGCGGGCGCGAAAAAGGCCCCGCCCTTGGGAGCGGAGCCTCTTCGTCACCCAGATCCTCTTGACCCTCGGGGCGCTCGCCGCGATGCGAGCCTCTCCGTCCGGCCCAGAAGTCGACCAAAGCTTAGAGCTTGCCGCCGATCGTCGTGAACGTCGCACCGAGATTGGTACCGACGGTCGTCGCAGCGCCGATAATAGCGACCGCGATCAGCGCAGCGATCAGACCGTATTCGATGGCCGTTGCGCCGGACTCATCGCGGAAGAGCTTGCGGAACAAGTTCATTTGGGTTGCCTCCTCGGTTTGAACCCGAGAGGCAGTTTGGGTCGTCGCAAATTAACGCGAGGTTAAGCCGCTGAACTAACGCCGGTGATGCGAAGTATCGTTGAGCGGTTTGCCGAATAACAGCACGGCAAGTTGGCGGCGAATTCGCGATTGATTTTCGGTTAATTGGGGGGGCGGCGATCCGTCGGCCCCTTACGGGCACGAGACGATTTAGTTATCCTGCGCGACCGCGTAAAGATTGCGATAGCGCTGCTCGAGCATCTGGGCGCCGTGCCGCGTCAGCGTCTGGTCGGTGGTGCCGCGCTTGATCGTCCCGATGATCCAATCGCCGCCACGGCGCGGGATGATGGTGACTTGCTCGATGGCTTCGCACCCTTCAAAGCGGCGGAATTGCTTCAGCAGAATTTGCTCGAGCTCGGGGCCGGTCACGATGTTCATCGGGCGTCCTAATCAAGTGACAAAAAGAGGAAAAGTGCTGCGGCGCTACGCAGCAAAAGTATGAGGCCGCGCATTAAGATTGCGTAATACCTGCAATTTTCTTAAATCACGCGGCAATCGGTACCGAGCGCCTAGCCGTGGGCGGGCGGCATCGTGTTGGGGCAGCGGACGGGACGGGAATGGAACTCGGGCTCTACACCTTCGGCGACATCACGCACGATCCGCGGACCGGCCGTTCCATGCCGGTGCAGCAACGCTATGCAGAGATCCTCGCCGCGGCAAAATTGGCGGATGATGCCGGGCTCGATGTCTTCGGCATCGGCGAGCATCACCGTCTCGATGTCGCGATCGCTTCGCCGGCGGTGGTGATGGCGGCGATTGCCGGCATCACCAAACGCATCCGCCTCACCAGCGCCGTCACCGTGCTCTCGACCCTCGATCCGGTGCGGGTGTTCCAAGATTTCGCGACCGTCGATCTGCTGTCGCGTGGCCGCGCCGAGCTCATCGCCGGGCGCGGCGCCTATCTCGAATCCTTCGCGCTCTTCGGCGCGGCGCTCGATGATTACGACGCGCTCTTTGCCGAAAACCTCGATCTCCTGCTGCAGCTCGATCGCAGCGAGCGCGTCACCTGGCAGGGCCGCTTTCGCCCGGTCTTACAGGATGCCGAGATCTCGCCGCGGCCCGTCGATCGATTGCCGGTCTGGCTCGGCGTCGGCGGCACCGCCGACAGCGCTCGCCGCGCCGCCGATCGCGGCCTGCCGATCGTGCTCGCGAATATCTCGCAGCCGCCGGCGAATTTCGCCGCTCAGATCGCCGAATATCGCCAGCGTCATGCGGCGGCGGGGCACGATGCGAAGAAACGCCGCGTCGCCGTTGCAACGCACTGCTATGTCGCGCCGGACTCGCAAGCTGCGCGCGACGAATTCTATCCCTATTATCATGCGTATTTCGCCTCGCATGCGGCGCGGCCCTATGCGGCGCGCGACGTGCCGCGCGATATTTTCGAGACACGCGCCGCGCCGCGCGGACCGATCTTCGTCGGTAGCCCGCAAGAGATCATCGACAAGCTCGGCTCCGAGCGCGCCCTCTTCGGCCACGACCGCTTCCTCGCTCAGATCGATATCGGCGGCCTGCCTTACGCCGACGTGGCACGCTCGATCGAGCTGCTCGCGACCAAGGTCCTGCCGGCGGCACGGTTGCTCTGATCTTTTTCGACGTGCGCAACCCCGGGGAAGGACCGAGGGCCCTATTGCCGCAAGCCCGGCGGCTAGGGGCTGACCAGGGGGCCACCGGCCGCAAGCGTGGACGAGGCTTTGAGCAGGCGGGGCGGGGCTTTATGCCGGCCTGGCCAGGAGCAAGGCACCACTCAGCAAAAGCATCGCTCAAAGCATTATCGCCAATCTCTTCTTAGGGGATCCGAACCAATACTACGCCCGTTGCTTCGCTCGTCGCATTGTTATGGCTGAGCTGAAGTTATCGCGGCGCGATAGGCTGTTGCCGAATTGCATCACCGCTACGTGTTTATACGTCGTGACCGCATGACGCATTGAGAACGACCTGGCGCTTGTTTATACGAAAAGGGTCGGGGACTCGCGGGGGTTTCTTGGATACCATTACTCAAAAGGCAGCGCTGCGCGCTGCCGCTCAAGCTGTGGCTGCGATCACGTATGGCGCGGAGCTATGCAAGCTCTCGCTCGATGGCATCGAGGTCCGTGGCGCGGAAGCGCGCGGCGGCGATGTGCTCGGCGACATCGCGGTGTGGGTGTCGGGCGTTGCTGCCATCGACCGGCTGCGTTTCGGCAGCCCGGCGGGATCGGGCTGGACGCACGATTTCGCCTACGATGACGATCAGCGCTACGACCTCGGGGCCGCGGCCAAGCTGGCCGAAGAATCCGATCCCAAAGACGAGCGCGATCTTCTTTATACCGCCTGGGTCTGGGCAACCGATCTGATGGCGGACGAAAGCGCCTGGGCGGCGATCGAAGGCATGGCGCAGTTGATTGAAATGGCCGCGCCGCCGGTCGCCGAAGAAGAATAGACCGAACAGAAGAGAAGAAGAGTGATCCGGCCTTAGGCCGATTTGCGCGCCGGCGCAGCTTCTTCCGCTGCCACGACAATCTCCCCGGGCTTGACCTGGGTAGCGCGCTCGCGCGGATGCGGTGGGCTCGCGACAAGATAACGGCAGAGCTCGCCGGTATAATATATAGGAAGATGGTACAGCCGCCCTCGGAAGCCAACGAATCGTCATGCCGTGAAGGCTTGCGCCGGCCGGTACGTAAAATTTTCATCAAATCGTCTGCGAAGTTGTGTGGGCTCGGCAAAGCATCAACACTTGCTATGATATAGTGCGCTGGCGATTGATTTGTTTGTGAGAGTCGATTGACCGAGTCCGCAACACGACCCGCACCTTCGGTGTGGTGGATGATCCTGCCCTTCGCAGCCGAGTTGACCCTGACGGCGGCGCTGCTCGCGCTGGTCGGGACCGACGATAACGGCGTTGATGTCGGTCTCTTGGCGACGGCACGGCTTGCTTACGGCTTTTTTCTCCTAGCCTATATCGGCGGCGCGCTGGCGACGTTGTTCGGCCCGGCTTTCGACGGGCTGCGCCAGCATGGCCGCGAATTCGGTCTGGCTTTCGCCGCGGCGCTGTCGGTGCATCTCGCCCTCGTCACGTGGATTTGCCTGCTCGGCGATCTTCCGCCGGTCAGCACTTTCGTCGTCTTCGGCATCGCGGCGCTCTGCGTTTACGGCTTGGCGCTGTTCTCTGTCGCGCGATTGCAACAATGGATCGGTCGACGCGCCTGGACAGGCTTTCGTTTCTTGGCGATGAACTACATCGCGTGCGTCTTCGCTGACGATTTCTTGCGCGTCGCACCCACCCTGACGATCGACTATCTGCTCGATTATCTGCCCTTCGCCCTCCTGGCGATGGCCAGTCCTGCGCTTTATTTCGCGGCCCTCGTCAAGCGCCGGGCGCCGCGTCTCGCGCTGCGCTGACCTCCGTTTAAGAGTCGTTCGCCGCCGCCCCGCGCAACCGCGCGCGGCGATGCTTATTTATATGGGTGACCGCATGAGCGAAGGACCCAAGATGGCGCAGTACGAACGTCCGCCCAAAGCCTATATGAACCAACGCTTCATCGAGAGCCGCGACGGGCGTGCCTTGCGCATCCTCTCGGAATATCTCGAGCCGCTGTCGCGCTTCCATCGCCAGCGCGTCAACGACACCATCGTTTTCATGGGCTCGGCGCGGCTGTTGTCGCGCGACCAGGCCGAAGCGGCGGTGGCGGAGGCCGAGAAGAGTGGCGCGGGGATCGAGAAGGCGCGAATGGCGCTGGAGCTCTCGACCTATTACGAGGCGGCGCGCGAACTCGCCCATCGCCTGACCGATTGGTCGAAGAAGATCGAGAAGCAGGAGCATCGCTTCGTCGTCTGTACCGGCGGTGGGCCGGGCATCATGGAAGCGGCCAATCGCGGCGCGTCCGAGGCCAAGGGCCTCAACGTCGGGCTGACGATCTCGATTCCGAACGAGGAATTCGACAATCCCTATGTCAGCCGCGAGCTCGATTTCCATTTCCACTATTTCTTCATGCGGAAATTCTGGTTCGTCTACCTTGCCAAAGCGGTGGTGCTGTTCCCCGGCGGCTTCGGCACGCTCGACGAGATGTTCGAGATCCTGACCCTCGTGCAGACGCGCAAGATGAAGCGCAAGCTGCCGATCGTGTTGTTCGGCGCGAAATTCTGGAACGACGCGATCAATTTCGATGCGCTGGTGCGCTACGGCACGATCAGCGCCGAGGACGTGAACCTGTTCCATCGCACGGATTCGATCGACGAGGCGTTCGAGATCCTGACCAAGAGCCTCATCGAGAATGCGCTGCCGGTGCCGGGCGCCACCCTCGACGACGCGCCTAAACCGCCGCGCGAAAACGCGGTAGACTGAGCGCCGCCGCAACCCGAGGAGGCGCGTCATGATCGTTCGCAAGGAAGCCAACGGACAATTGCTGTTGATCGGCCAGACCGATCATTCGCGCCTTGTCGGCCAACTCGCGGCGCATTGGGGCAACGACCGCTTCGCCGCGCCGCGGCCCTATGATTCCGTCGCCCGCGCCGCTGCGTTCCACGATTATGGCTGGCTGCGCTACGAGACCCAGCCGATCATCAACGATGCCGGCGAGACGCCGGAGTTCCGCGCGCTTCCCGGCAGCGTGAAGCAGCTCGATGCCTATCAATGGTGCATCGATTGGATGAGTTCGATCGATCCGTATTCGGGATTGCTGGTTGGCCTCCATCGCACCGGCCTTTGGCGCGCGCGTTACGACACGATCAGCCATCCGAGCATGTCGATCCGGAAACTCGGCGACGATACCGAGGAATTCATCGCCAAGAACGAAGCGCGCCAGCGGCTGGAAGAAAAAGCCTTCGATCCGATCGAGCTGCGCACCAATTACCATCTGCTTCAGGTGTGGGATCTGCTCGGCCTCTATTTTTGCTGCCAAGAGCCGTACGACGATTACATTGAACCGGTGCCGCTCGCCTACGATGGCAAGAAGGAAAACACCGTGCGGCTCTCGATGCGCGCGCTCGGCGCACGCAAGGTTGCGTTTGAACCGTTCCCCTTCGTGCACCGCTCGACCGAGGTGCAACTCGCCTACCGTCGCTTGCCGACAGCCATCTATCCGGATCTCGATACCTTCCGCCACGCCTATTTCCAGGCGCGCGTCGAGGTGATGAATTTCGAGCTCGTCTGATCCCGCTCGTTCGCGTCTAGGAAATCATGTCTCAATCCAAGCTTCTCTCGCCGTTCAAGGTCGATGGTCTCGCCCTTGCCAATCGCATCGTCATCGCGCCGATGTGCCAGTATTCGGCCGAGGACGGTTGCATGACCGATTGGCACGTCATCCATCTCGGCCATTTGGCCCTATCGGGCGCCGCCTTGCTGACGATCGAGGCGACCGCGGTCACGGCAGAAGGCCGCATCACCTATGCCGATAGCGGGCTCTATTCCGACGCGTGCGAGGCCGCGATGCGGCGCGTGCTCGATGCCGTGCGCCGCTGGTCGGACATGCCGATCGCGATCCAGCTCGCCCACGCCGGGCGCAAAGCCTCGACCGAAGTGCCGTGGAAAGGCCGCGGCCAGATCGCGCCGGATCATCCGCATGGCTGGGTCACCGAAGCGCCGTCGCCGCTGCCCTTCGGCAAAGCCGAGCGTGCTCCGACGATGCTCAGCCGCGATGATCTCGGCCGCTTGCGCGATGCTTTCGCCGAGAGCGCGCGCCGTGCCGCGCGGCTCGATCTCGCCGCCGTGCAGCTCCACGGCGCGCATGGTTATTTGCTGCATCAATTCCTCTCGCCGCTGTCCAATCAGCGCGATGACGAATACGGCGGTTCGCTCGAGAACCGCATGCGCTTTCCGCTCGAAGTGTTCGAGGCGACGCGCGGGGCCTTTCCCGCGGGCCGGCCGGTCACGATGCGTGTGTCGGGTACGGATTGGGCGGAAGGTGGCTGGGATATCGAACAAACGGTCGCGTTTTCGGTGGCGCTGGAGAAGCGCGGCTGTAGCGCGATCCATGTCTCGAGCGGCGGTCTCACGCCGGCGCAACAAATCCCGATGGGGCCGAGCTATCAGGTGCCGCTGGCGCGCGCGGTGAAGCAGGCGCTTAAGATTCCGGTTGTCGCGGTCGGCCTCATCACCGAATTCGAGCAAGCCGAGGCGATCATCGGTACCGGCGATGCCGATCTCATCGCGCTCGCCCGCACCATTCTCTACGATCCGCGCTGGCCGTGGCACGCGGCGGCGCATTTCGGCGAACGCATCAAGGCGCCGGACCAATATCTCCGCTCGCAGCCGCATACCCTGCCGCATCTTTTCGATGCAGCGAAGGGCTAGCCGCGCCGTAACCTTAAGAACTCGCTACAATTTTATGCGATTTTTGTGGCGCTTAACCAAGACTTAATGCTGCGATCAGCTTCACCCGAAACAACGGTGGAGGCTGTTTATGATTACCGACGCCGCTTTTCCGTTCTTCGCCCGGCGCAAGCGTACGACCACGCCGCCGCCGCGTATCGTTAAAGAGACACCCCGTCCCAAGACCGCGCGGGAGCGGCTGTGCTTCTGGCGCCGCCGCGAGCTGACGACGTTCCACAAATGCTTGGCGGTGCATATGTATTACGCCTCGCCGCGGCAACGCGAGCAGCGCTAACGCCGTTGCCTACCAGAGTCCGGGGATCACGCGCGCTGTCGTCGCCCGATAGCGCGCGTAATCCGGAAACCGCGCCGCGAGCACCGCTTCTTCATTGAGGATGCGGCGGATCTGAAAGGCGATCTGCAGGGCGAGCAGCAGCGCTGCCCAGACCGAGAACGCCTCGATGAAGCCGGCGATCGCCGCCAACTCTTCGACGACGTAAAGCGGGTGGCGCACGAAGCGATAAGGGCCGCGCGTGACGAGGCCGCGCGCTTCCGACATCAGGCTGAACGAGCGGCCGAGATAGGGCAGCACCACGGCGGCCAGCGCGGCGCTGGCGAGCAAGAGGATCGCCGCGGCAACATGCCAGCCGAGCGCTAGGCCGTGCACCGGCGGCAGCAGGCCGAAAGCGAAAATCGCAAACGCGCCGACGGCGGCGACCAAGCGCGGCCGCCAGCCGCGCGCGCGTTGCAGCGCCGGGCGGCGGATCAACGTGAACCAGAGGATCATGAGATAGAAGATCGTCTGGCAGACGATGGTAAAAAGCTGCGCCAGGCTCAGCGCATCGAGATGCGGCGACGCGCGATCGAGCACGGTTGCGAAACGAACGACAGCGCCGAGGCAGAGGAAAGCGCAAACCGCCGCGATGCCGAGCTTGGCCGCCATCTCGCGCAGCCGCTCGCTCCGCAGGATGGCGCGCAACCCGCGCTGGCGCGGGCTGGGCAAGGATATGGTCGCGGTCACGGGGTAGCTCTGCACCGCGATTGTGGCGAAAGCGCGGTTAGCCCCAGAGAGTTGGCCCCGCGGCTGCCAAATATTGCGCCAGCAGCGCCGCCGGATCGCGACAAATCGCGGCACAACCGGCCTTGCGCAGATCGCCTTCGGCAAAGCCGCCGCAGAGTAAGCCGACCGTCCGCAGCCGCGTTTTGCGCGCGGCTTGCGCGTCGTATGGCGCATCGCCGACCGCGATCACCTGTTCGGGGTGCAGGGCGCCGAGCTTTTGCAGCGCGCGTTCGAAGGTATCGGGATGCGGCTTCGACTGGTCGACGTCGTCGCCCGAGACCTCGTCGCTCACGAGATCGGTAATGTTGGCGATGCGCTTATAGACCGCGAGCTCGTCTTTCTTGGCCGACGAGGCGAGAACGATACGCTTGCCGTCGGCCCAAAGCCGCTCGAAGAGATCGCGCACCTCGGGGAACGCGGTGATCTGCGGCAAGTATTTTTGCTTGAAGAGCGTGGCGCGGTGCTTTTCCAGCTCCTCCGCCTTGGCGTGCATTTCTTCGGCCGACAGAAACACCGGCATAAGCTGGTCGCCGCCTTTGCCGATCTGGCCGCGGATGGCGGCGTAGTCGATGGCGTGGCCGAAATCGCTGAATGCCTCTTGCCAGGCGAGCGCGTGCTGATCGACGGAATCGATGATCGTGCCGTCGATATCGAAAATTGCGGCGCTCGCATCGGCGAGAAGCCGTCCGGCACCGCTCCGCAAAGTGCTGCGCCGGCAATGCTCAACCAGGAATGCACCGGACAGGCCGAGGGCAAAAGCGCCAAGAACCGGGGCCAAGCCCCCTGCACCAAAGCCGGTCGCACGCGAATTTCGATAGGGCATAAGCGGTCGTTGCCTCTCGCGGATAAAGCGACGCGAGGTGACAACATCCGACCGGCGCGTTCGTTCCGAGCGGCTTTAGTCGGCGGCCGCCGCCCGCCGCCGGCGATAATGGGGCAGCGTGTCGAGCTTCTCGATCACCTGCTTACACCAGTAATCGGGGCTGCCCTCGGCGAGGATGCGCAGATCGAAATGCTCGGGAGCGGCGAAGAGGCGATTGGTGTCGTCGAAGCGGCCCGATTTGATGCGGTCGACCCAGATGACGAATGCTTCCCCGCCCGCGAGGAACGCGGTGCGTGCTTCCGGTGTCGGGCATATGAAATCGGCGATCACCGGACAGCCGGCTTTGGCGATCTTATCGCAGAGCCAGCCGATCCGCCGCGCTTGCTCGATACGATCGGCCGGTGCGAAGCCCAGATCCTTGTTGATGTGCTTGCGGATCTCGTCGGCATTCAAATGAACGGCACCCAATCGCGGGGCGAGTGCGGTGGCGAGTGTTGTCTTACCCGCGCCCGGCAACCCCATCACCAGTATCTTGAAACTCATCCGACCCTTTCCGGAGCCCCGAATGCCGACATAAGCTTATGTGTAAACTATAGAAAGCAGGGCGCGGCGAGGCCAGCGGCGCGCGCTCGGCTTTGGTGTCTTGCCGCGCCGCGCTTTCAACCCACGCCGGCATGCGTGGTTTCTGCTCGTTCCATTCCGCGATGGCACCGGATCGCGGCTCGATGCATCGCATCGGCAATATGACCGATCGCGAAAATCCGATCGCGACGCTGCCGACGATCGATGCGTTGCGCTGCCGGCCAGGCCTGCTGCTCGGCCGCCGTTGGTTCCCGATGCGGATAGATGAGCGCGTTGCGCGTGAAAGTCGGGTTTGACGTATTGATACAACCTATCGAAGTATTCCGAAAATGAATACATCGATAGGAAGATTTAATGTGCGTATATAACAGTTGCGAATAGGGCGTTCTTTGCTCATTACTGGGCCGAGATATCGGAGGCGCCTTTTGGATCTTGAGTTACGCCATCTCCGCGATTTCATCGCGGTGATCGAGAGCGGTTCGCTCGGCGACGCCGCGCGCCGGCTGAAGACAAGCCAGCCGACGCTGACGCGCAACATGAAGCTGCTCGAGAAGGCGATCGGCGGCGCCGTGTTCGATCGCACGCCGCATGGCATGCGGCCGACGGCGCTGGGCCGCGCCCTCGAGCGGCGTGCGCGTCTCATCATCGGCGAGGTCGGCAGCGCGCAACGCGAACTCGACGATCTCGTCGCCGCGCGGCGCGGCAGGGTCGTTATCGGTTCCGGCCCGCTCTTTGCCACGTCGATCTTGCCGCGCGCGATCGCGCGCTTTCAGGCGCGTTATCCCAATGTCGATGTGATGATCATCCAATCGCAGATGCGGCTGACCCTCGAGGCGATGCGCACCGGCGAGATCGATTGCACCTTTCATTCCGCGCCGGAAAATCTCGATCCGAGCTTCACGCATCGTGTGCTGCTGCGCGGTGCGCGGCCGGTGATCGTCACCCGCAGCGACAATCCGCTCGCCGCAAAGCGTCGCGTCTCGCTGAAAGAGCTCGGGGCGCAGCCCTGGATGATGCCGCGGCAGCCGGATTATTTCCGCCAGCGCATCGAGGCGGTCTTCGAGCGCGCCGATATCCCGCTATCTGCGCCGGTGATGGAATACAGCTCGATCATCGGCTCGTCGCGCTTCTTGTTCGAGCGGCGCGAGCTGGTCAGCCCTTATTTCGATGCGTTCATCGATGCCGAAGTTCCCGGCGGCAAGCTGGCGCATTTGCGCGTGCCGGAGTTGTCCTGGGCGGCGACGTCGAGCGTCATCCACCGCAGCGATACGCCGCTTTCGCCAGCGGCGGCGAAGCTGGTCGATACCGTGCGCGCGGTCTGCAGCGAGCGCCGGCGGCATTCGCGCCTCGCGGTTTAGCGCTCGGGCTGTCTAACGAAGCCGCGCGTCGGCCGCGCGCACCAGGCTCAAATCGGCGTGCTCGCCGATATCGAGGCGCGCTTTGATGAAGTCCAGTTTCCACAGCAGATCGACGTTGCGCTGAAGCGCATCGAGATTCGGCAGCATGTCGGGCGAGCGGTATTGGTCCTGCCGCGTGAAAGCCCAATCGGCCGCGGCGACCGGCTGCTTGTTGAAATCGGCGGCGATCTTCACCGCTTCGGCGTGATGGGCGGGATCGAGATACCAGTGCGTCGCGCGGATCGCATCTTCGAAGAAATCGACCAGCGCCGCGCGATGCGCCTGGATGAACGATTCGCGCGCGATGAGAGCGCTGATTTGCGTGACGCCAATGGCGTCAGCAGCGGTGAAAAGCGGCCGGGCGATGGCCCGCAGCTCGGGATCGGCGGCGATCGGCGCGACCGCGCCCATCATGTCGATCTTATGCGCTGCCAACGTGGCCTTCAGATTGGGCGGAGCGACCTCGATGATGGTCACGTCCTTGCGGTCGTCGAGACCGTGTTGGCGCAGCATCTGCCGCTGTCCCAGATCGGTCAGGCTGCCGATCGTGTTGACGCCGACTGTCTTGCTCCGCAAATCCGCGATCGCGTGGATCGGACCGTCCTTCAACACGAAGTACGACAGCGAGTACCAGCCCGGCACGCCATCTTGGGCGACGTCGCCGATCACCATCAGGTCGTCGATATGCGCGCCTTGGATCGCGGCGGCGAGCGTGGCATAGCCGAAGCCGCCGATATCGATCTCGCCTTTGGCCATTGCCGGAACGCTGAGCGGCCCGCCGCCGAAATGAATCGGCTCGACGACGTAAGAGCTGCCTTCATGGCGCGCGATGCCGGGAGGGGCAAAGAGAATCGGCGTGAGCTCGCTCGGCGTTATGGTCCAGCTCATGCGGAGCTTTAGCGGCTCGGCGCCGGCCGGCGCCGCCGCGCCGCACAGCAACGTCGGCAGCACGCCGAGAATGCACCGCAAAACCCTCGCTCGCATGTCCGCCTCCCCGCGCGGAATAGAAAAAAATCGAAAGCCGGGCCGGCGGCCTCGGATCAAGCCGGGCTGTTAAGGATCAGGTCGCGAGTAATTCCTGCTTGGTGCCTTCGAGCACCAGGCAGGTGAGGGTGCCGCTGGCGAAAGCCCCGGTATCGATGCCGATACGGTTCGGCTGGAAATCGGGGTGGCGGCTGATGCTGTGGCCGTGCACCACGCATTTGCCGAATTCCTGCTGGCTGCGCAGGAACTCGTCGCGAATCCACAGGAGGTCTTCCTCGCGCTGCATCTCGATCGGCACGCCCGGACGAATACCGGCATGCACGAAGAGATAGTCGCCCTCGATGCGATAGGATTCGAGCTTGGCGAGGAAATCGAGATGGTCGGGCGGCAGATTCTTCGCCAGCTCTTTGCGCGCGCGGATCACTTCGTCGTCGCTGGTCGCCGGATCGGGCGGCTTCACGCCATAGCTGAACATCGTCGCGATGCCGCCATAGGCAACCCAGAACGTCGCGTTGGAGCCATCGGCGAGAAAGCGCAACAGGCCGTCCTCGTGATTGCCCTTCAGAAAGACATGCTCGAAGCCGGGCAGTTTCTCGTTGACCAGCATCTCGATGACGGCGCGGGAATCGAAGCCGCGATCGATATAGTCGCCAAGATAGATGAGGCATTTTCGCCCGATCGGATGCGCATCGGCATGCTCGCGGATCGCGTCGCGCAGCAGGCGCAGCGGCACCAACGAGCCATGGATGTCGCCGATGGCGTAGACGCGCGTTCCCGCCGGTACCGCGCGCGGTATCGGTTCGGGTTTGCGCTGCCGTTGGCCAAACAGGCGAGACTTCATGGCGCAGACTATGCCTTGGATGACATGGCAAAGAAACGGCCGAATGGCCGTTCCCGGTTACAGGCTTGTCATTAGAAACGTCCTACCCCGTTAGAACGCTCAAAATCCTCAAAAGGCTCGACGCAGGGTGAGGTTGTAGCGGCAGGCACCGGTTAAGGGATCGATCCCCTGCCGCAGCGGATCGACGCCGTGAAATACCTTACGTGCCGGCCCGCCCCAGACCACGACATCGCCATTTTCCAGCCGCAAACGCTTCGGCCGGTCGCTGCGTTTCTCTCCGCCAAAGAGAAAGGTCGCGGGCAGGCCGAGCGAGACCGAAACGATCGGTTGTGTGAAGTCGCGCTCGTCCTTGTCTTGGTGCAACGACATGCGCGCACCCGGCTCGTAACGATTAACGAGACAGGCATCGGGCGCGAAATCGGCGAAGCCCGCAGCGGCCGCCGCACGGGCGGCGATCGCGCCGAACAACGGCGGCATCGCCGGCCACGGCTGCTCGCTCAGGGGATCCAGCTCGGCATAGCGATAGCCGCGGCGATCGGTGACCCAGCCCGCTCGTCCGCAATTGGTCATAGCGACCGACATCGTGAAGCCGCCCGGCGTCACCATGTTGCGGAACGGTGACACCGCGGCGATTTTTGCGATGGTGCGCAGCAATGCCTCTGCGTCATCGCGCGCGAAGCCGTGCAGCCAGAGCGCGCCGGGCACGATCGTCTCGATCGGCTCGGCCGGAAAAAGTTCCGTGGTAGCGTTGTCGGCGTGGCGGCTCATTTCGCGTCGTGCAGGATCACGCCCAGCGTCATCCGCGCGCCCGAGCGCAGCTTGCTGACGCCGTGGCGCATGGCCACGCGGGTGAAGCCGCGCGCCGATGTCACCGGCCGTTGATTCACCGCGAAGATCACCGCATCGCCCTGGTTCAGCGGCACCACCTCGGCTCGGGACTGCATGCGCGCGCGTTGTTCCACCAGGACGAACTCGCCGCCGGTGAAATCGGTTCCCGGCCGCGAGAGCAGCACGGTTGCCTGCAGCGGGAACACGTGCTCGCCGTAGAGATCCTGATGCAGCCGGTTGTAGTCGCCCGCCCCATAGCGCAGCAGCAACGGCGTCGGACGCTGCTGCCCGGCGCGATGACAGCGCACAATGAAAGCTGCGTGATCGGGCGGATAGCGCACGTCGAGACGCATCGCCTCGTTCCAGCGATTGGCGATCGGCGCGAGCTGCGCGTAGAGCGCCTCGCGCAGCGCGGCAATCACCGGCGGCAGCGGATAGGCGAAGTATTGATATTCGCCCTGGCCGTAGCCGTGCCGCGCCATGATAACGCGGCTGCGGAAACGCGTGCCGTCGTCATAGCGCGCGACAAGCGCGGCGCATTCCTCCGCCGTGAGCAGCGGCATCACCGCGTAGCCGCTCGCGTCGAGCGAGGTCGCGAGGACCGCCGTGTCGAGTGCGGCGAGGCGCGTGGCGATATCGTGCTCGGGTGCGTCGGGCTGGAGAGCGCTCGCCGTCACGCGCGCGCCTCGCGATCGAGCAGCGCGCGCTTGCGGGCGATGCCCCAGCGATAGCCCGAGAGCGCGCCGTCATTGCGCAATACGCGATGACACGGGATCGCGACGGCGAGCTTGTTCGCGGCGCAGGCGCTGGCGACCGCGCGCACCGCGCTCGGCATGCCGACCTGCTTCGCCAACTCGCGATAGCTCAACGTCTTGCCGGCCGGGATGCGGGCGAGCGCGGCCCAGACACGCTGCTGGAACGCGGTGCCGCGAATATCCAACGGCAGGTCGGCGCCTTGCTCGGGCCGTTCGATCAAGCCGACGACTTTCGCGACCAGTTGCTCGAAATCGCGATCGCCGCCGATCATCTCGGCCTTCGGGAAGCGATCCTGCAATTCGTGCAGCAATTCCTCGGGATCGTCGCCCAGCGAGATCGCGCAGACGCCGCGCTCCGTCGCCGCGACCAGGATCGCGCCGAGCGAGCATTGACCAATAGCGAAGCGGATGATCGCGTCCTTGCCGCCGGCGCGGAAGGCTTTCGGCTGCATGCCGAGCATCGGCTTCGATGCGGCATAGAAACGTCCGCTCGAATTGAAGCCGGCGCCATAGGCGGCCTCGGTTACCGTGCCGCCGCGCTGCAACTCGCTGCGCACTTTCTCGGCGCGGCGCGCGGCGGCATAGGCTTTCGGCGTAACGCCGGTCGCGGCTTTGAACACGCGGTGGAAGTGAAAGCGGCTCATCCCCGCGGCCTCGGCCAGCACCTCGAGACTCGGCTCGTTCTCGGCCCTCTCGATCATGCGGCAAACCTTTGCGATCATCGCCGCCTGCTCGCCGCCCGGCACCGGCGCGTCGGGGCGGCAACGCATGCACGGGCGGAAGCCGGCGCGGCGCGCGGCCTCGCGGTTCTCATAGAAAGCGACGTTCTCGCGATTGGGCCGGCGCGCGCCGCAAGACGGGCGGCAATAAACACCGGTGGTGCGTACGCCGTAAAAGAACGCGCCATCCGCCGCCGTGTCGCGGGCGCAGAGCGCGCGCCAGCGTGAATCGTCGCTCGCAAAGCGCGGCCGCGCGGTTTCGCTGCTGTGCGCCATGGTGTCAATCATAGCATGCTCCTTCATGTGGGGGCGAAATGCCCGATGCGCCATATCCTTGCATTGAACATGGGCGATCGCCCGCCACCGAACACTCCGGCGCTTGCTCTTGAATTCGGAATTTCAGGATCACGCCGCCGCGCCGCCAGGCCGCTTGTCGGGGCCGAGGAATGCATCTACCGTCTAGCGAAATCCTGACGGAGGAAAGCATGGGCAAGCTTCGGCATTTGGCGATCGTCGTGAAGGATCTCGAGGCGTCGTGCCGCTTCTACGAGAAATGCTTCGACATGAAGCGCGCCTTTCAGGCCGGCCAGCATGCGGTCTACCTGACCGACGGGGTGATGAATCTCGCCGTGCTTGCCTATGACTCGGTCAATCGCCCGGGTTCGCCGACCGCCGACGGCCGGCTGGGCATCCACCATTTCGGTTTCCTTGTCGACGATCTGAAAGCCTCGCAGGCGGTGATCGAGGAATCCGGCGGCCAATATGCGATGGATTTTGGCGATCCGAAGGGCATGAATTTCGAGCGCAAATTCACCGATCCCGAAGGCATCCTCTTCGACATTTCGGATAAGGGCTGGTACGGCGCGCTGGCCGACGCCGTGAAGGCGAAAGAGCCCGAGACGGTCTAAGCCGCAGCTGCCGCGCCTTAGAGACCTTTGGCGCGGTCGAGCGACGCGTTCGCGAGATTGAGGCCGGCGAGTTGCGCGCCGGCGAGATTGGCGCCATCGAAATCGGCGCCGTCGATCAAAGCGCCGGTGAGGATCGCATCCTGCAGATCGGCGTCGCGCAGATTGGCGCCGCGCAGATCGGCGCCAGAGAAATCCGCTCCATTGAGCTGTGCCTCGCGCAGGATGGTGCCGGTAAGCTTGGCGCGGGCGAACTTGGCGCGCTCGCCATTGGCCTTGAAATCGTGCTTGCCGGTGCCGACCGAGCGCACCGGGCCGAGATCGGCGCCCGAGAGATCGGCGCCGTTGAGATGCGCGCGATGCAGCCGCGCGCCGCGCAGATCGGCACGCGTCAGCACGGCGCCGCGCAGATCGGCGACATCGAGATTGCTCATCGCGAGGCCCGCTTGCGCAAGGTTGGCGTTGGCGAGCTTGCCGTTGGTGAGCACGGCGAGGGCGAGTTGTACCCGCATCATTTGGCGGCCGCCGAGATCGGCATCGCCCAGCATCGCGCGTTTTCCGTCTTTGCCCTGCGTCTCGAGCCAGGAAGCATGCCGCGCCAGCGCTTCGTTGATCTCGGCGTCGCTCGGAGCGCGATAGGCGGACGCGACGAGCTCGCGCAGCTCCTCGCCGCGCAGCGCGCGCGGATCGAAGACCGCGCCGCTGATATTGGCGCCGTTGAAATCGGCGCCCCGGATCTCGGCGCCGGTCAGCACCGCGCCTCGCAGATTGACGCCGGCGAGTTGCGCACCTGAAAGGTTGGCGGATTCGAGATCGGCGCCGGTGAGGTTGGCGTTGCGGATATCGGCATCGTTCAGATTGGCGCCGCGCAGCACCGCGTCGGTGAAATCGGCGCGCAGCACGATCGAGCCGTCGAGCTTGGCGTTGGTCAGATCGATACCCTGCGCCTGGACGGCGCTGAGATCGGCGCGACGATAGCCGCCGCTACCGGAAGTGACGCGGCTGGTTTCGCCGATTGCCGGAAGAACAATCTCGGAAAGATTGGCTTCGGCAAGCTGAGCGCCGTTGAGCCGCGCACCGCGAAACGAGACGCCGCGCAGATCGGCGGCGCTTAGATTGACGCGGTTGGCGCTCGCCATGCTGAGATCGGCGCCGACCAGCATCGCCATGCGCAACCGGCAATCGTCCAGATTGGCGCGCACCAGCCGCACTTCGCTCAGATTGGCATGCGATATGTCGCGGCGCGCGAGGGTGAGATCGCTGAGGTCGTGATAAGCGATCTCGGCGCGCCGGCCATCCGGCCGTCGGGCAAGAAACTGTTCGTGCTTCAGCACGATCTTGTCGAGCTGACTCTGCTCCAGCCGCGTATGTTCCGGCGAGAGGAGGGCGGGGCGGGATCCCATGCTCGGAGTAAAGCCGCGGCAGGTTAAAAAGCTTTTCGAGCAAAGCCGGGAAAACTTAAAATGCCCGGAGAATCCGCGTCAAATTGCGAGGCTTTGGCTTGGCTGTCAGTAGTGTTCGGCGCCGCCGATCATGCCGGGACCGCCGATCGATGGCCCTGCTCGAAATCATATGCACCCGGCCGGGGACAGGAGACGGGATCCTACAGTCGCCGGTTAGCACAAAAAAGCGAAAGCTGCCGGCGCGGTTCCACGCGCCGGCAGCTTCCGGTAGGCGCGGGGTGGCGCTTAGAGCTTGTCGGCGCCGGCCCGGCGCGACCAGTACTCCCAGGCGCGCGAGGTGCGGCTCTGCGAATCATGGTGGCCGGCCTTCGCCACCTCGCCCGGGGTCAGTTCGATGACCTCGCCGAGGCGTAGCGCCGCCGCTTGGACCTTGGCGTTGTCCTGCAGCAGGACGGCGGTGTGGACCGCGTCATAGAGCGACGTGCCGGCGACGGCGCAGCCGTGGCCGCGCATCAGGCTGACCCAGCCCTTGCCGAGGGTCTTCGCCAGGTCATGCCCCTGCGGCATGGTGGTGACGAGCAGATTGGTGTCGCCGAAGTTCGTGCGGATATCCCAGACCGGGATGTCGGTGCCGATCGAGGCGGCGGTGTGGAAGACCGGGCGCAGCCTCGTCGTCTTCGAGATGCTGAACGGCACCACTTCCAGCGAATGGTTATGGATCACCGATCGTACGTCCGGCCGTGCCTGATAGATGCCGCCGTGGATCGGACGCTCGATATAGATTTCGCGGCCTTTCTGGTCGATCGGATTGCAGTCGAGATCGAATTCGAGGAGATCGTCTTGCGTCACCAGTTCGGGACTGCGCGAGCGAGACAGGAAGAACCGGTCGGGTTTGCCTGGATGGCGCACGCTGACATGGCCGTAGGCGTCGACCACGCCTTGATGGGCGAGGATGCGGTTTGCCACCGCCAGATCGTGCAGAATATCGTCGAGATCGCTCATTTCGGTTTGCTCCGGTTGGTTGGCTGCATCTTGCCCGGAAAGCCGGCGACGGCAACCATTATCCGCACCGGGCGGTTGTCCGGGAAAACCATGCCGCTGATGGGGCAAATCATGAAGCGATGCCGTGCTGTTGCGGGAGTTGTCGGATTGCTGGCCGTGGGAGCGCTGAGCGCGCATGCCGCCGAGCCGACGAAAGAGGTGCTCACCTATCATGCCGATGCCGCGCGCACCGGCAATTTCGTCATTCCGAATCTGAGCTTCGACCGCGCCCGCGCCGTCCATCCCGATGACGGCTTCAAGGCCGCGATCGACGGCCACGTCTATGCCCAGCCGCTGTTCTGGAGCGAAAACGGCGGCGCGGGTCTCGTGCTCGTCGCGACCGAAAGCAACAATGTCTACGCGCTTGACGCCGCGACGGGAAAGACCGTGTGGCAGCGCGCGCTCGGCAAGCCGGCGACGCGCTCGGCGCTGCCATGCGGCAATATCGATCCGCTCGGCGTCACCGGCGCGCCGGCGATCGATCCGCGCGGGCAGGCGTTTTATCTCGATGCAATGATGCAAGGCAGCGCCGGGGCAACGCATCAACTCTTCGGCTTATCGTTGCGCGACGGATCGGTATTGCCGGGATGGCCGGTTGATGTCGCCAGCGCGTTGCGCCAGCAGGGACTTGCGTTCGAGGCCCGCGATCAGAACGAGCGCGGCGCGCTGCTCATCATGGGCGACACGGTCTATGCGCCCTATGGCGGACATTTCGGCGATTGCGGGCGCTATCACGGCTGGGTCGTCGGCGCGAAGCTCGACGGCAATCATGCGCTGACGAGCTGGCATGTGCCGGCGCAAGCGGGCGGTATCTGGGCCCCGGCCGGCATCAGCAGCGACGGCAATTCGCTTTATGTCGCGACTGGCAACACGATGGACACGCAGCAATGGGCCGATGGCGAAGCGGTGATCCGCTTGCCGCCCGATCTGAAATTCTCGAACCAGCCGCGCGATTATTTCGCGCCGAGCGATTGGCGCGCGCTCGATGACCGCGACGCCGATCTCGGCGGCGTCGCACCGGTCGAATTCTCCGCCGGCGGCGTGAAGCTGTCGCTGACGCTCGGCAAGGACGGGAAGGCCTATCTGCTCAATCAGGGCAATCTCGGCGGCATCGGCGGCGCGGCCGCGCAAGCCGAGGTCTCGCCGCGCGCCATCTTCGCCGCCGCGGCGGTCTTTCCGCTCGGCGATGCCGCAGCGGTCGCTTTCGAAGGCGCCGGCTCGTCCTGTCCGGCGGGCCATTCGGGGAAAGGCCTCACCGTCTTGAAGATCACCGGCAAGCCGCCGGCGATCGCGACCGCTTGGTGCGGTGCGGTCGACGGGCGCGGCGCCCCGATTGTTACCACCACCGACGGCAGCAGCGATCCGATCGTCTGGATGCTCGGCGCCGAGGGCGATGATCGCCTCTATGCCTTCCGCGGCGATACCGGCGAGAAAATCTTTCAAAGCACGCCGATGAAGGGTTTGCGGCATTTCGAGACGCTGATCGCAACGCCGCGGCGGCTCTATATTGCCGGCGACAACGCGGTCTACGCTTTCGCATTCTAAGCCCGCTCTTTACGAGGCGTCGGCGCGCCGCATAGAGTGGCGCCCATGACCCAAAGCGATCCGCGTGCTGCCACCAATCCGCTGTTCGGCCCGAACCGGCTGAAGCTCGGCCTCTTCGGCGTCAATGTCAGCAATGGCTGCGCCATCACCAAAGCCGAAGAGCGCTTCCGCGCCACTTGGGCCAAGAGCCTTGCCATCTGCACCAAGGCCGATGCTTACGGTTACGAGGCGCTGGTGCCGGTGGCGCGCTGGAAAGGCTTCGGCGGCGAGACCAATTTCAACGGCACCAATTTCGACACCTACACCTGGGCCGCCGGTATCGCACAGGCGACCAAGCGCTGCTGCGTGCTGACCACCTCGCACGTTCCGACCGTGCATCCGATCATGGCGGCGAAGCAAGCGACGACGGTCGATCACATCGGCAACGGACGCTTCGCGCTCAACATCGTCTGCGGCTGGTTCGCGCCCGAGCTCGAAATGTTCGGCCGCTCCATCCTGGAGCACGACACGCGCTACGAATATGCCGCCGAATGGATCGAGGTGATGAAGCTCCTCTGGACGCGCGAGGAGGAATTCGACTACGAGGGCAAGTTCATCCGTGTCGCCAAAGGCTTCTCGATGCCGAAGCCGGTGCAGAAGCCGTTCCCGCCGCTGATGAACGCCGGTTCCTCCGGCAAAGGCCGCGACTTCGCCGCGAAATACGCCGATATGGCTTTCATCCATCTCGATCCCAGCGATCTCGAGCGGACCAAGGCTCATATCGAAACCTATCGCCGTCTCGCGCGCGACGAGCACGGCCGCGAGATCCAGGTCTGGGGCAATGCCTATGTCGTGCAGCGGCCGACCCAGAAAGAGGCCGACGATTATCTGCGCCACTACGTGATCGAGCTTGGCGACGATGCGGCGGTCGAGAATATCCTCGGCGTGCAGGGCCGCGAGATGCAGCGCCTGCTGCCCGAGGCGCGCGATGCGATCAAATTCTCGATCAAGGCGGGGTGGGGTGGCGTGCCGCTGGTCGGCACGCCCGATCGCATCGTCGAAGGCTTGCAGAAATTCGCCGGCATCGGCCTCGACGGCATCCTCTTGAGCTGGGTCGACTATCTCGAAGGGCTCGACGACTGGCAGCGCGACGTGATGCCCCGGCTCGAACAGGCGGGGCTGCGCACGGCGCTTTGAGAACGAGCACTGCGCCCGACATCGTGCGCGCGGTCTCGCGCACGATGTCGATGATGCTCTCGAAACTCTCGGCGGCTGCCAGCCGCTCGACCGCGGTCATCAGTGCGAGCCAGCGATCGAAACGCATACATTCGGCGCGTGCACGGTGATGCCGCTCTTTTCATCGTCGCCTATCCGACAGAACGGCGCTCGTCGACGCGAGAGCACCCCGAAGGCGCGGTAAATCGCGCGTTTGGAGGAACCATCGTCGGGCTTCGCGATTGAGAAATGGCACATAAATAAAAGGAGAGTTGCGCATGGGCCGTGGCATTCTGTTGTGGCTGTTGGGTGTTCCGATCCCGGTCATCATCATCCTGGCGCTGATCTGGCACTGACGGAGGCGCTGTATGGCTTACACCACGCCGGCGTCGCCGCGGGCCGTGCCCGCAGCGATCGCGGCGCCCGATGTCTCGGCGGTTTCCTGGGCCGCCGTCTTTGCGGGCGCGCTGGGCGCCGTCGCGATCACCGTAATCCTCGTCGAGCTTGGCATTGGTCTTGGCTTCGCGTCGATTTCTCCCTGGACGAATAGCGGCGCCTCGCTCGCGACGCTCGGCGTCATGGGCGGCGTGTGGCTCGTCCTCGCGCAATGGATATCGGCGGCTGTCGGCGGCTATCTCGCCGGCAGGCTGCGCACCAAATGGACGAGCGTGCACACCGACGAAGTCTTCTTCCGCGATACGGCGCACGGCTTTCTCGCCTGGGCGCTGGGCACGGTGATCGGCGTGTTGCTGATTGCCGCGGGCGGCGCGACCGCGATCAACGCCAGCAGCCGTGTCGCCGGCGGCGCAGCCGCAGGCGCCGGGCAGGGCGCCGCCGTCGCCGGCATGACCAATCAGGGCCTGAACAATCAGGGCGGGCAGAATTCGATCCTCAACGACGGCTATTATATCGACATGCTCTATCGTCCGGCGGCGGCGAACGTCGGTGCGACCAACGCGACAGCGCCGAACGCGCCGCAAAGCGGGAGCGATGACCGGGCAATTGCTCGCCGCATCCTGATCCGCGATCTGCCGAAGGGCGCGCTCACGCCGGATGATCGCACCTATCTCGCGCAGAGCGTCGCGGCGCATGACGGCATCAGCCAGTCGGAGGCCGAACAGCGCGTCGATCAGACGATGACGCAGATCAAAGCGGCCGAGGACCAGGCGCGCCAAGCCACCGACACGGCGCGCAAGACCGCGGCTTTCGGCTCGATCGCGACGGCATTGGCGATGGTGATCGGTGCGTTTATCGCTTCGGTCAGCGCCGTGCTCGGCGGGAAGCTGCGCGACGCGTACTGACACGCAAAGCCTTCTTCTTCGATTTTTTCGTTGACGCACCGGCTGTGGGCTCCGCCCTGGCCGGTGCTTTCTTTTTTTGCGCCTTCGTCAGGGCATCGCACAGCACGACGGCGTTGTTATGTTCCTCATCGCGCGCGCCGTAAACCAAGGTGAGCACGCCGCTGCGGGCGAGGTCGCGCAGCTCATCGAGGAGCGGTTTTTGCTTGGCCAACTCGGCGGCATAGCGGCGGCGGAACTCGCCCCAACGCGCGGGATCGTGGCGGAACCAACGGCGCAGCGCATCGCTCGGTCCGATCTCCTTCGCCCATCGCGCGAGCGCCAGTGCGTCCTTGGTGACGCCGCGTGGCCACAGGCGATCGACCAGCACGCGCGTGCCGTCGGCTTCCGCGGCTGGCTCGTACGCGCGTTTGACGCGGATCTCGGCGCGCTTCGCCGCCATCGTGCCGCGTTACGCGGGCTTGAAGTTCAGCGCCACGCCGTTGATGCAATAGCGCAGATGCGTCGGTGGCGGGCCGTCATCGAAGACATGGCCGAGATGGCTGCCGCAATTGGCGCAATGCACTTCCGTGCGCACCATGCCGTAAGAACGATCGGTCGTCGTCTCGATCGCGCCGGCGACCGGATCGTTGAAGCTCGGCCAGCCGGTGCCGCTTTCGAATTTGCGTTTGCCCTCGAAGAGGGGTTGCTCGCACGCCGCGCATGAGAAAGTGCCGGGGCGCTTTTCCGCCAGCAGGGCGCAGCTTCCCGGCCGCTCGGTGCCGTGGTCGCGCATCACGTCATATTGCTCGGGCGTCAGGATGCGCCGCCACTCTTCGTCGCTATGCGTGACCGGATATGTCTTCTCCATCTTTCGCGCCTCCTTCTCGTGATCCAATATCGGTGCCCCAGCGAAAGGAACCAAGATGAGCCAGTCTAAAGAGCGGAGCGAAAAGTTCGAGCGCGGATTGAAAACGCGGCGCGCCGTGGTGGGCGACGCCTATGTCGATAAATCGATCGCCGTCGCCGACGAGTTCACCTGGCCGATGCAGGTCCTCGTCACCGAGAATTGCTGGGAAGACATTTGGAACCGCCCCGGTCTCGATCGGCGCAGCCGCTCCATCCTTAATCTCGGCATGATCGCCGCCCTCAACCGGCCGCACGAGCTGCGCCTGCATGTCCGCGGCGCGATCAACAATGGCATGTCGCGCGAGGAGCTGCGCGAGGTCTGTCTCCAGGTCGCCTGCTATTGCGGTTTTCCGGCCGCGCTCGACACCCAGCGCATCGTTCTCGAGGTGCTGGCGGAGATGGACGCCGAGGCGAAAGGGAAGAAGTAGCCGGCGAGTGAGACACCGACGCGCCGATTGGCCGAGCCGCGGGGCGCGCCGTCGGTTCTGTCTCGACCTACTACATCTTGTAGTTGATCGGCCCCCCTGTGGAACACGAGGAACGCGGGGAAACACGCGCATCGCGCATTGCGTTCTCGGTTTGGACACGTAATCTGGTCGTGTTCACAAGTTGGTAATTGACGACGTTTCCAAATTCGCACAAGATTTAGGGGTTCACGGTGCTTCGGATAGCGATATCTGGAGCTAAGAGGGAACCCGGTGCGCCGTCGATCGCGGCAAAGCCGGGGCTGCCCCCGCAACTGTAAGCGGCGAGCGGCTGTCGCCACGCGTCACTGATGCCGAGGGGCATCGGGAAGACCAGACAGCCACAATGACCCGCGAGCCAGGAGACCTGCCGTGAATGAGGAACGTCCGCGGGCGGGGTCATCCCGGTGGACGCTTGCCGTCGAAGCGACCACCGGTCGCCAACGCCGCAAGTGTCTCCAGATCCCCCGAAAACAGAGTAAGGGGGTCGGTAGATGTCAGTTCTTGCCTACGATATCGACAAAGAAGGTCAGTTGGTTGCGTTCGCGTCGGCGCCAAAGTCCGTTGCGCGTGCGAAAGCGCCGGAGCGACGCGTCGTCGTCGAGCAGCGCATCGTCGAGACGCGGCCGCAAGCAGCGCCTGCCGCCGAAACCCGCGCGCCGCTGCCCGGTCCGCTCGGCCGCCCGCCGCAGCCTTCCGATCTCCGCCTCGATCGCAGCCGCGACGCGCTGCTGACGCCGTTCGGCAAGGCGACGCTCGAGGATCGCTATCTCCTTCCGGGCGAAAGCTTCCAGGACATGTTCGCGCGCGTGTCGTGCGCCTACGCGGATGACGTCCCGCATGCGCAACGGCTCTACGACGCGATGTCGCGGCTCTGGTTTATGCCGTCGACCCCCGTTCTGTCGAACGGCGGCACGACGCGCGGCTTCCCGATCTCGTGCTTCCTCAATTCGGTGCCGGATTCTCTCGACGGCATCGTGAACACCTGGAACGAGAATGTGTGGCTCGCCTCGAACGGCGGCGGCATCGGCACTTATTGGGGCAAGGTCCGCTCGATCGGCGAGACCGTCAAAGGTTGCGGCGAGACCTCGGGCATCATCCCGTTCATCCATGTCATGGATGGCCTGACCCTCGCGATCAGCCAGGGTTCGCTGCGCCGCGGCTCGGCCGCCTGTTATCTCGATATCCATCATCCCGAGATCGAAGAGTTCCTCGAGATCCGCAAGGCGTCGGGCGATTTCAACCGCAAGGGCCTCAACCTCCATCACGGCATCAACATCACCGACGAGTTCATGGAGGCGGTGCGCGACGGCAAGATGTTCGCCCTGCGCAGCCCGAAGAACGGCGAGGTCATGCGCGAGGTCGATGCGCGCCAGCTCTGGCAGCGCATTCTCGAGACGCGGCTGCATACCGGCGAGCCCTATCTCCTCTTCATCGACACCGTCAATCGCGCGCTGCCCAAGCACGCGCGCGAGCTCGGCCTCAAAGTCTCGAGCTCCAATCTCTGCAGCGAGATCGTGCTGCCGACCGGCGCCGATCATCGCGGGCAAGAGCGAACGGCGGTGTGCTGCCTCTCCTCGCTCAATCTCGAGACCTGGGAAGAATGGCACGAAGAGCCTGGCTTCATCGAAGACCTGCTCCGCATGCTCGACAACGTGCTCTCGAAATTCATCGAGACGGCGCCGGACAGCATGGCGCAGGCCAAATACTCGGCGCTGCGCGAGCGTTCGGTCGGTCTCGGCGTGATGGGCTTCCACTCCTTCCTGCAGGCGCGGGCCATTCCGTTCGAGAGCGCGCTGGCGAAGTCGTGGAACATGCGCATTTTCCGCAAGATTCGCCGCGACGCCGATGCCGCCTCGGTGGCGCTCGGCATGGAGCGCGGTCCGTGCCCGGACGCGCAAGAGCGCGGCATGAACGCGCGCTTCAGCCACAAGATCTCGATCGCGCCGACGGCCTCGATCAGCATCATCTGCGGCGGCACCAGCGCCTGCATCGAGCCGATCCCGGCGAATGTCTACACGCATAAGACGCTGTCCGGCGCTTTCGTCGTGCGCAACCAGCATCTCAGCGAGTTGCTTGCGAAGAAGGGCGCCGACACCGCGGAGGTCTGGCAATCGATCGTCGAGCATGAAGGCTCGGTCCAGCATCTCGATTGCCTGAGCGAGACGGAGAAATCGGTGTTCCGCACCGCTTTCGAGATCGATCAGCGCTGGATCATCGAACTCGCCGCCGATCGCGCGCCGTTCATCTGCCAGAGCCAGTCGATCAACCTCTATCTCCCGGCCGATATCGATAAATGGGATCTCCACATGCTGCATTGGACGGCATGGGAGCGCGGCATGAAGAGCCTCTATTACTGCCGTTCCAAGTCGATCAGCCGCGCCGCTTTCGCCGGCCAGCTGGAGAAGACCGAGCCCGGCACCGGCACGATCACCACGCCCGAACGCGTCGATTACGAAGAGTGCATCTCATGTCAGTGATCGCCTCGCTCGCCGATACCGATCCGCGCGAACTCATCGGCAAGGGGAAGGTCGGACTTCTGACCGCCACCGGCACCTACGATGTCGAGCGCTATCCCTGGGCCTATGAGTTCTGGAAGCGGCAGCAACAGACCCATTGGATGGGCGAGGAAGTGCCGCTCGGTGCTGACATCAAGGATTGGGCGTCGGATCGCGTCACCGAATCCGATCGCGCGCTGCTGACCCAGATCTTCCGCTTCTTCACCCAAAGCGATGTCGAGGTCGGCGACAACTACCTGAAGCGCTACATCCCGATCTTCCAGCCGCTGGAAGTGCAGATGATGATGGCCGCCTTCTCCAACATGGAGACGGTGCATATCGACGCTTACGCGCTGCTGCTCAAAACGCTGGGCATGCCGAAGGCCGAGTTCGAGGCTTTCCGCGATTACGCCGAGTTGCGCGCCAAGGCCGATTACATGCACACCTTCGGCACGAAGACGTGCTCCGACGTCGCCCGCACCCTGGCGATGTTCGGCGCCTTCACCGAAGGCATGTCGCTCTTTGCCAGCTTCGCGATGCTGTTGAACTTCCCGCGCCACAACAAGATGAACGGCATGGGCCAGATCGTCAGCTGGTCGGTGCGCGACGAAAGCCTCCATTGCGAGGGCGTCATTCGCCTGTTCCATCAATGGAATCGCGAAACCGGCGCGGTCACGGCTGCGGTGCGCGACGACATTGTCGATGTGGCGAAGACGATGGTGAAGCTCGAAGAAGGCTTCGTCGATCTCGCTTTCGGCCTCGGCAAGATCGAAGGCATGACGCCGAACGACATCAAATCCTATGTTCGCTACGTCGCCGATTGGCGCCTGACGCAGCTCAAGCTCTCGCCGGTCTTCGGCTATTTCAAAGAGACCGAAAGCGGCTACGAGCAGACGCGCCAGCACCCGTTGCCCTGGCTGATCGATATCCTCAACGGTGTCGAGCACGCCAATTTCTTCGAGCAGCGCGCGACCGAATACTCGAAGGGCGCGAGCCGCGGCAATTGGGATGGCGACAACGGCGTGTGGGCGTTGTTCGACAAGCGCAACGCGGCCAAGCAAGAGTTGGCGCACTGACCGATCAGGTCAGGGCGTTTAAGCGGTCGCCGGACCGGCGCGAGTCGAAAGGCGGCCCCGCCGAAACGGGGCTGCCGATCGAGCAAGGATAACGATCCCTCAGGCGCTTGCTTTTGCGACGCGGGCCGATTCTTTAGCGGCCGCGGCCGACGCACTTTTGAAATCGCCGTTGATTTCGCCGCCGTCTTCGATTTGAAGCCGGCCATAGCGCACCGTTCCGCTGACCCGGCCGGAAGCACGGATGAGCAGCGTCTCGCGAACAGTCAGCGAACCTTCGTACTGACCGGATATCTCGGCCCCGGCGATTTCCGCGGTGCCTTTGAACGTTCCGCTCTCTGCCACTTCGATCGTGTGGCAGTTTTCCAATTCGGCTTCGACGTTGCCCTCGATGATCAAACGGTCACATGACGAGATCTTGCCGTTGAGCGAAATGCCCCGGCCGACCATGAGGCGCTTGCTATCGGCCTGCGCTTCATTCGCCGGTGCGACGGTGCCGCGCGGCGCGGCACTTGGCGCCGGGTTCGAGAGACGCGTGGCACCAATCGGCGACGGGACGACGACGCGCGGCGCCGTCGACCTTGTGTCGGTGAATTCCGAAAGCGGCGTCACCACATCGCGCGTGCGATTGTCGGTGTTGGATTTGGTCTCTTTTTCGCGAAACACGTTTTTCCTTACCTAACTGATTTTTTCAACAAGTGCAGGAAAACGAGCTTGCGACCAAAAACTGCGTCTACCTTATCACAAATGGCCTCACCGCAGCACAATCGTCATCGCGAGATGATGCAAAAGAAGCCCGCCGCACGGCCCTTGGGATTCTGGTCCCAGATTTCTCGTCTTTTGGAAGATCGATGGAGCGGGTGAAGGGAATCGAACCCTCGTCGTAAGCTTGGGAAGCTTCTGCTCTACCATTGAGCTACACCCGCGCGCCTTGATTTATAACCGTTCGGCGGCGATGCTCGCAAGGCGAAGCGCGTCGCGCGCGGGAAATCCCGACGGCGCGCCTTCGTGCAGAGCAAAGGGGCGCGGGGGGAAAGAATGTCGTCGCCAGCCGGTCCGTCGGTTATCGGTTTTGCGCTGCTGCTCGGCCTGTCGCTGTTTTTCGGTCTCGCCTTCGAGGAATTCAACATCCGCGCGGGCTGGCAGCGCCCGGGCGGGGTGCGGACTTTTCCGCTTTTGGCGCTGACCGGCGCGCTGCTCTACCTCCTTGATCCTTCGCGTTTTCTGCCGCTCGTCGCCGGACTAATCGCCCTTGGCGGCTGGTTGGCCATCGCCTATTGGCAACAACTTTGCAACGCGTCCGACGCCGAACGCAGCGTCGAGCTGGTCGCGCCGATTTGCGCCGTGCTCGCCTATCTGACCGGGCCGGTTGCGCTCGCTCTGCCGCCCTGGGTCGCGGTGGCCGTCACCGTCGCCGCGGTACTGCTCCTCACATCGCGGGAAACGCTCCACGCACTGGCGCAGCGTGTCGAGATGGAGGAGATCGTCACCGCGGCAAAATTCTTGATCCTTACCGGCATCGTCTTGCCGCTGCTGCCGAACGAGCCGGTGACCGCGCTGACCGCGATCACGCCCTATAAAGCGTGGCTCGCCTTGCTCGCCGTCTGCACGCTCTCTTACGCAAGCTATCTGCTGCAGCGCTTCCTTGCGCCGGCGGATAGCGACCTCGCCGTCGCGCTGCTCGGCGGGCTTTATTCCTCAACCGCGACCACCGTGGTTCTGGCGCGGGGCGCGCGGGCGCAGCCGGGAAGCAGCGGGACCGCGCAAGCCGGCATCATGCTCGCGACCTCGGTGATGTATCTGCGCATCCTCGCGATCATCGCGGTGTTCGATTGGGGCCTGGCCCAAAGCCTCGCGCCGGTGATGGGCGCGCTTTTCGTGATCGGCGCGGCGCTCGCGGTGCTGCAATATCGCCGCGCCGGCCGCCAGCCCAAAACCGCCGTCAACGACGCGCCGCGCAACCCGCTGGAGCTGACAGCGGCCGCGCTCTTCACGCTGCTCTTCATCGTGATCTCGATCGCGACGCAATGGGCGCGGTCGCATTTCGGCGCCGCCGGCGTCGATACGCTGGCGGCGGTCGTCGGCTTCACCGATATCGATCCGTTCGTGTTGAGCCTCGCGCAAGGCGGCACAGACGCGATGCCCGTCGCGGCGACCGCGATCCTCATCGCCATCGCCTCGAACAATGTGCTGAAGGCGAGCTACGCCGTCGCTTTCGCCGGCTGGCGCGCGAGCATCAGCGCGGCGTCGGTGCTCGTCGCCCTAGGCCTCGCGGGTGTCGCTGCGATCGTGTTCGTCTGAAGCTCACATCGTTTCCTTATGGCCAAGCTTTCTCGACGCCTGCGGGCCCCGAGCAAGGAGCAAGCAACGAAGATGATCGCCGCGCCGTCCGTCGCTTCGACGGCGGTCAGCGCGGGTAGAATTTGACGCTGGTGGCGACGGAATCGGCGACATGTTCTTTTGTGATGACGCCAACGATGTTCGCTGGGATTGCCGCAGCATTATCGCGGATGACCAGGGCCATCGCCGCGTCATGCCGCCAGATATCCTCGATCACCTCGAACATGACGTCGTCCGCGTGAGCGATCGTGTAGGCGGCGCTGGCGAAATCGCCGAGCGGCGTGGCGCCGGCCGGCGCCTGCGTGGTCGCCGGGCGCAGTGCGGTGTTGACGCGCAGCACGCCGACGATGCGGTTGCCCGACGTGACGGCGATGTGGCGCATGCGGCCGCGATTCTCGGGCGCCGCCAGGAAGGAGCTGAAGCTCGTCTCCGCCGGCAGTTGCACGACATCCGTGTCCATGACTTCCTTGGCCGGACGCACCAGGAACATGTTGGCGTGCAGCGCCTTCGGGATGAAATGGCCACGGCGGTACAGCTTCATCGTGTACATATTCTCGCGCGAAAGGAGGCGGCGCACGCCGAGACTCATGGCGACGGCGAGGATCATGGGCAGCACGATGTCGTAATCGCGCGTCATCTCGAAGATCATCGCCACGGCGGTCATCGCCGCCCCCGTGCCGCCGCCGACCATCGCGCCCATGCCGACCATGGCGAAGGACGGAATGTTGATCGGCACCGGCAGGTGCAGCGCGCTCAGTCCCGCGGCGAAACTGCCGCCGATCGTCGCGCCCATGAACAGGGATGGCGAGAAGATGCCGCCGGAAGATCCGGAGCCGAGGCTCACCGAAGTGGCGAAGAGCTTGCAGAAGAAGAGCAGCGCCAGCACCCAGGCAATACTCATCTGGCCGCTCAAGATCGATTGGATCGTCGCGTAGCCGACGCCCTCGACATAGTAGTGGCCGAACGAACGCTGCAGGGCGTAGATCAGGACGCCGATGAGAAGCATGCCGAGAACGTGGCGCGTATAGCGCTCTCCGATCTTGTCGAACCAATCCTCGAGCAGGTGCAGCCCCCGCACGAAGGCCGCGGCCGCAACGCCGGTGAGGGCGCCGAGGACAGCATAGAGGCAGAGGGTGAGCGCGGAGCCGGGATCGACGTTCAGCGGCGCGAGCGGTGGCACCTGAAAGGCGGGCTGGTTGCCGAAGAAGATGCGGCCGATGAAGGTCGCGGCGCCTGTCGATAGCGCCACCGGCAAAAAGGTGCGCACGCTCACCTCGGGCATCATCAGCTCGATGGCGAAGAGGACGCCGCCGATCGGTGTGTTGAACGTCGAAGCGATGCCTGCGCCCGCGCCGGCCGCGACCAGGATGATGCGCTCCCCAGGCAGCATCCGGATGATCTGCCCGAAGGTAGAGCCGAGCGCGGAACCGATCTGGATGATCGGTCCCTCACGGCCGACCGCGGCGCCGCTGCCGATCGCAAAGGCCGACGCGAGCGATTTCACCACCGCGACGACCGGGCGGATGATGCCATTGCCGTAATAGATCGCGTCCATCACCTCGGGAACGCCGTGGCCTTTGGCTTCGGGCGCGAAATTGCTCACGAGGAAGGTGACGATGATCGCGCCGAGCACCGGTGCCAGGATGACGAACGGCCCCCAAGGGCTCGCCGGCGTGAAGACATTGGCGTCGTAACGGACAACGAACTGGCCGAGAAAGAACACGTTGTGGATGAAACCGATCAGGTCGCGGAAGACCACCGCGCCGAAGCCAGTGACGACGCCAACGACCAGCGCCAGCAGCGATAGCACGAGCAATCCGATCCTGCGCTCATCGTCTTCGGCGACCGGCGCGGTGAGGTTTGGCGCTTGGACGGTTGCGGCGTCGCGCTTTGCATCATCTGACGTCGCGGTTGGGGAATCGGCCATCTTTCTCGGCGATCTCGCTGCTTACAGGGCGGCCGGGGCGATAGACGCCACGCCTCCATCTGTCATTGAGGCAGCGACCCGGAAAAGTTGCTGGCGGTTAACGACCATAATGCGGCAGCGAACGCCGCTTTTCCAGACCGGCCGCGCGATTTCTTGACGGCGCGCCTCCTCAATTCTGGACCGGCGCACTTGCCTTGCCGGACGCGGCGACGTTTTTCGGCGCGTCGGTCGATTGCAGATAGGCGATGATGTCGGCGCGGGTGCGCGCATCGCCGATGCTCACCGGCATCAGCGCGCCCGGTACATCCTGTTGCGCGCCGGCAAGCCACTTATCGAGGCTGGCGGCATCCCAGGTGATGCCCGAGCGTTTGAGCGCGTCGGAATAGGAGGGATAGGCCGGTGAGCTCGCCGCCTTGCGCCCGATGACGCCGGCGAGCGGCGGGCCGACCTTGGTCTTGTCGAGCGCGTGACACCCGGCGCAGCGCGAGGCGAAGATCTTCTCGCCATCGACCGCGTTCGGCTTGGTGTCGAAACGTGCGAGATCGGTCGCGCCGTCCGGCTGCTTCGAGGACAAGAAAGTGTACGACAGCGTGATCGTGTCGACGTCTTTCGTGTCGGGGTCGGTCCCAAGCTTCGGATCGACGAAGAAATCGACCGGCATCTCGGCGCTTTGACGCGCGCCGAGCTTTTCCTCGGTGAAGCAGAAGCATTGGATCTTCTTGAAATAGAGCCCGACCTTGGTCGGTGTCACGTTAAAGGTCGCGTGACCCACGGTTGCCGCATCGGAAAGATTGGTGGCGTTGAAGAAGGCCAGCGTGTCCTCGCCGAGATGCAGCGTCACCTCGCGCTGCGCCGGCGCAAAGCGCCAGGGCAGGCCGGGCGCCACGGTGGTGCTGAACCGCACCGTCACCAGCCGCGTCGACGTCTTGCTGTCATTCGCGGCGACGCGCTGCGTCGTGCCGTTATAACCGGTCGCGGCGCAGAACAGGCGATAGAGCGTTTCCGAATAGGAGACGAGAATGGTCATGGTGACGAGAATCGAGCCCAGAAGTGCCAGCACTTTCAGATTGCGGCGGCGCTGTTGTGGATCGCGAGCGGGCCTTCGTGTTTGGCTCACGATCCGGACCCGACGAACGGCTTGATCGCGTTTGCTATTTCGACGCCGCTCAAGCTGCCGGCGAAGACCTTCACGAACTTGCCGTCGCGATCCATGAGATAGACGAGCGAGCTGTGATCGACGAGATAATCGCCATGCTGGTTCGGCTGCGCCGCGTAATAGACGTGGTATTCCTTGGCGACGGCGGCGATCTGCGCGTCGCTACCGGTGAGGCCGACAATCCGCGGATCGAAGGATTTGACGTAATTGCCGATAACGCTCGGCGTGTCGCGCTGCGGATCGACGGTGATGAAAAGCGGAACGATGGAATCCGCTTGCGTGCCGAGCGCGACAAGGGCCTGTGCGATGTTGTTCAGCGTGGTCGGACAGACATCGGGACAAAACGTATAACCGAAATAGACCAGCAGCAGCTTGCCGTGATAGCGCTGATCCGTGACCGTCTTGCCATCGCCGCCGACGAGAGTGAAGGGCCCGCCGATCGCCGCGCCGGCAGCGCTGTTCGTCGCAACCGCAGGACGCGTGTCGCGTCCGGCAACGAGCACGAGCGTCAGGATGCCGCCGGCAACGACAAGCGCCGCCAGGCTAATGACGGGCAGAAGGCGTTTGGCCGATTTCACGTCGCCAGTTTCACGCGTGGGCCGGTTTCACGCATGGGCCGCTTTCATGACGGGGCCGCTTTCATGGGGGCTTTGTCTCCTTGACGGAGACTTTAGTCATTCGCGCGCGCCGAGCCGCGCGCCAATCTGTCGCGTCCGATTAAAGCTTTTTAATCCCAACTCTCGATTGGGCGACCTAGGCGCTAGCGATGAACTCGCGCATCGAGCTGGCTTCGTCGACGACCTCGTCGATGCGGTGCTTCACCACGTCGCCGATGCTGACGATGCCGGCAAGTGCGCCGCGATCGACGACCGGCAGGTGGCGGATGCGCCTCTCGGTCATCAGCGCGGCGAGATCGGCAACCGAATCATCGCGGCGGCAGGTGATCACCTTTCGGCTCATCAGATCGGAGACCGCGAGATCGAGCGTCGCGGGGCCGTGATCGGCGAGCGCCGTCACGATGTCGCGCTCCGACAGGATACCGTCGACCGACGAGCCGTCGCGGCTCACCACCAACGCGCCGACCGCGTGCCGGCGCAACAGCGCTACCGCCGTGGCGATGCGCGCTTCGGGCGCGACCGTGGTCACGCTGCGTCCCTTGTTGCGTAAAATCGCTTCGACATTCATGGCCGTCTCCTTTGTGCTCCCACACGGCCGAGGCTCGCCGATTTGTTTTTTTATCGCGCTTTAAACGCCGCCTCGCGCCGCCCCTCAGACACTTCTATAAGATAAGCCCAAAGCCGTGCGATCCAAAGGATAAAGCAAGGGCCAGGCTTGAGCCATCGTGCAGTGCACAATTATGCGTTATCCTGCGGCCACAATATGGAGGCCTGAAATGACCGAGCCCACCAAGATCAACGACCAGATCAGCGTCGCCGCGCAAATCACGCTCGACGATCTCGCCGCCTTCAAGCAGGCCGGCTACACGACGATCCTCAACAACCGTCCCGACAATGAAGAGCCGGGCCAACTCGGCCATGCGGCCGCCGAGGCCGAGGCGAAGAAACTCGGCCTCAATTACGTCTATCAGCCGATCGTCTCCTCGGCGATCTCGCGCAAGGACGTGCATGATTTCCAGAACAATCTGCTGCGCCAGGGCGCGCCGATCCTCGCACACTGCCGCAGCGGCACGCGCTGCTTCCTGATGTATGCGCTGACCCAGGTGTTGGATAACGGTGCGAGCCCGCTGGCGCTGGTCGCCGAAGCCGCGTCCAAGGGCTACGACATCCGCGCGCTGCCGATGCTCGCGGAAAAGCTGCAGGCCGAGAAATAGGAACGCGGGAGGTACGGCGATGGCGAAGAGCAAACAGCCCAATTTCCTCTTCATCATCGCCGATCAGCTGCGCTTCGATCACCTCGGCTGCTACGGCAACCCCACCGTCAAGACGCCGAATATCGACGCGCTCGCGGGCAAGGCCTGGGTCAACGACAATTTCTATGTCGCAAGCCCGATCTGCATGCCGAACCGCGCGACCTTGCTCACCGGGCGCATGCCCTCGCTGCACGGCGTGCGCCACAACGGCATTCCGCTGGCGCTCGATGCGACGACCTTCACCGACATGATGCGCCGCGCCGGCTATCGCACCGGCATGGTCGGTAAGGGCCACTTCCAGAACATGACCGGCAATCCGCCGCAGTGGCCGGTTGATACCAAAGACCGGCTGCCGATCGAGGCGCGCGCCGATCATGGCGGCCGCTACGACCAGGAATGGGCGCCGGCTTGGGAAGCCGATCCGAATTTCGATCTCGCCTATCCGTTCTACGGTTTCGAAACGGTCGATCTCACCGTCGAGCATGGCGACGATCTGCAAGGCCATTACCGCCGCTGGATCAAGGCCAGGACAAACGAGGCCGAGAGCCTGCTCGGCGAGAAGAACGCGCTGCCCGCGCCGGAATATGAATTGACCCGCGTGCATCAGGCCTGGCGCACCAAGCTGCCGCCTGCGCTCCATCCCACCGGCTATTGCGCCGAGCGCACGATGGCGCGGCTCGATGAGTACGCGAAGGGTGACGCGCCTTTTTTCCTCATGTGCTCGTTCGCCGATCCGCATCATCCCTTCACGCCGCCCGGCGAATATTGGGGCATGTACAAGCCGGAAGAGGTCGAGCTGCCGTCGTCGTTCAGCGCGCCGACCGATCGTCTGCCGCCGCATGTGAAGTGGCTGCATCAGCAGCGCGACAACGGCCGCGCGGTGAAATCGACGCCGATGCTGTTCGCGGCGAGCGAGCGCGAAGTGCGCGAGGCGATGGCCCTCAATTACGGCCTGATCAGCTTCATCGACCACGGCGTCGGCCGCATTCTCGATAAGCTCGCGACCTTGGGCCTCGCCGACGACACGGTGGTGATCTTCACGGCCGATCACGGCGACTACATGGGCGATCACCAGCTCATGCTCAAAGGCCCGATCCACTATCGCTCGATCACGCAAGTTCCCTTCATCTGGCGCGATCCGCAAGGGCCGGCGGCCAAGCGCAGCGGCGCTTTCGCCGGCACGATCGATCTCGCGCCGACCATCCTTCAACGCGCCGGCGTCCAAGCCTTCAACGGCATCCAGGGCAAGGACCTGTTGCCGCTGATCGAGAACGGCACCGCGCCTTACGAAGATATTTTGATCGAGGAAGAGGGCCAGCGCATGGGCGTCGGCCTGCCGACTCGCGCCCGCGTGCGCAGCCTCGTCACCGCACGCCATCGCTTGACGCTTTATGACGGCGTCGAATGGGGCGAGCTCTACGACCGCGAAAACGACCCCGACGAGAGCTTCAATCTCTGGAACGAGCCCGGCGCGCAAAGCGTCCGCGGCGAGATGCTATTGCGCCTCGCCCGCAAAATGCTCGCCTACACCGAGACGAGCCCCAACCCGACCGCGGTGGCGTAGCGTCTACCCCCGCCACCGCGTCAGCCGTTTCTCGAGCCATTCGGAGGCGGCGAAGATCAGCAGCACGAAGACCATGATCACGATCACCAGCGCCAGCATCAGCGCGGCGTTGTAGGTGCTTTGCGCGAAGGAGAGGAGATAGCCGAGGCCCTTGGTCGCGGCAACGAACTCGCCGACCACCGCGCCGGTGAAGGCAAAGCCGACCGCGACCTTGAGATTGCCCAGCACCCAGGCGGTCACCGATGGCATATAGACCTCGCGCAGCAAGGTGCCGCGGCCGCCGCCCAGCGTGATGACGCGCTCGACGAGCTTGCGGTCGACCTGGCGGATGCCGGTATAGACGGTGAAGAAGATCAGCACCGCGACCAGCATGAAAGACAGCGCGATCTTGCTGGCGATGCCGATGCCGAGCCAGATCACGAAAAGCGGCGCCAGCACGACGCGCGGCACGGCGTTCAAGAGGATCATGACCGGCTCGAGCAATTCGGCGATCACCGGCAGCATCGCCGCCGCCGCGCCGAGGATCACGCCGGCGACGACGCCGATCGCCAGCCCGCCGAGCGCCGCGGCGAAGGTCGCCTCGAGATGCGGCCAGATCGTGCCGGTGCCGAAGAGCTGCACCAGCGCGCCCCAGATCTTGAGCGGCGAGGGCATGTAAAGCGGGTTGAGCCAGCCGGCATTCGCCGCGGCCTGCCACACGATCAGCAGCACGGCGAGGCCGATGAGCTGGCGCGTTAAAGGCCGATTGAAAATCCGGCCCATGGATCACCTTTGCCCGGCTCGCCGACCACTTCGCGCGACAGATTCTGCCAGATGCGCTCCAAGAGCGGCCCGAAATCCGGATGCGTGCGCGCCTTGATGATGTCGCGCGGGCGCGGGATCGGCACCGGATACTGCCCGGCGATGCGCGCCTTCGGCCCGCGCGAGAGGAGATAGACGTTGTCGGACAGCGCGAGTGCTTCCTCGAGATCGTGGGTCACGAGCAGCACGCTCATATGCCGCTCCTCGACCAGCCTGATGAGATCCTGCGACAGGCGCGCGCGCGTGATCGCATCGAGCGCCGAGAACGGCTCGTCCATCAGCAGCAATTGCGGCTCGAGGGCGAGCACCTGGGCGAGGGCGACGCGCTTGCGTTGCCCGCCGGAGAGTTCGCGCGGATAGCGGCCGCCCAAGCCCTCGAGACCGAGCCGGCCGAGCCACTCATTGGCGAGCTTCATCGCGTCGTGTTTCGGCATGCCGCGCAGCTTCAGGCCGAGCGCGACATTCTCCGCCGCCCGCCGCCACGGCAGCAGCGCATCGTCCTGGAACAGGAACCCGACTTTCTGCTTGTCGATGGCGAGCTCGACCTGGCCGGCGGACGGCGCCTGCAAGCCGATGACGGCGCGCAGGATGGTGCTTTTGCCCGAGCCCGACGGGCCGACGAGGCTGACGAATTCGCCCTCCTCGACCTCCATGCTGACGCCTTCGAGCACCGGCGTCGCGCCATAGGACAGCGCGAGATCAGTAACGCGGAGCATTTAGCGGATACGATTCTTCTTCCCGTCATTCCCGCGAAAGCGGGAATCCATGGGAGTAGCTCGTTGGTAATCGTGGATTCCCGCTTTCGCGGGAATGACGAAAGGAAAGAAGCATCCACGCTCGCTCACGAGCGCACTCAACCGGCGAAGGCGGTTTCGTAGAGTCCCGAAGTGTCGGTGCTTTGGGGCATGAGGCCGGCGATGGCCAGCGATTGCGCGACGCGATCCTCGGCGGCGCGGTCCATCGCCGTGCTCGTCGGATAGAGCGAGGCACGATACTTGCCGAGGATGTCGCGCATCTGGCCGATATCGGCGCCGGCGGTCATCTCGGGCGGCAGCGCTTTGACGAGATCGTCGGGCGTCACCTGTTGCACCGCGACCAGCGCGCTCTGCAGCCCGCGGACCAGTGCCTTGATCTCGTCCTTGCGCCGCTCGACTTCGGAGGCGCGCACCGCAACGCCCATGAATTCGTAATTGCCGCCGAGATATTTCTGCGCGTCGGCGCTTTGCATCGCATTGACCAGCACCTTGCCGCCGGCCTGCCCGATCAAGGTCAGCGCCGGCTCCTGCACCATCCCGGCATCGACCTGGCCCTGGCGCAGCGCCTCGAGCAGGTTGGTGCCCATGGTCGCGAATTGAACTTTCGCGGCATCGGCGCCGGCCTGCTTCAAGAGGAACAGCGTCAAGGCGTGATCGGCATTGCCGAGACCCGAGATTCCGACCGTCTTGCCTTCGAGGTCCTTCACCGTGTTGATCTTCGACGCGTCTTGCGGCGCGACGGCGAGGGCGAAGAGCGGCAGCTTGCCGGTTGCGGCAAAGCGCTTCACCGCCGCGCCGTGCGCGTAGGCCTGCAGCGCGACGTCGAGGGCGGTCGCGGCGTAATCGACCGCGCCCCCGACCAGCGCCTGCATCGCCGCCGAGCCGCCACGCATATAGACGAGCTCGACATCGAGCCCTTCCTTCTGGAAGTGCCCGTCATGCGCCGCGACGACATAAGGGATGATGCAGAGGAGCTGGCTGCAGAAGGCGAGCTTCACGGGCTTGCCGGCGGCGCGGGCCGGGTTGGCGCCGAAAATGCCGGCCAGCGCCGCCGCGCCTTTCAGCACGGAGCGGCGCCGCATGGTGATGCCGTCCCAAGCGACGGTATTCGGATCGCAGCAGCTCATGAGCCAAAGGTAGCGCCGGATAACGGCGAATAGAAGCGTGTTTACCGGCGGTCCCCCTCACCCTCCCAATCGCTCGCGCGATCGGGCCCCTCCCTCTCCCCGCTGGGGCGAGGGGTGTAATGCGCTGCGCTGATAGAAACCCTCTCCCTGCCGGGGAGAGGGAGGGGCCCGTCGCGCAGCGATGGGAGGGTGAGGGGGCCTTCTACTTATTCTCAACCCTCATCCCACTTGGGCGAGTAACCACCCCATTCGACCATGCGGTCGCCTTCGGCGAGCGTGTCGATGGCGGTGCGGTCCTCTTGCGAGAGGTGGAAGTCGAAAATCTCGAGATTGGCCGCGGCATGCTCGCGTTTCCCGGCTTTGGGAATGGCCGCGACCTTGTCCTGGTCCAAGAGCCAGCGCAGCGCGACCTGACCGCCGCTCTTGCCGTATTTCCGGCCGATCGCGGTGAGGGTCTTGTCGGTGAAGACCCGGCCGCGCGCCACCGGCGCATAGGCCGTGAGCATCAGCCCATAGCGCCGCATCGCCTCGATCAGCCGGCGCTGCGGCAGGAAAGGGTGATATTCGGCCTGATTGCAGACGATCTCGGCGCCATGATGCTCGATCGTCTCGCGCAACAGGGCGGCGGTGAAATTGCTGACGCCGATGTTGCGCGTCTTGCCCGCATCGCGCAGGGCGGTCAGCGCCTCCAGCGTCTCGCCGAGTGGAACGCTTGCATTCGGCCAATGGATCAGCAGCAGGTCGACCTGGTCGAGGCCGAGGCGGCGGAGGCTTTCCTCGTGCGAGCGCCGGACGTCGGCCCTGGCCAGATTGCTGGGAGCGATCTTGGTGGTCAGGAAGATCTCGTCTCGCGCCAGGCCGCTGTCGCGAATCGCCCGGCCGATCTCGGCCTCGTTGCCATAAATCTGGGCCGTATCAATGTGACGGTAACCAAGATCGAGCACCATGCGGGTGGCTCGATAAGCCGCGTTGCCCGAAAGCGCCCAGGTGCCGAAGCCTAAAGCCGGCACGGACACGTTTTTGACGGCGATGACGTCCATATTCTCTCTCCCGCTCCGGTGTGGGGGGCGTGCGATGCCGAAAGGCTTGCACGGGAGTTGCATATGCTCAATGGTGTGAATAGGAAACAGGTTCGGATTTTGATGCCGGGGGGCGAGATTCTCTCGCGATTTGTATCGGTTGTGACGCTACTGGGCGGTTTGACGACCGCCGCGGCAGTGCCTGTTTCTGCGGCAGATGCGTCCGACCCGGGAGTGCCCGCCGCGGTCGCGATTCCGGCGCTCCGCACGCCGCCGGCTCACCTGCCCCCCGCTGTGCCGGCATCCGAAGCGGCGTCCGCCGCCGTGCCGGCTCGAGCCCCGACCACCAGCGCGCCCAGCCCGGCCGTGACGCCGGTTGCCGCGCCGGCTACGGTCGCACCGAAAATCAGCCCCAGCCCGGTGGTGACCGCGCGCCCGGCGCCCGCGCCGGGGACGCCCGAAGCCGCGATCAAAAACGCGCTGTCGGGCAGCGAGCCACTGGTGTTGGCGGGCCGTGCCCTCGATCAGGCGACGCTCAACGCCCTTTACGAGCCGCGCGGCTTCCAGCCGATCTGGACCGAGGCGCGGCAGGACTCTTTCCGCCGCGCGCTCGACGAAGCCGAATCGCACGGGCTCGACGCGCATAATTACGCCGTTACGACGACCCAGGCCGCGTCGCGCGAGCTGCTGCTGACCGACGCCTATTTGCGCTACGCCGAGGCGTTGGCGCATGGCCGCGTCAGCCCCAAGGATTTCGAGACGGATTGGCGAATCGATTCGCCGGCGTTTAACGCCAACCAGGTGTTCAATGCGGCGGTCAACAGCGATGTCGAAAAGGTTCTTGGCGCACTCGCGCCGCATGAGCCCGAGTACGAGCGGCTGCGCGAGGCGCTCCACCGTTACGCCGCGCTCGATTCGAAATCCTGGCACGTACTGTCCTCGCCGGTCACCGTGCAGCTCGGCGATCACGGCGACATCGTCAGGGATCTGCGCGACCGTCTGATCGCCGAAGGCTATCTCGATGCCGCCGTCACGCCCGACGATCCCACGGTGTTCGATCAGACGCTCGTTGACGCGGTCACGAAATTCCAAACGACGCACGGCCTGCCGATCGACGGTTCGGTCGGCAAGTTGACGCTTGCGGCGCTCAATGTCTCGCCGGCGCTGCGCGCCCGGCAAATCCGCTGGAATCTCGAGCGCTGGCGCTCGCTGCCACGCATCGACATGGCGGCGCGCATCGAAGTGAACGTGCCGGCGGCGCAAGCGGTGCTGTTCGCCAATGGCGAGCCGGTGCGCGTGATGAAGACGATCGTCGGCTCGGCCATCCATCCGACACCGGTGTTGCGCGCGCGGATGACGTCGGTGCTGCTCAACCCGCCTTGGGTCGTGCCGGCATCGATCATCAAGAACGAAATCCAGCCGATGCTGAAGAAGGATCCGAAATATCTCGATCGCTTCAACTTCGCCTATTGGGATGTGCGCGGCGGCAAAGAGCTCGTGCAGGTACCCGGCCCGACCAACTCGCTCGGCCAGGTGAAGTTCGAGATGCCGAACCCCGACGACATTTATATGCACGATACCCCGGAGCACCGCCTCTTCGGAATGTCGCGCCGCTATATCAGCCATGGCTGTGTCCGCGTCGAAGATCCGCGCGGCCTTGCCCAGGTATTGCTCGATTCCGATCAATGGTCGCGCGACGCGATCGATGCCGCTATCGCGACCGGACAGACCCAAAGCGTGCCGCTCCATAAAACCTTGCCGGTTTTCGTTCTGTATTGGACGGCTTTCGTCGATCCGGACGGTATGGTCGAGTTCCGCGACGACGTTTACGGCCGCGACCGTCGCCTCGCCGAGGCGCTGGCTGCGCGTGCCGCCGCCGATCATCTTGCTGCGTCAGGGGATAAGGGGCGCAGCGGGTGATTTTTTTGAATGAGTCGATAATTCGGGGGAAAGTATGAAATCGATGACGCGCCATTCGCGCCGCAAATTCCTTTTGCTGGCAGGCGCAACCACCGCCGGCGTGATTGCCGTGCCCAGCTTTCCGATGCCGGCGATCGCTTTGCCGTTTGCGCCCTATAAGCGCTCGCTCGCCTTCCATAATCTGCGCACCGGCGACAAGCTCGATATCGTCTATTGGGCCGATGGCCGGTACATCCCCGAGGCGAGCCGCGAAATCGCGCGCGTAATGCGCGACGGCCGCACCGACGCGGTTCATTCGATCGACAATCGTCTGGTCGAATTGATGCAGCGGGTGCGCAGCACCTTGCGCAGCAGCGAGCCGATCCAGGTCGTCTGCGGCTACCGCTCGCCCGAGACCAACGAGATGCTGCACGAGACCACCGAAGGCGTCGCCAGCAACAGCCTCCACATGGAGGGCGAAGCGGTCGATCTGCGCGTCGTCGACCGGCCGCTCGCTTATGTCCGCCGTGTCGCGGTCAGTTTGAAAGCCGGGGGCGTCGGCTATTATCCGCATTCGAATTTCGTTCATGTCGATGTCGGACCGGTTCGCCAGTGGTCGTGAGCCGCTGCTGACTAGTAACGGCGGAACTACCGACGCTGCGGGCAAAACCGCGGCGTCGCTCATCTATCTCAGGGAGAAAAAGAATGGCCGACACGCCGATCACGGTGCTCGCGCTCTCCGGCAGCCTCCGGAAAGGCTCTTACAACACGATGCTGCTGCACGCGGCGAAAGAGATCGCGCCGGCAGCGATGAGCATCGATATCTACGATCTCGCGCCGATCCCGATGTACAACGACGATGTGCGCTTAGGGCCGGGCTATCCGCCCGAGGTGCAGGCTTTCCGCGATGCCATCGCGGCGCATGACGCGGTCCTCTTCGCCTCGCCCGAATATAATTTCTCGGTCTCGGGCGTATTGAAGAACGCGATCGACTGGGCATCGCGCGCGCCGAACATGCCGTTCGACGGCAAGACCGGTGCCGTGCTCGGCGCCAGCGCCGGCGCGCTCGGCACCGCGCGCAGCCAGCGCGATCTGCGCTGGATCATGTCAGGCCTCAACATGTATATGGTCAACCTGCCGCATGTGTATGTCGGCGGCGCGGCGCAGAAATTCGCCGACGGCAAGCTGACCGATCAGGCTTCGCGCGATTTCATCAAGCAGCTGCTCGACAATCTTCGCGACCTCACGATCAAGTTTAAGAAGTAAGGCACCCGGATCCTAGCGTGCGGCGGCTGGTCCGCCGCACTCGACCCGCACGGTGAAGCGGCGCGCCAGCGCACCGACATCGGTATTGCTCATGTCGCCGCTGCTCGACGCGTGTGCGAAATCGACATCGTGGGCGCCGAGGAAATCGCGCACGATCGCCGATTTGATCGACGCCCCTCGCCCCCATATCGCTGAGCTTCATGCGCTACGAAAAAGTGCGAACGGGCAAGCCACCAGCAGGAAAATTTTTGCCGCGCCGGCGCGGCCGCCGCTTCTCGCGCTAGGGCGTGTTGCCGCGCAGCGAGGCGGGATGGCCGGGCAGCTTGAAGGCGCCGACCTGCATCAGCTTTTCGCCCTGCAGGCGCAGGATCGCGAGCTCGGTGTCGTTGTAGCTGCCGACGTAGAGAAAGCGTCCGTCGGGGCTGAAGGCGATGCCCTCGGCACTGCCGTGAACCAGCGCTTCGCCGACCTTGCGCACTTTCTTGCCGTCGATCTTCAAGAGCGCGACCACCGAATGATCGTGATGATAGAAGGCGGGTTTCGGCGCGCCGGTGCCGTTGAGGAGCAGCGAGGCGGCGTAGCTGCCGACCGGGCTCACCGCGAGACCTTCGGGCCCGTCGCCGACCGCGACCTGATCGATGACACGCGGCGGCGTGGCTTCCATGTCGATCACAGAGAGCGTATCGACCTGACCGTCGGACGCGCCGGCGCCCTGATTGTTGACGAGGCCGAGCTTGCCGTCGGGCGTGATCTGCACGTTATAGGGCGAAAGACCGGTCGTCATCGCATAGCCGGTATCGCTGACGCCGGCGTCGTTCATCGCCAGCACCGCCACCTTGTTGAGGCGCGTCAGCGTGACCAGCGCGCGGCTGCCGTCGGGCGTGATCGCGATCGCGGTCGGATCGGCGTTGGGCGCGCTCAGCGGCACGCTGCCGATATATTTGACGATCATGCCGCCGATGCGCAGTACGCTGATTGCATTCTCGGCGCGATCGGCAATCAGCGCGAACGTGCCGGCGCGGTTGATCGCCATGCCGGAAGGCTGCCTGCCGACATGCAGCGTCTCGACGATCTTCGGCGGCGACGCGGTGAGGTCGACGACATAGACCTCGTCATCGGGTACGTTTTTGTAGGTTTTGCCGTCATCGGTGACGGAATTGACCGCGTTGGCGATCAGCGCGATGCGGTTGTCCGGCGTGATCGCGACATTGGTCGGCGGACCGTGAATCGAATTCTTCAGCGGCAAGGTGGCGACGATTTTCGGCTCGACGCGATTGCGGATATCGATGATCGAGACCGTGTCCTTGCCGGGCGCCAGCTCGATCATCTTGCCGCTATCGTCGTAGCCGCGCTTTTCGTCATTGCCGGAGACGAGATATTGCGCGCGCGCGCCGCTCGCGACGCAGCACAGCGCGATCCCCAGCCCCAGGAAGAACGTCTTTTTCTTCATGCCCTGTTCTTCATCCTGGGACCGAGTTTGCACGATTGGCGTGGCGCCGTCACCCCTTTGCGACGGCTATTCCACTATTCCCGATGTGTTCTGCCGCGCTATGATGAGGCGCCATGCCGCCAAAAAGAAATCCCCTGGGTCTCAACCCGCTGCAATTGAAGACGCTGACGCTGTTGCAAGCGCTGTCGCGTCTGCCCGATCACGCGAAAGAACAAAGCGAGGGCGTGCTGGTCGCGAACATGCCGCCGCCGCACGGCGACCATTTCCACCTGGGCGACGGCGTCGTCGCGACGCGCGATGCGTCGGGCCTGTTCAATCAAGCCGCCTGGGTCGCGCTCGAGCGCAAGGGCCTGATCAAATCGCATTTCCCCGATTCAGCGCTGCTGACGCGCGCCGGGATCGATTACGACACGGGCATCGGCGACGCGATCATCCACCACGCCGATCATCACGAGCATTGAACGAAATCCCTCTCCGCGCTTGCGGGGAGAGGGAAGGGGCCCGTCGCGTTAGCGATGGGAAGGGTGAGGTGTATCGCAGTAGCACGATCTCATCTGAACCTCACCCACCTCACCCTGCCCTCTCCGCCCTCAAGGGCGGAGAGGAAATTATGTTGACTGTCGCGTCGAACGCTTGTCGTGCGTCACAATAAATTCGGCGATCTCGTCTTCGCCAAACGGGATTGTTGGGCTGCCCTCAATCGAGCCAATGGTGCCCCCTGTAACCGCCACGCGCTCGAAGCGTCTACCATTTTTTAAGACGATGGTGACTATCCAGTAGCCCATTCCGGTTTCGGGGCTACGGCGGAAAAACTCGGCCCAGTTCTCGGACAGCCGCAGCATCTTTGACTCACCACTTCAGTTGATCCAGCGCCGCGATCGGATGGGTGTTCGCGGCTTTGGCCGCTGCGGCGATGCGCGCGGGGTCGGGCAGCTGGCCCTCGCTGCAGCCGAATTCCTCGTAATGGATGCCGCCGGCGACGACGATCGCATCCATGCCGGCGGCATTGGCGCCGGCGATGTCGGTACGCAGCGAATCGCCGATCGCGAGGATGCGCTTCGGGTCGCTGATCCCCATCAGCGCCAGCGCCTGTTTGTAGACCCCGGGATAAGGCTTGCCGTGCCAGCGCACCGTGCCGCCGATCGCCTCATAACACTGCGCGATCGCGCCGGCGCAGATCGCGCGCCGGCCGAGATGATGGACGACGAGATCGGGATTGGCGCAGACCATCGGCAGGTCGCGACGACGCGCGGCCTGCAGCATATCCTCGTAGCGCTCGACATTTTCATCCCAACCCCAGGGGCCGGTGTTATGGATGAATTGCGCCTCGGCAATATCGTCGACGCGCTGTAGGCCCAGTCCGTCGAGCACGTCGCTCTCGCGCGATGGCGCGATGTGAAAGCAGACGCGGCCGAGCGATGCGTAGAAATCGTCGTCGCGCCGCTTCAGATGCTGCCAGGTCTCTTCGCCCGAGGTATGGATCGCGTCATAGAGCGCGCGTGCAACACCGACCTCGGCGAGCCGGCCCGCGACCTGCTGCGCGCGGCGCGGCGCGTTCGAGAGAACGAGCATCGTCTTGCCGCGTGCGCGCAGCTTCGTCAGCGTGTCGAGCACAAAAGGGAAGGGCTTGGCGCCGTCATGCAGCACGCCCCACACATCGAGGATCACGCCGTCGTAATTGTCGATGAGACCGCCGATTCCGGGCAGCAGCGGAATGTCAGAGGTCCCCATCCTAAAGACCGTGCGGCGTGGTCGAGGGAAGGTGAGCGTCGGCGCCGATCGCGGCGCTGATCGAGGTGAAGCCGTCGCGGGCGAGCAACGTGGCGAGTTCCAGCTTAATGCGTTGGACGAGGCCGGGGCCGTGGAAGACGAGGGCGCTGTAGAGCTGGACCAGCGACGCACCGGCGCGGATTTTCCGATAGGCATCGGCGCCCGAGGCGATCCCGCCGACGCCGACGATCGGCAGCTTGCCGCTGGTGAGACGATACATCTCGGCGAGCAGCGCGGTCGATGCTTCGAACAGCGGCGCGCCGCTGAGCCCGCCCGGCTCGTGCGCGTTGGGGCTGGTCAAACTCGAGGGCCGCGCCACGGTGGTGTTCGAGACGATGAGCCCGTCGATACCGGTGCTGAGGACCGCCTCGGCGAGATCGACGCGCTCTTCGTGGCTGAGATCGGGCGCGATCTTCAAGAGCAGCGGCGGCGGATTGCGCAAATTGGCTTTGCCGCGCGCGTCTATCAGCCGGCCGATCAGCCGCGTCACCGTGCTTTTGCGCTGCAGATCGCGCAGGCCCGGCGTGTTCGGCGACGAGATGTTGACGGTCAGGTAATCGACCAGCGGCGCCAGCACCCGAACGCCCTCGACGTAATCGCCGATATCGTCGAGCGTATCGCGGTTCTTGCCGATATTGGCGCCGATGAAGCCGGGCCGGTTGCGGCGCAGCGCCAATCGCCGCGCCGCCGCTTCGACGCCGCCGCTGTTGAAGCCGAGGCGATTGATGACGGCCTGATCTTCGGGCAAGCGGAAGAGCCGCGGCTTGGGATTGCCCTTCTGGGGCAGCGGGGTGATCGTGCCGCATTCGACGAGGCCGAAGCCAAAGGCGAACATCGCGTCCGGCACCTCCGCGTCTTTATCGAAGCCGGCAGCGAGACCGACGGGGTTGGGAAGGGTCTGGCCCCAGAGGCGCACGGCCAACGCCGCCGGATCGGGCGTCGCGGCGCGCGGCGCGAAACCGGCTGCGAGCGCGCGAATCGTCGCGCGATGCGCCGCCTCGGGCGGCAGAAGGCGCATCAACGGCAGGGCGAGATCGAACACGCGCGACATTTGCCAAACGCTAGCGCAGGCGCGCCGTCCGCGACAAGACCTGCGGCATAATGAAAGGCGGCGCGGCGCGACAGGGACCGGCGAATTCTCTATACGTTTTGCCGTGTCGCTCGTCGAAAACTCGAATCATCCGATTGCCGCGCGGGTCGTCCTGCCGGACGCGCCGGCGCTGGTTGCCGGGTACGCGCGGGCGGCGTGGCTCACGGCGGATGGCGAGGTCGAGACGATTTCGCTCGGCGAAGCCGCGCGCCGCGCCAAGGCGACGCCGCCTTTTCTTTGTCACGCGCGGGCGACGGCGCGGCGCTTGAGCACCGGCTCGTTCGCCGCGCTCGATCTGCTCGAGCTTTTCGCTTTCGTCTATCCGGCGAAGTTCTGCCTGCCCACCCCGCGTGGCTTGGCAAACGCCCTTGGCTTGCCAATACCGAAAGGCATCGAGGCGGAAGCGCTGGCGCTGATCGATGCGGCGCGGGCGCTGCTCGCGCGGCTCAACGCGACCGGCGACAACGAGGCGCGCGCGATCGCGGCGGCGATGGCGAAAGGCGGCTGGGGCTGGGGGCCGGCGGTGCTCGCGGCGCTGCCCGAGGGCGACGCCGGCCGGCCCGGCAACGGTCTCGCGCAATGGCGCAGGCTCACCGATTGGCAGGATCACGCGCCCGAGCCGCCGCCGGGCAATTTCCCGGTCGAGGAAAGCGAGGCGCGCACGCGACTTGCCGAACTGCTCGGCGGCAATGCCGAGCCGCGGCCGCAGCAATCGGATTACGCCGCGGCGGTCAGCGCGGCGTTCCGCCCGCGCGATCTCCCCGAAGCGCCGCGTCTCGTGCTCGCTGAGGCCGGCACCGGCGTCGGCAAGACCCTGGGCTATGTCGCGCCGGCGAGCGTCTGGGCCGAGAAGAACGAAGGGGCGGTGTGGATCTCGACCTTCACGCGCAATCTGCAGCATCAGATCGCCGGCGAGCTGGGCCGCCTTTATCCCGATGCGGCGGAACGCAATCGCCGCGTCGTCGTGCGGAAAGGCCGCGAGAATTATCTCTGCCTCCTCAATTACGAGGAAAGCGTCGCGCAGGTGCAGATGCGCGCCTACGATGCCGTCGTGCTCGGCCTCATGGCCCGCTGGATGGGGGCGACGCGCGACGGCGACATGGTCGGCGGCGATCTGCCGGGCTGGCTGCCGGAGCTGATGGGCCGCGCGCAGACCGTCGCGCTCGCCGATCGCCGCGGCGAATGCATCCATTCGGCCTGTCCGCATTATCATCGCTGCTTCATCGAGAAGAGCGTGCGCCGCGCCCGCCGCGCCCGCCTCGTCGTCGCCAATCATGCGCTGGTGATGATCCAGGCGGCGCTCGGCGGGCTCGACGACGCGTATCTTCCGACGCGTTATGTGTTCGACGAGGGCCATCATCTGTTCGAGGCCGCCGACAACGCGTTCTCGGCGGCGCTTTCGGGTCAGGAAGGCGTCGAGCTGCGGCGCTGGCTGATGGGCAACGAAGGCCGCGGCCGCTCGCGCGCGCGCGGCCTCAAGCGGCGCATCGAAGATCTCGTCGGCGAAGACGAGGTCGCGGCGAAAGCGCTCGACGAGATCGTGATGGCGGCGCGCGTGCTGCCCGGCGAGGGCTGGTCGCAACGCTTGGCGGACGGAAGACCGCTTGGCGCGTTCGAGACGTTCCTCGCGTTGGTGCGGCAGCAAGTCTTGGCGCGCGCCCCCGACGGCGACCATGGCTACAGCATCGAGACCGAGCTCAGGCCGTGCCTCGATGAACTGCCCGCAACCGCGCAAGCATTGGCGACGAAACTGCGCGCGCTTGAAGCGCCGATCGCCGTGCTCGGCAAGCGGCTCGCGTCGCGGCTCGAGGACGAAGCCGCCGATCTCGAGACCGGCATGCGCATCCGCATTGAGGCGACGTTGCGCAGCCTCCATCGCCGCGGCATCGCCCTCCTCGGCGGCTGGCGCGCGATGCTCGCCGCGGTCGAAGGCGAGCCGAGCGAGGAATTCGTCGATTGGCTGGCGCTCGAGCGCTACGACGGTAGCGAGCTCGATGTCGGCATGCATCGCCATTGGGTCGATCCGATGCGGCCGTTCGCCGAGCATGTGATGCAGGACGCGCAAGGCGTGCTGATCACCTCGGCAACGCTCACCGACGGCAGCGGCGATCCGGTCAAGGATTGGGAAGCGGCCGAGCAGCGCAGCGGCGCGCTCCACCTCGCCGCCCACCCTCATGGAGGACGGGCGCTGCGCGCGCGCGTGCCGTCGCCTTTCGATTATCAGAAACAGACGCGTGTCTTCATCGTCAACGATGTGCGGCGCGAGGATCCGGGTCAGGTCGCCGGGGCCTATCGCGCGTTGTTCGAGGCTTCAGGGGGCGGCGCGCTCGGTCTTTTCACCGCGATCGCGCGGCTGCGCGCGGTGCACCAACGCATTGCCGCGCCGCTCGCCGAAGCCGGTCTGACCTTGCTGGCGCAGCATATCGATGCGATGGATGCTTCAACGCTCGTCGATATCTTCCGCGCCGAAGAGGATGCGTGCTTGCTCGGCACCGACGCTTTGCGCGACGGTATCGACGTGCCCGGTCGCTCGCTGCGCCTCGTCGTCTTCGATCGCGTGCCTTGGCCGCGGCCGGATATCCTGCATAAGGCGCGCAAGGCGCGGTTCGGCGGCAGCGCCTTCGATGATTCGCTCACGCGGCTGCGCTTGCGCCAAGCGTTCGGCCGGCTGGTGCGCCGCGCCGACGATCACGGTGTCTTCGTGCTGCTCGACCGGCAATTACCGTCTCGGCTGTTGGGCGCCTTTCCGGAAGGCGTCGAGATCCGCCGCGTCGGGATCAAGGAAGCGGTGGCGGAAACGGCGGCGTTTCTCGGCCAAACCCTGCTTATTAAACCAAACCCTGCTTATTAAATAAGCGCTTTCCCCGCGAAAGCGGGGATCCAGAGCAACAACTCAAGTGCTGCCTGGGCCCCCGCTTTCGCGGGGGAAGCGAATTTATTATTTCGCGATGATCGCTTCCATCAGCGCGGCGCACCCGGCTGATTGTTGCAGTGGGTAAAGCTGCCGACGCTGAAGCATTCGGTGTTTTTGGCGGCGGGGATCGGCGCCAGCGAATCGAGACCGGCGAGCAGTTGTTCCGGCCGGGTGGCCGGCACGGCGCCGCCGATGCCACTGCGGGCGGCGGCGCGGCGATCGCGTTCGAGCATCAGCCGCCGATCGAGCTCGGCAATGTCGCGGTAGACATCGGCTGGTTTGGCCGTCCCGAAATCGATACGCTCGGCGCCGATCTGGCGCTCCTGCAGGTCGAACAGCACCAAATCCATATAGGGGAAGCCGGCCTGGGAATAGGCGACGATCACCGGCTCGCGGGCGCAATCGACCGCCTGGCGATAGGAGGCGAGCTTCCCGCTGCGGAGCTGATCGTTGCAATCGGCAAAGATTTTGGCGACGCGGCTATCGGCATCGGCGGTCGCATTGCCGAGCGTGGTGGTGCCGCAGGCCGAGAGCGCCAGCTCCACGGCAAACCCGGCCAATGTCAGAGAGATGACAAAGACTTGTGAGCGGCGAGGGGGAACTTCTGGCATGTCTCAAACTTAGCGGATAACGGCGCCGCTTGACAGCAGCCGCGCCGGTTGTGGCACTCTGTGCCGGATTCGGGAAAGGACCTTTATGATCGATACGCAAGCGGCACTGATTTACATCATGGTTATGGTGGCCGCAGCCGACAACAACATGGCCGATTCCGAACTGCATATCATCGGCGATGTCGTCAACCACCTCCCGGTTTTCGCCGAATACGACGAGAAGCGCCTGACTAAGGATTTAAAGGACTGCGCCGCCCTCTTGGGCCGCGATACCGGCCTTGAAGAAGCGCTGAAAAGCGTCAAGGCGGCGGTCCCGGCAAAGCTGCGCGAGACCGCCTATGCCCTCGCCTGCGATGTCGCGGCAGCCGGGGCGGCATCCGGCAAGGAGTTGAACCAGGAAACCCTGCGGCTCCTCGAATTGCTGCGCCATCGCCTCACGGTCGAGCGTCTGACCGCCGCGGCGATCGAGCGCGGCGCGCGGGCCCGTTTCGCGCGGCTATAATCGGGGGGCCAACCTCCCAGAGGAACATGGTCGCCCTCGCTTCGCCTGTTTCCAGCCGCGCCTCATCGGATCGCGCCATCGGCATCTGGCTGCTCGCCTGCTGCGCGATGATCTTCCTGATGGTGCTGATCGGCGGCATCACGCGGCTGACCGAATCCGGCCTCTCGATCACCGAATGGAGGCCCGTCGAAGGGGTGCTTCCACCGCTCAGCCAGGCCCAATGGCAGGACGCGTTCGCCGACTACAAGGCGATCCCGCAATACCAAGCTATCCACGCGGATATGACGCTCGATCAGTTCAAGCACATTTATTTCTGGGAATACATGCATCGCCTCTGGGGCCGGATCATCGGCTTCGCCTTCCTGCTGCCGTTTGTTTGGTTCTTGATCCGCGGCCAGGTCTCGCGGCGCTTGATCGCGCCGCTGGCGGGGCTGTTTGTCTTGGGCGGGTTACAGGGCGCGCTTGGCTGGTGGATGGTCGAAAGCGGCCTCGAGGCGCGTATCGAAGTCAGCCAATACCGTCTCGCCGCGCATCTCGCGATGGCGGTGGTGATCTATCTCGCGATGCTGTGGGTGGCGTT
>DASZLU010000140.1:0-2860 GCA_035552195.1 Allostellaceae bacterium | reverse complement strand
GGCAGAGCTCGCCGCCCTGATCGGCGAGCGCGGGCTCGGCGGCGACGACATCGATCTGCGCGGGCGGCTCAATGCGCTGCATCGCGATCGTTCCAATCGCGGCCGCGATGCGCGCGCCATGGCGCAGCGCTGGGCGGAGATTGCCGCAACTCCCCTCCCCCTTGTGGGGAGGGGTGGGGGGTGGGGGTCGGGAGGTCACGGGACGGATGAGACGGATGCACAGAGCGTGTCTTCGCCTCCACCTAACGTCCCGACCCCCACCCCTAGCCCCTCCCCACAAGGGGGAGGGGAACTAACAGTCGGCGCCCTCATCGCCCTCGCCTACCCCGAACGCATCGCCAAGAATCGCGGCGGCGGCGATCGCACTTCAAGTTCTTGCGCATTCCTTCTGGTGAACGGACGCGGCGCCAATGTCGACGCCGCTTCGCCGCTCGCGCGCGAGCCGTTTCTCGCCATCGCTGAACTCACCGGCACCGCGGCGCAAGGCCGTATCCTTTCGGCGGCGCCGATCGCGCTTGCCGAGATCGAAGCGCGTTTTGCCGGGCAAATTGAATCCCGCGACGACATTACCTTTGACGCCGCAAGCGGAAGTCTGCGCGGGCGAAGAAGCCGCAGGCTCGGCGCTATCGCGCTTGCCGAAGCGCCGATCGCGATCGAGGCGAGCGAGCAGATGGCAAAGCTGCTGGCGGAGAAGATTGCGGCTGCCGGCATCGGCCGCCTGCCCTGGGGCAAAGCGATCAAGCAATGGCGCGACCGCGTCATGTTCCTGCGCGCGAGCGAAGGTGACGAGTGGCCGGATCTGTCCGACGCTGCGCTCGCCGCAGGCGCGGGCGAATGGCTGGCGCCGTCGCTTGCCGATAAGACGTCACTCGGTGAGATCGGCGCCGAAGAATTGGCCACGGCACTCGAAGCGCTCCTGCCGTGGCCGCTCAAGCGACGGCTCGATGCCGAGGCACCGACCCATTTCGAGGCGCCGACCGGAACGCAGGCGGCGATCGATTACGAGGCCGAAGGCGGACCCAAGATCGCCATCCGGGTGCAGGAACTGTTCGGCCTCGACCGGCATCCGGCGATTGCCGGTGGCAGAATTCCGCTGGTCATCGACTTGCTGTCGCCGGCGCACCGTCCGGTGCAGACGACGCGCGATCTGCCGGGCTTCTGGCGCGGCAGCTACGCGGCAGTCCGCACCGAGGTGCGCGGGCGCTACCCGAGACATTCCTGGCCGGACGACCCGATCGCCGCGCCGCCGACGCGGCGCGCCAAGCCGCGCTCCTGACGTCATGCACGGACTTGCTCCGCGCATCCCGATCAAAAAAGCTCAGCTCAGTGCCTGGGTTGTCGGGATGGCCGGAACAAGTCCGGCCACGATGGAAGCGGTGCATTTTAACAATCAAGTTAGCGGCGCTCTTACCAAGGCGGCGCAAAGGCGGCGCGCGACCAAGTCGCATTAGCTCATTTTTGCGCTGCCCATGGTGAGATGAGCGGAAAACCCGGAAATTGCGCATGCGTTCATTTATATCCCTTGCTGTCGTGGCACTTGCAGCCAGCGTCCTGGTGCCGCGCTACCTGTCGCAGCACGGACAGAGCGCCCAACCTGGGCAAAGCGCCGGCGTCGCGCCGACGATGATGACGGCGCGCAGCGAGGCGCCGGCCGCGCCGAACCCGGCGAATACGCGCTCGATTGTGCTTGCGGCCGACAGTCACGGCCATTTCCGGGTCGATGCGCGCGTCGACGCGCGGCCGATGGATTTTATCGTCGACACCGGCGCCACAATGGTGGCGCTGACCGCACGCGACGCGGCGACGCTCGGCATTCACCCGGCCTTCAACGACTACACGATCGCCGTGCAGACCGCGAACGGCACGGCGCGCGCGGCGCCGGTCGCGCTCAACCGCGTCGAGATCGGCAGCATTACTATCCGCGATGTCGCCGCGATGGTGATGCCGGAAGGCGCGCTCGGCCAAAATCTGCTCGGCATGTCGTTTCTGTCGCGGCTGCACCGTTACGAATATGCCGACGGCCGGCTGGTGCTGGAGCAGTAGGTTCCGTCATTGCGGGCGTGGACGAGACCGACAATGAAACGCGTTCTGATTCTTGCTGCCGCTCTCACCACGACTGCGGTCGCTCTTCGCGCCGAAGCACAACCGTTCAATTCCGTCCACGAACTCACTACCTGGTACACTGACCAGGCCCTGATCGACATTGAGATCATTGGGTCGAGCAGTATGCTACCTGAATTCCATCGTCTCCAGCCTGAACGTACCCTTCGGTTTAGGTTAGAGCGCGCTTATGTAGATTGGCTCACCACCAAGAGCGATCCAGGATTCGAGACCGTCCATTTCTCGTTCGATCTTGATACGCGCCAGCCGGCTTCACTTTTCGCCGCGGTAGGAGACAAGGGAAGATTCTACGAGCCCCTACCGGCAATTCCGCTCCTGCCCAACGAGCAGAGGCTTCGCCGACTGATCAATATTTCCATCAGCAGCGATGCTTCCTCTACGGCGTTACAACAGCTCAGCGACGTATACCGTAAAGAATGCACCGGAGCCGCGGTTGGCGACGGTTTGTGGATTTTTGAATGGAAAGATCGCCCCGAGTGTCAACGGCCAACGTACCCAAAGGGTGTGGCTTACGTTGCCGACTATGATGGGTCCTTGGCTCTTCGCATCGAATGTCAGGAGGAAAGCTTTCCCGGCACCGGTTGCTCGCTGGATTTTCCGTTCGAAGGCTTCGCCGTAACACTCAGCTTCCACCGCGATCACTTGCAAGATTGGCGTGGGATGATCGACCGCGCGAGCGACTTTCTGCACAGCAAGGAATATCACTGAAGACGGCCCGGCGTGGGGCCTAGATGACCCC
>DASZLU010000139.1:0-2238 GCA_035552195.1 Allostellaceae bacterium | reverse complement strand
GTGCCGGGCGTGCCCGGCATCGGTCCGAAGACGGCGGCCGAGCTGATCAAGACCTACGGCGACCTGGAGACCGTGCTGGCGCGCGCCTCGGAGATCAAGCAGGAGAAGCGCCGCCAGAGCCTCATCGACAATGCCGAGGCGGCGCGCATGTCCAAGAGGCTGGTCACACTCGACAATAATGTGCCGCTCACCGTGCCGATCGATGCGCTCGGCGTGCATGAGCCGGACTACAAGAACCTCATCGCCTTCCTCAAATCGATGGGTTTCAAGACGCTGACGCAGCGCGTCGCCGAGAACAGCGGCATCGATGCGGCGCAGGTCGAGTCCGGAACGGCGGCAGCGCCCGCGGCGGCGGGACGCAATGCCGGCCAGGGCCAGCTTGCGCTCGACGCGCCCGCCCCACGCACCACCCAGATCGGCGCGCCGGGCCCGATAGAGGCGCTGACCCCGATCTCGCTGGCGGCCAAGCGCATCGACGCGCTGCGCGAGGCCAAGTTCGACGCCGCGAAATACACGACGATCGAGACGCTGGATGCGCTGAAGCAATGGATCGCGCGCGCGCAGGAGATTGGCGTGCTGGCGCTCAAGACCGAGACCAACGCGCTCGACCCGATGCAGTGCTCGCTTTGCGGCGTCGCGCTTGCCGTCGCAGCGAACGAGGCGGCCTATCTGCCGCTCGGCCATCGCGAGGCCAGCGACAGCGAGGCCTCCGGCCTGTTTGCCGCCAAGCTGCGCGACGGCCAGGTGCCGGAGCGCGAAGCGATCGCGGCGCTGAAGGAGTTGCTCGAGGATGCGAGCATCACCAAGGTCGGCCACGACGTGAAGCGCGATTACCTGGTGCTGGCGACGCGCGGCATCCGGCTCGGCGTCATCGACGACGTGATGCTGATGTCTTACGTGCTCGACGCGGGCAAAGGCGCGCACGACATGGCGAGCCTGTCCGATCGCTATTTGAGCCGCTCCCCGTCGCGCTTCGCCGAGGTCAGGAACAAAGACAAGGCGCTGTTCACACCGGAAGCGACGCCGGTCGCGCGCGCCGCCTCCTATGCTGCGGAGGATGCCGACGCCGTCCTTCGGCTGTGGAACGGATTGAAGCCGCGCATGACGGCCGAACACGTCGTCAGCGTCTACGAGACTTTGGAACGGCCGATGCCGCACGTGCTCGCGCGCATGGAAGAGCGCGGCATCGCCATCGACCAGGCGGTGCTGGCGCGGCTGTCGAACGACTTCGGCACCAAGCAGGTGGCGCTCGAGCAGGAAATCAACACGATCGCCGGCACGCCGGTGAACGTCGGCTCGCCGAAGCAACTCGGCGAGATCCTGTTCGGGCAGATGGGCCTGCCGGGCGGATCGAAGACCAAGACCGGGCAGTGGTCGACCACCGCGCGCGAACTGGAAGAGCTCGCCGAACAGGGCCACGACCTGCCGCGCAAGATCCTCGATTGGCGGCAGGTGTCGAAACTGCGCTCGACCTACACCGAGGCGCTGCCCACTTACGTCAATCCGACCACCAAGCGCGTGCACACGTCCTACGCGCTGGCCGCGACCTCGACCGGCCGCTTGTCCTCGTCGGAGCCGAATTTGCAGAACATCCCGGTGCGCACCGAGGACGGCCGCAAGATCCGCAAAGCCTTCGTCGCGGCGCCTGGCATGAAGCTGATCTCGGCCGACTACTCGCAGATCGAGCTGCGCCTGCTGGCGGAGGTCGCCGAGGTGCCGACGCTGCGGCAGGCATTCAAGGAGGGTGTCGACATCCACGCCATGACGGCCTCGGAGATGTTCGGCGAGCCAATCAAGGGCATGTCGCCGGAGACCCGCCGCCGCGCCAAGGCGATCAACTTCGGCATCATCTACGGCATCTCGGCCTTCGGGCTCGCCAACCAACTCGGCATCGAACGCAGCGAGGCGGGCGAATACATCAAGAAGTACTTCGACCGCTTTCCGGGCATCCGCGACTACATGGACGAAACACGCGACTACTGCCGCGAGCACGGCTACGTGCTGACCTTGTTCGGGCGCAAGTGCCACTACCCGGACATCAGGGCGTCGAACCCCTCGATCCGCGCCTTCAATGAGCGCGCGGCGATCAACGCGCGTCTGCAAGGCTCGGCCGCCGACATCATCCGCCGCGCCATGATGCGCATGGAGCCGGCGCTCGAGGAGGCCGGGCTCAAGGCGCAAATGCTGCTGCAGGTGCACGACGAACTGATCTTCGAGGTGCCGGAGCAGGAAGTGACC
>DASZLU010000138.1:0-4738 GCA_035552195.1 Allostellaceae bacterium | reverse complement strand
ACATCGCGCTGGTACGCAGCCATCTATGGCCGCAGGCGAGCGCCGCAATGCAACAGGCTGTCGAATCCGCGGCGCGGCTGGCGCAAGCCGCCGGCGCCCAAATTTCAGCGATAACGCTGCCGCCGATTCTGGAAGACGCTTACGCCGCCCAATATCTGATTCAGGATTATGAGCATCTTTGCTCGCTCGCCTACGAATACGATCATCACCGCGACGAGATCGATCCGCGGCTCCGCGAGCAGCTCGATGCCGCCACCGCGATCACGGCTGAGAAATACGATGCGGCGCGCCGCACCGCGAGCCGCGGCCGCCAGGCTTTCATGGATGTGATCGCCGATTGCGACGTGATCCTCACGCTGTCGGCGCCCGGCGCGGCGCCGGCAGGCTTTGCCTCGACCGGCAATGCGATGTTCAACCGGCTGTGGACGCTGATGGGCACGCCCTGTGTCAACGTCGCCGGCCTGCACGAGAACGGACTGCCGCTCGGCGTTCAGGTCGTCGGCCGCTTCGGCCGCGATCGTTCCACGCTCGAAGCGGCATTGTTTCTGGAACAGGCGATCGCGCGCGGCATGCCTCGCTGATACATCTTCGTCATTGCGAGCGAAGCGAAGGAATCCAGTGCGGCGACGGGGTTCTGGATTGCTTCGTCGCTTCGCTCCTCGCAATGACAAGCTACTCCGCCGCGGTCCGCGCCAGCGGATCGTAATTGAGGATCGGCGCCAGCCATTTCTCCGCTTCGGCTATGCTCCAGTTCTTGCGCAGCGCGTAGTCCTCGACCTGATCGCGCTCGATCTTGCCGACGCCGAAATAGGCGGCCTCGGGATGGCTGAAATAAAGCCCGCTCACCGAGGCGCCGGGCCACATCGCGAAGCTTTCGGTGAGCTTGATGCCGGTCGCCTGTTCGGCGCCGAGGAGCGCGAACAGTGTTGCCTTCTCGGTATGATCGGGCTGCGCCGGATAGCCGGGCGCCGGGCGGATGCCGCGATATTGCTCGGTGATCAGCGCGCTCGCGTCGAGCGCCTCGTCGGGCGCGTAGGCCCAGAACTCGCGGCGCACGCGCCGGTGCATGTATTCGGCCAGCGCCTCGGCGAGCCGGTCGGCCAGCGCCTTGGCCATGATCGCCGAGTAGTCGTCGTTGTTGCGTTTGAAACGCTCGGCCACGGCTTCTTCGCCGATGCCGGCGGTGACCGCGAAGGCGCCGATATAGTCGGCAAGCCCGCTGGCGCGCGGCGCGACGAAATCAGCAAGCGCGATATTGGCGCGGCCTTCGCGGCGCGACAGCTGCTGCCGCAGCGTACGCAATGTGGCGACGGCTTGCGTTCGCGTTTCATCGGCGAAGATCAGAATGTCATCGCCGTCGCCATTGGCCGGCCAGAACCCGATCACCGCGCGGGCGCGGAACCATTGCTCGGCGACCATCCGCCGCAACATCTGCTGCGCGTCGTCGAACAGATCGCGCGCCGCCGCGCCCACTTTGTCGTCGTTGAGAATCGCCGGGTATTTGCCGTTGAGCTCCCAGGTGGCGAAGAACGGCGACCAGTCGATGAAATCGACCAAATCGGCGGTCGGCACGTCGACAAAGCGCTCGGAGCCGAGGCGCCGCGGCACCGGCGGCGCGTAGCGGCCGGACCAATCGAGTTTGAGCGCATTGGCGCGCGCGTCGGACAGCGACAGCCGCTGCTTGTTCGCTTCGCCGCGTGCATGCGCCGCCGCCATCCGCGCATATTCGGCGCGCAAGTCGTCGACATAACCGCCGCGCCGATCGCGTGACAGCAGTTCGGAGACCACGCCGACGGCGCGGCTCGCATCGTTGACATAAACCGCCTGGCCGCGGCGATAATTGGGATGGATCTTCACCGCGGTGTGGACGCGGCTGGTGGTGGCGCCGCCGATCAACAGCGGCAGGTCAAAACCCTGGCGCTCCATCTCGGCGGCGACATGGCACATTTCGTCGAGTGAAGGCGTGATCAGCCCGGAGAGACCGACGATATCGGCGCGTTCCTCGATCGCGGCCTGGAGGATTTTTTCCGCCGGCACCATCACGCCGAGATCGACGACGTCGTAATTGTTGCACTGGAGCACGACGCCGACGATGTTCTTGCCGATATCGTGCACGTCGCCTTTGACGGTCGCCATCACGATCTTGCCGTTGGCGGAAGCGTGCTCGCGGCCGTCCTTCTGCTGCTCCATATAGGGCAACAGATAAGCGACCGCCTGCTTCATCACCCGCGCCGACTTCACCACCTGCGGCAGGAACATCCGGCCCGAGCCGAACAGATCGCCGACGATATTCATGCCGCCCATCAGCGGTCCTTCGATCACGGCGAGCGGGCGCGGCGCATTGCGGCGCGCTTCGTCGACATCGACCTCGATGAAGTCGGTGATGCCGTGCACCAGTGCATGCGACAGCCGCTTCTCCACCGGCCATCCGCGCCAGGCGAGATCGGCTTCTTTCTTTTCCACGCCGTGGCCGCGGTGCCGTTCGGCCAGCGCCAAGAGCCGCTCGGCGGCATCGGGCCTAAGGTTGAGGACGACGTCCTCGCAAGCCGCGCGCAATTCGGCATCGAGATCGTCGTAAACGGCCATCTGGCCGGCATTGACGATGCCCATATCCATGCCGGCCTTGATGGCGTGATAGAGGAACACCGAATGCATCGCCTCGCGCACCGCTTCGTTACCGCGGAACGAGAACGAAAGATTCGACACGCCGCCCGAGACATGCACGTGCGGCAGCCGCTGCCGGATCGCGCGCGTCGCTTCGATGAAATCGACGCCGTAACCGTTGTGCTCCTCCATGCCGGTGGCGATGGCGAAGATGTTGGGATCGAAAATAATATCCTGCGGCGGGAAGCCGATGCGGTTGACCAGAATGTCGTAGGCGCGCGCGGTGATCGCGGTCTTTCGCTCGAAGGTGTCGGCCTGGCCTTTCTCGTCGAACGCCATGACCACGACGGCGGCGCCATAGCGGCGCACCAGTTCGGCATGGTGGATGAAAGCCGCTTCGCCTTCTTTCAGCGAGATCGAATTGACCACGGCCTTGCCTTGCACGCATTTCAACCCGGCTTCGATCACCGAGAATTTCGACGAATCGATCATCACCGGGACGCGGGCGATGTCCGGCTCCGCCGCGATCAGATTGAGAAAGGTCGTCATGGCTTTCTCGGAATCGAGCAGCCCTTCGTCCATATTGACGTCGATGATCTGGGCGCCGTTCTCGACCTGATCGCGCGCCACCGCCAGCGCCGCCGTATAGTCGCCGGAGGTGACGAGCTTGCGGAAGCGCGCCGAGCCGGTGACATTGGTGCGCTCGCCGACATTCACGAAGGGAATTTCCGGCGTCAGCGTGAAGGCTTCGAGGCCGGACAGTCGCAGCCGCGGCTCGACAGCGGGGATCACGCGCGGTGCCTTGCCCTCGACGGCGCGCGCGATGGCGCGGATATGTTCGGGCGTCGTGCCGCAGCAGCCGCCGACGATATTGACCAGGCCCGCGGCGGCGAACTCGCCAAGCAGGGTCGCCATCGCCGCCGGCCCTTCGTCGTAACCGCCGAACTCGTTCGGCAGTCCGGCATTCGGATAGGCGCAGATCAGCGTGTCGGCGACGCGGCCGAGTTCGGCGATATGGGCGCGCATTTGTTTGGCGCCTAGCGCGCAATTGAACCCGACCGACAGCGGCATCGCATGGGCGATCGAATTCCAGAACGCCTCCGGCGTCTGCCCCGACAAGAGCCGTCCGGATCGATCGGTGATGGTGCCGGAGATCATCACCGGCAGGCTGATCGCGCGCGCCGTGAGCTCCTCGGCGATGGCGAAGATCGCCGCCTTGGCATTGAGCGTGTCGAATATGGTCTCGATCAACAGCGCATCGGCGCCGCCGTCGATCAGCCCGCGCACCTGCTCGCCATAGGCGATACGCAGCTCTTCGAAAGTGATGGCGCGAAAGCTCGGGTTCAACACATCCGGCGAGATCGACGCGGTGCGGTTGGTCGGGCCGATGGCGCCGGCGACGAAGCGCTCGCGGCCGTCCTCGTTCTGCGCGGTGACGGCAGCCTCGCGGGCAAGCCGGGCGCCTTCGAGATTCAGTTCATAGGCGATTTCGGACATGCCGTAATCGGCTTGCGCGATTCGCGTCGACGAGAACGTGTTGGTCGAAACGATATCGGCGCCGGCACGGAAATAAGCGAGATGGATGGCGCGGATGGCATCCGGTCGCGTCAGGATCAGCAAATCATTGTTGCCGCGCACTTCGCGGTTCCAGGCATCGAAGCGCGCGCCGCGAAAACCCTGCTCGTCGAGGCCGAGCGCCTGGATCATCGTCCCCATGGCACCATCGAGCACGAGGATGCGCTCGGCCGCCGAACGGCGCAGCCTGTTTTCAGTGTTCGAGCCGATTGTTGATTTGGACACAGGACTACTCACTGGCGCTGCAGACTCCCTCGCCCCATGGGGGAGAGGGTGGGGTGAGGGGGCTCGGACCGGTGTCGCTCTGGCACCGCTTCAAGGACATCATTAAGGCTGCGTATGACATCGTTATTCCGGGCTTTGGGATTTGCTTTCATCGCCGGAGCCCCCTCACCCCAACCCTCTCCCCGAAGGGGAGAGGGTTGGGGTGATTCAAGCGCCACCGCCAACAAAGCATTCGCTCGCCATCTGTCTGATCGCGGCGCGGCATGCTTTCAGTGTTCGAGCCGATCGTTGATGTGGACATAAAACTGCTCACTGGCGCTGCAGACTCCCTCTC
>DASZLU010000137.1:0-56834 GCA_035552195.1 Allostellaceae bacterium | reverse complement strand
GGGAGGGTTCTCTTCGCGGCAGATCACGAATCCGCTGTAGCCTAAATCCACGCCCCTCCCCCCTTGAGGGGGAGGGTAGGGAGGGGGTATGCCCGCTCCGACCCGACGTAGCGCCGCGGCGGGGCCGGGAGTAAAATCGCGGTCAAGAAATCCGCATTCCAACGAGAGGTGACACCATGGATGCCTCGGCCACGCGTAAATTCGATGTCGGCGGCGTCATGCTCGACCGGCCGTTCCGTATCAGCCGGCTCGGCCATTTCGGCTATTTCACCGAGCACATGAAAGAGTCGCTGAATTTCTACATCAACCTGCTCGGCTTCCAGATTTCCGATCCGCTCGATTTTTCGCGCCGCGTGCCGGAAGAGCATAAAGGCAAGTTCGAGACCGTCGGCTATTTCACCCGCTTCAACGGCGATCACCACGCCTTCGTGCTGTTCCCGCGCCGTGCCTTCGAGGTGATGAACGGGCTGCAGAAAGCGCATGTCGTCAACCAGATCACCTGGCAGGTCGGCAGCCTGAAGCAGGTCGTCGAGGGCGGGCAATGGATGACGACGCGCGAGGGGATCGAGATCGACCGCAACGGCCGCGACATGCCGGGCTCGAACTGGCACACCTATATGCGCGATCCCGAAGGCAACCGGAACGAGCTCTATTACGGCATGGAGCAGATCGGCTGGATCGGCCGCTCCAAGCCGCTGCCGATGCATAATCGCCGCTTCACCCAGGCCGCCGATCTGCCGCAGATCCCGGAATGGAAAGAGGTCGACGACGCGGTCGCCGCCGGCGTCGATCTCCTCGCCGGTGTAAAGGCGGAAGAGAAGATGCCGCTCGATTACGAGGTCGGCGGCATCAAGCTGGGACGGCCGTTCAGGATCACCAGCATCGGCCCGATCCGGCTCCTCGCCAACGACGTCGACAAGGTCGCGCGCTTCTATAGCGAGACGATGGGCTTCGATCTGACCGAAGAGGTCGTGTGGAAAGGCCATCGCTGCCTTTATCTGCGCGCCAACACCGACCATCATTGCGTCTCGGTGTTCCCGCTGGCGCTGGCCGATGAATTGAAGCTGCCGCGGCCCTCGCAATGCTTCTCGTTCGGGGTCAAATTCTACGACTACCAGCAGCTGCGCGACGGCGTCGCCTTCCTCAAAAAGCACGGCGTCAAATTCCTCGACGTGCCGCCGGAGCTGTCGCCGGGCATGGACTACACCGCCTATGCCATCGACCCCGACGGCCATCTGGTGCAGCTCTATTACTACATGGAGCAGATCGGCTGGGACGGAAAGCCGAAGCCGGCCAATCTCCGCCGCAAGGTCGAGGCGAACTGGCCGGGCACGGTGCAGCCGCTCTCCGACACGTTCAACGGCGAGCCGTTCCTAGGGCCCTGGGCGTAACAAGAGGATTTACCGCGGAGACGCGGAGAACAGAGAAGAAAGATTTAAGCGCGCGACGCGCGCAATAAAACCTTCTCCGTGTTCTCCGCGTCTCCGTGGTGAAATTTCTCTTGGTTCCTTAGTCCAATAACCGCTCTTTCAGTTCGGGCGGGATCAAGCCGCAATATTCCGTCTTGCCGAACCAGCGATAGCGGTGCCGCGCGACGATGTCGTAGGCGGCATCGCGCAGCGCGCGCGGGATAATCCGCGCAAGCCCGCCCGGCGCGCGCCAGAAACCGCCGAGGATGGCGGCGACACGCAGATACCCGTCGGACTTCCCATAGAGCTGCCCCTCGTCCAACAGCAGGTAGGTCTCGTCCATGTCGATGCCGTAATGCGCATAAATCGCGCGGCCGACCGACGATTGCGCGGTGGCGAAGCGAAAGCGCCCGTCACGGTCGCGCATTGCGAGCCAGCGCACGCCGCTCGAGCACAGCACGCAGACGCCATCGAAGATAAAGAGCGGCCGGTCGTCGGGAAATTTCGGCACGGCGGGATCGTCGCGATAGGAATAGGGATGTTTGGCGAAGGCTGGGCGCTCACGCATCGTCGCGCTCCTCGATGAAACGGATATCGAAACCGCCTAGCGCGCGGCGGTAAGCGTCGAGATCGATCAGATCGAGACACGGCCGTGCGCCGGTCGCGGCGATCTGGCCGCGCGCCAGACGCCGGGCCACGAGCATCGCAGGAACACACGGGATGTAAGGCCCGTGCCCCGAGCCGGCGAGGATCCATGTCCGCTCGCGCCGCGCCGCGCCGTCGGGGCCGGCGCCTTCGATGACCATGTGGAAGCCGCTGCGACTGCTGGCAAAGACATCGAACAAGAACGAGGCTTTCAGCAGCAACGGCGCCAGGCGCTCGAGCGTCGGTATCAACCGCGCCCGCACCAATCCGCTCAGCGCCCAAAGGCCGAAATGCAAAAGCGGATTCTCGTGGCCGGCCGAGAAACGCACGGTCTCGAGCGTCGGATAGCGCGCCGGAAACAAGGTCAGATCGGGAATGTCGCAATTCCCGAACCAGCGGCGGCCGAATTCGGGATAGGCGACGCTGTGCAGATCCTGCCAGCCATAGACGTTCCGCTCGCGCCCTTCGATCAGGGTGGCGAACGGCTTGCCGACATACGAAAGTATCGCCGAGGTGGTGGCAAGGCCGCGATTGGTCTGCTGCGCCGCGCTGATGCCGTAGTCGACGCGGCGGATCGACCGAAAGCGCGGGCTCGCTTCGTCGATGATGGCGGCGGTCAGGCACGGCACCGAGCTGGCGCCGCTCACGACCAGCACATTCCTCGCGCGCGCCGCGTCATCGAGCCGGCCGATCTCGACAACGAAGCGCCGCGCATCGGCGAGATCGACATAATGGCAACCGGCGGCGATGCAGGCTTCGGCCACCGCGTAGCGCTGATGCTGAAACGGCCCGGTCGTGTGCACCACGATATCGGGCTTCGCCGCGGCAAACACAGGCGCGAGATCGCCGGCGATATCGAGCGTAACGCATCCGGGCGGATACCGCGCCGCGAGCGTGGCGGCGAAGGCGCGTGCCTTCGCCGCCGAACGTCCGCCGATCAGAAGCTGGATTTCGTCGTCGCCCGCCAACGCGCGCGCGATATAGCTGCCGAAATTACCGTAGCCGCCGATGACGAGGACGCGTTTTGGCATGCGTCCTCCGTATCGGGATTAACGGCAGCCCTTCAGCTGATCCGCCTTGTTCGTCACCTCGAACGGCGGCAGCGTCTTCTCGGCGTAATCGGCGTATTGCGAATCGATCAGCCGCTCGGCCGGGAATTTCTGCTTGATGATGCCTTCCTTGAAGAACCAATCCTGCAGATCGAGCACGCTCGGGATATTGAAGCGGCCGTTCGGGCTGCGCGCCTGCCAATCCATCTTGTCGAGCTGATCGCGATCGGTGCCGACTTTGTATTTGAACATGACGTCGACGACCTCGGCGCGGTTCGGCCCATGGTGATAGGCCTGGCAGAAATCGCGGCTGCCCCTGACGATCGCGGCGAAGAATTTCTTCGCCGCGTCGGGATTGTCCTTGATCCAATCGGTGTTGGCGAAATAGCCGACGAAGGTCGTCGGCAGCACCTTGATGTAATTCTCGGGATCGATCCATTTCACGCCTTCGCCGCGCGCCGCGACGATGGCGCCGAACGGCGGCACCTCGAAGGCAGCATCGACCGCGCCGTTGGCGAGCGCCGTACCCATCTGCGTGAAGGGAATGTATTTGACGTCGATGTCCTTGAGGGTAAGCCCTGCCGAGGCGAGGACCTGTCCCACCTCATAAAGCGCCGACGAACCCGGCGAGACTTCGGCCACCGGCCGGCCTTTGAGATCGGCAGGCGTCTTGATCTTGCCGACGAGGTCCTTGCGGATCAGCACGTCGTGATAGAGCGGCGAGGAGGCGCGCTCGAGCGCGAGAATCACAGGGAGACCCGAAGCGAGCGCATTCCAATAATTCGGCGCAACGCCGCCACCGACGGCCTGCACGCGATTGCTGGCGAGGAGCGCCATCGCGGTGGAGGACGATTCGATGTTCTGCAGATCGACCTGGAGGCCAGCGTCCTTGAAATAGCCCTTCTCGACCGCGAGATAGATCGCGGCGGCGGGCACGCTCGGCACCTCGGCGACGACAATCGGTTGCGACGCGGCTTTGTCCTCTGCCTGCGCTTCGGCAGCGAAGGTGCCGACGGCGAACGCAGCGGCAGCGGCGAATGGCAATAATTTCATCGATTCCTCCCTGGTTCGCGATGCTTCCTTGACAAGCGCGCCGCTGTCAAGCCAAGAGCGCCCCTCTACAAATCGACCGGCGTAGCAAGAGGAGCGGCGTGATGGATTTCGGCGTCTTCGACCATATCGACACCGATGGACAAAATCTGCGCGACTTCTACGCCTCGCGCCTGCGCATCGTCGAAGCGTGCGAGCGCGCCGGCTTCTACGCCTATCATGTGGCCGAGCATCACGGCACGCCGCTCGGCCTCGCCCCCTCGCCCGGGCTGTTCCTCTCGGCCGCCTTCCAGCGCACGACGACGATGCGCCTCGGCCCGCTGGTCTTCATCCTGCCGCTCTATGATCCGCTGCGCCTCATCGAAGAGATCGCGATGCTCGATCAGATGAGCGGGGGGCGCCTCGAGCTCGGCGTCGGCCGCGGTACCTCACCGCTCGAAGCCGCGCTCTTCAATTCCGATCATCAGCAATCGGCGCCGCGCTATGCCGAAGCGCTCGAGGTGCTTCTCAAAGGCCTGACCCACAAGACGCTGAGCCACGAGGGCAAATTCTACAACTACAAGAACGTGCCGATCGAATTATCGCCGTTGCAACAGCCGCATCCGCCGCTGTGGATCGGCGGCCATTCGGTCGACGGCGCGGCGCGCGCAGCGAAGCTCGGCGCGAATTACGTGACGCAAGACACCGCGGAGGCGACGCGGCCTTATATGGACAGCTATCGCGCCGCGTGGAAAGAGATATCGCCCGGCAGGCCCTTGCCGAAGCTCGGCCTCCTGCGCTTCATCGTCGTCGCCGACACCGATGCCGAAGCCGAGAAGCTGGCGCGCCGCGCCTATCCGAAATGGCATGCGAATTACGACCATCTCCACAAGAAGCATGGCCTCGTTCACGAGCGCGCTGCCAAGACCGAGAGCTTCGAGGTGACCTTCGACAACAATATCCGCGGAGTCTATGGCAACCCGGCCAAAGTCGCGCGCGAGCTGCGCCAACAGTCCGAGGTCGCCGGCATCAACTACCTCGTCGGGCAATTCTCCTTCGGCGATTTGAGCGAAGCCGAAACCGCCCGCTCGATCGCGCTGTTCGGCAGCGAGGTAATGCCGACGCTGAAAGGACTTTGATAACGACGCCCTCGATCAAATTCCCTCTCCGCCCTCGAGGGCGGAGAGGGTAGGGTGAGGTGGGTGTTGTTTCGGATTACGTAAGATCGCTCGGCTGAGGGGCACCTCATCCTCCCGCGCGATGCGCGGGCCCCTCCCTCTCCCCGCTTCGCGCGGAGAGGGAAATTAACCTACGACCACCGCGCGAAGCCGAGCCCCGTGCCGCTCAGCCCCATCGTGCGGTAGCCGGGGACGTACGCGTCCCAGCTCATCTCCAAACCGACGGCGTCGGCCGCCGCCGCGGCGACGATCCAGTTGCGGATCTCAGAGCTGCCGGCGAGGAGGCGGTAGGGCTTCAGCGCGCCGAGGAAATCGATGTCGCGGCGCTTGATGGCATCGAAGATCGAGCGGTCGAGCTCTTCTTCGACGCGGAAATGGCTCATCCCGCCCGAGGCCATGATGCCGATGCGCTGATCGCCGGGATAGGCCTTCACGATCTCGGCGATGGCGCGGCCGAATTCGACGCAGCGCTTGGGTGTCGGCTGGTTCGGCGGATTGTAGGTGTTGAGGAACACCGGAATGATCGGCACCGCCGCGCCGTGATAGTAGCGGTGATGCACGAAGGAATAGGCGTGGCCCTCGGCCTCGCTCGCCGGAATTTCTTTCACCGCCGAGATATCGAATCCGTGCGCGACGAGCTGCTCGATCAGATTGAGCGCGAGCTTGCCGTCGCACGGATACGTCACTGGCGCGCCCGGCTCGGCGCGTTTCAGCTGCGCGTTCTTGTACCAATCGGGGTCCGGCTGCGGCGGCCGCGCCGCGTTGACGATGTCGCCGCCGTAATAGATTGCGATCGACGGCATGTTGGCGTCGAAGAACAGCTCGTACTGATCGTCGCCGCAGATGATCAGCGCGTCGAGCTTGGCGCCGCGCAGCTCCTCGCCCATGCGGTCCATCGCGCGCTGCGTGTCGTGGTAGCGCTGCGTGATCGCCGCGGGCGTGATGAGATCGGCGGCGTTGGCCGGCGCCTCGTCCAGCACCTGCTGCCACGGAATGCGATTGCCGAGCTTGTCGTAGAACGGCAAGCGGTCATCACGGTCGCGGAATTTCGTCAGCCAATCCTCGAGCTCGCAGGTCAGCATGACGCTGTGCGAGGTCGCAAAAGCGGCGGCCAGCTTGGCCATGCGCGCAAATCCTTCCGGTGTGTTTCTTCGCTTGTGCGCATTGTAAGCTGCGCGGAATTCATCGCAACCGGCCACATCGCATAACAGAGTATCGCATGTCTGATCCTTCCCACTCGCCCACCATGCCGCTCGCCGATCTGCGCGCCCTTGAATTCACGCAGAACGTGATGGGACCGAGCGGCGGGCTGGTGCTGGCCGATCTCGGCGCCGACGTCGTGAAGATCGAGCCGGTCGAGGGCGAGGCGACGCGCTTTCTCGGCGGCTTCGCCTCAGGCTTCTTCAATTATTTCAACCGCAACAAGCGCAGCCTCGCCATCGACCTCAAGAGCGAAGCGGGCAAGAAGCTGATCCATCGCCTCGTCGAACAAGCCGACATCGTGCTCGAGAACTATGCGCCGGGCACGATGGAGCGCCTCGGCTGCGGCTACGAGACGCTCAACGCGATCAATCCGCGCCTCGTCTATTGTGCGATGAAAGGTTACCTGTCGGGCCCTTACGAGAAGCGCGCCGCGCTCGACGAAGTCGCGCAGTTCCAGTCGGGCCTCGCTTATATGACCGGGCCGCGCGGCAAGCCCCTGCGCGCCGGCGCCTCGGTCGTCGACATCATGGGCGGTACCTTCGCCGCGATCGCGGTCCTCGCCGCGCTGCGCGACCGCGACCGGACCGGCAAGGGCCAACTCGTCAAAAGCGCGCTCTATGAGAACGCGGTCTATCTGATGAGCACGCATATCGCCGGCGGCGCCTACAACCGCATCGAGCACGTGCTGCCGATGCCGGAGCGCGGGCCGGCTTGGGGCGTCTATCAGATATTCAAGACCGCCGATGGCGAGGATATTTTCGTCGCCGCGACCAGCGACGCGCTGTGGCAGAAATTCTGCCGGGTGTTCGAGCGACCCGATCTCGGCGCCGACGAGCGCCTCACGCGCAACGCCGATCGCGTTAAAGCGCGCGACTGGCTGGTGCCGGCGGTCAGCGAGATGCTCGCCAAATTCACCCGCGCCGAGATCGAGAAGCGCTGCGAGAGCGTCGGCATCGCCTTCGCGCCGGTCGCGACGGTCGAGGATCTTTATCGCGACCCGCATCTCGCCGCCGGCGGCATGGTCGAGACGACGCTGTCGAACGGCGTCGTCACGCCATTGCCGAAGCTGCCGATCGAAATGTCCGGCGAGCGCCCCGACAAACGCCTGGACCCGCCGCAACTCGGCGCCCATTCGCGCGACGTGCTGCGCGAGGCGGGGCTGAGCGATGGGGAGATCGAGGCGCTGATAAGGGATAAGGTGGTGGCATCGAATGGGTAAGCCCCCTCACCCTCCCATCGCTTAACGCGATGGGCCCCTCCCTCTCCCCGCTGGGGCGAGGGAGACTTGGCGGACGCGACGAGAAACCCTCGCCCCGCCGGGGAGAGGGAGGGGCCCGGCGCGTAAGCGACGGGAGGGTGAGGGGGTCGCGATAGCAACAACAACGGGAGGAACACATGGGCAAGCTCGACGGCAAGGTAGCGATCGTCACCGGCGCGGCGCTGGGGATCGGTCCTTATTACGCGCGCGCGCTCGCGGCCGAAGGCGCGAAAGTCGCGATCATCGATGTCGAGCCGGCCGATCGCGTCGTCGCCGAGATCAAAGCGGCCGGCGGCACGGCGATGAGCGTGGTCGGCGATGTCTCCGACGGCGCCGCAGTCAAGAAATTCGTCGCCGCGGTCGATAAGGCTTATGGCGGCGTTCACATCCTCATCAACAACGCCAGCCTCGCGCGCATGGGCCGGTTCTCGGTCACCGAGCTCAGCGTCGAGGAATGGGACCGCTATTTCGCGGTCAATGTCCGCGGCATGTTCCTCTGCGTGCAGGCCGTGGTGCCGATCATGCAGCGCCAGAAATACGGCAAGATCATCAATGTCTCCTCCGGCACGGTATGGAACGGCCCGGCGATGATGCTGCACTATGTCTCGACCAAAGGTGCGATCCTCGGCATGACGCGCGCCCTCGCGACCGAACTCGGCAAGGACGGTATCTGCGTCAACGCCATCGCTCCCGGCCTCACCTCGACCGAGTATATCGGCGGCCGCAACGACTATGCCGATTACCGCCAGGCGATGGCCAACACCCGCGCCATCAAGCGCGAAGAGATGCCGGAAGACCTCGTCGGCACCTGTCTTTTCTTCGCCTCGCCCGACAGCGATTTCGTGACCGGTCAATGCCTCATCGTCGATGGCGGCGCGTTGAAGCATTGATGCGGTAACTCCCCCTCACCCTCCCATTGCTACGCGACGGGCCCCTTCCCTCTCCCCGCTGGGGCGAGGGAAATTCTGTCGAGGCGGAAATATGAGCCCTCGCCCCTTGGGGAGAGGGAGGGACCCACGCGAAGCGTGGGAGGGTGAGGGGGAAGCACAGAGGAGATGTCTATGGGAAAGTTGGACGGCAAAGTCGCGATCGTCACCGGCGCCGCATCCGGCATCGGCCCGTCTTATGCGCAGGGTCTCGCGGTGGAAGGCGCCAAGGTGATGGTCGCCGATGTCGAGCCGGGCGATGCGACCGTGCGCGCGATCACCAGCGCCGGCGGCGTGGCGCAGAGCCGGATCTGCGATGTCAGCGACGCGGCACAGGTCACCGCGCTGATCCGGGAGACCGAGAAAGCCTTCGGCGGCGCGCATATCCTCGTCAACAACGCCGCGGTCTTTGCCCGCTTCGTCGCGGTGCCGCTCGATCAGATCAGCATGGAGGATTGGGAGCGCGCGTTCGCGGTCAACGTGCGCGGCACGTATCTGTGCGTCAGAGCGGCTCTGCCGATCATGCGCGGGCAAGGCTACGGCAAGATCATCAACATCGCCTCGGGCACCGTCTTCAAAGGCGTACCGATGATGCTGCACTACGTCTCGACCAAAGGCGCGATCATCGCCATGACGCGCTCGATGGCGAGCGAACTCGGCGGCGACGGCATCCGCGTCAACGCCATTGCCCCCGGCCTCACCTCGACCGAATACCTCAAAGGCCGCAACGATATTCCCGGCGTGCTCGACAACATGGCCAAGACCCGCGCCATCGCCCGCCAAGAAGACCCGCAAGACCTCGTCGGCGCCTGCGTCTTCCTCGCCTCCGCCGACAGCGACTTCGTCACCGGCCAAACCCTTGTCGTCGACGGTGGCCAGGTGAAGCATTGAGCGAGCGATCCGGCCTGCGCGTCGGCGCGGTTGACAGCACATGCCGCACGCCGCCTACTTGGCTGATCGTGCCGAAACGAGTCGCAACAACGGCCGGCGGCGCAAAAAACGAAAAACGTCGAACAGGGGAGAATTCTCATGAACTTCGTCTTCGCGCGCCGCGCGCTCGGCATCGCGTTGCTCGTCACCGCGCCGACGATGGCCCAGGCCGAAACCGTCACACTGAAATTCGGCTTTCCCGCCCCACCCACCTCTTATGTCAACACCGACGCCATCACGCCATGGATCGACGATGTCGAGAAGGCCGCCGGCGGCACGCTCAAGATCCAACTCTTCACCGGGCCGACACTCGGCAATTTCAACAACATCTATGACCGCACAGTGTCGAATGTCGCGCAGATCGCCTTCGGCACATTCGGCGCGTACGCTTCGGTGTTCGCGCGCACGCAAGTCACCGATCTGCCTTTCGTCAATGACGACACGCGGCAGTCGAGCGTCGCGCTGTGGCGCCTCTACGCCAAGGGACTTCTCAATCCCGAATATGACAAGGTCAAGGTGCTCGCCCTCTTCACGTTTCCCGGCTCGATCCTCAATTCGAACAAGCCGATCAAGACGCTCGACGACGTGAAGGGCATGAAGCTCGCGGCTTCCTCGCGCACGCTCGGCGAGGCCGCGATCGCGATGGGCGCGGCGCCGATCACCCTCACCCCGAGCGACCTCTACGAGGCCCAGAATCGCCGCGTGGTCGACGGGATCCTCGTCGGTTGGACCGCGGTGAAGACCTTCAGACTCGACGATGTGACCAAGGATCACCTGCAGCTGCCGTTGGGCGAGGCACCCGCCTTCGTGTTCATGAATAAATCGGCCTATGACGCGCTGCCGGCGGAGGCGAAAGCCGCGATCGACAAATATTCGGGCGAGTCGTTTTCGGATCGCCTCGGCTTCGCCAACGAGCACGCGAACCGCGCGGAAGCCACGCACGTTGCCTCCCTTGCCGGTCAGAGCGTCACGAAGCTTACGTCCGAGCAGTATCCGCTCTGGGAAAAACGCATCCGTCCCGTGATCGAACAATGGACGAAGAGCACGCCGGACGGGGCGACGGTGCTCGCGGCTTTTCGGGACGAGCTGAAGAACTCGCCGCAGACGCCCCAATAAGAGAACGGCATCCCGCAGCGCGGCGCATGGTGGATGGCGGCGCTGCGATGCCCTAAAAGGGCATAACAACGAGGAGAGCCCCGGCCATGGCCGACAAGAAACAACGTTTGCGCGACATCATCGCGGCGAAGTCGCTGCTGAGCGGCAATTTCACTTTGGCCTCGGGGAAGGCCAGCGGCTACTTCTTCGACATGAAGAAGACGATGTTCGATCCCGAAGGCGCCTCGCTGGTCGGCGAGCTGCTGTGCGATCTCCTCAGCAGCGACAGCGAGACCAAAGCGGTCGGCGGGCTGGAGATGGGCGCCGTGCCGATCGCGCTCTCGATCGCGATGAAGAGCCACGAGAAGGGCCGTCGCCTCGACGCGTTCTTCGTGCGCAAAGAGGTGAAGGATCACGGCACCGCCAAGCTGATCGACGGCAATTTCGCGCCCGGCAGCAAGGTCGTCGTGCTCGAAGACGTCACCACCACCGGCGGCTCGGCCCTCAAAGCCGTCAAAGCCGTGCGCGACCAAGGCGGCAAGGTCGACACCATCGTCACCATCGTCGACCGCCTCGAAGGCGCCCGCGCCAATTTCGAGAAAGAAGGGCTGAAGCTCGTCTCGCTCTTCACCAACGACGATTTCAAGCGCTAGCGCGTGCCTTGGTCGTCACGCCGCGGCTTATGCCGCAGCGTGATCGGCCGTGCGCGGCGCAGCGCTCGCCACGCCGTCCAATTCCGCGCGCCACTCATCCGGCAGATCGAGCGCCGCCGCGGCAAGGTTCTCGCGCAAATGCGCGACCGACGACGTGCCGGGGATGAGCAGGATGTTGGGGGCGCGCTGCAACAGCCAAGCGAGCGCCACCTGCATCGGCGTTGCGCCCAGACGCCGCGCGACGTCGGACAGGATCGATGATTGCAGCGGCGTGAATCCGCCGAGCGGAAAGAACGGCACATAGGCGATGCCCTGGCGGGCGAGATCGTCGATCAGCCTATCGTCGCCGCGGTGCGCGAGATTGTACTCGTTCTGCACGCAGACGATGTCGCAGATGCGCCGCCCCTCGGCGACCTGCGCCGCGGTGGCATTGCTCAGCCCGATATGGCGCACCAATCCTTGCTGCTGCAGCGCCGCGAGCGGGGTCAGCATCGCCGCAATCGAGCCCTCGGCGGGCCCATGTATGTCGAACATGAGGCGGAGGTTCACCACATCGAGCACGTCGCGCTGCAGATGGCGCAGATTGTCGTGCACTTGCTGCGTCAACTCCTCGGGCGAGGACGCCGGAATCCACGATCCATCCGCGCCGCGCCGGGCGCCGATCTTGGTGACGATGACGAAATCGTCGGGATAGGGATAAAGCGCCTCGCGGATCAGCTGGTTGGTGATATGCGGACCATAGAAATCGCTGGTGTCGATGTGGTTGACGCCGGCCGCGACCGCATCGCGCAGCACGGCCAGCGCCGCGTCGCGATCCTTCGGCGGCCCGAACACGCCGGGTCCGGCGAGTTGCATCGCGCCATAGCCGAGCCGCCGCACGCGGCGATCGCCCAAGGCGAAAGTATCGGCGGGGTGAGAATTCGACATGGAAGACCTCCTTCGGGACGCCGTCTCGGCGACGGCGATCGGTAGATGGCCCTTCTCCGCGTGTGCGATAACCGGGTATAATCTGCACAGGCTGTACGAAAATCCGAACAATGGCTGCCAATCTTAGCGATCTGAACGCTTTCGTCGCCGTGGCGCGTGCCGGCGGCTTCCGCGACGGCGCCCGCGCCAGCGGCGCAAGTGCTTCCGGCCTCAGCGAGGCGGTGACCCGCCTGGAAACGCAACTCGGCGTCCGGCTGCTCAACCGCACAACGCGCAGCGTCCGGCCGACGGAAGCCGGCGCGCGTCTCTTGGAGCGGCTCGGCCCTGCCTTGAATGAAGTCGAAGCCGCGCTCGACGTCGTCAATGGCTTTCGCGACCGGCCGGCGGGGACGCTTCGCCTCAACGTGCCGGTCAGCGCCGCGCGGCTCGTGCTGCCGGCGATCGTGCCGCGCTTTCTCGCCGCCTATCCCGAGATCAAGCTGGAAGTGATCGCCGAGGACGATTTCGTCGATGTGCTCGCCGAGCGTTGCGACGCCGGCATCCGCTACGACGAAAGTCTCGAGCAGGACATGATCGCGGTTCCGATCGGGCCGCGAACCCAGCGTTTCGCCGCCGCCGCCGCCCCGGCCTATCTCGATCGCCGCGGCCGGCCACAGCATCCGCGCGACTTGCTGAGCCATGCTTGTATCAACGGCCGTTTCCGCAGCCGCGCCATCCTGCCGTGGGAGTTCGAGCGCGAAGGCGAGGTGATTCGGATCGAGCCGCCGGGGCCGTTGCTGATCAGCCTCGGCACGGCGGCCGACCTCGCCATCGAGGCCGCCATCGCCGGCATCGGCATCATGTACACGTTCGAAGACTGGATGCGTCCTCATCTGGCGCGCGGCGCTCTCGCGCCGGTCCTCGAGCCATGGTGGCCATCGTTCTCCGGACCTTTTCTTTATTATCCGGGACGCCGCCTCGTCCCGACGCCGCTCCGCGCCTTCATCGACTTCATCAAGGCCTTGCCCGATCAGCCGTGACGCCGGCTTTGCTGCGGCGTACATCCGCGTTGACGATGAAAGCCGTCAAGGCCGTGCGCGATCAGAGCGGCAAGGTCGACACCATCGTCACGATCGTCGACCGCCTCGAACGCGCCCGCGCCAATCTCAAGAAGGGCTGAAGCTGGCTCCGGCATCGACTCACGTCTGATCCGTTCCCATTCGGTGCGCTTTTGCCGTTGAGCGATCAGGCCACCGACAGCAAAGCTGGCGGCCGCCAGTAGCAGCAGCGGCGCAACGAATTCGACGGCTAACGCCCCCACCGCGTTCAGTCGATCGGCGAAGACACCGCCGGTGAAAAAGCTGAACGCGAGACCGGCGAGAAATGTGGCGGTCGCAAATCGCACCGTGATCTGGTCGTTGAAGGCCGAAAGGACGAGCATCTCCGATTCACTGATGGGATAGGTGTCGACGACGCGCCGCATATAACGGGGCCGTACCGTCGCGCCCGCGATGCGCTCGCCGTGGCGCGGCTCGAGCAGGCTACTCATGGCCGCTACCCTCTGCGGATATCGCAAAAAGCGTTCGATTGCGGCGTGCCGAGAGCCGATGATCGGCGTCCCCAATGGGCAGGACTCTTCCTTGAAAACCTTCGGGGAACACCGGAGGCAACTGTCGATACGGCATGAATTTAGGCCAGTTTCTTACATCCACCACCACACCCTCCCCTCTCACTGACAAATTGCCTCCGTAGGTCTTCGTCCAACGCCGAGCTTGACATTGTACTTTATAAGCGTACAATGCGCGTACGAACGAAAGGTTGCCATGGCATCGCAAAAGCAAATTTCAGCCAATCGGCGGAATGCGCAAAACAGCACCGGGCCCAAAAGCGTGTTCGGCAAGCAGCGCGCATCGCAGAACGCGTTGCGCCACGGATTACGCGCGCGCAAAGTCATTTCCTTCGACGAGAAGGAACCCGATTTCCTCGCCTTCCATGCCGAATTGCGTGATTCCCTCGAGCCAGCCGATGCAATCGAGGAATATCTCGTCGAACGCATCGCGATGTGCGGCTGGCGTCTTCGGCGGATGTATCGCGTCGAGGCCGAACTGATCGATGGCTGGCGCAATGCCTCGCCCCGCCGTTTCCAAGATATGCAGATCGGGGCCGTGTTCGAATGCAGCCCCGGCGAGATGACCCGGCTTTCTCGCTATGAAATCGCGCTCGATCGTACGCTCCACCGCGCTTACGTGATGTTGGAGCGGCGGCAAGCGCGCCGTCGCGGCGAAGCCGTGCCGGCACCGATCTCTGTCGACGTGACGAGCGAGATCGAGGGACTTGCAGCTGTAGAGACACTGGAGCGGCTGCGCGCGGAATCTGAAAATTTCCAAACGAAGCCAAATCTGCCAATCGAATCAGCGCCCCTGCCCATTGAGGACAGCGGCGAAAGTTGACCGCGAGGCGTTTACCGGGCTTAGTAGGCGGTTATCAGGGAGGTACGTTTCGGGTATGTGGGAAGCTGCGTGGCAGGCGCTATCGCTCGTTCTAGAGCCGGAGCGTCTGGCGATCATGACGGCGGGCGTCATTCTGGGTCTGAGCCTCGGCGTCATTCCGGGCCTTGGCGGCGTGGTCGGCCTCGCGATCCTGATCCCCTTCACCTATCACCTTGATACGTTTTCAGCGTTTGCTCTGCTGCTGGGCATGGCGTCGGTGACGACGATTTCGGACCTCATCCCCGCCGTGCTGTTCGGCGTGCCCGGCACAGTCGGCGCGGCGGCGACGGTGCTCGACGGCCACCCGATGGCTCGCATGGGTCAGGCGGCACGCGCCTTCGGCGCCGGCTATGGCGCCTCGCTGATGGGCGGCATTTTCGGCGCCCTGTTGCTGGCGCTGGCGATCCCCGTGCTGCGCCCGGTCGTGCTCTATCTCGCCTCGCCCGAGCTGCTCTCGTTCTGCATCTTCGGCCTGTCGATGGTCGCCGTGCTGTCGGGCAAGGCGCCGCTCAAAGGCCTGACGGCCGCCGGGCTCGGCCTGATGCTGGCGATGATCGGCGGCGATGCGCAGACCGGCACGCTGCGCTGGACCTTCGATTCGCTTTATCTTTGGGACAAGCTGCCGCTGGTGCCGTTCACCCTTGGCATCTTCGCGATCCCCGAACTCATCGACATGGCGGCGACACGCAGCACCATCGTCGATAAAGAGCACGCGAAGATCGATCTGCACGGCCAGTGGCAAGGCTGGCACGACGCGGTGAAGAATTGGTGGCTTATCCTGCGCTGCTCGGCCCTCGGCGCGTTCCTCGGCGCGGTGCCGGGCCTCGGCGCGGCGGTGATCGACTGGATCGCCTATGGCCATGCCGTGCGCACCGAGAAGAACACCGAGAATTTCGGCAAGGGCGATGTCCGCGGCGTGATCGCGGCGATCGCGTCGGACAATTCCAAGGAAGGCGGGCATCTGGTGCCGACGATCGCGTTCGGCGTGCCGGCCGGCGCGTCGATGGCGCTGCTGCTCTCGGCCTTCCTGATCCACGGCCTCGTCCCCGGACCCGAGATGCTGACCAAGCATCTCGACGTCACCTATTCGATCATCTGGACGCTGACCCTCTCGCATGTGCTGGGCGCGGTGATCTGCATCGCGGCGAGCGGCTTGTTCGCGCGCCTTGCCGTCGTGCGCGCCGGGCTTTTGGTGCCGCTGGTGCTGATGGTGATCTTCCTCGGCGCTTTCGAGGGCTCGCAGGCATGGGGCGATCTCTATTCGCTCGTGCTCTTCGGCGCCCTCGGCTGGGTGATGAAACATCTCGGCTGGCCGCGCCCGCCGCTGATCCTGGGCTTCGTGTTGGGCGGCATCTTCGAGCGGTATTTCTTCATCTCGACGCAAATCTACGGCGCCAGCTGGGCACTGCGTCCGGTGGTGCTGGTCGTCTTCGCCCTCTGCCTCTGGGTCGTGCTGCCGCCGATGAAGACGCATCTCGGCGGCACGGTCGCGGCGTTCCGCGATCTGCGCGTTGCCTCGTTGCGCTTCGGCCGCGACGCCTGGTTCAGCGTCGTCCTCATTGCCACCATCCTCGTCGCGATGTGGTTCTCGCGCTTCTGGCCGCCGGCCGCGAAATTCGTGCCCGATGCCTCCTGCTATATCGCCCTGTTCTTCGCCTGCCTTAATATGCTGACCGAAGTCTTCGGCGATCCGGCACTGAAACTCCGCGGCCCGGCAGAAGCCCCCGCCTCCGCCGGCACGGCCGTGCATGAGGCGGTGCCGGTCTTCACCGCCGCGATCGAGCTGCGCGGCGTGCGCTGCTTCCTCTGGCTGATCGGCTTCCTGGTCGTCGGTGCCGGAATCGGCCTCTTGCCCGCGCTCTGCCTGCTGACCTTCCTGCTGATGCGCTTCGAATTCACCGAGCGTTTGTGGCTATCCGCCGCCTGCGCCGCGATCGCGACGGTCGCGATCTACCTCGTCTTCGACCGGATCTTCGCCCTGCCTTGGCCGCAATCCCTGATCGGCGATCTGTTGCCGAGCTTGCGCGACGCCACCGGTCTCATCTAAGCCGCTGCCCGGCCGCCAAGGATTAGGCCATACCGATCAGGCAGCAAAGGATCAGCATGCCAGCCTCCGCGCTCGATTCCGCGATCTTCCGCGACATTTTCTCGACCGACGCGATGCGCCGCGTCTTCTCCGACGAGAACCGTGTGCAGAAATACCTCGATATCGAGGCCGCCCTCGCCAAGGTACAGGCCCGGCTCGGCATCATCCCCAAGGATGCGGCCGACGAGATCGTGAAACACTGCAACGCCGCCGAATACGACTTTGCGCTCTTGAAGAAACAGACCGAACGCATCGGCTATCCGGTGCTGCCGGTCGTGCAACAGCTCGTCAAGCGCTGCGCGAACGGCATCGGCGAGTGGTGCCATTGGGGCGCGACGACGCAGGACATCACCGACACCGCGACCGTCCTCCAAATCCGCGAGGCACTCGAGCTCGTCGAGGGCGAGCTCAAGGCGATCAGCGCGGCGCTTGCCGGTCTCGCCCGGAAATACCGCGACACGCCGATGGCGGGCCGCAGCAATCTGCAGCAGGCTGTGCCGATCACGTTTGGCTTCAAGGCCGCGACCTTGTTGTCGGGGTTCGACCGCCATCTCGAGCGTTTGAAGGAACTGCGCCCGCGCGTGCTGGTCGGCGAATTCGGCGGCGCCGCCGGCACGCTTGCGTCGCTCGGCAAGGACGGGCTCAAGGTGCAGGAAGGCCTCATGAAAGAGCTCGGCCTCGGTCAGCCGGCGATCGCCTGGCACACGATGCGCGACGCCATCGCCGAGACCGGCTGCTTCCTCGGCCTCGTCACCGGCACGCTCGGCAAGATCGCGACCGACGTGAAGCTGATGATGCAGACCGAAGTCGAGGAGGTGTACGAGCCCTTCGCCGAAGGCCGCGGTTCGTCCTCGACCATGCCGCAGAAACGCAATCCGATCTCGTGCAACTACATCGTCGCCTGCACCTCGATGGTGCGGCAGAACGTGGCGGCACTGCTCGACGCGATGGTCGAGGATCACGAGCGCTCGACCGGTCCGTGGGAGATCGAATGGATCTCGGTGCCGGAGATTTTCTGTCTCGCCTCGGGCGCGCTCAACCAGGCGCGGTTCCTGATGGAGGGGCTCGAGGTCGATCCGGCGCGGATGCGTGCCAATCTCGATCTGACGCGCGGGCTGATCGTCTCGGAAGCGGTGATGATGGGTCTCGGGCCCCATCTCGGCCGCCAGTACGCGCACGATCTGGTCTACGACATCTGCCGCAAATCGATCCTCGCGAAGGAGAGCTTCCTCGATCTCCTCGCCGCCGATCCCGAGATCGCCAAGCATATGAACCGCGACGCACTGGCGAAGCTGGTCGATCCGTCGAATTACCTCGGCGTCGCCGGCGAGATGATCGATCGCGTCCTCGCGGGGCATCGCTAAATGACCAGCCGCGTGAAGCTGGCGCTTGCCTGCGGCGATTACGAAATCCATCGCAGCCTGAAGGAAGGCGCCGCCCCGGTCGACGGCGTCGATCTCACCGTGCTGACCGATATGGATTCATCGACACGGCATTGGCGCTTCCTGCGCAACCGCGAATTCGACGTCGCCGAATGCTCGTGCAGCTCTTACATCGTCGCGCGCGATCAGGGCCTGCCGTTCCGCGGCATTCCGGTCTTTCCGCATCGCCGCTTCCGTCACGGCTTCGCCTTCATCAACACGACCAAGGGCATCGGCAAGCCCGGCGACCTGATCGGCAAGAAGATCGGCGTCAAATCCTTCCAGGTGACGGCGATCAACTGGCTGCGCGGCATCCTGGAGAGCGAATACGGCGTGCCGCATCGCTCCATCGATTGGTACGCCGAGATCGACGAGGATGTCGAATTCGCGCCGCCGCCGGACCTGAAACTGACGCGGCTGCCGCATGACAAAGGCGTCGAGGCGATGCTGGTCGAGGGCGAACTCGACGCGGTGCTGCATTCCGACCTGATCGAGCCCTTCATCAAGAAGGACAAGCGCGTCGCGCGGCTGTTCCCCGATCACAAGGCGGAGGAGCAGGCCTATTTCAAGAAGACCGGCATCTTCCCGATCATGCATATCGTCGCGTTGCGCGAGGAGATCGCCGAGCAATATCCCTGGGTCGCGATCAATCTCTTCAAGGCGTTCGAGCGCTCGAAAGACGCGGCGATGAAGCGGATGGAGAATCCGCGCATCGCGCCGCTCGCCTGGTATCGCGAAGCCTGGGAAGAGCAGCAAGACATTCTCGGCACCGATCCCTGGGCCAACGGGCCGACGGAGCAGAACGCCAAAACCATCGACACGCTGCTGCGCTATTCGCATGAGCACGGGCTGACCAGGCGCCGGCTCACTTGGGACGATATGTTCCTCGACGTGTCGCAAGGCCGCAAACGCGGCGGTTTCCGGATTTGATATTGTTCACGAGTGAGGGTCTATGAAAGTCGGTCTTTTCGATCATCTTGAGCGCGCCGATCGTCCGCTCGCCCAGCAATACGACGAGCGGTTTGAATTCCTCGCCGTCGCCGATGAAGCGGGGTTCTATTGCGCGCATGTGGCAGAGCATCACTGCACGCCGCTCAACATGGTGCCGGGGCCGAATGTTTATCTCGGCGCGCTGGCGCGGCTGACCAAGAAGATCCATTTTGGGCCGCTGGTCTATCTGCTGCCGCTCTATTCGCCGCTGCGTCTGGCTGAAGAGATCTGCATGCTCGATCATCTGAGCAAAGGCCGGATCGAGGTCGGCGTCGGCCGCGGCGTCTCGCCGTTCGAGCTCAAATTCAACAATGTCGATCACGACGATTCGCGCGATATCTTCTTCGACGGCTATGAGTGCCTGATCAAGGCGCTGAGCAGCGATCCGTTCTCGCATGAGGGCAAATACTTCAAGTATGGCGAGACGCCGATGCCGATGCGGCCGTATCAGAAGCCCTATCCGCCGATGTGGTATGGCTCATCCAACACGGTCGGCGCGACCTGGGCCGGCGAGCACGGTCTTCACTTCACCGCCAATGGCCCGACGGCGCAGGCCAAGCCCAATATCGCGGCCTTTAAGGAAGCGCTCGCGAAACGCGGCGGCGCGGCGATGCCGAAGCCCGAATTCAAAGGCGGCGCCGCGGTCGGCATTTTGCGTCACATCGTCGTCGCCGATACCGACGCCGAGGCGCAGCGCATCGCCAAGCCGGCTTTCGAATATCATCTGAAGAGCCTCGAATGGCTACGCGATCGCGCACGCGCCGCCGGCGGCTCCGATCTCGTCACGCGGCTCAACATCCGCCGCGGCACGACCTTCGAGGAATGCCTGAACAACGGCATGATCTTCGCCGGCTCGCCCGCCACCGTACGCACCGCGATCGAGCGCGAGATGGGCGAGCTCGGCACCAACTACCTGCTCGCCTACCTCTTCTTCGGCACGCTGAGCTTTGCCGACGCCAAGCGCTCGCTCGACCTCTTCAGCCAAGAGATCATGCCGGCGTTGGAGAAGATCTAATCCCAATCGACCGGCACGCGATCGACCGTCACCGTGCCCTGCGGCGACAGCGTCACGAGGTTGACGGTCATCGCGTAATCCGGCGAGCCGGAATAATAGGCAGCAACGTCATCGCCACCGACGCGCACATAGCGGTTCCAGTGACCGAGCGCGACGTAATCGGCGCCGGTCGCGGCGATCTCGTCATCGCCGATCAGCCAGCCGGGCCGCAGATTGGTCGAGCGATCGGCCACCGGCGCGTAATGGCCATGCGCGACGGCGATTTGCCAGAAACTGCGCCGCGGCTGCGGCTTTGCCAGCGGTGCGTTGTCGGCGTAGTCGCGATGCGCGTTGCCCCAGATCTCGAGCGCGAGATCGGGAAACGAAACCACCGCCTCGTCGGTTACGCCGATGACGCGCACATTCTCGGGCGCGGCGATCGCGCGATGGAAGACCGAGTCCGCAATCGCCGGATCGTGATTGCCGGGCAGAATCACGACGGGCAGCTTCGCGTCGGCAAGGAGCGAGGCGGCGCGATCGAGAAGCGGCACCGAGAGACGATTGTGCTCGAACGTATCGCCGGCGAGGATCATGATATCGGCCTTGGCGGCATGCGCCGCCGCCAGCACGACGCGCAAGCCCGCGGTGCCGTCGCCTTTGTGGACCGGCTCGGTGAATTCGCCGACGTGAACGTCGGAGCTATGCACGATACGCAGTGCCGTGCGCGGCGCGACGAAGTTGCGTCGAGATGTTAACGTGATTTCATGCGCCATGATCGCGCGGCGCTATAGAATGGCGGGCCTGGCGGCGTCAAATACCGCTGGTTTCACGGGTTTGCGCGGTATGCGGTTGGGGCTAAACTGCCGCATCCCCCGCGCGGGATACGAAGGGATCACGAGACATGCGTTTCGTCGTCGATGCGCCCAACGGTAAGTCCTGGTTCCGGCTCGAGACCGAAACCGAAGCGGCGCAGGAATCTCAGCTCATGCGTCACGCGGTCGAGAAATATTTCCGGCTCGAGCGCGAGAAGGCTATCGCCACCTTTCAACCGGCATCGAAAAGCTTCATCGAGCAGGATATCGGCCTCAACGCGCATATCCAGCACGTCATGTCGCTGTTCATGACGTTGCGCGACCAGGACGGCAACGCGCATGTCACGGCGATGCTGCCGCCTGGCGGCAAGGCCGACGCCGGCGCGCGCGTCATCATCGTCGGTCCCGGCAACGCCGATCCCTATCCCGGCGAGGGCGAAGCCATCAAAGCGCTGGGCGATCATTTCGGCGTGACGCTCGAGCGCGAGCGTTGCTATCCTTATCAGCGCGGCTAAGGAGGATGTTTTCATGAGCCTGACACTCGAACAATTCGCATCCGAATGCCGGCGCGCCTTGCAAGCCCATCCCGGCGTCGAAGGGCGCCGCCAAGTTTGCGCGCTCGTCGAAGAAGCCTGCAAGGATCAGAGCTTCGTCGCCGCGCATTACAAGGACAGCACCGGCCAGCGCGACATCCTCTATGAGGACCCCGACCTCGGCTTCTGCATTTGCGCGCATAACTATACCGACGCACGCGAAAGCCAGCCGCATGATCACGGCCCATCTTGGGCGATCTACGGCCAGGTCGCGGGCGAAACGGTGATGAGCGATTGGACCCTGCTCGAGCCCGCCGGCGAGGGCAAGATGGGCAAGGTCAAATTCGCCAAGAGCTACGCGCTGACGCCCGGCAAGGCGCATCTCTACAACGAGGGCGACCTGCATTCGCCGCGCCGCGATGGACCGACGCGGCTCCTGCGCATCGAAGGCAGCAATCTCGATAAGGTGCGCCGCTTCGGCTACCGCGCCGCTTGAGGCACGCGCTTCAATATTGCAGATGGATGCGCCCGGCGAAGACCGAGACCGGGCCGCGCGCCGAATTGTAGGCCGGATCGATCACGTATTGATAATCGAGCGAGATTGAGAGCGGCTTGAAGACCTGCAGCCGATAGTAGGTCTCGAGGATGCGCTCCGGCCGATAGGAGAGCGTGCCGTCGCTGACGAGAATGCCGGTGCCGCCGACATTGAAGAAGCCGCGATGTTGCTGCGTCAGCTCGTTCTGCACCACGCCCAGTGCCAGCGTATCGTCGGGCCGGCTCCAGCGCCCGCCCTTTAGACTGAGGCCGAGCGATTCGCTTTGGTCGATATCCTCGAAGGCCCAGCTTTCGGTGTGACCATTGCTGACGCTGAAGCGGCCGAAGAAGCCGAGTTCGTCGGCGATCTCTTGCTGCAAGTTCAAGACGAGGCCCGGCTTCCAGCGCGAGCGGCGCGTGACGACGATGTTGCCCCCGTTCGCGATCGCTTGGCTGTTGCTGCCCATCGGTGCACGATTGGCGAAGACGAGGGTCCGCAGCACGCCCGGGCGCGCGCCGATGGTGAAATGGTTCTCGAGTTCGGCCACCGAGCCGAAGCTGTGCCAAAACCGCGGCTCGAGATCGCGTTGATTGGCGATTTTCGGCTCGAGGAACCAACCGCCGCGCAAAGTCCAGCCGGGATGCACCCACTCGACCGTCGCACCGTCGCTATAGCCTTTTGAATCGGCGGGATAGTCCCAGGCACCGGCGGCCCAGATCGATCCGTTCATGAAATCGAGGCGCGGATCGTTGGCATAATCGTTGGTGTCGAAGATATCGGTCGGGGAATATTTGCCGACGGTCACCGTGACGCGGTTCGCATCCTCCATGTCGGCGAGCTGGTTCTGATCGGCCGCAATGTTCTGCTTGTCGCCGCCGAGGCCGAAATTCTGGCGCACGAAAAGCCGCGCCACATTGGGCTTCGGCGTATCGAAGCCGCCCTTCTGCGCCTCGCCATTGATGTAGCCGGCAACGCCCTCGGTCTTGCTGAGGCCGAAGCCTTGGTTGAATTCGGGATCGAAATAGAGCGCGCCGCCGCGATCCCAGGGCAGCCGCGCCCCGAGATACAGCGTCCCAGTCCAGGATTCGCGGCCGCGCTGTGTCGGGTCGAGGCTATTCGGCCCGCGATAGGGCGAATGAAAGCGCAGATTGGTCTGCTCGATAAAAGTCGATTGCGCGTGGAGGCTCCAATCCTCGGGTGTCGCCGATGCCTGATCGTCGCTATCGTGTGGGCCGGATCCGGCATCCTGCGCGAATGCCGCCGGTGTAACGGCAAGGACACATAGCGCTGCCAAAATTACGAGTTTCTTCATACTGCCGCCGCTGGCTCTGGTCGCGCCGATATGGCCTTCTTCCCGGCGATCCGGGCTCTAGCATATATCTTGGCGCGGAGGATAGCCGCTTGAGCCAGCTTGCATCCGCGCTGCGTCGTAGTGCTCGGTGGGTCGCGGTGGGCATGGGAGCGGTCATCCTGCCCCAGGCGGCGATCGGCAGCGAAGCGCTGCCCCTGACGGTCGCTGTCGTCGCCCACGGCTCGCTGCCGGGCGTTAAGGACGCCGATCTCACGCCCTTCCTCGTCAACACGATGAACGCCGGCGTCGAAGGACCGTGGCGCTTCGTGCCGGGTGCCGGCGGCGCCGTGAAACCAGCGAATCGCATCGAATGGTCCATCCGGAACACGGCCTCGGCGGAAGGCACGGTGCGCAATTTCGGCTTTGCGCGCGCGGCGATCGATCGGATGATGGGAGCGCATCAATTCCTCAGCATCGAGGTGACGCTCTATCTGGACGGGCAGTATCAGACTGCTTCGCATAGCGAGGTCACCGCGACCAAAGCGGCGCAGAACCCCGAGCTCATCGCCGATATCGTGCGCAGCACCCAGCAGCTCATCGCCTACGAAGCGATGGACACGACCAAGCCCGCCGTCCCGAAATGACGGCTGGGTCGCCGACACCGCAACGTAACAATTCCGTGCCACGTTCCGCCGCGCATTATTGGAGCGTTTAATTTCGAGGCTCACCCCTCTTCGTCTTCGCCGGAAAGTGCAGGCCCTTGGACTGGTCGCGCTCACGATCTCGCTTGTGCCGTGCGACGATACGTTTGCTCAAGATGCATCGCCGCATGAAGGCGACCTCGCGAGCCGCGACGTCCTGACCGGCAATTGGGGCGGCGCACGCAGCATGCTTGAAGACAAAGGCATCGTCCTCGGCGCCGATACGATCGATGAGTTCCTGGGCAATGGAACCGGCGGCACGAAGACCGGTACTATCTATGAAGGGCGGCTCGAGCTGTTCGCAACGCTCGACCTCAACAAGCTCTTCGGCTGGTCCGACGCCGCTTTCCACATCAACGCCTATCAGACCCATGGTCGCGGCCTCTCGAGCAATGATTTCGGCGGCAATCTGATGACCGCGAGCAATATCGAGGCCGCGCGCTCGACGCGGTTGTTCGACCTTTGGATCGAACAGCTGTTCTTCGATGGCGCCCTGTCGATCCGCGGCGGCCAGATCGCAGCCGATGATGAGTTCTTCACCAGCATCTATGCCGGCAATTTCATCAACGGCACCTTCGGCTGGCCGGCAATCATGGCGAGCGATCTGCCGAATGGCGGCCAAGCCTATCCGCTGGCCACTCCGGGAGTGCGCGTCGGCTACGCGCCGAACAAGGAAACGACATTCGCCGTTGCGCTCATGAATGGCGACCCCGCCGGCGGCGGGCTCGCCAACGCGCAGCAACGCGACAACGACGGCACGGCGTTTCGCTTCAACGACGGCGCTTTCGCCATCGCCGAAGCGCGTTACGCAATCAACCAGGCGAAGGACGCCAGCGGTCAACCGGCGACTTACAAGCTCGGTCTCTGGTATCACAGCGGCGCTTTCGACGACGAACGCTATGACAGCTTCGGCCAATCCCTCGCCGCGCCGACCAGCACCGGCATCGCACGCAAGCATTGGAACAACGTTGGTGTCTATGCCGTCGCCGATCAGCAGCTCTGGCGCGACAGCGACGCCGACCGCAATTTCGGCATCTTTCTGCGCATCGGCGCGACGCCGATGGCAGATCGCAACCTCGTCACGTTCTACGCCGATACGGGCTTTAATTTCAAAGGTATCATCCCCAGCCGCGGCGACGATGTGTTCGGCATCGCGCTCGCCGTCGCGCAGATCGGCCCCACCGCGCGCGCTCGCGACCAGGATCAGCGGCAGGTAAGCGGCATCGCTCAGCCGATCCGCGACAACGAAAGCATGATCGAGATTACCTATCGCGTGCAGGCCACGCCATGGTGGACGTTGCAGCCCGATCTGCAATTCATCCGCCATCCCGGCGGCGATGTCGCGCTCAGCACGCCGCCGACCAAGGCAGTGCCAAACACGCTCGTGCTCGGCTTGCGATCCGCGGTCCTGTTCTAAACGAACCAGCGGTCGCCGGGGACTGCCGCCACATACTTGTTGGCGGACGAATTGCCCGCCATCGGCTTGCGGTCGATATCGATCCGCGCCAGCATGTCTTTCGCCGCATCGACCACAGCCATGCCTTTCTCCCCCTAGCGGCGCACGCCGCCGGGCACGGCGGACGCGCTTGATGAGCCCCAATTGACGATATAGGCGTCGCCCCGCTCAAGGAATGACGAGATGATGCGCAGTACGCGCTCGGGCTGATCCGATTCGATAACGTGCGCGGCGTCGTAAATATAGGCGAGATGCGAACCGGCGATCGTGGCTTTGAGATAGCGGCCGGTCTCGGGCGGAATTATCTCGTCCTTCGTGCCCATCAGGATCAGCGTCGGCGCCTTGATCTCGGCGACGCGGCCGGACAGCGTGCCATCGGCCAAGGTCGCGGCGCCGTAATGATCGAGCATGCGGCGATTGCCTTGCACCTGCTCCGTCGGCTTGGTCATCGGCGGCGCGCGATCGGGATAGGCGAAGAGCTTGCGCCGCGCCTCCGCTGGATCGCTCGGCAACCCGCCCTTGCCGCCCGCGGGCACGCCCGCCGGCACTTCGAGCACCAGATGATCGATCTTGTCCTGGTGCTTCACCGCGAGCCACAGCGCTTCCCAGCCGCCGAAGGACGTGCCGATCACGTCGCAGCGCTTGCCGATCGCGACATTGATGAAAGATGCGGCGGCATCGGCCAATGCTTCCATCGATTTGACCGACTCATGCAGCGTCGTGCCGTCGAAGCCGGGCGTGATCGGCATATAGAGGGTGCGGGTTTGCGCCAGTGCCTCGATCGGCTTGCTGCTGCCGATGCCCGCGGCCGGATGGAGATAGAGCAACGGTTCACCGCTGCCACCGACGAAATAGCTGATCGGGCCGGAGCCGACGCGGGTTTCTTTGCGTTCGAATGTCATGACGCGCTCCTTACAGATCCTTGAGCGCGGGCTGCACTCGCTCGCGGAACAATTCCATGCCGCGACGCACGACCTTGTCGGGCATGTTGCCGACCTTCATCGTGAATTGCTCGACCCCGTGGCCCAGCGCCTTGTGCACGCGCCTGATCTGCTGGACCACGGTTTCGGGGCTACCGCAGTAGATCGAGCCGGATTCGATCTGCTCTTCCATGCTGCGCGCCCGCAACGTCGCAAGCCGCGCCTCGAAGCGGTCGCTCGAGCCTTCGCGCTGGTAGTAGCGCGTCTTCTGGATGACGAGCTGCTGTGCGCTGCGCTGCGGCCGCATTAGGACGTGGTGGAAATATTCGAGGCCCTTGCGCATGTGCTCGCGCGCCTCTTCGTCCGTATCGGCGATGCAGGTGTGATGGCCGATGAGGATGTCGTCGGGTGCCGGCTCCCAGCCATAGGCGCGCGAGGTCTTATAGAAGTGATCGATGTTGCCGCGCGCGACATTGAGGTCGGCAATCAGCACGATACCGAGCTTCGCGCGATGCTCGGCGACGAACTCGACCGATTCCTCGTTCGTGCCCGACATCAGGAGCCGCGGATAAGGCTTCTGATAGGGCCGCGGCCAGATCGAGACAGAGGGGAATTGATAGAACTCGCCCTCCCAGCCGAAAGGCTCGGGCTCGGTCCAGGCCTTGATGATGAGGGCCACCGCCTCGCGCAGCCGCCCGCGCGATTCATCGGGCGGGACGTTATAGGCGATGTACTCGTGCGGGATGCCACGCATCATGCCGGCTAGGATGCGGCCGCCTGACATCACATCGAGCATCGCATATTCCTCTGCGACGCGGATCGGATTGAGCAGCGGCACGAGATTGCCGAGGATCGCGATATTGGCGCGCTTGGTGCGATAGACCAGCGAGGAAGCGATCAGGTTCGGGTTCGACATCAGCCCATAGGGGCTGAAATGATGCTCATTGCAGCCGACGGAATCGAAAGCGCATTCCTCGGCATACGCCATCGTATCGATGTAATCGGCATAAAGCTGCCGGCCGCGCTCGGCGTCGAATTCCTTGTTGCTGACCGGCCACTCCAGCGGCTCGCGCGGGTAATCCGGCCAGGGCATGAGATGGAAAAAATTGAACTTCATGGCGCTCCTTATTCTTGTTTGGAGTATGCGCCGTGTCCCGCACGCCTTCAACTCAGGGGCTCCGCGGACTAAAGTCCGTCCTTGCTCCTTTTTCCCCGGTGAAATCCCATGCTCGATGCCTCGCGCGATTTGGCCCCCCATCAGCCGATCCGCCTCGCCGATTACCAGGCGCCGCAGTTCCTGATCGATGAAGTCGACCTCGTCTTCGAACTCGGCGAGGAGAAGACCAGTGTTAAGGCACGGCTATCCGTGCGGCGCAACCCGACGACCACGGAACCGAGCGCGCCGCTGAAGCTTGCGGGGCGTGAGCTGGAGCTGGTCTCGATTGCCATCGATGGCGAAGCCATCGGTGCAAACGGGTATGTTGTCGACGACGAATCGCTGACCATCGCCTCGGTGCCCGACGAATTCACTCTCGACATCGAGACGCGCATCGAGCCGCAGAACAACACGGTGCTGTCCGGCCTATACAAATCGGGCGGTAATTTCTGCACCCAGTGCGAGCCCGAGGGCTTCCGGCGCATTACCTATTTCCTCGACCGGCCGGATGTGATGGCCCGTTTCACGACGACCATTGTCGCCGACAGGACACGCTATCCAGTGTTGCTGTCCAACGGCAATCCCGCGGACAGGGGCGACAGCAGCAACGGACGCCATTGGGCGAAATGGGTCGATCCGTTTCCGAAACCGTCTTATCTCTTCGCTCTCGTCGCCGGCGACCTCGTGCCGTTCCGCGACAGCTACAAGACCAGCACCGGCAAGACCGTGCCCCTCGCCATCTGGGTCCGGCGCGGCGACGAGGACAAATGCGCCCATGCGATGGAATCGCTGAAGCATGCAATGCGCTGGGACGAGAAGAAATTCGGCCTCGCCTATGATCTCGACGTATTCAACATCGTCGCCGTCAGCGACTTCAACATGGGCGCGATGGAGAATAAAGGCCTCAACATCTTCAACACGAAATACGTGCTGGCCAAGCCCGAGACCGCGACCGACGTCGATTTCCAAGGCATCGAATCGGTCATCGGCCACGAGTATTTCCACAATTGGACCGGCGACCGCATCACCTGCCGCGACTGGTTCCAGCTCTCTCTGAAGGAAGGTCTTACCGTCTATCGCGACCAGGAATTCTCTGCCGATATGGGCAGCCGCGCGGTGAAGCGTATTGGCGACGTGCGGCGCCTGCGCGCGGCGCAATTCCCCGAGGACGGAGGACCCCTGGCGCATCCGGTGCAACCGGCGCAGTACATCGAGATCGACAATTTCTATACCGCGACCGTCTACAACAAGGGCGCCGAAGTCGTGCGCATGATCGAGACGCAACTCGGCACCGCCGGCTTCCGCAAAGGCATGGACCTTTATTTCCAGCGGCATGACGGCCAAGCGGTGACCATCGAGGATTTCGTCGCCGCGATGGCCGATGCGAACGGCGCCGACTTCTCGCATTTCCTTACTTGGTACAAGCAAGCCGGCACGCCCGAATTGACGGTCGAGGATCGCTACGACGCCGCAGCCAAGACCTACGAGCTGACTCTGGCGCAATCGACGCCGCCGACGCCGGGCCAGAAGACCAAGGAACCGCTGGTCGTGCCGATCGCGATGGGGCTTCTCGGCGCAGACGGCAGGGAGCAGGCGACGCGGCTCGATGGCGAAAGCAAAGCGATGGCGGGCACGCGCGTGCTGGTGTTGGGCGAAGCCAAGCACACCTTCCGCTTCGTCGACGTGCCGAGCAAACCGACGCCATCGCTGCTGCGCCGTTTCTCGGCGCCGGTGAAGCTGAAGAACATCCCGCTCGAGCGCCAGCAATTCCTTGCGCTCAACGACACCGATCCTTTCGCGCGCTGGGAAGCGGGTCAGCAGGTCGCCACGCATCTGCTGCTTGGCATGGTGGACGCGCATCGCCGCGGCGATGCGCTTACGATCGACGCCGCGCTCATCGATCAGATGCGGCGCACCCTCGCCGCAGCCGACAAAGATCCGGCTTTCGCAGCCGAGCAGCTCAGCCTGCCATCGGAATCCTTCCTCGCCGATCAGATGGAGATCGTCGATGTCGACGCGATCCATGCGGCGCGCGATCTCGCGCAGCAACAGATCGGTAGCGCGCTCGCCGGCGACTTCGCCGCGCTCTACGACCGGCTGTCCGATCGCGGGCCTTACAGCGCCGACGGCGCCGCCATCGGCAAGCGCACGTTGCACAATGTCGCGCTCCGCTATCTCGCCTTCGGCAAAGGCGATATCGCGCTCGCCAAAGCGCAATTCGACACCAGCAGCAACATGACCGATGTGCTAGCGGCGCTGTCGGTGCTCAACGAATTCGACAAGCCGGCCCGCGCCGAGGCACTGGCGGGCTTCTACGAGCATTGGAAGGCCGATGAGCTCGTCGTCGACAAATGGTTCAGCCTGCAGGCAGTGTCGTCGCTGCCGGGCACGTTGACGCGGGTGAAAGAGCTGACCCATCACCCGGCCTTCGCGATCAAGAACCCGAACCGCATGCGCTCGCTTGTCGGGGCCTTCACGCAGGCCAATCAACTGCGCTTCCACGATGCGGACGGCGCCGGTTATGCATTCCTCGCCGATCAGGTGATCACGCTCGATCCGCTCAATCCGCTGATGGCGTCGCGGCTGATCCAGCCGCTCGGCCAGTGGCGGCGGCACGACAACGCCCGGCAAGCGCTGATGAAGCGCGAGCTCGAACGCGTCCTGGCCCGGCCTTCGCTCAGCAAAAACACCTACGAGATGGCGTCGAAGAGCCTGTCGGCTTAAGCCGCCGGCTCGACATCGAGCCGCACGACGCCGTCGAGGCCGTTGCGGGCCGCGGGATAAAGCGTCGCCACCAGCGGATCGTGGCCCGGCACGATGTGCCGCGGCGACGATGCCAGCCGCCGCAACGTCGCATGGCCTTCGAGCATCTCGGCGATGTTGTAGACGATCGGATAGGCGCGGCCTTGATCGAGATGCGCGTAAAGATGCGCGGCATCCGAAGCGAGCACCACGGCGCCGCGCTTCGTCATCACCCGGACGCTTTGCAGCCCCATCGTGTGCCCGCCGATGAAATGGAGGCTCAGACCAGGCGCGATCTCTTCATCGCCGTCATGAAAGCGCACGCGGCCGGCGAAGACGCGCCGCACCATGCCGACGACATCGTCGACCGCGAGCGAGTGGCTGAAAGCGTGATGGCACATCGGCCGCCCCGTCGCGAATTCCATCTCGCGATCCTGGATATGGAAGCGCGCGTTCGGAAAGAGATCGAGCCCGCCAGCGTGATCGTAATGCATATGCGTGATGACCACGTCCTCGACCTGGGCCGCTTCGACGCCGATCGCTTTCAGCCCCTCATCCGGCGAGCGCAACAATTCGCGCTTCCGCTGTCGGGCTTGCTCGGCGCCGAACCCGGTATCGACAACATATGTCTTACCGCCGCCGATAATCGCCCAGACGAAATAATCGAGCGGCATCGGCGCGTCATGCGGATCGCCGGCGAGAAAGTTTTCGCTCGCGCGGCGTTCGTGACGCGCATAGCGGATGGCGTAGACTTCGTATTCCATCGACGCCTCCGCTAATTGCCGGATTTCACCTCGACACCAGCCCAATCTTCGAGAAGCCGCACGATTTCGGTGAAATCGGATTGCGGGCCAAGCTCGCTATTGGCGAGCTGCCACATCGTGCGCACGGCGCTGCCGACCCACATCGGGACCTGTAGCGCCTCCGCTTCTTCGAGACAGAGCCGGACATCCTTGTACATGAGGCCGGTATAGAAGCCCTGGCCGAAGCGACGTGTGATCACCTCATTGGGAAATTTGGTTTCGGTTGCGGTATTGCGGCCGGTGCCTGAGTTGATGACCTCGAGCATCTGCGTCGGATCGAGTCCGGCTTTGACGCCCATCACCATCGCCTCGGCCGTCACCGCCATCGACGTCGCCGACAGGACATTGTTGCAGAGCTTCATCGCCTGCCCCATGCCCGGCCGCTCGCCAACATGGAACACCGTGCCGAAGATGGCGAGTGCCGGCCGCACGCGCTCGATCAGCGCCTGCGGACCCGAGGCCATCACTGCCAGAGTGCCTTTCTTCGCCCCGGCAACGCCGCCCGAGACCGGCGCGTCGACGACCGCGATGTCGCGTTCCGTCAGCCCGGCGAGAACGCGCGCCGTCGTGCGCGGGCCGGTGGTGGAGAGATCGACGAAGATCTTGGCGCGCGTGCCCGCAACCACGCCGGCCGCGCCGAGAGCCTCGCCCTCGACGTCCTTAGGCTCGGGCAGGCTGAAGAAGACGATATCCGCCGCATCGGCGACAGCGCGCGAGGAGTTCTTCCAGGCCGCACCGCGCGCGACAAGCGGCGCCATCGCTTCATCGCGAATGTCGTAGACGGCGAGCCGATGACCGGCATCGATCAGGCGATTGGCCATGGGCCCGCCCATATTGCCCAGGCCGACAAAGCCGATTTCTTCGCCCATCGCTGTCCTCCCGCCACGGTCCTACTATCGCCGCATGAAGCTTACGGCTTCCGTCCGCGTCGCCCTACTGATTTTCGTCCCGATTGCCGTCGGGCTTGTCGCGTATGCTGCCGGTACGCGTGCCCAACCACCCACCGCGGTACAGCCCGTCGATCTTGCCCTTGTCCTTGCCGTCGACGCGTCGGGCAGCGTCAACCAGACGCGTTTCGACCTGCAAAAGCACGGCTATGCGCAAGCCTTCCGCAGCCGCGAAGTGATCGAGGCAGTGACCGCCGGTGCCGATCACGCGATCGCCGTGACCATGGTGCAATGGACAGGGCCGCAACTGCACGTCCAGGTGATCCCATGGACGCGCATCGCCGATGCGGCCTCCGCGCAGAAGCTGGCCGACGCCATCGACGCCAGCCAGCGCAAGCTTTTTGGTGGCGGCACCTCGCTCAGCGGTGCGATCGATACGGGCGTCGCGCTGCTGGCGGCGAGCCCGTTCCGCGGCACCCGGCGCGTCGTCGATATTTCGGGCGACGGCTCGAATAACGCCGGGCGCCTTGCCGAGACCGCCCGCGACGAGGCCGTGAAGCAGGGGATCACCGTCAACGGCTTGCCCATCACCTGGATCGAGCCCGGCCTCGATGCGTATTACCGCAGCAGCGTCATCGGTGGGCCAGAGGCGTTTGTCATCAGCATCGACAGCTATGACAATTTCGCCGATGCGATCCTCCAGAAACTGGTGACTGAAATCTCCGGGCTCGCGGCGCCCAGCCTTGCCTCGGCCGCCGCCCGATGAAATAGTGGCTGAAACGAGAATCGGAGGCGCACGCGTGAAGCGGCAAATACTGAAACTCGGCGAGATCGAACTCGAGTTGCATGAGAGCGGCACGGGCTCGCCCTTGATTTTTCTCCACAGCGGCGCGGGCTTCTCGCCCGACGATGCTTTCGTCGGCCTGCTGGCCGAGCGCCATCGCGTCATCGCACCCTCGCATCCCGGCTTCGGCTACTCGAGTCTCCCCGATTGGCTCGACAGCATCGACGACGTCGCGCATGTCTATCTCGAACTGATGGATCATCTTGATCTACGGCACGCGACCTTGGTCGGCGCCTCGATCGGCGGCTGGATCGCGGCCGAGATGGCGACCAAATTGCCGGAGCGCTTCGACAAGATCGTGCTGGTCGGGCCCGTCGGCGTGAAAACCGGCGGCCCGAGACAGCTCGACATCCCCGATATTTTCGCGCATTCGACCGAAACGCTCGACCGCATGCGCTTCCATGATCCGGCGAAAGCGAAGATCGATCTAACCAAGCTCTCCGAAGAGCAGATGCGCGTCATCGCGCGCAACAACGAGACGCTCGCGCTGCTCGTGTGGGAACCCTACATGCACAACCCCAAGCTCAAGCATCGGATGCATCGCTTGACCATGCCGGTCTTGTTCATGCGCGGCGCCAGCGACGGACTGGTCTCCGCCGAATATCTCGATCGCTATGCGAAGCTCGTGCCGGGCGCACGCATCGCGACCATCGCCGAAGCCGGCCACCTGCCGCATATCGAGCAACCGAAGGCTTTCGCCGCATCGCTCGGCGCTTTCCTCGCTCAAGGAGCCTGACCCATGCGCGCCTGGCATTTCAGCGAGAACGCTTATCCCTTCCTGCCGCCGCACGATGAAATCGAATCGATCCGCGTCACTCTGCCGAATCGGCTCTACGACCCGAAGAAAGGCGCCGAGCTTTACGACCGCTTCCTCCGCGAATGGCAGATCGCCGAAGAGGAAGGCGTCAACATCATGCTCAACGAGCATCATCAAACCGCGACCTGTGTCGATCCGGCGGCGCCGCTGGTGCTCGCCGCGCTGGCGCGACTGACGCACAAGGCGCGGCTCCTCATCCTCGGCAATCCGATCGCCAACCGCCGCATGCCGGTCCGCGTCGCCGAAGAGATGGCGCTGATCGACGTCCTGTCGAAAGGCCGACTCGAGGCTGGCTTCGTGCGCGGCGTGCCGACCGAAATTCTGCCGGCGAACAGCAACCCCGTGCGCATGAACGAGCGGCATTGGGAAGCGCTCGACATGATCGTGCAAGCGTGGACCAGCAATGACGGCCCGACAAGCTTCGAGGGCCGCTTCTTTCATCACCGCAACATCAACATCTGGCCGCGCCCCTATCAATCGCCGCATCCGCCGATCTGGGTCTCGACGACGAGCCCCGGCGGCTCAAGCCAGGTCGGCGCGCATGGCTATATCCAGGCGACGTTCCTGACCGGCTTCAAAGGCACGCCGGCGATCTACGACAGCTATCGCAAGGGCTGGCGCGATGCGGGCAAAGGGACGGACGTACCGGTCAACCGCCTCGCCTATGCGGCGATGGTCTATGTCGGCGACAGCGAAGCCAAGGCCCGCGCCGGGGCCGAGAAGCTGCTCTGGTACATCACCGCAAACAAGGTCTCTCCCTGGTTCCGCAATCCCGCCGGCTACAGTCCGATTGCGGCCAATGTGAAGATGATGCTGGGCGATGCGGCGGGCGGCGGCTTTGGGAATTTTAGCGCCAACACGACAGTCGACGGCGCCATCGCCAACGGCACGATGTTCTGCGGCACGCCCGATCAGGTGTTCGACCAGATCAAGAGCTTCTATCACCACGTCGGCGGCTTCGGCAATTTGTTGCTGATGGGCCAGGCGGGGCACCTCGATCACGAGGACACCGTGCACGGCATCCGTATGTTTGCGCGCGAGGTTTATCCGCGCCTCAAAGAAGAGTTTCCAGATAGTGCGATTTCGGGACGCGATGTTGCGGCTGCCGAATAGACCAGAGAGGGGAAAGAAAAAGATGAAACGAATACTGCTCGGTGGCGCAGCGCTCGCGGCGCTGCTCGCTTTGGCGCCGGCCGGCGCGCAAGCGGCGACGGATGAGCAAAAGAAAGACGTCGCCGCGATCGTCGACAAAAATGCCCAGACGATCTGGGACATCGGCGATTCGATCTATTACTTCGGCGAAATGGGCATGCAGGAGTTCGAAGCGACAAAGCTCCTGAAGGACACCATGGAAGCGGCCGGTTTCAAGGTCGAGCTCGGGCAAGCCGGCATGCCGACGAATTTCTGGGCCACGTATGGCTCGGGCCATCCCTACATCGTGATCGAGAGCGAGATCGACGCGCTGCCGGGCGGCAACCAGACGCCGCTCGAATTCGATCACAAGCCGATGGTGCCGGGCGCACCGGGCCACATGGAAGGCCACAACACCCATGGCGGTGTCGCCACGGCCGCCGCCTTTGCCGTGAAACAGGTGATGGAGAAATATCACCTCCCCGGCACGATCGCGGTCAATTTCGGCCCCGCCGAAGAAGAGATCGCCAGCCGACCCTTCATCGTCAAATCCGGCGCGTTCAAGGATGTCGACGCGAACATCTATCTCCATATCGGCGAGAATTTCGGCACGGGCTATGGCTTGCAGAACTATGCCGCCATCGGCGTGCAGTTCGCTTTCCACGGCAAAACCGCGCATGCCGCCGTCGATCCGTGGGACGGCAAGAACGCGCTCGATGCGCTCGAGCTGATGGATAACGGCGTTGCCTTCTTGCGTCAGCAGATGAAGCCCACCTATCGCATCCATCGTTCGATCATGGCCGGCGGCATTCAGCCGAACGTCATCCCGGACTTCACGAAGATCTGGTACTTCGTGCGCGATGCTAATATGCCGGACGCCAAGGCGACCTACGACAAGCTGCTCAATATCGCCAGCGGCGCCGATATGATGACCGGCACCACGCATGACGTCATTTATCAGGCCTCGGCCTGGCCGGCGCTCTCGAACAAGACGCTGGCGCAAGTCGTGCAGAAAAATTTCCAAGCCGTTGGCTTGCCGAAATGGAGCGACGAGGAACAGAAATTCGCGCGCGACTTCCAGACGGCGGAAAAGTATCCGGTCGTTGGCCTCGCAACCAAAGTGCCTGAGGTGGCCCAGAAGCCGCAATCGACCTCGTCGAACGATAGCGGCGATATCTCGTGGGTAGTGCCCTCGGTGGTCTACACTTTCCCGGCCAGCGTCCCTGGCATCCCCTATCACAATTGGGTGGCCGCCGTGACGCCGACCAGCACGATTGCGCATAAAGGCGAAGTGGCCGGCGCCAAGGCGCTAGCGGACTCGGTTCTAGACTTCATGACCTCGCCAGACGTGCTCAAGGCTGCGCATGACGAGTTCGAGGACGTGCTCAAGAAAACGCCGTACTTCTCGCTCGTTCCGGACGGCGCCAAGCCGGATACCGACCTTAACAAGGACATCATGGCCGAGTACCGTCCTGCGATGAGCAAGTTCTACCTGCACAAGACGCCGCGTTATCAACCGTAACGCGTCCCGGCTGAAGGAGAAGGAAGCCCCATGAAGATCTTCAATTTTCATCTCATGCCGTATGCCGATGCCGATCTCGAGGCGATTGCCAAGAACGGCACGGCTTGGGTGACCTTCTCCAATAGCCAATACGATCCGAAGAAAGGCGCCGAGCTCTACAACCGCTATCTCGACGAGCTCGAATACGCCGACAAGCTCGGCTTCGACGGCGTGGTGCTCAACGAGCATCATCAAAACGCCTACGGGCTGATGCCGACACCGGGCGTGCTGGCGGGTGCGCTGGCACGGTCGGTCAAGAACGCCAAGATCGCGATCCTCGGCCGCGCGCTGCCGCTGTTGCACAATCCGCTGGCGGTGGCCGAGGAATACGCGATCCTCGATAACCTCACCCGCGGTCGCTTCATCGCAGGTTTCGTGCGCGGCATCGGCGCCGAATACCACTCGATGGGGATCAATCCGACCCTGAGCCAGGCGCGCTTCGATGAAGCACACGAGTTGATCATCAAGGCATGGACCGAGCCCGGCCCTTTCCGCTACGCCGGCCGCCATTTCGAGATCAATTACGTCAATCCCTGGCCGCGGCCGTACCAGAACCCGCATCCGCCCATCTGGATTCCGAGCCAAGGCTCGACCAGCACAATCCAATGGGCGGCCAAGATGCACTACACCTATTGCCAGACACTGTCGCCGATTGCTGTCGTCGCGCGTTTCTTCCAAGCATATCGCGACGAGGCCGAAAAGAACGGCTACACCGCGACACCCGAACAGCTCGCCTGGTCGAATTCGATCTATGTCGCCGAGACCGATGCCAAGGCGATGAAGGAAGCCAAGCCGCATCTCGAAGCGCTGGCCAACAGCTTCCTCGGCATGCCGGTCGAGATGCTTCTACCGCCCGGCTACTCCACGATCGAATCGATCAAGCGTGTCGCCGCGATCAAGGGGCGCCAAGCGGGCAAAATTCAGACGGCCGAGGACCTCGTGGCGCAAGGCGTCGTCATCGTCGGCTCGCCGAGCACGGTACGCGAGCGGCTCGCCGAGTATCAGGACCTCGCCGGCTTCGGCACCAGCCTGACCAAGACACAGTTCGGTACCCTGCCGCGCGACATGACCAAGGCGAATATGGAAGCGATCGCCGAGGAAGTGCTGCCCTACTTCCGCGATCGCACACCGCAAAAGCAAGACGCGAAGGTCGCGGAGCCGGCGAAGTGACCGCCAAAGGCGGTCATGCCTAATGCGTCAGCAGCGCGGCCTCGAAGGCTGACGAGATCGCGGCCTTGCTCTTGCCCGCTTCGACCGCGTCGCCGATCGCAACCACTTTCTGCGTCGGCTTGGCGAGGTTCTTGAAGACTGGCGCGCTGCCTTCTCTGGCGCGGTAATAGAACCAATCGCGGAATTTCGGCTGCTCGAACAGCGCGCGTATCCCAGGCAAGCGCGCCGCACCGCTCGCCAGCATCGCCCGCGCGATCGGGCCGAGACCGAAACGATAACGCGCGCCGGTGGCGATCACGATGCGATCGAAGGGCTCGAGGAGCAACGGCTGGCCGACGACATCAGTGTTGAACGCGAAGCCGACCCGCTTTGCGACGCAGGCGCGGTAAAGCTGATCGATATAGCGCGCGAGCGATTGCTCGTTCGCCCGCACGCCTTGAAAAAGCGGTGCCTTGCCGGCAAAGCGAAACGCGCCGCCGGGCTGAGCCTCACGCTCGAATACCGTGACCTCATTGCCATCGGCGACCAACGAGGCATAGGTAAGCCCTGCGGGTCCGGCGCCGATGACCGCGATCTTCTGACCCTGCACCGGCCGTGCATTCTCGAATAACGCCTCGCGCCCGGCGCGGCCATTGACCACGCAGCCGAGCCGCGCGCCACCGCGCATCTCGTCGACACAGGTATTGCAAGCAAGGCAGCGCCGCGGCGGCTCGCCCCGCGCCAGCTTCACGACCCACTCGGGCTCGGCAACGTGCGTGCGACCGAGGGCAATGAAATCGGCCTTTCCGCTTTCGACGACGCTCGTAGCAAGTTCTGGATCGCCGAGCCGGCCGACCGCGATCACCGGCACGCTCACCGCCGCCTTCACACCGGCGGCATAATCGAGGAACACGCCGTCGGGATATTCCATCGGTGGAATCTGCCGCGCCGCCGAGGGCAGCGAGCGGTAATGGCCGGCGGCGATATGGAGCGCATCGGCTCCCGCCTCCGCCGCCCAGATCGCGACCTGCTTGCCCTCAACCCAAGGCATCCCGTCGGGGAAATAATCCTCGACCGAGAGGCGGAAGATCAAGCCGGTGCCGGGCACCGCCGCTTTCACCGCGCGGAGCACGTCGAGGCCAAAGCGGGCGCGATTTTCGAGCGAGCCGCCATATTCGTCGTCGCGGTGATTCTCGAACGGCGTCAGGAATTGCGAGATCAGGTAGCCGTGCGCCGCGTGGATCTCGACGCAATCGAAACCGGCGCGCTGTGCCCGCAAAGCCGCACTGGCGAAAGCCGCGATGCATTCATCGATGCGCGGCTTCGTCATCGCCTCGGGAATGATCGTCTCGAACGTTGTCTCGAAGACCGGATGCGGGATCGCTGAGGGCGCGACGGGCGTCTCGCCGCAGATATCGCGCCGCGTATGTCCGCCACCATGGCCAAGCTGGATCGAGGCCTTTGCACCGCCGGCATGGATCGCGGCGACGAGTTTCTGCAAGCCGGGCAGGAAGCGATCGTCGTAAATGCCAAGCTCACGCCGGCGATGACGGCCGGCGCGCTCGGGCGACGCCATCTCGACGGTGATGAGACCGGTGCCGCCGTGCACCCGCGCCATGTAATAGGCAATGGCTTCGTCGGTGACGAAGCCTTCCTCATCGGAAAGCCGCGTCGTCATCGGCGGCAAAACGATGCGGTTCTTGATCTCGGCCGGCCCGATACGCGCCGGCGTCAGCAGGATATTCACGGGAGAAGCCGCCGTTGCGGCGGGTTAGCGCGAGGCGATCTTGATCTCGACCGGTGTCGTACCGGTACGGCCCAGACCGAGCGCCGCGGCCGCCGCCGGCGACAGATCGATGAGGAAGCGCTTCGTGTAAGGACCGCGATCGTTCACGCGCACCGTCGCCTGGCGGCCATTGCGGCGGTTGGTCACCGTCACCACGGTGCCGATCGGCAGTTTGAGGCTGGCAGCGGTCATATGATCCATATCAAGCCGCTCGCCATTTGCGGTGCGATGTCCGACGAGGCTATGCGCATACACAGAAGCAATCCCGTGCGAAGTATTCGAGTCCTTCGCGTGATGCTTTGCCTGACCGGCAGAAGCGAGACTCGGTACTGAGAGAGCCCCCACGAGTAACGCCGTTGCGACCTTTCGCATCCGTCCCCCTTATTCACGCCTATTGAGCGCGGCCAAGTTCGGTGACTTCGTTGGAGACTATCTTAGCAACTATGAAAATACATGCAACCCGCGCAAACGAGGCGGTTAATACTCGTAAACCTTGCACTCCACTGTATCTCCGCCACGTAGAATCGACCACGACACCGCCGAGCGCAATCGCCGCCGCGGGCGCAAGTTTGCGCAAGCTGCAGCGCTGCGGTTTGCGACGATTTGCCTTTTGCTGCCGGCCATTCGCGCGATAGGCCACTTCGGTGAGTGCCAAAGGGCAGCCTCAACGCACGGGGGACGCCGCGCTCGGTTATCGCGCCCTCATCCGCCGCTCGGGCGTTGCCGCACGGCGTGCCCTTGCCCGCCCCGGGGTGCTACAGTGGCACAATCATCGCATGCGGCGGTGGCCCCGCCTTAGGGCAGCCGGGCTCACGCCAGAAGACACACGAGGACGATCGATGCTGACGCCAGCGAACAACAAAATCCTGACCGAAACGAGCGCGGGAACGCCGATGGGCGATCTGTTGCGCCGCTATTGGTATCCGATTGCCGCAGTCGGCGAGCTTGAGGAAAAGCCGACCAAGCGCGTTCGCTTGATGGGCGAGAATCTGGTCCTCTACAAGGATCTCGGCGGCCGCTACGGCTTGGTCGACCGGCACTGCCCGCATCGCCGCGCCGATATGACCTTTGCCTATCCCGAGGAATGTGGGCTGCGCTGCCACTATCACGGCTGGCTTTTCGATGAGACCGGCAAATGCATCGAGCAGCCCTTCGACGATACGGTCGATCCGAAATCGACCTATAAGGAAAAAACGCCGATCAAGGCTTACCCGGTCGAGGCTAAGGCTGGCCTGCTCTGGGCCTATATGGGGCCGCAGCCGGCGCCGCTGCTGCCCGATTGGGAGCCGTTCAATTGGAAGAACGGCTTCGTGCAGATCGTGTTCTCGACCATTCCCTGCAACTGGTTCCAGTGCCAGGAGAACTCGATCGACCCCGTCCATTTCGAATGGACGCATGCCAATTGGTCGACCCGCCTCAAAGGCAAAATGGGTCCCTATGGCGCCAAGCATCTGAAAGTCGGCTTCGACGAATTCGAATACGGCTACGTCTATCGCCGCATCCGCGAGGACACCGACGAGAACAATCCGCTGTGGTCGGTCGGCCGCGTCTGCCTCTGGCCGAACTGTCTCTTCACCGGCGGCCATTTCGAGTGGCGCGTGCCGGTCGATGACGAGACGACGCTCTCGGTCGGCTGGTTCTATAACCGCGTGCCGAAGGATCGCGAGCCCTATGTGCAGAACTCGATCCCCTATTGGTACGGGCCGGTGACCGACGCGAAGGGCGATTGGCTGACCGGCGGCGTGATGAACCAGGATTTCGCCGCCTGGGTCGGCCAGGGTGCGATCGCCGATCGTAGCCAAGAGCATCTCGCGCGCAGCGACCGCGGCATCGTCATGATCCGTAACCGCTTCTTCGAGGATATCGAGACCATCGCCAAGGGTGGCGATCCGAAAGCCGTCATCCGCGATCCCAAGCTCAACAACGACGTGCCGCTGCCGATCGTTGGCAAGAAGCAATTCGTCGAAGGCTTCACCCGCGAGCAGCTAATGAGCGCCAGCGTGTTCGACAACGTATCGCCGACACGCTTCGTCTTCCAGCAAGGCCAGCCGCAAGCGGTCAAACGCGCCTATGAAGAGGCGATGGGCCTCAAGATGGACGACGACCACGCGTTGTCGGACGCACTCTCAGGCATCGGCCGCAGCGTGCGGCCTGACGGGACGCCCCTCAATTAGTGACGGCGACCTAGCGAACGGCCGCGGCCTCTTGCAGGCCAACCAGTGACGCCAGGCGCTCGCGATCCGCGGCCAGCGCCTGGCTTTGGCCGCGCCATACGATCTGGCCCTTATCGAGAACGAGCGTCTGCTCGGTCATTTCCAATGTAACGTCGACGAGTTGTTCGACCAGCACCGTGGCGATGGCGCTTTCGCGCTGTAGCCGTGCCAGCGCTGCGACGATGGTGTCGATGATCACGGGCGCCAGGCCTTCGAACGGCTCGTCGAGCAGCAATATTTTGGGATTGCCGATGAGCGCACGGCCGACGGCCAGCATCTGTTGCTCACCGCCCGACAGCTGGTTGCCGTAGTTGCGCTGGCGTTCAGCGAGGCGCGGGAAGAGATCGTAGACGCGCTCGCGATTCCATTCGCCGGCGCGCGTCGCGACACGCAGATTTTCATCGACAGTCAGCGACGAAAAGATCTCGCGCTCTTGCGGCACGTAACCGATGCCGGCCCGCGCCCGGTCATGCGTCGACAGCGAGGTGATCTCTTTGCCCTCGAATTTGATGCTCCCGCCGCGTTGTGCGGTGAGACCCATGATGGTCATCAACAACGTCGTTTTGCCGACGCCGTTGCGGCCGAGCACCGCCCAGCTTTCGCGAGGACCGATGGCTGCCGACACGCTTTCCAGCACAACAGTATCGCGATAACCGGCTGTCAGGTTTTCGATTGCGAGCAGATCAGCCATGGTGACGGCTGCCCAGGTAAATATCACGCACGCGATTATCGCTGCGAATATCGGCGACGGTGCCTTCAGTCAGGATCGCGCCTTCGACCAGCACGGTGATGCGCTGCGCGAGGCGGAAAACGAGGCTCATGTCGTGCTCGATGACGAGGATGCTGAGACTTTCGGGCATGCGCAGGAGCAGATCGAGCAAGGCGCCGCGTTCCGCCGCGGCGAGACCGGCAGCCGGCTCATCCAGGAGCAGGATCTTCGGTTCCAAAGCCAGGACGAGCGCAATCTCGACCAAGCGCCGCTGGCCATAGGGCAGATCGGCAATGCGCCGCGCCGCCAATTCCAGCAGGTCGAGCTTCTCGAGCAGCGAAGCGGTGCTGTCGACAATCTCGTGGCGGTTGCGCGCGCTGCCCCAGATGCGCCGGTCGAGGCCGTAGCGCGCCTCGTAGGCAAGGCCGATGTTTTCCGCGACCGTCAATTGCGGAAAGAGCGAGCTGATTTGAAAGGTACGCGCGAGGCCGAGACCGACCCGCTTTTCCGCCGCCATATGCGTGATATCGAGACCACCGAGATGAATCGTTCCGGAGGACGGCGGCAGTAGACCGCTGACCATATGCACCAGCGTCGTCTTGCCTGCGCCGTTTGGCCCGATCAGGGCGTGGCGCGCGCCAGCCGGCAAGCTCAGGGACACGTCGCGCGAGACATGCAAGCCGCCGAAATTCTTGCAGATGCCTTCGATACGAAGCGCGGGAGGGGCGCTTGCTGTCGTCATAACGCGCGCCTCGCGCGATAGCGCCGCGCGGCATCCTCAATCAGACCGACGACGCCGCGCGGCGCGAAACGCACGGCGAGGATGAGGACGAACCCAATGGCAAAGAGCCAATTGAACGGATCAACCGCCGCCGCGCGGTCCGACAATACGACGAAGATGGTCGCGCCAATGATCGCACCATAGAGGCTGCCGGTACCGCCGAGGATCAGCATCACGAGGGCGTTACCCGACAACAGAAAACCGAGGCTGTCGAGGCCGACGAGCTTGGTCACTTGTGCCGAGAGCCCGCCGGCGATGCCGGCGAGCGCGCCCGAGATACAATAAAGCGTCACCAGCCGGGCCGTGACACTGACGCCGAGCATCCGCATCCGCACCGGGTTCTCGCGAATGCCGCGAATGGCGAGGCCGAAAGGCGAATCCACCACCAGCTTGGAGACGACGAAGACGAATGCGACAACGCCGAGCGCGTACCAATAGGCCGTGTGACCATAAAGGTCGAACGCGAAGACGCCGAAGAGCGGCGCGATCTCGAAACCGAAAAGTCCGTCGGCGCCGCCTGTGATCGGTTTCATCGCGCTGGCATTGCCGAGTTGTTGCAGCATCGTCGCCACAGCCAGCGTCAGCATTACCAAGGTCAGGCCGCGCGTGCGCAAAATAAGCGGCCCGGTGATGAGGCCCGTGAGCGCGCCGAGAACAGCGGCGGCGCCGAGGCCGCTGATCGGCTCGCTTGATATATGCGTCGCAAAGAGGCCGGCGCCGTAAGCGCCCATGCCGAAGAAAGCGACATGACCCAGCGAATCGACGCCGGCGTAACCGAGGATCAGATCGAGCGAGAGCGCGAAGGCGATCTGGATCATGACCTGGGTGCCGAGCGGCAAGTAGCGGCCGCCGGCGAAATAGACCACCGCGGCAAAGGCAAACGGCAGCAGATCGATCCAGGACAGACCGTGGCGCGCAAAGCCCGCACGCGACGCCGCGATCGCGCGCGGCGAGATCGGTTCGCGGCGCGCCTCGCTCATGCGGTCCCCCGCGCGAAGACCCCGCGCGGCCGCCATAGCAGCAGCGCGACCACCGCGAAATAGATGATGAAGGCGCCGGCCGCGGGAATGTAATAGCGGCCGAATGTATCGACGACGCCGAGCATCAGCGCAGCGTAGAAGGAACCTTTGAGACTGCCGAGGCCGCCGACCGCGACCACCATCAAGAGCGGCACCAGATATTCGAAGGCGTACCACGGCTCCAGCGGCATGATCTGGGTTGCGATCACCCCAGCCGCGCCGGCCAGGCCACAGCCGACGGCGAAGGTGATCGAGAACACGAGCGGCACGTCGATGCCGATGCAGCGCGCCATGCGCGGGTTATCGACCGCGGCGCGCAGCTTAGCGCCGAAATCGGTGAATTCGAGAATTGCCCAGCAAACGGCCGCGATCGCGACGCTGACCAGAATGATAAAGATGCGATACGCCGAGATACTGATCGCATCGAAATTCCAATTTTGCGAGAGCCAGCCCGGCGAGGGAATCGAATGAAGATCGGAGCCGAGGAAAAGATTGCCGCTGGCAACGAAAATGAAGACCAGGCCGAGCGTCATCAGGATCTGACCAAGCTGGCCCGTGCCATAGACCCAGCGATAGACGCTGCGCTCCAGCACCGCGCCGAGCAGCATGGTGCCGATCACGGCCAGCGGCAGCGCGGTGAACAGGCTGAAATGCCCGGTCGCCACCAAGCCAAAAGCGAGATAGCCGCCGAACATGGCGAAGCCGCAATGCGCGAGATTGGCGATCCGCATCACGCCCAGCGTGATGGTCAACCCGACCGACATCAGAAAGAGGATCATGGCATAGGCGACGCCGTCGATCAGCAAAGCGACGATCGTGGCCCCCAGCTTCATGATCACGCTTGCTCTCCCCGCACGTTTGCTTCCATGCTCTGTTGGCTGAAATTGCAATACGCTGCTCCCTGATATAGCGTGGTTCGGCGGGCGGCAACCAAAAACGAGCGTCGCATCCAAATCAGGGGAGGGAAAATCACATGGGGCGTATTTCCCACTATACCATCGCACTGACCGCGGCTTTGACGATGGGACTCGTTTCCCACGCAAACGCCGCCGATCCGATCAAGGTCGGCATCCTCGGCACCACGTCGGGGCCGTATGCGATCTGGGGCAACAGCTTCAAGCAAACGATCGACTACTTCCTCGATCAGTACAACGGCAAGGACGGCAATCCGACCGTCGAGATCATCTTCCGCGATGTCGGCGGCGACAACCCGCCCCGTGCGCGTCAATTGGCGCAGGAGATGATCGTCAACGACCACGTCGCGATCATGGGCGGGCTGGAATTCACCACCACCGTCCTCGGCGTCGCTGACGTGATGAACCAAGCGAAGATCCCGTTCGTCTTCTTCAATTCGGCCACCGCCTCGGTCACCGACAAGTCGCCATATTTCGTGCGCGCCAGTTTCACGAGCTGGCAAAACTATGTGCCGCTGGCCGAGTGGATGCTCGAAAAAGGGCGCAAGAAATGCGAAATGTTCATCGCCGATTACTCGCCCGGCCAAGACGCCATCGACGCGTTCAGCTACGCCTTCAAGAAAGGCGGCGGCACGATGCTCGAGGATATCCGCGTGCCAATGAACACCACGGATTTCTCCAGCTACTTCCAGCGAGTCCATGACAATAACCCGGACTGCCTCGTCGATTTCATGCCCGGCGGCCCGATGTCCTCGGGCACGCTGAAAGGCTTCGCGGATCGCGGCTTCGCCAAGCAAGGCATGATCATGGGCGGCACGTCCGGCACCCAGTTCGATTTCCCGGCGGCGGGCGATGCAGTGCTCGATGCCATCTCCTCGGCGGTCTACGCGGCCACGGTCGACAATCCCGAGAACAAGGCCTTCGTCAAAGGTCTTGTCGCCAAGTATGGCGACAAGCTGGTCAGTGGCCTGCCGAGCTTCATGAACGTCGAGGCCTGGGACGGCATGACCATGATCTTCCACATGCTGAAGGCGACCAACGGACAGCCCGATGCCGACAAGATGATGGCCGCGATCAAGGGCTATTCGTGGAAGAGCCCGCGCGGCGACGTGAGTGTCGATCCCGAGACCCGGGAACTCACGCAACCCAACTACATCATGGGCGTCGAAAAGGTGAACGGGACGCTGACCAGCAAGATCATCAAAGCCTACCCGGCGGTCAAAGACCCCTGGCACGAGCTAAAGAAGAGCGGCGCCTTACCGACGAAATAAGGGCTGTCGCCTGTCCGAAGATGAAGCGCGCCGGCCTCGTCGGCGCGCTTTTCCTTTGCCCGCTTTTCCTTTGGAGAAGCCCTCGCTAAAACCTTTGGCGAGCTTGCCCATCCGCGCGTTGCCTGCTTTATGGTTGATTGCCACAAGGCGCTCCGCTCGAATGCGGCCGGTAGCATTCTTGAGACCTGGGTATCTCTGCCGATAGCCGAATTTATGGAGACGATCGTTGAAGCGTAGCGAGAAGCGAATCCTAACCACGCATGTCGGCAGCCTGATCCGGCCGCCCGAGCTGATCGAATTCCTGCGGGCGCGGCGCAACCGCGAGAGCTACGACGAGGACGCTTATCAGCGCTGCCTCGCCGACAGTGTCGGCGAGATTGTGCGCGAGCAGGCCGAGCGCGGTCTCGACGTCATAAGCGACGGCGAATTCGGCAAATCGATCAGCTGGTCGCAATACGTGCTGGAGCGCCTGTCCGGATTCGAAACACGACCGAGCTCGGGCGGCCGCGATCCCTATGCTTACGGCGCCGATCGACAGCGCTTTCCCGAATTCTACGAGGAACTCGACGGTCACGACGGCGGCGCCCGCGGCGGCGACGTCGTTTGCGTCGGCCCTATCGCCTATACCGGCCAGGCGGAGATGCAGCGCGACATCGACAACTTCAAGACCGCGCTCGCCCAGGTGAGTGTCACCGAAGGCTTCCTGCCGGTGGCAGCGCCGTCGAGCGCCATTCCCGACCGCAAGAACGAGTACTACTCGAGCGAAGAAGACATGGTCCACGCCATCGCCGGCGCCATGCGGACCGAATACAAGATGATCGTCGACAATGGCTTGCTCGTGCAGGTCGACGACGCGCGCGCCGCCGTCACCTATGACCGACAGGTCCCGCCCAAGACCTTCAAGGAGTATCGCGATTGGGTCGCGATGCATATGGACGCGCTCAACGACGCGCTCGAGGGCATCCCGGAAGAGAAAATCCGCTATCACGTTTGCTGGGGCAGCTGGCCGGGCCCGCACACCACCGACGTGCCCTTGAAGGACATCGTCGATCTGATCCTCCGCGTCAAAGCCGGCGCCTACGTCATCGAAGGCGCCAATCCACGCCACGAGCATGAGTGGGAAGTCTGGAAGAACGTGAAGCTGCCGAAAGGCCGCGTGCTCATCCCGGGCGTCATTAGCCATGCGACCAACGTTGTCGAGCATCCCGAGTTGATCGCGCAGCGCCTCGTCCGCTACGCCGATTGCGTCGGGCGCGAGAATGTGATCGCGAGCACGGATTGCGGCTTTGCCCAAGGCCCCTTCATGCGCCGCGTCCATCCCAGCATCATGTGGGCGAAGCTCGAGGCCCTGGTCGCCGGCGCCGAGGTCGCCAGCAAGAAGCTGTGGAGCGCGCCGCGCAAAGCCGCGCCCGCCGCGAAAGCGCCGGCGCGCAAGACCGCGAAGAAGAAAGCCGCCCAGGTCGTGAAGCTAAAGGTCAAAGCCAAGGCCAAGCGCCCGGCCGCGAAGGCCCCTATCAAAAAGGCGGGGCGCGCCGCGAAATCCGCACCCAAGCGCCGCGGCGCCCGGTGAGCACCAGCGCAGCATCGCGATTAATGGTCTTCGACCTCGACGGGACGCTCGTCGATTCGTTGCCCGATCTCACCTCCGCGCTCGATCGCATGCTGGCGGCGCGCGGCCTCCAGCCGCTGAGCCAGGCCGAAGTGCGGCCGATGATCGGCGACGGCACGAAGAAACTGGTCGAGCGGGCGCTGACGTCGCGTGGCGCCGCTTACGATGACGCGATCGAAGAAGCGATGGTCGCCGACTACACCGGCCACGTCGCGGCCGAAAGCCGCCCCTATCCCGGCGTCAACGCGGCGCTGGGCCGGCTGCAGGAAGACGGCTGGAAATTCGCCATCTGCACGAACAAATCGACGGCCGCGACCGAGGCCTTGCTTGCGACGCTCAATCTCGCGCATTGGTTCGCGGCGCTGGGCTGCGGCGATACCTTCCCCGTGCGCAAGCCCGATCCGGCGCATCTCGCCGGCACGATCGAAGCCGCCGGCGGCGACGCCGCGCACAGCATCATGGTCGGCGATCACGCCAACGACATCAGCGTCGGCAAAGCGCTCGGCCTGCCGACGATCTTCGCGTCCTGGGGCTATGGCAAAAAGGAAATGGCCAGCGGCGCAAGCGCGGTGGCCGAGCGCTTTGCCGCGCTCGCCACGCTCGGACCGCAACTCCTGCCCTGAGGCTTACTCCGCCGCCGCAGCGATGTGGCTGTTGACGCGGGCGAGCAGGCGGCGAGCATTGCCGTCGCGGATCGCTTGCTTCTCGGCGTCGGTGATGCGCGCTTCGTTGATCGCGTTGTTGGTCCAGTTCATGCCGAAATCGGTGCCGTCCGAACCGAACACGATCTTGTCGGCGCCGTAGACATGCACCGCGAGTTCGATCGCGCGACCCGAGAGCGAGTTGCAATCGACGATGACCGGCGCGCTCTTGATCTTCTTCGACGGCAGCTCGTTGTTCGGCGTATCGCACATATTGCGATGATCCATGCGATCGATCTCGAACGGGATGTTGCCGCCGAGATTGTGGCTCATCACCGTCACGTTCGGATAGGGCTTCAGGAAATCCGTCATGCAGAAGGTGATCATGTTCGACGACAGCCGCGACTGCATGTCGAGCGTGCCAAAGCGATGGCGGTTGTTGTCGGTCACATCGGGCTTCGGCGCCGTCGGATCGTCCGGCAGCTTGCCGTAATGCACGAGAAAAACCGCGTGGCGCTTATTGGCCGCTTCCATCAGCGGCGCGAAACGCTCGGCGCGCTTTTCCGACAAGAAGCCGTCACCCGGCAGCACCGCACCGATGATGCCCGGCATGTCCATCGCGCGCTCGAACTCGGCCACGGCCATCGTCATGTTGCCGACCGGCAAGATGGCGAAAGCCGAAAAGCGCGACGGGTATTGCGCGCAGACTTCGGCGACCCCGTCGTTATAGGCGCGCGCCAGCGGCAGCGCGTCCTGCAGCGGCAGCGCCTCGATGCCGGTGACAGGGCTCATCGACAGCACGGCATGTTCGACGCCATGCTTATCCATCTCGGCGATACGCGCCGCGGCGCTGTCGTGATCGGCGGGCAGCTTGTTTGGATTGAAGCCGGATTCGAAATATTCGGCGCCGTCGTCGCCGCGGAAGATGCGCGGGCGCACGCTGCGCTGACGCAGCGCGTCGGCAAAACCCTTCGGCCCCCAATGGAAGTGCATGTCCACGGATGTCATGACGTTTCACGGCCCCTCAGAGGCCGCCCCTTTGGTTGATTCGTTGCGCGATACGGCCGATATTGGAAAAATCCTATCAGTCGCGGGGGTTTTGCGCAACCGATGGAGCCCGCGCCAGCCGCGCCCGAAACCGCCAGCCTGCCCAATAGCTTGTGCCGCGATTGCGGGACCCTGGCTTTTGCCGAGCCGGCGCCTGAAGCCTGCGGCCGCTGCGGCTCGGTGCGGATCGTTGCCCACAGGGAACTCGCGACCCTCGCCATCGCCCATGTCGATTGCGACGCCTTCTATGCCTCGGTCGAAAAGCGCGACCATCCCGATCTGATCGACGAGCCGCTGATCGTCGGCGGCAGCCAGCGCGGCGTCGTTCTCACGGCCTGCTACATCGCCCGGCGCTACGGCGTGCGTTCGGCGATGCCGATGGCGCGCGCGTTGCAGCTTTGCCCCGGCGCCGCGGTCATCAAGCCCGACATGGAGAAATATCGACGCGAGAGCCGGCGCATCCGCGACCTGATGGAGGCGCTGTCGCCGCGCGTCGAAAGCGTTTCCATCGATGAGGCCTATCTCGATCTGAGCGGATGCGGCGACAACGAGCCGCCGGCACGCTCGCTGGCGCGGCTCGCCCTGCAGATCGAAAAACGCGTCGGTGTGACGATCTCGATCGGCCTCGCCGCCAACAAGATGCTGGCCAAGATCGCCAGCGACTTCGGTAAGCCGCGCGGCTTCTACGTCATCGGCGAGAGCGACAAGCTCGCAGTTCTGGCGCCGATGAAAGTCTCCGCCCTGTCCGGCGTCGGCCCGGTAATGACGCGGAAGCTCGAAGAGATGGGCTATGCCACGATCGCCGATCTGCGAAAGGCGAAGCTCGACGAACTCACCCACCGCTTCGGCCGCTGGGGTCGCGCCTTGCTGGCGCGCGCCCATGGGGAGGACGCGCGACGTGTCGGCTTCGGTCGGGGCCGCAACGTCTCGGTCGGCGCCGAGCGTACCTTCGCCAAAGACCTCGCGCGTCTCGAGGATATCGCCGCCGTGGTCGAGCAAATCAGCCAGCGCGTCGCTGAGCGGCTGGTCCGCTCCGACCTCGCCGCGACTTCGCTGACCCTCAAGCTGCGGCGCCACGACCGCTACACCACGACCCATGCCTGCCGCCTCCACGACCCGACCCAGCGCGCCGAAACGATCCTTGCCGCTGTGATGCCCGTACTACGCCCGAAGCTCGATGGCACACGCTATCGCCTCGTCGGCGTCACCGCCCACGACCTGGTCCCCGGCGAGCAAGCCGACCCGCCGGATTTGTTCGACCGGAGTTAGCGTACAGCAAAGCCAAATCGGCGGGGCCTTTGATTTTGCGCAATAAATTGGCTTTGTTCGGAAATTTCGTGTTTGAACTGTTGGCCTTCCCGACCGGCAGCCCGCTTTAGCGTTAAAAGCGTACGATTAAACGTACGGCACGTCAAGGGGACACGTCAAGGGGACACGTCAAGGGGAATTGAAAGTAAGGTGACATTGCCTTACATTTCATGTGCGAGGTTTGCGATGAGTACTCTCACGGTCACGGCCAAGGGCCAAGTCACGTTGCGCAAAGAATTGCTGGAGCACCTGGGCGTGCATCCCGGTGAGAAGATCACGATCGACATGCTTCCGGACGGGCGAGTCGAGATGAGGGCGGAACGTCCGGCAGGCAAGATTTCGGATGTTTTCGGATTGTTGAAAAACAAAACCGATCGCGTCTTGTCGATCGAAGAGATCAACGAAATTGCAGCGCAAGGTTGGGCCGGGCGGCGACGCTAAGCGTGAAAATCGCGCCCGACACAAATGTGCTGGTTCGGGTCCTCACCGAGGATGACAAGCGGCAAAGTAAAGTTGCCGAGGCCGAGCTCGCAGCAGCCGAACTGATCGTATTGCCGCTTCCCATGCTTTGCGAACTCGTTTGGGTGCTTTCACAAGGCTATCGGATTGGTCCAGCGGACATCGCCGCGACGATCCGACGCCTCATCGAAGGCGCTAACACCGTCGTGAACCGACCGGCAGTCGAGGCCGGCTTCGCTCACCTCGACGCCGGCGGCGATTTCGCCGATGGCGTTATCGCCTACGAAGCGCGCTGGCTCGGCGCCGAGATTTTCGTGTCCTTCGACCGGCGAGCCGCAAAACTTCTGGAAGCGCGCGGCGAATCCGTTCGACTACTCACCTCGTTATGACTTGCCCCACGGCTGGATCGGTACGGTGCTGAGCGCGTTGGCCGGCGAGCCGTTGACGATCTTCGAGCTCACTGCGAGATAGATCAGCGTGTTGTGCGGCGTGTCGATCATGCGGTAGATGCGCGTGCGCTTGAAGAAGATCGAGGTCTTTTGCGTGAAGACCTCCTCGCCGTCCTTCAGCTTGGCGAGGTCGACATCGATCGGACCGATCTGGCGGCACGAGACCGAGAAATTCGAGGGATCCTCGTTGAGACCGAAAGGCTGACCCCAGCCGCCCTTGCGCGCCTGCGAGATGTGGCAAACGGCGTTCGGGACTTTCGGGTCTTCGAAGACGCTGACGCAGACTTTGTCGTTCGGGGACAGCAGATTGAACGTCGTGCTGATGCAATCGATGTCGGCGGCGCGCGCCACCGTTCCGCCGAAGGAGCAAAAGAGCAGCGCCGCGACGGCAATCAGAAACAGCCTCATCTTCCTCTCCGATGCAAAGACACGATCGACGCGCAACCCCCGCTCACCTCGCGGGCTTTGCCCCCGGCAGGAATGCCTCGGTGAAAAGCTGGTTATCCGGCGGCACGGTATCAAGCGGACCGAGCTGCTTGATCGCTTCTTTGATCACCGCGACCGCTTTCGGCTGAAAGCGGCCGTCGTCCGAGAACATCGCGATCTGATCGTCGTAGAGGCGCGAGGCGAGGTCCGGGGGAAGCCGCGTCAGGGGCATCGTATCGCGGACCGTGTCGTCCTTATGCGCCTTGGCGAATTGCACCGTCTCGAACCACGCGGCGAGGAATTGCTTCAGCTCGTCGGGATGTTGGCTGATGAACGTATCGCTGGCGACGATCATATGCGCGATGAAATCGGGGATCAGCGGACCGAAAGTGGTGAGAATCTTGCCCTTACCTTCCTGCTCCAGCCGATAGCCGGTTTGCGTGCCGCCGACGATGCCGTCGACATTGTGCGAGAGCAGCGCGCCGGTCAGCCCGTCCTGCGTGCCGAGCGCGACACGGCGGATGCCCTCGCCGCCCCAGCCCTGCCGCCGCGAAATCTCGGTCGGCAGCCAATCGCTGAGCGAGCCCACCGTCGAGACGCCGATTAGCTTGCCCTTGAGATCGGCCACCGAATTGATGCCGCCATCCTTGGCGACCATGATGGCAAAGCCGAGCGGCGGGCCCGCCAGGGTCGCGACGCCTTTGGTCGGCGATCCCTTGGCAATGAACATCATCTCGATGCCGGAGCCGAGTTCGACCTCCGCGCTCCCGGCGAGCAGCGCCTGATGCGCCTTCGCCGCACCGGCGAGGTTCAATGTTTCGATGTCGAGTCCGTGCTTGGCGTAAATCCCTTCCTTGGTGCCGACATCGAGGAAGGCGAACGCGAACGTCGTCGCTTCCGATTTCGTGACGCGTATCTTTTCGGCGGCATACGCCGGTGCGAGCGACAGCAGCGCCGCGAAACTGACGCCCAGCGTGGCAGCAAGATGTCTCACACAGACCCTCCCTATTCGGTCGCGACGATCAGCGCATCCAAGGCGAGCACGCCCTCGCCTTCGGCAAAGACGGCGAGCGGATTGATGTCGATCTCGACGATGCGCGGCTCGGCCTGAATGATAGCACCGAGTTGCACGACGGTTTGGGTCAGCGCCTTCACGTCGGCGGGTTTGGCGCCGCGCATCCCGGCGAGCAGCTTGGCGCCGCGCAGTTGGCGCAACTCGGCCTCGATCTCGGCCGCATCGAGCCCGACCGGCAGGATGCGGATATCGGCGATCGCTTCGGCGAAGATGCCGCCGAGGCCCACCGCCAGCACCGGCCCCCATTGCGGATCGCGCCGCGCACCGAGGATCATCTCGATGCCCGGCGGCGCCATCTTCTCGATCAGCACGCCATCGAGCTTCAGGCCGCGCTCACGCGCGATCGCTCGCAGCTTCGCGAAGCCGGCATCGAGCTGCTTCTCGTCGGCGATCTTAAGGATCACGCCGCCGATATCGCTTTTATGCGCAGCGGTCGCCGATTGCAGCTTCGCCGCGAGCGGAAAGCCGATCGCTTTCGCAGCATCGCGCGCCTCGGCGACGGTTTTCGCGAGCTTGCCCGCCGGCATCTTCATGCCGCAGGCGGCGAGATAGCGCTTGCTCGCAGCTTCGGTGAGAGTTCCGGACGACAAAATCTTTCCGTCATTCCCGCGTAAGCGGGAATCCAGCGGCTTCTCTGGATCCCCGCTTTCGCGGGGATGACGGCTGAGAGAACGTAACCGTGCTGCTTCCAGCGCCCGTCCGTAAGCCGTGACTTTCGCCAACGCGCGAAACGCGCGCTCGGGCGAGCGGAAGAACGGCACGTTGGCGGCACGGGCTTCGGGAATGAGCTTTTCGGGCACTTCGGCTTCGTCGCCGAGCATCGCGTAGATCACCGGCTTCGTCGCGCCGATCAGCGGCTTCAGCGAGGCGCGGCCTTTGGCCAGGGCGTAATCGGTCGCCGAGGAAATGATCGCGGTCAGCACGAGGCTGCCATAGCGATCCTCGGCCAGCAAAGGCTCGATCGTCTTCGCATACATATCGAGATGCGTGATCGCTTGCGCCGTCAGATCGAGCGGATTGGACGCGCCGACGAATTCCGGCAATTCGGCCTGAAGCTGCTTCTCGAGCGCCGGGGTCAGCGGCGGCAGATCGAGGCCGAGCGCATCGCAGAGATCGAGCGCCATGCCTTTGACCGCACCCGAATCCGTCACCATCGCGCAGCCTTTGGTCGGCGGCACGGGGAAGCGGAACATCAGCTCGCTGACATCGATCAGCTCTTCGAGCGTGTCGACTTTCAGCACAGCGCTGTGCGCCAGCACGGTTTCCATCACCGCGTAATCGCCGACCATCGCGCCGGTATGCGATTTCGCCGATTCCTGCGCCGCCGCGCTCTTGCCGGCATGCAGCAGCACGATCGGCTTGCCGAGTTCGCGCGCGCGGGCTGCGACCTCGAGAAAGCGCTGCGGCTTGCGTATCTGCTCGGCGAAGCAGGCGACGACCTGCGTCGTCTTTTCCTCGAGCAGATAGCCCGCGTAATCCTCGAGCCCGAGCACCGCTTCATTGCCGGTCGAGACCCAGCAGGTGACGGGAATACCCTTGGCGCGCAGGGCGACGCGCACCACGCCAGCAAGGCCGCCGCTTTGCGCAACGACCACGACACCCGACGAGACATCGAGCACCGGACCCAATTGCTGCGAGAAGGTCAGCGGAATGCGATGGATGAAGTCGACCAAGCCGAGGCAATTCGGGCCGCAGAGCGCGATGCCGTTCTCCTCTGCGATCGCGGCGATGCGATCCTGCGCCGCTTTCCACTCGCCGCCCGCCTCGCCGAACCCGGCAGCGAAGATGACGATGGCGCCGATCTTCTTCGCGGCGCAGGAACGGATCGCATCTTCGATCGCGACGCGCGGGATGAGCAGCATCGCGGCATCGACACCGTCGGGCAGATCCTCGATCGTCTTGACGCACGGCCTTCCCGCGACGTCGCTGCGATTGCGGCTGACGAGATGGATTTGCCCGGAATAACGATATTCCTCGAGCGTCTTCAGCATGAGGAAACCGGCCGAGCTCGGCTCGGGCGAGATGCCGACGATCGCAATCGATCGCGGCCGCATCAGGCGAGAGATGTCGATGGTGGTCATGTTCTAAGCCTCGCCCCATCACCCCTTTGAACTCTCCCCCTCACCCCAACCCTCTCCCCGCTGGGGAGAGGGAGGGACCCGCGAAGCGGGAGGGTGAGGGGGCTCAGAGAGCGAGGGGGATCGGCGTTTGGGCATTCTCGATATCTATCTGCCCATCGCCGGCGTCTCGCTCGATGTCGTGGCGTTGCTCGTGCTTGGCGCGGCGGTCGGCGTCCTTTCCGGTGTGTTCGGGGTCGGCGGCGGGTTTCTGCTGACGCCGCTGCTGATCTTCATCGGTGTGCCGCCGGCGGTGGCGGTCGCGTCCTCGGCCAATCAGCTCGTCGGCGCCTCGGTCTCGGGTGCGATCGCGCATTGGCGGCGCGGCAATATCGATTTCCTCATGGGCGGGTTGATGCTGATCGGCGGCTTCGCCGGCTCGGCGCTCGGCGTCTGGCTCTTCGCCATCCTCCGCCGCATCGGCCAGATCGAGCTCTTCATCTCGCTCGCCTACGCGTTCGTGCTGACGACGCTCGGCGCGCTGATGATGATCGAAAGCACGCGCAGCCTGCTGCGCCGGCGCTATGGCCTCATCGTCCGGCGCAAGCTGCATCAGCACACCTGGTTGCACGGTCTGCCGTTCAAGCTGCGCTTCCGCCGCTCGAAACTTTATACCAGCGCGCTGCTGCCGATCATCCTCGGCTTTCTCGTCGGCATCCTGTCGGCGGTGCTCGGCGTCGGTGGCGGCTTCGTCATGGTGCCGGCGATGATCTATCTGCTGCGCATGCCGACCGCGGTTGTGCCCGGCACCTCGCTGTTCCAGATCATCTTCGTTACCGCCGTGGTGACGTTGCTCCAAGCGGTCGAGAACAACACGGTCGATGTCGTGCTGGCGCTCGTGCTGCTGGTCGGCGGCGTCGTCGGCGCGCAGCTCGGCACACGCTGGGGCGCGAAGCTGCGCGGCGAAGAATTGCGCGCGCTGCTCGCGCTCATCGTGCTGGCAGTGGCGGCGAAGCTGGTCTTCGATCTGACGGTCAGGCCCGACAATCTCTTTTCGCTCGGGACGCTTGAGTCATGAGGCGCGTGCTCTTGGCGCTCGCCCTCATGATGGCGGCGCTTCCGGCGCGCGCCGATCAGCCGTTGCTTGCCGATCTCACAGGCCATCTGATCGCCATCACCACCGGCTTCACCGGCACATCCGTCGTGTTATTTGGTGCGACCGACGGGCCGGGCGATATCGTTGCGATCGTGCGCGGGCCGGAGCGCGATTCGGTGGTCTGGCAAAAGCGCCATCTCGCCGGCTTGTGGATCAACGGCCCCAACGTCACATTCGCCAATGTGCCGAGCTATTACGCGGTGTTCAGCAATCGCAAGCTCGACGATATCGCGCCGGCCAACGCGCAAGCGCAGTCGCAGATCGGCATCCCGAATTTGCGCATCGATCCGCGTGATCCGCATACCAAGCCGGACG
>DASZLU010000136.1:0-6204 GCA_035552195.1 Allostellaceae bacterium | reverse complement strand
CGTCGCCGGCGTGCTCGACAAGGAAAAGAAGCTGGTGCCGCAGCTCTCGGTCGAGAAGGCGCGCGCGCTGATTGTCGACGGCACGATCTCGGGCGGCATGATCCCGAAGATCGAGACCTGTCTCGATGCGATCAACGGCGGCGTCGAAGCCGCGGTCATCATCGACGGCCGCGTGCCGAATGCGATTCTGCTGGAATTGTTCGCCGAGGGCGCTGGCACGCTGATTCGCCGCGGAAAGTAACCAGGAGCAGCCGATGGACATGGCGACGAAAGCCAAAGGCAAAGTGCGCATGAGCACGGCGCCGAAACGCGGCTATCCCGATCTCCACGATCATCTGAAGACGCTCGAGAAAGAAGGCCTGCTGGTGACCGTCGATCGCGTGATCGACAAGGACACCGAGATGCATCCGCTGGTGCGCTGGCAATTCCGCGGCGGCATCGCCGAGAAGGATCGCAAGGCCTTCCTCTTCAACAATGTGAGCGACGCCAAGGGCAAGCGCTACACCATCCCGGTCGCGGTCGGCGTGCTCGCCAGCAATCGCGAGATCTATTCGATCGGCATGGCCTGCGCGCTCGATCAGATCGAGGCGACCTGGAACCGCGCCGTCGCGCATCCGATCGCCCCGCGCGTGGTCGAGACCGCGCCATGTCAGGAAATCGTCATCACCGGCAAAGCGCTGGACAAGCCTGGCCAGGGTCTCGACGGCATTCCGATCCCGATCTCGACGCCGGGCTGGGACGTGTCGCCTTACACGACTTTGTCGCAATACATCACCAAGGATCCCGATACCGGCATCCAGAACATGGGCATCTATCGCGGCCAAGTGAAAGCGCCGCGGCGGCTGGGCATGAACCCCTCGCTCGAGCTGCGCCCCGGCATCTATGCGCATTGGGAAAAAGCCAAGGCGAAAGGCAAGAAGCTTCCCGCCGCCGTGATCCTCGGCTGCCCGCCCTGCATCGCCTATACCTCGGCGCAGAAACTGCCCGAGACGATGGACGAGCTGACCGTCGCGGGGGGCCTGGTCGGCGCGCCGATCAACGTCGTCAAAGCCAAGACCGTCGATCTCCTGATCCCCGCCGAAGCCGAGATCGTGATCGAGGGTCTGATCCACACCGACGAGCTCGAGCCCGAAGCTCCTTTTGGCGAATCACACGGCCATGTGAATCTGCAGGAATACAACGCGTTCATGGAGGTGACCGCGATCACGCGGCGGCGCGATGCGATCCTCACCTCGATCGTCAGCCAGGTGACGCCGTCGGAATCGTCGCTGATGAAGCGCGTCGCGCTCGAGCCGATGATGCTGCAGCATCTGAGCGCGACGCTCGGCATCAAGGGCGTCAAGAAAGTCTCGATGCACGAGCCGCTGACCAATCTGCGCAAGGTGCTGGTGCTCGTCGTTGACCGCAAACTGCCCACCACCGAGATCTGGCGTGCGATGTACGGCGCCGCCGCGCTCCATCGCGCTGCCGGCAAATACATTATCGCGGTCAATGACGATATCGATCCGGACAATGCCGACGCGCTGCTCTGGGCGATGTCGTACCGCGCCAATCCGCTGCTCGACATGCATGTCCTGCCCCATCGCGATCAAGGCCACGGCCCGCGCAGCCACCGCAACGGCGGCGAAGACGGCTCGGTGCTGATCGACGCGACATTGAAAGAACCCTACCCGCCGGTGTCGCTGCCGAAGAAGCCCTATATGGAGCGCGCCAAGAAGATCTGGGACGAACTCGGCCTGCCGGCGCTGAAGCCCGAGCAGCCGTGGTTCGGCTATTCGCTCGGCGAATGGTCGGAAGAGTTCGACGAAGCCGCCGAGCGCGCCGTCAAAGGCGATTACTTCGTCACCGGCGAAATGATCGCCAAGCGCCGCCGCAAGGATGTCGCCATGAACACCGAGATCCGCGACCTGAAGAGCGATAGGACGAGGAAGAAGTCGAAGAAAAAATAACGCCGCGCCAGGCGGCTTGTCACGCGTCCAGAGCGGCTTGTCACGCGTCCAGATAGGCGGCGGCGATCATCACCTCGGATAAGGCACCGTAGGCCGCTGTCCAGGCCGCTTCGGTCTCCGGCGTAAAGGCATCGCCCAACCCGTTGCTCAGCGTCCACAGCAATGCCGTGCCGACGATCTGATAATGCGCCGACTCTACGCCATAGGCGACATGGCGCTTGGCGAGATCCTGTGCGACGGGGACAATCGTGTCGAGGCGATCGAGACCGGCAACCACCATGCGGATCGCCGCCATGAGCTTCGCGCCCTGGACCTTCATATCGCCGCGAAAGAGCGGCTTCACCTCAGGCGCAACCTCGAACAGCCGGTCATAAAACAGCGCCGCCGCTTGATCCGCGATGGGCAGCACTTTGGCGAAGCTGGTTTGGACGAGAGAGATTTGTTCGGGAGTCATCCGCTCTTTCTCCTTTTGATTCAGCGGGCGCAGACGCGTTCGCGCCGCGTCGGGCGGCGATGCCTGCTCAAGAAGCCTCGGGATAATGTTTCTGCTCGTCGGTAAAGCCGGGATCGGTCATGCCCTTGCCCGCTCCTCTCCGTCCGTGAGCAAGTGCAATGCCAAGTGGCGGGGCACATAAGCGTTTGATCTGAAGCCGCTACTTTCCACATCAAACGGAGGCCTCCCGCGTGTGCAGGCCTCGGATGGGGCTAACCCGCCATCCTGCCCGTCTTTTGCGGCATACGCTGCATTGCATAATTTTTCGCCAGCATGCCACCCCCAGGGGCACGTAGCCCGACAAAAGCTTTCCAATCAGTCGGAATTTGCCGAGTCGGAGGTGGCACATGTTTTGCGGGCGTGAAGATGAAATTTGCCTTCAGGAGTCTCCTCCGATGTTTCTCGAGACCGTCGATGCTCTCGCCGCCAGCGCCGCCGCCAAAGCCGCCTTCCTGAAGCGCAGCCCCGGCGGGTTCTTTGTCAGCTCGATGATGGCCGGCGCCTTCGTCGGGTTGGGCATCATCCTGATCTTTTCGCTCGGCTCCGATGTCGACCCGGCCTATCGCTCGATCGTGATGGGCGCGACGTTCGGCGTCGCCCTGACCCTGGTCATCTTCGCGGGCTCCGATCTCTTCACCGGCCACACTATGTTCATGACCCATGGCGTGCTGCGCAAGAAAGCGAGCATCGGCGATCTCGCCGCCAGTTGGAGCATGTCGTGGATCGGCAATCTCGCCGGCTGCGCCGTGCTCGCGCTGATCTTCGTCTGGGGCGGCGGCGGCGCGATGCTCCACTCGAAGAGCCAGTGGCTGATGACCGCGGCCACCGCCAAGGAAAGCGCCTCGGTGCTCTCGCTCGTCGCGCGCGCGACGCTCTGCAACTGGCTCGTCTGCCTGGCGATCTGGACCTCGGCGCGAACCACCAACGACGCCGCCAAATGCATCCTCATCTGGTGGTGCCTCTACGCCTTCATCGGCAGCGGCTACGAGCACTCGGTCGCCAACATGACGCTGCTGCTGATCGCGCTGCTCGGCGAGCATCCCGCCACCGTCACCTGGGGCGGCCTCGTCTACAATCTTTTCTGGGTCACGATCGGCAACATCATCGCCGGCGCCGGCATCATGGGTGTGGGCTACTGGTACATCTCGCGCCCCGCGGGCGAAAAGCTCGGCGGCGCCGTTCCCGTCGCGGAAGCCGCCGAATGATCGCCGCGCGGCCCATCGGCGGCGACAGCCACGTGATCCCGCTGACGGAGCGGCGGATGCGCCGCCCCGCGCTGTCGCGCCAGATCGTCAAAGCCGCCGCGGTCTTTGCGATCTGCCTCCTCGGCCTGATCGGCAGCTTCGCCGACAGCGCCGTGGCGCGGACGGGACTCTTGCTGGTCGACCCGACCACCGATCCCGGCGCGCTCGACAACGTCACCGCGACCTTGATCTGGGCGACCGTCGCCAATCTTGCAGTCAGCGCCGCGGTGGTGATGGCGGCCTATTGGCTGATCTCGCGTCCCAGCGCGCAAATCGTCGAACTGCGCCCGCGACAGCGCCAACGCTGACCTGTAAGAACGCCGTTTCCACGGCTACTATCACGGCCGAATGGAAGCGAATCCGCTGAATCCCCTCGCCGCGATCGAGACCTGGATCTTCGATCTCGACAACACGCTCTATCCCGGCACCTGCACGCTCTATCGCGAGATCGAGCAGCGCATGGCGAAGTTCATCATGGAAGAGCTGAGGCTCGACCATGACGGCGCGCATGCCTTACGCCAGCGTTTCCTCGATCGCCATGGCACCACCCTGCGCGGCCTGATGATCGAATATGGATTGGCGCCCGAGCGCTTCCTCGATTACGTGCATGAGATCGATCTCTCCGCCGTCGACGAAGATGTCGAGCTCGGCGAGGCGATCGCCAATCTGCCCGGCCGCAAGCTGGTCTTCACCAACGGCACCAAGCGCCATGCCGAGCGCGTGCTGGGCAAGCTCGGCCTCGGCGCCCATTTCGCCGCCATCCACGACATCGTCGCCTGCGACTACGCGCCGAAGCCCGATCCCGCCGCCTATGCCGCCTTCGTCACGAAATACGAGATCGATCCGGCTCGCGCGGCGATGATCGAGGACATGGCGCGCAACCTGCCGCCGGCCGCGGCGCTGGGCATGACGACGATCTGGGTGAAGGGCGGGCCGCATTCCGACGATGACGGCCACGGCGCGCATATCGACTTCACCGTCGAGCCCAATCGCCTCGCGCCATTCCTGCGCGCGATGATGGGGCGGTTCATCGCGACAGCGTAAGGCTTACTCCGGCAATGGGATAAACTCCGTCTCGCCGGGGACTTTGGCGAAGCGCCCGGCTTTCCAGTCGGCTTTCGCCTGCTCGATCCGCCCCTCAGAGCTCGACACCAGATTCCACCAGATATGCCGCTCGCCATCGAGCTTGGCGCCGCCCAAGACCACGAGCCGCGTCGGCTCCGCCGCCGAAACCGTTGTCGCGACGCCTTGGTTCAGCACCAGGAGCTGATGCTCGTCGTGGCGCTGACCTTCGAGCTCGAGCGCCCCGGAGACGATATAGATGCCGCGTTCCTCATGATCGGCCGGCAGATCGAGAAGCGCGCCGGCGCTGAGCTCGACATCGGCATAGAAAATCTCCGACAGCGTCTTCACCGGCGAGCACGCGCCGAAAGCCTCGCCGATCATCACGCGGATCTTCTGCCCCTCGCGCGCGACCTCCGGCAGCACGCTGGCCGGGTAATGCGTGAAATCGGGCGGCGCTTCTTCCTGCGCTTGCGGCAGCCCGACCCAAAGCTGCAACCCATGCAGCCGCGAGCCGGCAGGACGCAGCTCCGGCGGCGTGCGCTCGGAATGAACGATGCCGCGGCCGGCGGTCATCCAATTGATCGCGCCGGGGCGGATCGGCTGCACGCTGCCGAGACTGTCGCGATGCATGATCTCGCCCTCGAACAAATAGGTTACGGTCGCGAGACCGATATGCGGATGCGGCCGGACATCGAGCCCAGTGCCCTTCGCGAACACGGTCGGCCCCATATGGTCGAAAAAAACGTACGGCCCGAGCGCGCGGCGCTTGGCGAAGGGCAGCACCCGCCGCACCTGGAACCCGTCGCCAAGATCGCGCGTGCGCGGCTGGATCGTCCTTTCGAGCGCGGTCATTTATGGGCCTCCTTGATGCGAACGGACGGTGACATGCCAACAGATCGTGACGCCGGGTGCGGTTGACAGCAACCACACGCTTTCGCATGGTCGCCTCCATGACCAATGCACAAAGCGCCAACCAGCTCGAAACCGCGATCGATACCGCCTGGGAGGCGCGCGATCAGGTGAATTCCACCACCAAAGGCTCGGTCCGCGAGGCCGTCGAGGCCGCTCTCGGGCTGCTCGATGCCGGCAAAGCGCGGGTCGCCGAGAAGATCGACGGAAAGTGGCACGTCCATCAATGGCTGAAGAAAGCGGTGCTGCTGTCCTTCCGCCTCAACGACAATGCCGAGATCGCCGGCGCGCCCGGCGCCTCCGCCTGGTGGGACAAAATCCCGGTGAAGGCGCAAGGGTGGGATTCCACCCGCTTCAAGGAAGCCGGTTTCCGCTCCGTCCCCGGCAGCATCGTGCGCCACTCGGCTTATATCGCCCCGAACGTCATCATGATGCCGTCCTTCGTCAATGTCGGCGCCTATGTCGATAGCGGCACCATGGTCGACACCTGGGCGACGGTCGGCTCCTGCGCGCAGATCGGCAAGAATTGTCACCTCTCGGGCGG
>DASZLU010000135.1:0-2656 GCA_035552195.1 Allostellaceae bacterium | reverse complement strand
AAGATCCTGGCCCATCACAAGATCTCGCTCGAGCTCGCCGCCGATATGCCGATGCTGGAGCTCGATGCCGTATTGTTCGAGCAGGTGCTGTTCAATCTGCTCGACAACGCCGCCAAATACGCGCCATCGGACACCACGATCTCGATCCGCGGGGCGCGCGACCGCGAGACGATTGCGCTGCAGATCCTTGACGAGGGCAACGGCATTCCGGCCCACGATCTCGAAAGCGTGTTCGACAAGTTCTATCGCGCTGAAAAGGGCGACCATGTCCGCCCCGGCACCGGCCTCGGCCTTGCGATTTCGCGCGGCTTCGTCGAGGCGATGCACGGCACGATCGCGGCCGCCAACCGCTCCGACCGGAGCGGCGCCGTCATCACCATCCGGCTGCCTGTTACGGCCGACACCCACACGCTGGACACTGCTGCATGAACGCGACATCCATCAAGGTTCTGGTCATCGACGACGAGCCGCCGATCCGCAAATTGCTGCGGATGGGACTGAGCACGCAGGGCTACGACATCCTCGAAGCCTCCAACGGCAAGATCGCGCTCGAGATGCTCGCCGAGGAGCCGGCGCTGATCATCCTCGATCTCGGGTTGCCCGACATCCAGGGCCACGATTTGCTGCGCATGATCCGCGGCCGCAACGAGAATGTGCCTGTTGTGGTGCTGTCGAGCCGCGGCGACGAGGCCGGCAAGGTGCAGGCCCTCGATCTCGGCGCCGACGATTATCTGACCAAGCCGTTCGGCATGGATGAGCTGCTGGCGCGGCTGCGCGCCGCGCTCCGGCACCAGTTGCAGGTGCAGGGCGAGCGGCCTGTATTTCGCTCCGGCGATCTTTCGGTCGATCTGGTGCGGCGGATCGTCAAGGTCGGCGAGAAGGAGATAAAGCTGTCGCCGAAGGAGTACGACCTGCTGCGCGTGCTGGTACAGCACGCCGGGAAGGTGTTGACCCACCGCTTCCTGCTGAAGGAGTTGTGGGACGAATTGACCGATGCGCAATATCTGCGCGTCTATGTGCGCCAGCTCCGCCAGAAGATCGAGGCCGATCCCGAGCGCCCGCAATTCGTGCTGACCGAAACCGGCATTGGCTACCGGCTGCGCGCGGCGGATTAGGATTTCGGAACTTTCGCGGTTGGAGAGGATTGGTTTTCTCACACCGGGAGGAAAACGATGGCGAGAAAATATTCGCGGAAGGCGTCAAGCGACGTCGAACGCGTGATGAAGAAGCGCAAGGCCGGGACGCTGCGCAGCGGCCGCTCCAAAAAGAAGGTGAAGAGCCGCAAGCAGGCCATCGCGATCGGGCTATCAGAGGCGCGGGCGAAGGGCGAGAAGGTGCCGAAGAAGGGCGCCAAGAAGACATCGAAGAAGCGGAAGACCGCCAAGAAGCGCAAGGCCGCGAAGAAGCCGTAGGGCGCTAAGGCCCAAGCAGTCGTCATTGCGAGGAGCGAAAGCGACGAAGCAATCCATCTTTCCGCATATGCGGAGCGATGGATTGCTTCCGCTCCGCTCACAACGGCGGGGAGAGAGTTCACCCCGCCTTGCGCGACCGCGCCGATGACCGGTGCGCCTTCTTCGCCGGCCGGCGATGCGCGGTCCGGCGGCGTGCGGCAGAGCGCGACCGCGGTGCGCTCTTTCGTCTCTTCAGGCTCTGCTTCAGCGCATCCATCAAATTGACGACGTTGCTCGGCTTCTCCTCGCGCTCGGTGGCCTTGATCGGCTTGCCGCTGGCCTTGCGGCGGACCAGCGCCTTCAGGGCGTTTTCGTACTCGTCCTTGAATTTCGACGGATCGAAATGTGCGGCCTTGCTGTCGAGGATGTCGCCGGCGAGATCGATCATGTCCTTTGTCACTTTCGGGCTCTTGATGTCGTCGAAATAATCGTCGGCGTCACGGAGCTCGTAAGGATAGCGCAGCGTGGTGCCGAGCAGGCCCTTGCCGAACGGCTCGATCGCGATCACGTGCTCGCGGTTGGTCAGGACGATCCGTGCCAGCGCGACGCGGTCCTGGTCCTTCATGGCGTCGCGGATCACCGCAAACGCATCGGCACCGGCCTTGCCGTCAGGCCGGATGTAATAGGGATGGTCGAGATAGCGTTTGTCGATCTCGCCCTCGGGCACGAAACTGTCGATGTCGATGGTGTGGTTGCTCTCGATCTCGACGGCCTCGAGCTCGTCCTTGTCGATCTCGACATATTTGCCCTTGGTGACCTCGTAACCGCGGCCTTTCCGGTCGCCGTCAACGACGTCACCGGTCTCGGCGTCGACCATCTGCTGCTTCAGCCGGTTGCCGGTCTCCTTGTTGATCATGTGGAAACGGGTCTTCTCCAGCGCCGTGGAGGCCGGATAGAGCGCCACGGGGCATGACACCAGCGAGAGCTTGAGCGTGCCTTTCCAGTAGGCGCGGGGAGCGGCCATGATCGTCTCCAAACAGCTTGAGTTTGGAACTTGAACGGATACCGTGGGTTTTGGTTCCTGATGGCCGCGGATGGGCGGCTGACGTCGTTTGTGCCGAGGCTTGCAATTGTCGCTGAGAAACCTGTCCACCTATCGCAAGAAGCGCGATTTCGAGAAGACTGAGGAGCCGTCGGGCGACGTCAAGGTCGCACCGGCGAAGCAGCGACGCTTTGTGATCCAGAAGCACGACGCGACGCGGCTG
>DASZLU010000134.1:0-30987 GCA_035552195.1 Allostellaceae bacterium | reverse complement strand
TCGAGGAACGATTGCTTCATCAGCGCGATCGCCGTTGGGTCGATATGCCCGTCGGTCTCCAGCATGCCGATCTGTTCGTCATAGACGCGGTCGGCGATAGAGCGGTCGATACGGAGGGTCTCGGCGGCGACTTTCGAGGTTTCCTCCTTGTTCGCTTTCATGAAAGCGATCGAGGCGAAGAAACCCTTGAGGAAGCGGTCGACCACGGCCGGGTTCTGATCGATCAGCGGCTTGCGCGCAAACATCATGTGCGCGTGGAAATGCGGCGCGTATTTGCCCATGCTCGTCACCATGCGGCCAATACCCTTTGCTTCGAGATTGAGCGCGACCTCGACCGACGCCACCATCGCGCCGACCTGACGCGTGCGCAGCGCCGCGAGATTGGCGTCGCCCGAGCCGAGCGGCGTCGGCAGCACGCCGTCTTTGCCCCAGTCTTCTTGGATCGCCATCTGCCGCACCAGCCATCCGCTGACCGAGCCGGTGCCCGAGATCGCGATGCGTTGAGCCTTTAGATCGGCGACCGTCTTGATCGGCGAGTCAGCGAGCGTCGCAATCGAGATGTTGCGCGGATCGGTGGCGAAAGCCGCGATGGCACGCGCCGGCTCACCCTTGGCGACGAAAGCGAGATCGGCGCCGCTGGTCATCGCGAAATCGACGCTGCCCGCCGTCATCGCTTGATGCAGCCGCGGCGAATTGCCGAGATCCAAGACTTCAACGCCGAGACCGTATTTGGCGAAGATGCCTTCCTGCACCCCGATATCGGCCGGAACGAAAGCCCACAGCGCCGAGACCGCCTTGCCGACCGTGACATGGTCGGCGGCCTGCGCCGATGAGAGCGCGAGGCTCACGAGAATGAGAGCGAGCGAAACAATGCGAGCCAAGCGAATCCCCCTGTTGCTTGACCTATCCTAACGGCGATCTACTCTCGAATCATCATGACCGATACCGAACAATCCCTTCGCCACCAAGTTGCCGCCGTGTCCTTGCTGCTCAACGCCGAGAACATTCTCGGCTATAGCGGCCATATCAGTGTACGCATCCCGGGCACCGACAATTTCCTGATCCAGCCGGTCGATCAAAGCCGCGCGCAGCTCCGGCCCGAGCATCTGCTGGTCTGCGACATGGACGGCAAATCGCTCGATCGCTCGAACCGCGCCCGCCCGCCATCCGAGGTCTACATTCATACCGAGATTTTCCGTGCGCGGCCCGATGTGAACGCGGTCGCGCATTTCCATCACGACCTCACCACCACCTTCTCGCTGGTCGAAGGCGCGCAGCTCGTGCCGATCAAGAATCATGCGGTGCGTTGGGAGAGCGGGATTCCGACCCATCCCGATCCAAGCCACGTGTCCTCGCCTGAGCTCGGCCGCAGCCTGGCCGGGACGCTCGGCCCGCATCAAGCGATGCTCATCCGCGCGCATGGCCAAGTCGTCGTCGCCGAAGACCTGCCCTCGCTGCTCAGCGACTGCGTGCATTTCGTCGAGAACGCGGACGCGCTTTACCGCGCCGCGACGCTCGGCAAGGTATTGCCGCTGACGGCAAAGGAAATGGAAGCGTTTCATCACGACTTCCGCCGCGACTCACACGCGTCGAAGCTCTGGAGCTACTACGTCGGCAAAGGTCTGGACAGCGGCACGCTGCCGCGCGACTGGGCCCAGACCTTGCTCAACTAGATCGCTGCTTCATTGGTCGCAGGCCCCCCGGACTGACCCCGCGGGAGATCGCGCGCGCTCGCACGAAAGCCTTGCTGCACCCGGCTTCTAAATGTATTATCTTAATATCTTTGGTTGGGAGCTGCCGCCGCGCCCATGTCGGTTCATCCGCTCTTCCGCAATCCGCCCGGCAAATCGCTCGGCCGCCCGACGCTGTCGGCTCAACTCGTTGCGGAAGTACGCCAGGCTTTGTTCGAGAAGCGGCTCAAGCCGGGCGATTTCCTCGGCGGCGAACAGGACATCGCCGATCAGCGCGGCGTCTCGCGCATCGTCGCGCGCGACGCGCTCCGCACCCTGGAGGCGCTTGGCATCGTCGAGATCAAAGTCGGCGCCGGCGGCGGCGCCCGCATCGCGCGCGGCGACCCGCAACGTTTCGCCGAAGCCCTCGCGGTGCAGCTCGAACTTACCGGCGTCGACGCCGCCGAGATCATGGATGCGCAGCGCGCGGTCGAAACCCTTGCCGCCGAGCTTGCCGCCGAGCATGCGACCAAAGCCGATATCGCGCGTCTGAAAGCGTTGCTCGAGGCCGGCGACAAGGCGATCGACGATGTCGCAGCCTTCACGCAGAACGGCGCCGACTTTCACCTCGCAATCGCCGACGCATCGCAAAATCGCGTGCTCGCGGTGCAGCTCCACTCGCTGCAGCACGTTTCCTGGCCGAGCCGCAATCCGACCCTCACACGCGAGGTCGCGCTGCACGTGCAAACCGCGCATCGCGAGCTGGTAAAGTTGATCGAAATGCACGACCCAAGCGGCGCGCGGCGTTTGATGGACGACCACGTGAAAATGATCCGCGCGCGGCGTGTCGCCGAACACGGCAACGACGCAACCATTATCAACTCGTGCTGCTGACCTAAGAGGAGGAAACCATGACGGATAAATTCATCATCGCACCGCATTTCCGTTTGCAGGAATGGGTCGCCGAGGAAAAGGGCTACTTCAAGGACGAAGGGCTCGATTACATCTTCCAGGAGACGATGCCGTCGACCAGCGGCGCGAGCCATCAGCTCGGCAACAAGGTCGGCGCCTATCAGACGATCGAAGCGGGCCGCACCTGCAATATCAGCGGCGCCTGCCACTGGACGGTGAACGTCGCGGCGGCATCCGGTCACGGCAAGCTCTATGCCGATGCCTATTCGGTCTCGCCCGCCGGCGTATTCGTGCCGCCGGAATCACCGATCAAGGAGCCGAAGGATCTGGCCAACGTGCCGATCTCGGTCGGCTATCAATCGGGCAGCCATTACGCGACCATCCAGGCGCTCGAAAGCTATTTGCCGCTCGATCGGATCAAGCTGAGCTTCGGCGAAGGCTTGCTGTTCAGCCGCATGGAACAGCTCTTTGATCGCAAAGTGCCGGCCGTGTCGGTGTTCAGCGGCCCCTATTTCTTCCTCGAGCAATTGGGCTTCCGCAAGGTGATCGACAGCACCTTCATGATGGCGATGACCATCACCGGCAATCCCGACATGGAAGACGTGCGTAAGTATTACGCCGCGCTGCGCCGCGCCCAGCGCGACATCGATCTCCGCCCCGAGCTCTACACGCATTACTACAAGAAGGAATTCCCGACGCGCTTCCATGCCATGATGGACACGCGGCGCTGGGGCCCGGGCGAGCGCATCGTGTTCGAGCCGTATACGAAGCAAGTGTTCGATGAGTCGCGCCAATGGATCGCCGAACGCGGCATCTTCCCCGACGGCAATCTCGGCTCGAACGATTACGAGCACTCGATCGTCACGCTCGAAGCGGCTGAGTAACAATCAGGTCCCTCTAGGGGTCGCCCCGCGAAAGCGTGGGTCCAGGGATACAACGAGTTTGTATTCCTGGATTCCCGCTTGCGCGGGAAATGACGAAAGAAAATAGAGCCGGGAGGAAAGAAAATGATCCGCACGCGGGTTTGCGACCTATTGAAGATCGACCATCCGATCGCGCTCGGCGGGATGGGATCGATCTATGCGCCTGATCTCGTCTCGGCCGTCGCGAATGCCGGCGGGCTCGGCGCGATGGGTTGCCACAACCTCGGCCCGGATCAGATTCGCACTGGCACGGAAGCGATCCGCGCCAAGACCAACAAGCCGTTCGCGCTGAATTTCCTGCTCTTCTGCGTGCAAGAAGAAGCGCTTGCCGCCGCGCACAAATTGCGGCCGGCGGTTATCGCCTACGCCTGGCCGCGGCCCGAACAGGACCTCAAGCCGTTCATCGATCGCGCGCATGATTCCGGCGCGAAAATCACCTTCATGATCGGCTCCGTGCCGGAGGCGGTGCGCGCCGCGAAAGCCGGCGCCGATATCATTGTCGCGCAAGGCACGGAAGGCGGCGGCCATGTGAGCTGGCAGGCGAGCATGCCCCTCATTCCCTCGGTCATCGACGCCGTCGGGCCGGTTCCCGTGCTGGCCGCAGGCGGCATCGCCGATGGTCGCGGCCTTGCCGCTGCGCTGGCGCTCGGCGCCGACGGCGCGCTGCTCGGCACGCGCTTCCTCGCCAGCACGGAATCGCCGCTGCATCCCAATTTCAAGCAGGCGATCGTCGACAGCGACGCGCATGAGACACTGCTCAGCGAGATCCCCGACGTCGCCGCCGGCCTCGTTTGGCCGGGCGCGATGTCGCGCTCCAAGCGCAACGGCTTCATCGCGCGCTGGGCCGGCCGCGAATGGGCGCTGCGGCAGAATCAGGCGCAGGCGCTCGCCGATGTGCAAGCCGCACGCAAAGCCGGCGATATCGACAACGCGCCGCTATCGATGGGCCAGGATTGCGGTCTCATCCACGACATCGCACCGGCTGGCGATCTCGTCGCCCGTATTGCGCGCGAGGCCGAGGCGATCCTCAAAGAGAAATTGCCGCGGCTGGTTGGATGACCAACAATCTCCGCCCGGGCGCCCTTTTTGCAACGGCGCTCGGCGCGATCACGCTGATCGGGCCCTTGTCGATCCATCTTTTCCTGCCGGTTATGCCGGCGGTGAAGACCGCTTTCGCGATCTCCGATGCGCTGGCCGAGCTCACCTTCAGCGTGACACTCTTCACCATGGCCATCGTGACGCTGTTCTATGGCAGCCTCTCGGACCGTTATGGCCGCCGGCCGGTGCTGCTCGGCGGCCTTGCGCTGTTCATCATCGGCAGCGCGCTTTCGGCCTTCGCACTTTCGGTGGCGATGCTGATCGCCGGGCGCGTCATCCAGGCGATCGGGGCCGGCTGCGGCCTCACCCTGTCGCGTGCTATCGCGCGCGATGCTTACGGGCCTGAGGCGCTGGTCAAAGCCATCGCCTATCTCACCATGGCCTACACGATCGGCCCTTTGATCGCGCCGACCTTCGGCGGCGTATTGATGGATATTTTCGGCTGGCGCGCCGCGTTCTGGTTCGCGCTGCTCTCCGGCATCGGGATCCTTATCGTGTCTTACGTCGCGCTATTCGAGACGCGGCATCGCAGCGGGGCGCCAGCGCGCCAAGCACCTGTGCTCGCGCAATACGCGAGCTTGTTGGGCAGCGCCCGCTTCGTCGCCTACGCGCTCCAACCGGGCGCGATGTCTTTTGGCTTCTTTGCCATTGCAGCCGCCTCGCCGCTCCTGACGAAAGATCTGCTCGGCATGGGCGGCGTCGCATACGGGCTTTATTTCATGATGTTCCCCATCGGTTACACGAGCGGCAACTGGATCTCGGTTCGCCTCTCTGGCCGCGTACCGGTCGACACGATGGTGCTGCTCGGCTCGATCCTGGCCTTTCTCATCTTTGTCGGCCAGGCGGCGCTCATCCTCGCCGGCAACCTCTCGCCGTTGCTGATCTTCCTGCCCGGGGGATTGGTCAGCTTCGCGCAGGGCATCTCGATGCCCAATGCCCAGGCCGGCGCGATGCGCATCGAGCCGACGCTCGCCGGCACCGCCGCCGGTCTCGGCGTGTTCATGCAGATGTTCCTGCCCGCGCTGTCATCCGAGCTCTTCGGCATTCTCTCTGACGGCACTGCCTTGCCGATGATCGAGCTCACGATGATCGGTGCCACCGTCGCGCTCGGCGCCGCGATCGCGTCCTATATCTTCGGCCGTCGCACGGTGGTTCCGGCTTAGACCTTCTCGCCGACGAAATCCGTCAGCTCGCGCCGTGTCGTGTCGCGCGCGAACCACAGAAACAGCGGGCCCAGCAGGAAGAACGACACCGCGAGCAGCGGCAGCCCGGCCGAAATCGAATGCGATGTCGCGATCCAGCCGAGGATCGCCGGCGCCGTCGAGCCGCCCGCCGTGCCGAAGGCGAAGGCCGCGCCGACGGCGGTGCCGCGGATCTGCGTCGGGAAGATCTCGGTCGTGTAGCCAAGGCCGGTTCCGAAGCTGCCGGTGATAAGGAAATTCGCGACGAGGCCGACCCAGAAGAGGCTCGCCGGACTATCGAGATGGCCGAGCAGCACGAGGAAGCCGGCCGCCGGAATCACGAAAGCCGGAATGACATAGCGCCGCCCAAACGTGTCGCAGAGCCAGCCGCAAATCCAATAAGCGATGATCGCGACGAACATCCAGATCGAGAGATAGCTTGCGGTCGTCTGAAAGCCGAGATGCTTCTCATTGGCGAGGAATTGAGGCATCCACGCCGACCAGCCGACCCAAGTAAAGAGGTAGAAGAGATAAACCAAGGTCGCGATCAGCATCTCGCGCGGGTAGTCGCGCACCGGCGACCAGATATCGAGCTGCTTCTTCAGCCCCTCTTTTACCATCGCCGTGGTGACATGCTCGAAGCGCGGGCTCTCATGGATGCCCCAGGCAACCCAGAACACCATCAGCGCCGGCAACAAGCCGATGAAATAAAGCGCGCGCCAGCCCCAGAGCGGCACGACCGCGAGCGCGGCCAGCGAGCACAGCATGTACCCGAACGGATAGCCGCCGACGAGGCCGCCGAGCGCGGTCGCGCGCCACTTCGTCGGCGCCGTCTCCGACACCATCACCATCCCGACCGGCGTTTCGCCGGCGAGCGCGATGCGCGTGATCGACGAGAAGATCAGCAAGGTGAGCGGCCCGGTGGCGAAGCCGGTAAAGCCGCTGAACAGCGAGAAGCCGAGGATTGAGAAGATCAGCACCGGCTTGCGGCCATAGAGATCGGCGAGTGCTGGAAAACTGAAAGTGCCGATGAGGCCGATCCAGCGCGACAGCGTCGTGATGTTGCCCATCGTCGCCGGCGATATGCCCCATTCCTTGATGAGCAGCGGCGTGATGAGCTGCATCACCGTCATCTCATAGACGTCGAACGCCCAGGCGATGATGCAAATGGCGAGAACGAGTGCGCTGTAACCGGTCCAGCGATGGGCTGAAATATGCGGCTGTGATGGGCCGGCAGTGACCGGCGCGGCTGACATGGCCATGGGACGCCTCCCTGCGTTCGCTCATGCGTGAGCGTTGTTGTGGCGTAACCCGGCCGGCGGACGAAACCCCGACCGGGCTCCTCCTACCAGCGATGCTGCGCCGGTTTAGGAGTGGTGGTCAAGGGCGTTGGATTTTCGGGGGGTAGAAAAGCGATACGGCGGCGCCTCGGGGGAAGAGCGCCGCCGTATCGTCGACCGATCGATCAGAAGATCAGATTGGCCGGGAGCGAGAGCGAACCATAGATGGAGGGGCTCATCCGCGAGGTCTTCATCGTCTCGACCGGCTTGAACTGCGACCATTCGGTCGAGGCCGGGTAAGGCTGGCCGCGCAGCTCTTGGCCTTGCGTGGTGTCGGCGCCGGGCTGGCCGGGAAGCGCGACGCTATGGGTCGTTGGCGCTGACATCGACATCGTGTCCGCGTGCGCGGCGGCGAACGGCGCCGCGGCGATGGCGAGAAGCGAAGCAAAAACGATCGCGGTGCTACGAATGGTCATGACAGTCTCTCCTGGGGGTCTTGAGGGTTGGTAGGTATCTCGATTTGTTTGGGACTTGATCGTCCGTACCTTCATGTTCGTTACGAGCCAGCGGAGGTTACGGATGCAGGAAATTTTATTTTGTGAGCGGCAGCGCGACACGGGGCCGCGCCGCCGCCCGATCACGCTCAGTTGATGAGATTCGCCGGCAGGCTCAGCTCGTCATACGGCATCTTGCCGTTGCTCATTTTCATGTTCTCGACGAGATAGACCTTGCCGTCATGCATCAGCACCATCATGCCGGAGAGCGGCTTGGCGTGCTTCATCAGCTCGTTCGCCGTGGCGGTATTGACCTGGCGCTCGGTCGTCATCCCATTCGACGTCACCATCATCACCATATAGGGCGCGCCGCGCAGCTCTTGGCCGACGGTGGTGTCGGCGCCGGGCTGACCCGGTAGTGGCTGCTGCATTGTGTCCGCGGCGTTGGCGAACGGCGCCGCCGCAACCAGCGATACAAAGGCAAGCGCAAGCGTATGCGCACGAATGCTCATGGCAATCTCCTCTCGGTTTTCAGGGAAGGATCGGAAATCGAACCGTCCGCAATGGTATTCGCCGGTGGCGCGCGAGAGGTTACGGATGCAGAAAAGATTTTCGCGTGTGGTATCCGCCGCATCGATCCCCGACCTTTGGCAATCATCGCCGTCGATGCTAAAACCCGCTCCAAGCTCAGAGAGGCCACGGTTCAAATAAGAGGGAGTGCCATATGAACGCCGATGCCAAGAAAGTCGCTTTGCGAATGATCCCCTATGGGATCTACGTGCTCACCGTCGATGACGGCAAAGGCGGTGTCGCCGCCGCGACCGTCAATTGGGTGACGCAAACCGCTTTCGCGCCGCCGCTCGTTGTTGTCGGCGTCAAAACCGATTCTGGCGCCTATGCTCTTCTCAAGAGCACGAAGAGCTTCGTGCTCAACATGCTGGGTAAGGACCAGAAAGGTCTCGCCTTCACTTTCTTCAAGCCGGCGCAGCTCGCCGACGGCAAGATCAGCGGCCAGAGCTTCAAGACGGCGGGCAACGGTTCGCCGATCCTCGATGCCGCGACCGCGGCCGTGGAATGCAACGTCACCTCGATCGTCGAGCAAGGCGACCACCACATCGTCGTCGCCGAAGTGACCGAGGCACATGTCCTCAAAGCCCCGGCGGGCCGGCCGGATGCCGCCATTTTGGAGATGAAGGATTTGGGCGACAACGTGTTCTATGGCGGCTGAAAAAGCCCCGCCTAAGGCAGGAATACATTCTGGAATGCCAGCGTTATAGGGGTACGCCCTTCTAAGGGCGTTCCTCCCTAAACTTGGGCCGCGGGAAACCGCGGCCCTTTTATCGTGCTAAGGTCCCGACGGTCGACAAAAGCCGGGCCAAGGTGAGGAAAAGCGACCATGCCGCCTGAAACGCAAACCGTAAAAATCGGTGATGTCCGCGTAAGAATGCACCGCGCCGGCAAGGGGCCGCCCCTGCTCTTCCTGCACGGCGCCGACGGCTACTCGCAGTGGCTGCCCTTCTTCGATGCACTTGCCGAGCAATACGACCTGCTGGTGCCGGAGCATCCCGGTTACGGCGCCTCAGACGATCCGCCGCTCATCCGCAACATCGCCGACATGGCGATGTTCTATCTCGATTTCCTCGAGACGCTCGATCTGCGCGATGTCCACATCGTCGGTCATTCCATGGGCGGCTGGATCGCGGCAGAGCTCCTGATCCGCGATCAGAGCCGGGCCAAGAGCCTGACACTCATCTCGTCGGCCGGCATTCGCGTCGAAGGCGTACCCTCGGGCGATCTCTTCATCTGGAACCGCGAAGAGCTGCTGCGCAATATCTTCTACAATCAGGCTTACGCCGATATCGCGCTGTCGCTGCAGCCGACCGAACAACAACTCGATACGATGCTGAAGAACCGTTTCACCTCGACCAAACTCGGCTGGCAGCCGCGCTGGTACAATCCCGATCTCGAGAAGTGGCTGCATCGCATCAAGCTGCCGTCGCTGATCCTCTGGGGCGATAACGACAAGGTGATGCCGTCGGACTATGCCGGCCTCTGGCGCGAGCGCCTGCCCGATGCGCGGCTCGTCATCATCGAGAAATGCGGACATGTGCCGCAGGTGGAAAAATTGAGCGAGACGATCGACCCCTTGCGTGATTTCCTGGCTGAAATCGGGGCGGAGGTGGCGCCATGAAAATCATCTCCTTCCATCTGATGCCGTACCGCCCGCTCGATTTCGAGGAAGCGGCCAAGCACCGCTCGGCCTGGGTCGTGCTGCCGAACAGCCTTTACGATCCGGTCAAAGGTGCCGAGGAATACACTGCCTTCATCGACTTCCTGGTCGATGCCGAGCGGCTGGGCTTCGACGGCATCGGCGTCAACGAGCATCACCAGAATGCTTATGGCTTGATGCCGGCGCCGAACCTTATCGCCAGCGCGCTCATCCAGCGCACCAAAAAGGTCAAGATCGCGATTCTCGGCCGCGCGCTGCCGCTGCAAGGCAATCCGATGAACATCGCCGAAGAATACGCGATGCTCGACAACCTTTCGAAAGGCCGCATCATCTGCGGCTTCGTGCGCGGCATCGGCGCCGAATATCACTCGACCGGCGTCAATCCCTATTTCTCGCACGAGCGCTTCCACGAAGCGCACGATCTGATCATCCAGGCTTGGACGAAGACCGGTCCCTTCCCGTTCGAGGGCCAGCACTACAACATTCGCTACGTCAATTGCTGGCCGCGGCCCTATCAAAATCCGCATCCGCCGATCTGGATCCCAAGCCAGGGCTCGTCCGAGACGGTTGCGTGGGCGGCCGATCCCGCGCGTAAATATCCTTTCCTGGTCACCTTCTCCGCGACCGATCTGGTGGTGCGCTATCTCAACACCTATCGCGATCAGGCGCGGCAATACGGCTACGAGCCGGAGTCAGGTCAGTTCGGTTGGGCCTGCCCCGTCTACGTCGCCGACACCGACGAGCGCGCCAAAGCCGAAGCCGGCTATGCGATCGAGACCCTTTTCAACAACTATCTCCGCATGCCGATGGAGATGCTGGTCCCGCCCGGTTACACCTCGCTCAACTCGATGAAGAACTTCTTCAAGCTGCGCACCGCCGTCGCGTCGGGCACCAGGCCGACTGCCGACAGCCTCATCGCCAGCGGCACCGCCATCATCGGCAGCGCCAAGACAGTGCGCGCGAAGATCGAAGAGGTGCGCGATAAGACCGGGCTCGGCATCCTGGTGCCGATGCTGCAATTCGGCGTGCTCTCCGACGAGCTCGCCAAACGCAGCATGGAGAAATTCGCCGGCGAGGTCATGCCGCATCTCAAGGAGTGAGCGGGACTTTCTCCTTCGCGGTTTAGGCGGACCCGCCGGTTGCGATCGCCGGCGCGCTCGCTTCTGCTGAGTGGGGCGCGGTCGGGGCGAAGCTGCGCTTATAGATGAGGCCGAGCGCAAAGCAGGTGAGGATCACGACGGCATAAGGTACCGTCATGATCTCCAACATCGTTGCCAGCGGCAGCTTTGCCGATAGGAGGAAGCCGGTCAGCGTCGGTCCGATGATCGACGCGACGCGTCCCATCCCGGTCGCGTAGCCGACGCCGTTGCCACGGAATGCCGTCGGATAGAAGAGTCCGACCGTCCCATTGAGCGAGTTATGCGTGCTGGTGCCGCACATCAGCGCGACCGTTGCCATCGTCATGATGAAGGCAACAGACATACCCGACAGCGTGAGCGCGAGAAGCGCAGCGATGGTAATGCTGCCGACGACCAGCGTCGCCATCGGTCCCCAGCGATCCAATGGCCGCGCCAGCAACAACATGACGATGATGCCGCCGCTCGAGCCGTAGGACACGGTGAAGGCCGCATCCGTTTGGCTGAGCCCGGCCGTGACGAGCAGCACCGGCAGCCAGCTCAACAATGTCATGAAGGTGAGCGATTCCGCAAAGTAAGCTAGCCACAAGAGCGGCGTCACCCGCTTCAACTCCGCCGTGAACAGCAGGCGCAGCGAGAAGCGCTCGCTCTTCATCTCTTGGCGCAGGACGTAACGCATCTCGGAACCACTCGGCGCGCTGGGCGCCAGGAGCCGCATCTGCCGCCGCAATGCCGTCGATTGTGGCGCGCGCAGCGCGAGGTACCGGATCGATTCCGGCAAGAAGAGCGCGAGCACGCCGGCAAGCACGATTCCGGCAACGCCCGCGGTGACAAACACAATTCCCCAGCCATAGGTCGGAATGAAACGCGCCGCGATCTGGGCACTCAGCACCGAGCCCAGCGCGTAGCCGAGGAACACCACGACCACGAGGCTCGCCCGATAGCGCTTCGGTGCGTTCTCGGTCGCGAGCGCGATGGTATTCGGAATGACGCCGCCGATGCCGAGCCCGGTAATGAAGCGCAGCACCATGAGGCTGGTCATTGAATCGGCGAACGGCGTCAACACCGCAGGCAGCGTATAGGCGAGCACGCCGGACAAGGCCCCGACCTTCCGCCCAAAGCGATCGCCGACCGCGCCTAGGATGATGCTGCCGAGCAGGATGCCGGAATACATCCAGCCGAAGACCAGCCCCATCTGGCTGCGCTCCGCATGGAAGGCTGAAATGATCGCCGGCGCGGCGACATTGCCGGCGCCGAAATCCAGGCCGTCGACCACGACCACGAGAAAGCACAACGCAACGGTCAGCAGATGAAACCGCCCAAGCTTCTCGCGCTCCAACACGTCGCCGACATCGATGCTTTGAGCCGCCATGTTTTCCTCCCGTGCCTGTTGCCTCGCCGGCTTTTGCCGGTCGTTTGGTTTTCGGCTTCCGTGGCTGCCGCTATCCCCCGTCCCGCTTCGCCGCGTAGCCTGCGTTCCGAGACACTGACGCCGCACCGTCGCGCAGCGCCCGCGCCAGCGCGACCCGATCCGCCTCGTCCAGCTGCGCCGCGCGCTCGGTAATCGTCAGCACGCATTGCACGCGTTTCGAATAATCGAAGACCGGCGCCGCGATCGCGATCATGTCCGGCGCGACCGCGCCCGGGGTAATCGCAAAACCGTCGCGCCGGATTTGCGCCAGCGCGGCGGGCTGCCTCGCTTTCGACCTGCTTCCGGGCACCGGCTTTTCGCGTTCGAGGATCGGCTTCGTATATTGTTCCGGCAGCCACGCCAGGAAGGCACGGCCCGTCGCGGACGTGGTCAGCGGCATGATCGCGCCCACGCGAACCGCGAGCGGCGCAACATTGGTACCGTCGAAACGGCTGATCACCGTCGCGCCGGCGTGGCCCCAGACCGAGAGAAACACCGTATCGCCGGTCAGCTCGCTGAGCCGCGCCATCTCTTCCCGCGCCAGCTCGACCACGTCTTGTTGGGCCAGCGCCGAAAGGCCGAGACGCAGCGCCGCGGGGCCCAAGCGATAGTGGCCGCCGAGCGAATCCTGGCTGACGAGGCCGACGCGGCTCAAGCTGACCAGATAGAAATGCGCCTTGCTCGCCGTCATGCCGCAGGATTGCGCGATCTTGGTCAGCGAAAGTGGGCCGCCCGCGCGCTCGATACATTCGAGCACGGACATGCCCACTTCGAGCGATTGAATACCCTTGCGTTGTGTCGCAGGAGCCGCCGTCGTCATTCGCGTCCGCTTTGACTTCAATTATGTTAGATGAATATAATTATATAAAACTCGGACAGGGTCAACGATCACCCTGCCGCACACGAAGGAGGAAAAATTGGAACGCACCATCCCGCCTTTCCGTGCCGATCACGTCGGCAGCCTGTTGCGCCCGTCCTGGCTGATCGCGGCACGCCAGGATTTCAACGCCGGCAAGATCACGCGCGACGCGCTGCGCCCGCTCGAAGACAAGGCGGTGCGCGAGGTCGTCGCGATGCAGGAGGAGATCGGCCTGCACTCCATCACCGACGGGGAGTTCCGCCGTGCGACCTATCTCACCGAATTCCTCAATCCGATCGGAGTCGAGCTGGTTCAGCGTGGCAGCGAGGACATGGTCTACCACGACGACCACGGTGGCACGATGCCGGCGACCAAGGCGATCGTCAAAGACCGGATCAAATGGAACGGCTCGGTGAATGTCGACGCCTTCACCTTCCTCAAATCGGTGACGAAAGCCACGCCGAAAGTCACCCTGCCCGCGCCGACGCAGGCCCATCTCTTCGCCGGCACGACCGGCATCAACCGAGCGGTTTATCCGACGGACGAGCCGTTCTGGGACGATATCGTCGGCGCCTATCATGCTGAGTTGAAAGCGCTGGGCGATGCCGGCTGCACCTATGTGCAGATCGACGAGACCTGCATCCCCAAGCTGGCCGATCCGGAAATCCAGAGCGTGGTCGCGCGGCGCGGCGGCGACTGGCGCAAGCTGACTGCGAAATACGCGAGCATCCTCAACCGCATCATCGATGGCGCGCCGTCCGGCATGGAGATCGCGATCCATCATTGCCGCGGCAACAATGCCGGCATGTGGCAGGCGCAAGCCGGCTACGACGCCGTCGCCGAGATCATGTTCAGCGAAGTGAAGGCGAAGTCGTATCTGCTCGAATACGATTCACCGCGCGCCGGCGATTTCGCGCCGCTGCGCTTCATCCCCAAGGATAAGACCGTCGTGCTCGGCCTGATCTCGACCAAAAGCACGAAGCTCGAATCCGCCGACGAGCTGACATCGCGTATCGATGAGGCGAGCAAATATATGCCGCTCGATCGGCTGTGCCTCGGACCGCAATGCGGCTTCTCTTGCGGCTTCGCCGGCTCGCCGATGACCTACGAGAGCCAGACGCAGAAACTGCAGCGTATCGTTGAAGTTGCGCGTAAGGTTTGGAACGCTTAAAGCCATCGCGAAATGGGAGGGAGTCGCAGCTATGCCGCATGACGTTCACATCGTCGGCAGCGTCCCGCTTGCCGATGCGGAACAGGTCTTCTCCACCCTCGCCGGTGCGCTCGGCCCGGCGCTCAAGCGCATTCCCGATGGCGAGACCGGCGAGCGGTTGAGCTGGGTCGGCTGGTTGAGCTGCGTTTTCGCGGCGGTGCCACAGCTCGAGCTCACCGACGAAACCTGGGCCGTGCACGAAGCCGCCAGCCGGCACAGGCTTTACCGGCTGAAGCAAGGCACGAAAGCCAGCGACATCCGCTTCGACACCCTGCCCTACGGCGATTTCGCGTTGCAATCCTATGCCGTGTTCAAGCGGCTGCGCGATGCCGGCAAGATTCCCACCGGCACCAAATTTCAAGTCGATTTCGCGCCGGCCCAATCTGCAGTGCGCTCGCATGTCGTCGACGACCTGTTGCCCGCGTTGGAGCCGATCTTCAACGAGGCGATCCTGCGTGAGATCGATCGCATTTCGGCGGCGATCCCCCATCAAGATCTCGCGTTTCAGTTCGACGCCGCTTCCGCCGTGTTCAATATCCTGCAAACCGGCAATTTCGGCCGTCACGGCAAGACTAAAGACGAAGCCGCGGCGAATTTCACCGAGATCTTGGCGCGCCTCGGCAATCGCGTCCCGGCGGATGTCGACCTGCTTTATCACTTCTGCTACGGCGACAATAATCACCGCCATTCGGTCGAGCCGATCGACATGGGCGATATGACCGACATGGCCAATCGCCTGACCCTTGCGATGAAGCGACCGATCAATCTCATCCATATGCCGGTGCCGCGCGAGCGCAGCGACGACGCCTATTTCGCGCCGCTGAAAGATCTGAAGCTCGCGCCCCAGACACAGATTGCACTCGGCCTTGTCCATCTGACGGGTGGGCTCGATGGGATCGAACGGCGCATGGCGACGGCGCGCCGCCATCTTGGCAGCTATGCGATCGCCACCGAATGCGGCTTCGGCCGTCGGGAACCCGACACCATCCCGGCCCTGATCCAGCTCCACGCCGACGCGGCGAAGCTCGATTAAGAGCCGGCGATGCGGCGGAGCACTCTCGCCCTCTCGATCATCGCACTGCTTTTGGCGCCGGTCGCGAGCCGCGCCGAGCCGCCCGCCATCCGCCTCGCCTGGTCGGTGATGCCGGGCGAGCTGGCACCGGTGATCTTCGTCAGCCATCCCGAGCTCGCGCCTAACAACGGCAAGACATACGCTTTCGCACCGGTGCATATCACCGCAAGCCCGCAGATGATCCAGGGCCTCGCTGCCAACGAGATCGATATAGCCGCCTTCGCCTTCTCGAGCTTTCCGCTCGCGATCCAGAATGCCGGTATGACCGATCTGCGCGTCATCGCCGATGAATCGCAGGATGGCGTCCCCGGCTATTACACCGATGAATCGAAAATCCGCAAGGACGGCGGCATCGCCAAGGTCGAGGACCTCAAAGGCAAGGTCCTGGCGACGACTGGCTTCGGCGCGGCAAGCGATATCGCGCTGCGCGCGATGCTCACCCGCCACGGGATCAGCCCGACCAAGGATGTGACGATCATCCAGGCCGCCTATGCAAACATGCCGGCGATCCTGAAAGAGCATAAAGCCGATCTCGTCACCGCGATCCCGCCTTTCGCCTTCGATCCCGACCTCACCGCCATGTCGACAACGCTCTTCACCGGCAAGGACGCGATGGGTTCGACCGAGAAGATTTTCTGGGCGGCAAAGCAAGATTTCCTCGCCGCCAACCGCGCGGCTGTGATCGATTTCATGACCGATTTCATGCGCGCGCAACGCTGGTTCCTCGACCCCGCGAACCGGCAAGCCGCTTTGCAGATCGTCACTGCTTTCACCAAGGCGTCGCTGGCGACCTACGATTACATCTGGACGACCCGCGATTATTTCCGCGATCCCCGCGGCATGCCGAACACGGCGGCGCTGCAGCATTCGATCGACGTGCAGGTCGAGCTCGGCATCCTCAAAGCGCCGCTCGACGTCAATGCCTATACCGATCTCTCGCTGGTGAAAGAAGCCGCTTCGCGGCTCGATGCGCCGGATCATCCTTAACCCGAACACGAGGCTTCCGATGGCCCACATCAATCCGCCCTTCCACGCCGATCACGTCGGCAGCATGTTGCGACCGGCCGCCTTGTTGCAGGCGCGGCGGGATCATCGCGCGGGCAAGATCGATGCCGCCGCTTTGCGCGCCATCGAAGATGCCGCCATCCGCGACGCAGTCGCGCTGCAAGAGCGCGTCGGGCTGCAAGCGATCACCGACGGCGAGTTCCGGCGCAACAATTGGCGCGACCGCTTCTTCGAGCGCACCGACGGCTATAGCAGCGACAAAATCCAGAGCTCGTTCATCTTCACCGAATACTCCGGCAAGCAGCGTCCCGGCATGCCGGTGACGGTCGCCGTCGGCACGCTGAAGCGCCGCGACCCGATCACCGCCGACGATTTCGCCGCGCTGCAAAAGCTGACCAAGCGCACGGCGAAAGCGACCATCCCCTCGCCCACGGTCAATCATTTCTTTACCGGCGACAAGGGCCTCGCCAATTCGCCCTATGCCGGCGACCGCAAGCGCTATCTCGCCGATATCGCGGCGATCTATCGGCAAGAGATCGCGGTGCTGGCGCAGATGGGCTGCAAATATCTCCAGGTCGACGAGGTGCCGCTCGCTGTGCTGTGCGATCCCAAGAATCAAGCGATCGTCGAAGCCCGCAGCGAGAATGCGCAGCAACTGATCGACGATTATATCGATCTGATCAACGATGCGATCCGCGATCGGCCCAAGGATATGACGCTCTGCGTCCATCTCTGCCGCGGCAATCAGGGTCACGGTCAGGCCGACGGCGGCTACGATCCTGTGGCCGAGCGGCTGTTCCAGCGCCTCGATTTCGATGGCTTCTTCCTCGAATACGACACGCCGCGCGCCGGTGATTTCACCCCGCTGCGCTTCGTGCCGAAAGACAAAGTCGTCGTCCTCGGCCTGATGAGCACCAAGCTGAAAGAGCTCGAGCCGCTGGACGAACTGAAGCGGCGCGTCGACGAGGCGTCGCGTCATGTCGATATGGCGCGGCTCTGTCTCAGCCCGCAATGCGGCTTCGCCTCGAGCGCCGAGGTCGACCGTTTCGCGGAAAGCGACGAGGAGCGCAAGATGAGCCATCTCGTCAACGCTGCTAGCCAGATCTGGAAAAGCTGAGAGGCACCCATGGCACAATCGCGATCGGTTCTACTCACCGGAAGCATTCCGCTGCGGCCGGCAGAGAAAGTTTTCGAGACGGTCGCCAAGCATTTGGGCAGCGTCGCACCGCGCATTCCCGACGGGGAACAGATCGGCTGGTCATCGGCCGCGCGCCGCACCTTCGAGCGCCATCCTGCGCTCGAACTCTCGCGCCAAGTACCGCTGAACGCCGGCGGCAAGGATCCGGTCGACATCTTTCGCCTGCGGCCCGGCTTCGCCGCCGGCGACCTCGTCCTCGGTCCTTATGGCTATGTCGAGAACGCCACGCGCTCCTACGCCGCATTCAAGAAACTCAAGGATGACGGCGTCATACCGGCCAAAACGCGTTACCAGGTAACACTACCGGGTCCGGGCACGATCGGTTTTTGCATCGAGCTCGACGCCGACACATTGTTGCCACTGGCGCGCGAAGCGTTGGCGCGTGAGGTCGAAGGCATCGCCGCCGCCATCCCGGCGGCTGACCTCGCAATCCAACTCGACATTGGCATGGAGGCGGAGCATGAGGAATACCTCCGCCGGCCCGACGCCTGGGATCAGCCGCTGCATCGCGTGTTCCATTGGAGCTTGGCGCAGATGGCGGACTCCGTCGCCTGGCTGGCCAATCGCGTGCCGGCCGGGGTCGAACTCGGCTTTCACATCTGCTCGATCTGGCATCACGATCCCGCCGGTGGCCAGGATAACCGCGTGCTCGTCGATGCGGCGAATGCGATCCTCGAGCGGGTGACGCGGCGGGTCGATTACATCCATCTGCCGGTTATTCCCGAGCATCGCCAGGAGGACTACACACCCTTCAAGGACCTCGCTCTTTCGCCTGACACTTATCTCTATCTCGGCCTTGTCAACATCGCCGATGGCGTCGAGGGCGCAAAGCGCCGTATCGCGATGGCGGAGAAAGTCGTGCCGAATTTCGGCGTCGGCTCTTTCTGCGGTCTCGGCCGTCCGCCCCTGCCCGATGCAAGTGGCCCGACAAGCCATTCCCATCCACCGATCCCCGAATTGACGCGAGCGACGCCGGAGACGATCGGGGCGGTGCTCGATCTGCACCGGCAGGTCGCCGCGCTCTGATTCAAGCCACCGGGGGGAAGGCCATGATGCGATCCACGATTGGTACCATTATCGGCGCCTTCGGCTGCGCCCTCTTTGCAATTGGCGCCCATGCCGACCCGATCAAGATCCGCATCGGGTATCAGGCCTCGCCGGAAAAGCTGATTCCCATGAAGCTGGGACGAAACGACATCGCGATGCATCTCGGCAAATCCTACACCGTCGATTTCGTGCTCTTCCAAGCATCGTCGGTCGAGGTCACGGCGCTTGCGACCGAGGATATCGATATCGCGACACTGGGCTATTCCTCCTTCGGCATTGCCCTCGACGGCGCGAAGATGGAAGATTTGCGGCTGGTCGCGGATGGGTATCGCGACGGTGTCGCCGGTGCCTATTCCAACGACTTCATGGTGAAGAAAGACGGCCCGATCCACGCGGTCGAAGACTTGAAGGGCAAGGTCCTTGCTTCGAACGGCGCCGGCAGCGTCGTCGATATCGCCATGCGCTACATGATGAAAAAGCACGGGCTCGAGGATAAACGAGACTATACGCTGATCGAAGCCTCGCTGCCCAACATGCTGCCGATGCTGATCCAGAGCAAGGCCGATCTCGTGACCATGAACGCGATCTATACCCACAACCCCAAGACGGCGGAAGCGGCGAGAACGCTGTTCAAGGAACGCGATGCGCTCGGCGTAACGGAGTTCGCCTTCTATTGTGCGCGTACCGGCTTTCTCCAGCGCAACGGCGCGGCGCTGGCCGATTTCTTCGAGGATATGGTGCGTGTGACCCGCTGGATGCTTGTGCCGGAAAACCGCCGCGATGCCGTCGGCATGCTCGCCGAAATCACCAAGCAACCGCCGGATATTCTTGCCACCTATTATCTGCTGCCGGGTGAGGACGTGTATCGCGATCCCAACGCGAAACCGGATATCGAAGCCTTGCAGCATAACGTCGACGCGATGCAGGAGCTCGGCTTCACTCATTCGCATATCGACGTGGCGAAACACACCGATCAATCTTTCATCGATGCCGCCGTCGCGCGGTTGAAAACCGCTCCAGGGAGATAAAGCCATGGCCCACGATTGCTATCTCGTCGGCTCGGTGCCGATGGAAAATGCCGAGGCGGTGTTCAACGCCGTGGGCGGCGCGCTCGGCGCGGCAATCAAGCAGATTCCCGACGGCGAGACCGGCGAACGGCTCGACTGGATCACCTGGCTCGAAGTCGTTTTCGCCAACAGCCCGGCGTTTGAGCAATCGGACGAATTATTCCGGGTCCATGCGACCGGCACGGCGCGCAAGCGCTACAAGCTGCGTGCCGGCAAGAGCGTCGACGACATCCATTTCGATAATCTTTTCTATGCCGACAAGGCAAAGGAATCCTACGCTGCGTTCAAGCGGCTGCGCGACGCCGGCAAAATCGCACCAGGCACCCGCTTCCAGGTCGATCTCGTGCCGGCGCATTCGGTGCTCTGGCTCTTCCTCGCCGAGAACCTGCAGGCACCGGTCGATCCGATCTACAACGAGGCCCTGAAGCGCGAGATCGACAAGCTCGCTGCCGCGATCCCGCATCAGGATTTGAGCATCCAGTTCGATGTCGCATCGGCCGTCTTCGCCCGGCTGCAGCGCGAGGACACTGGCGTTTATGGCGACAATAAAGCGGCGATGCAGGAAAAGTTTGCCACGATCCTCGCCGATCTCGCCAACCATGTTCCGGCCGATATCCCGGTGTTGTTCCATTTCTGCTACGGCGACAGCAATCATCGTCACGTCGTCGAGCCGACGGATATGGGCGACATGGTCGATATGACGACCCGGCTTAACGCGAAGGTGAAACGGCCGATCAACCTGATCCACATGCCGGTGCCGCGCGATCGCAGTGACGACGCTTATTTCGCGCCGCTCAAAAAGCTCCGGCTGCGACCCGAGACAGTCTTCGCCCTCGGCCTCGTCCATCACACCGACGGTCTCGAGGGCACGGCTCGGCGGATGGCGACGGCGCGCAAATACGCGACGAACTTCGCCATCGGCACTGAATGCGGTTTCGGTCGCCGCAAGCCCGAGACTATTCCCGAGTTGTTGCGCATCCACGCCGAGGCGGCAAAGCTCGATTGAACGCCGCTCGACCGCGGCAAAGGGGGAAGAGGATGAAAGTTGGTATTCTCGCCGCGCTGATCGGCGTCGCATTTGTTGCCGCCTCGCCGTGCCTCGCCGCCGACAAGCTGCGCATCGGCAAGCCCGAGCCGACCGGCTTCGACTTCTCGCCGGTCGAGGTCGGGATGGAGACCGGCATCTTCGCGAAGCACAATATCGATGCCGAAAGCATCGCCTTCGGCGGCGCGGCGCGCGAGCAGCAAGCGCTGGTTGCCGGCAGCATCGATATCGCCCTCGGCTCCGGCCTCGAACTTTCCGCTATCGTCAAAGGCGCGCCCGAAAAAGCCATCGCTGCGATGTACGGCGCTCCGCGCAACATGTGCATCATCGTGCTGCCGAATTCGCCGATCAAAGATCCATCGCAGCTCAAGGACAAATCGATCGCGGTCTCCGGCCCGGCCAGCCTCACCGCTTGGGTCGCGAAAGAAACATCGAACCGGCAAGGCTGGGGTCCCAACGGCGTAAAGATCGTCGGCCTCGGTAGTCTCGAAGGCATGACGGCGCAACTCTTCTCGGGCAATGTCGACGCCTCGGTCGATTCGACCGAGAATGCCTATCTGCTGCAATCGCAGAACCGGGCGCGCGTGCTCATCAGCATGGGCTCGGTCGTACCGGATTTCCTCACCCATGTGATCTTCGCGTCGAACGACGTCATTGCGCGCAATCCCGATCTCGTGCGGCGCTTTCTCGTCGCCTGGTTCGAGATCATCGCTTATATGAACGCGCATGAGGACGAGACCATCCGCATCACCGATAAGGTCACCGGCTTGACGCCCGAGATCGCCAAGACGGTCTATAAAGAGCAAATGCCGATGTTCTCGCTCGACGGGCACTTCGATCCCAAAGCCCTCGCCGTGGTCGAGCGCACGTTCAGCGATCTCGCGCTGCTCGATCACGCGCCTGACATGAAGACGCTCTATACGGAAGAATTCCTGCCCAAGCCCTGAGAAGAGGCACACCATGAGCCAGCAGAATACCGACCACATCCAGATCACGCATATTGGCAGCCTGCCGCGGCCACACGATCTGCTCGACCAGATCAAGGCGAAATACACCGATCAGAGCTATGACGAAGCCACCTTCGACGGCACGCTCTCGCGCGCGGTGCAAGACACTATCCGCCAGCAAGCGGCCTGCGGCATCGATTACGTGACCGACGGCGAATTCTCGAAGCCGGGATTCTTCTCTTACATCCAGGCACGGCTCGACGGCTTCGAGGCGCGCAATCAGCGCTTCCCGATGTTCGAGAAGGAAATCGCCGCCTTCCCGGAATATTACGAAGAGTATTTCAAAGCCGCGATGCTCGGCGGGGCGGCGGTGCCGATGCGGCCGATGGTCTGCGTTGGGCCGGTCAAATACAAAGGCGAGACGCTGGTGCGCAACGACATCGCCAATGTGAAGGCCGCGGCCGAGATGGCCGGCGTGTCGCACGACCATGTCTTCTTGCCGGCGACCGCACCGTCCGGCGTCGGCCGCAACGAGTACTACAAGAGCGACGAGGAGTTCTTCCACGCCCTCGCCGACGCGCTCGGCCATGAATACCGCGCCATCGCCGATGCCGGATTGATCGTGCAGATCGACGACCCCTTCCTGCCGGATCTCTTCGTCGACCCGCATCTCGACGAAAAGCAGATGAAGCGCAAGGCCGAGATCTATACCGAGGCGACGAATGCCGCGATCAAAGGCATAAAGCCGGAGCAGATCCGCTTCCACACCTGCTATGGCATCAACGAAGGTCCGCGGATTTACGAGGCCGCGCTCTCCGACATCATACGCTACGTGCTGAAGGTGAAAGCCGGGCAGTTCAGCTTCGAATGCGCCAATCCGCGCCACGAGCACGAATACCATCTCTTCGAGGACGTGAAGGTGCCGGAGGGCCGCGTCGTTTGCCCCGGCGTCATCACCCATGCCAGCAACATCGTCGAGCATCCGCAGCTCATCGCCGAGCGGCTGATGCGGTTTGCCAAGATCGTCGGGCGCGACAACGTCATGGCCGGCGCCGATTGCGGCTTTTCATCCCAAGCGCTCTACCACACCGAAGTCCACCCGACCGTGGTGTGGGAGAAATTCAAGGCGATGCGCGAGGGCGCCGACATCGCAACCAGCGAGTTGTGGAAGAAGCGCAAAGCCGCGAAACCAGCCCACGCGGTGAAGAAGAAGGCGAAAGTGGTGAAGAAGGCGAAGAAAGCGAAAGCGACGAAGCGGCGCTAGCGTTCTACGGTCTCGTTCTTCCCCGTCATGCCCGCGAAAACGGGCATCCAGCGGCCTCTATGGACTCCCGCTTTCGCGGGAGTGACGGTGTACCAATTAATTCGTCATTGCGAGCCCTTCAACAAGCTCAGAAGCGAAGCGATCCAGTGCGTCAACAGACTGGATTGCTCCGGCCTACGGCCTCGCTATGACGGTGCAGGAATGACCCGTCCGCTATTCTGCGGCGGCCCGCGACGCTTCCGGCCGCTTATAGAACCGGCCGCTCTGGAGGATATGGGTCAGCTTCGTCTTGTCCTGCAGGATGCGGATATCCTTGAGGGGATCGCCCGCGACGATCAGCAGATCGGCGATGTAACCCGGCTTCACCTGGCCGAGCGTATCCGCCATCCCCATCAGCGCGGCACCGTCGCTCGTGGCGGCGGCGAGCGTCTCGGCGGCGGTGAAGCCGAATTTGTGAACGAACAATTCCATTTCCCAGGCATTGCGGCCGTGCGGGTTATGGGCGAAGCCGTAATCGCCGCCGGGCAGCACGCGGATGCTGCGCTTGCGCATCGCCGGCACAACCTTGAGCTGGCCTTCATCGATTTGCTTCAAGCCCAGCTGCGCCTCAGGCTGGCGCTCGATGGCGTGCTCGCCCATCTCAGCGTGGTTCTTCACACCCGCCTCGATGATGCCGACCGCCGGGACGACGAAGAATTCGCTCTTGTGCTTTTCCATCAGATCGAGCGTTTTCTCGTCGGCAAAGTTGCAATGGAAAAGCGCGCGGAACCCGTGCTGGATCGCGAGCTGGATCGAGGCCGAGTTATAGGTATGGCCGAGCAGGTTGATGCCCTTCTCTTTCGCGATCCGCGACGCCGCCGCGATCTCGCTTTCGCTATAGGCCATCTCGTCGAAATGTTGCGGGATGACCGATTTCGCACCCGACAGGATGAACTTCATCGAATCGACGCCGAGCGCGATCATTTCGGCGCAGAATTTCTCGACCTCGGCGACGCCCTGGCGATAGCCTTGACGCGCGCCATCGACCGCGCGCTCGAACGACGAGGCCTTGAGGCGGGGCCCCGGCACAAAGCCGCGCGCGATCTCGTCGCGCAGCCGGACCTCGATCTGCGGCCGTGTCGCCCCGCCGGAGAACGCGGAGGTATAGCCGTGATCGAGAATGGTCTTGGCGTTATGCGCGGTCACGAAGACATGCTCTTCGACCGGCGGCATGAAGGTCGGAACGATGCGATCGACAGAGCAGGTGAAGGTCAGATGCGCGTGCGGCTCGATCAGCCCCGGCATCAGCGTGCCACCGCCGCCATCGATCATTTCGGCGCCCGGCGCCGCGATACGCTCGCCGCCCCGCGCGACGCTCTTGATGAACTCGTTCTCGATCAGCACCTCGCCCGGAAAAGCCGCGACGCCGGTGCCGTCGAAGATCGAGACATTGGTGATGCGCGTGGCCGTCATGACAGCGCTCCTATTTCGGGTCCCAGGCGATCACGGATTTCGCCGGATCGGGCGACGCGGTCAGCATACCGCGTTCTTTCATCACGCCGATCCAGAAATCGAGATCGCCCGGCTTGATCGTCGCCACCAGATTGGGGATCGGCAGCGCGGCGACGACGGGGACCGGCAGCTTGGTATAGCGCGCGATGCTCTCCTGCACTGCAGCCGCATGCGCCTCGTCCTTGCTGAAGGCCGCCGCTTCGGCGAGCGCGCCTTGGAAGGATCTGACCGCGTCGGCATGCTCGCTCGCCCATTTGCCGGTCGCGGCGTAGACCGAGGCGATCGTTCCGTCAGGCAGAACGCTCGTGTAACTGTCGACGAGATAGCCGGTCTTCTGATCGATGATCCGCGCATAGAACGGATCGACGGCAACGACCGCGTCGACCGTGCCGCTCTTCAGCATGTCGCTCATCTGCGGGAAAGACGCTTCGACATAAGTGACATTCTTCGTGTCGACACCCTTATGTGCGAGCCATTGGCGGAAGACCACATCGAGCAGACCGTTGATGCCGGGCACACCGACCTTCTTGCCGATCAGATCCTGCGCCGAATGGATGCTGACCTCGCTCCGCGCAAGCACGCCGGATTTCGATTTCTCGGGAAAGGCGTTTGTTGCAGCGATCGCAACCGTGTCGAGGCCGCTATCCACTGCTTGCAGGAACACGGTCGGCGTCGGGGTACCGATCTCGGCGCTGCCGCTGACCAGGCCTTCGATGATCGCCCCGCCCTGCGGCGCCAGGATGAGCTCGACATCGAGCCCGCGCTTCTCGAAGAAGCCCTGATCCTTGGCGATATAGGCCGAGGAATAGCCGCTCACCGCCGTGTACATCACGCGGATCTTGGTCGCGGCCTCCGCCGGCGCGAGGCCCAACCCGAGAAAGCTCAGCGCTACAACAATCGCACGTATCATTGGCTCATTTCCCCGCCTTCACTTTCGCGCTTTGATCTCGAAACGCCGCCAGCACTTTCTCGCCGTCGGGCGTCGACTTGACCCAATCGCCGATCACCGGCTCCACGGCTTTGCGCCATTGCGCCGCCATCTCGGGCGTTTGCTGGACGATCTGATGCTTGTCGCCGAGCGCCTTCACCATATCGCGGCCTTCGTTATCGACATCGTCCCAGAACTTGCCGTAGACGCGGCTTTCGGCCTCGCCGGAATTGTCGTCGAGAATCTTTTTCACCGCAGCGGGCAGCGCGTCGTATTTCTTCTTCGCCATGAAGACCATCCCGGCCGCACCGCCGAGCTTGGTCTCGAGGTGATAGAAGGTCACGTCCTGCAGCTTGAAGGGTTGGAAGGCCGTCCATTGCACCAGCACGGCATCGACCATGCCGCGCTGCACGGCGGTGTAGTATTCGCTCGTCACCATCGAGAGCGGCGTCCCGCCCAAACGGTCGATCGCGTCGGCGGTCACCTTCGAGCCGGTCGCGATCTTCAAGCCTTTCAGGTTCTCGAGCGTCCTTGGCTGCTTCGCGTAATGGACGCCGGACGGCGGAAACGTGATCACATAAAGCGGCTGAACCGTGTCGTATTCGGCATCGAGCATGCCGCTCTTGTAGAGACGCCACAACGCGACCGAGCCGATCTCCGCCTTCTCGACCTCGAAAGGCAAGCCCGCGACCGACGTGCGCGGGAACTTGCCGCCGATTGCGGTTTGCAGACCCCAGGAAATCTGGATCACATCGTCCTGAACCCGCGAATAGAAATTCGAGAGGTTGGCGATCGACTCGCCGTCGCGGACATCGATATGGACGATGCCTTTGCCCTGCTCGTTGATCTTCTCGGCCCACGGATGCAGCACGCGCATATTGAGATGCACCTGCGCCGGCAAGGTCGTGCCGAACAGCAGATTGATCTCGTCGGCCTTCACCGCCGGCGCTACCGCCGCGCCTAACGCGAGCGCGATCAGCGCCGCAATTTTATTCGCCATGATTCCTCTTTACCCCCGTCTCAGGATTTTCTTCAGCCGTCGCGTGCCGCGTCAGCATGGGTTTGCAATATGTGTCGCACCAGCTCGGGCTTGCGCGCGCGCAGTGCCGCATTCCGGGCTTCACACCGTCGGCGATTTTCATTGGATGGAAGCCAATGCCGGGCCGGAGCGATGCTGCGAGGTGTCGGCCTGGAGATAGGAATTGGCGCGCAAAACCGCGAATTGCCAGCTGATCCACAGCCGGCGGCCGCCCGGCTCGCCATCGGGAACGCGCTTCAGATGAGGGCCGAGGAGAGAGCCACAGGTGGCGAAAACCTCGCTCACCGTGTCGAGACCCACGCTGCCCACGAGATGCACCTGTCGCGCCATCTTGATCCCTCCCAGCAACGGTGTAATTATCGATTGTGATCTTTTTCGATCCTGATCTAAATTCGGAAAAGCGTCAACTCGCGTGAGTCGCTAATGGACCGTCAGGGATTTACGCCGGCCGCACTGCTCGACACCAGTACTGAAGCCGCGCCGCCGCTGGGCTTGCGGGCGAAGAACAAGGCCGAGAAGCTGCAGCGCATCCGCAAAGCGGCGCGCACGCTCTTCGTGAAGCGCGGCTACGACGACACGACGATGCGCGACATCGCCAAGCGCGCGGATGTCGGCTTCGGCACTCTCTTCACCTACGCCTCCGACAAGCGCGATCTGCTGTTCCTGATCTTCAACGATGAGCTCAACACCGTCGTCGAGAGTGCCTTCGTGCGCGCGGCGAAAGAGCAAGTCTTCGTCGACCGGCTCGTCTCGTATTTCAGCGGCTTCTATAATTTCTTCGCGCCGCAACCGGAATTGTCGCGCGTCGTGCTGCGCGAGATGACCCTGTATCTGAGGGGACGCCAGGCCGAGCAGTTCCAGGCGAGTTGCGGCCGCATGGTAGGCCACCTCGCCTCTTTCGTGACACAGGCGCGCGACGCGAAGCGGCTTGGCACGCGCGAGGACCCGCAACTCGTGGCGCAGGCGCTGCTTGCGACCTTCGCGTCTGAAATTCGCCGTTGGATCGCGGCCGACGATCCTACATTAAAAGCCGGCCTGATACGGCTACGCCGTATGCTTGCACTGCAAGTGACCGGGCTGGCGCCAGCCGCCGGCGCGTTAGAGAAAAAAAGGAGGAAGGCATGAAACACAGCACCGATCGCATCCTCACCACCCATGCCGGCAGCCTGCCGCGTCCCGATGCGCTGCGCGAAGCTTGGACCAAAAACGCGAGTGCGAACGAAGTCGACGCGCTGCTCAAGACTGCCGTCGCGGATGTCGTAAAAGCGCAGCAAGAAGTCGCGGTCGATGTGCCGAATGACGGCGAGTTCGGCAAGCCGATGCGCGCCGCCGCCGACCTCGCCGCTTGGGGCACTTATATCTTCGGCCGCCTCGCCGGCTTTGGCCCAACCCCGGCCGCCGCCGCCGCACCCGAGCGCGCCAGGCCCGGTCAGCCGATGCGCATCGTCGGCGAGCGCTGGGAGCAGCGCGAATTCGCCGATTTTTATGCGCAAGGCGCCGGCGTCCCGAGCGTCGCCTCGCGTCCCGCCTGCATCGCGCCGATCGCTTACACCGGCGAAGCTGCGCTGAAACGCGACCTCGCCGATCTCAAAGCCGCCGCCGGCACTGCCGGCATCACGGAGGCCTTCGTCACCTCGATCGCCGTCGGCAGCCTCGAGATGTTCTGCCGCGGGCAAAACGCGCATTACAAGAGCGACGCGGATTTCCTCGACGCCATCGCCAGGGCCCTCGCCGTCGAATATCGCGCCATCGTCGACGCCGGCTTCCTGTTGCAGCTCGACGATCCGGGCCTGCCCGACACGTGGGACATGCTCGATCCGCATCCGACCCTCGAACAATATAAAAGCTACGCGCTCCTGCGCATCGAGGCGCTCAACCAGGCACTCGCCGGCATTCCCGAGGAGCGCGTGCGTTATCATATCTGTTGGGGCAGCTGGCACGGTCCGCATGTCGCGGATCTGCCGCTGAAAGACATCGCCGACGTGATGCTGCGCGTCAAAGCGCAAGCCTTCTCGGTCGAGGCCGGTAACGTCCGGCACGAGCACGAATACAAAATCTGGCGCGAGGCGAAGCTGCCCGACGGCAAAATCCTCATTCCCGGCGTCGTCAGCCACGCGACGAATGTCGTCGAGCACCCGGAACTCGTCGCCGATCGCATCCTCAACTACGCGAGCATCGTCGGGCGCGAGAATGTGATCGCCGGAACCGATTGCGGCCTCGGCGGGCGCGTCCATCCGCAGATCGCCTGGGCGAAGCTCAAAGCCCTCGCCGAGGGCGCGCGCCTCGCCAGCCACAAACTCTGGCGCTAACCTCGTCCTAAGGCAGGAATTTGTCGGTATAGAACTTGTCGATATCGGGCCGGCGATCGAGCACCTTCAACTCGACGAAAGAATCGGCGACACGCTGCATCATCGCCGGCTCATGCCTACCGTTGGCGGTCACTTCAGGCATCAGCAGATCGTATTCCTGGCTCTCGTTCTCGGCGCTGAGGTTCGTCACCGGCATCGCCGCTGCGACGGTTTCGGCCTTGTGCGTGCGCATAAAATCCGCCGCTTCGAACCATGCTTTGACGAAGCGGCGGATCGCGTCGGGATTGGACTGTATCAGCGCATCGCTTGCCGACATCTCATGCATGATGAAATCGCTGGCGTAGTCCGAAGCGAGCGCCAGAACGCGCGCCTGTTTTTGCCTCTCCAGCACCACACCGGTCATCAGATTGCCGACATCGGCGTCGACTTGATGCGTGCGCATCGCCACCGTCGCCGCATTCGCGCTCGAGCTGATCGAGACTTGGTTGATGTCCTCGGGTTTCCAGCCCTGCGAGCGCGCCAGCTCCAGCGCCGCCCACTGGGTGATCGACCCAACGCTCGCGATGCCGATCGATTTTCCTTTCAGCTCCTTGATCGATTTCAGCGGCGAATCATAGGGCACGAGGACCGCCAGCTCGCGCACCGGCCGGGCAATGACTGCAACGGCTTTGGCCGGCATGCCCTTCGCGATGGCGGCGATCTCCATCGGGCTGCCGAGCGTGATGTCGACCGAGCCCGAGGTCATGCCGAGATCCATCTTCGAGGCGCCTTCGAAAGAGATGATATCGACGTCGAGACCTGCCTTTTGCAGTATGCCTTGCGATTTCGCGATATCGAGCGGCACGTAGGCGAAGGCAAAGCCCGGCGAACGGCCGATGCGCAGATGATCCGCGGCCTGCGCGCTCGTCACGAAAGAAACCGCCGCGAGCGCGGCGAATGCGAGCCGTTTCATTACTTCGCACCCGCCGGTTCCGGATGCGCCACCGGCATCTCGGGCCGGCCTTCGAGACCGCGGCGCGATTGCTCCGAATTCGGCCCGTCCGGCGGCGGCATGGTGAGCACCTCCTGCACGCTCGTGTAGTCCAGATAGCCCATGCGTGCGAGCGGCCGGATCGACGTGATATCGATACGGCCATCTTTGATGACCTCATCGCGAATATGCACACCGACGACGCGGCCGATGATGAGGTTATGGCCGTGATCGGGCAGCCGGCCCGGGACGACCATCGAGGAGAACAGCGTGCACTCCATCTGCACCGGCGAGGCGGCGACGCGCTTTGGCTTCACCAAGGTCGAGGGCAGCATCTCGAGCCCGGCGAGCGCCGCTTCGTCGATCTCCGCCGGCACGACCGCGGATGTCGCGTTGACGTTGCGCGCCGTGTCGGTGCCGAAACGGGCCGAGATCACCACCATCGGCGGATCGAAGGATAAATTGGTGAACTGGCTGAACGGCGCGAGGTTGGGCACACCGTCGAGACTCTGCGACGAGACCCAGGCGATCGGCCGCGGCACGCAGATCGATTTGAACGGATTGAAGCGCAGCCCGTGATTGTTCTTGTCCGGTTCGTAGAACATGAGTTTCCTCGTTAAGCCGAAAGCGGCAGGAATTTCTCGGTATGGAGCTTGGTCATATCAGGCTCGGTGTCGGTGATCTTCAGCTCGACATACGACCGCGCCAGGGCGGCGAGACCCTTCGCATCGAAGCGCCCGGTCAGCGACAGGAGCGGCACGACGAGATCGTAATTCTTCGCCTGCACCTCGGGCGATAATTGCGTCACCGGCGCGACAATGCGGTTGGTCTCGTCCTTGTTCTTCTTCATGAAGGTAACCGCGTCGAACCAGGCAGCGCAGAAGGCCTTCACCGCTTCGGGCTGCTCGCCCGCCGCTTTGGTCGAGGCGAAATTGGCGTGCATGATGAAATTGGGCACGTAATCGGCGCAATTGACGATGGCGCGGCCCTGCTTTTGCGGCTCCAGCGTATAAGCAACGGCCGTATCGGCAACGACGGCATCGACCTGATGCACGCGCAGCGCCGCGATCGATGCCTGCGTGCCGCCGAGACCGACCGTCTTGATATCGGCCTTGGCCCAGCCTTTGAGACGCGCCAACTCGAACGCCACCCATTCGGTCGGCGAGCCGGTCGAGGCGACACCGACGGTCTTGCCCTTGAG